>NZ_JBIWAK010000004.1:0-848190 GCF_044759995.1 Streptomyces sp. NPDC098781
ATCGCAATCCACACCGAACCCAGAGGCCCTCGCCCCGTTCAAGGACCGCTCAAGGCGTGTCGCCTGTCACCAACGTCCCGGGACAGCACACCTAGCCGAAGACGGCGAGGCTCTTCGCCTTGCCCTTGTGCTGCTCCACGAGCGCCAGGAACCGGCCCTCGGGATCGAACACGGCGACGGGACCGGCCCCGGCGTACTCGTCGGGCATGTCGAGGCGGACCCCGTTGAGGAGCAGCCGGGCGCGCCTGGAGTCGACGTCCCAGCGCCGGAACGCGGCCGTGGCGGCCTCCGCGATCGGCATCACCGTCAGCTCCTGCTGAAGCTGGTCCAGGGTCCTGGCGGAGTCCAGCTTGTACGGCCCGACACGGGTGCGGCGCAGCGCCGTGAGGTGGCCGCCGACGCCGAGGTCGGCGCCGAGGTCACGAGCGAGGGCCCGGATGTACGTACCGGAGGAGCAGACCACCGAGACGACCAGGTCGAGGACCGCGGTGCCGTCGTCGGCGACGGCTTCCCGGACGTCGTGCACGCCGAAGGACGAGACGGTCACGGGCCGGGCGGGGATCTCGAACTCCTCGCCGTCCCGTGCCCGCTTGTAGGAGCGCACCCCGTCGATCTTGATGGCGCTGACCTTGGACGGCACCTGCATGATGTCGCCGGTCAGCTTGGCGATCCCGGCGTCGACGGCCTCTCGGGTGACCTTCGAGGCGTCGGTGGACCCCGTGATCTCGCCCTCGGCGTCGTCGGTGAGCGTGGTCTGGCCCAGCCGGACGGTGCCCAGGTACTCCTTCTCGGTCAGGGCCAGATGACCGAGGAGTTTGGTCGCCTTCTCCACGCCGAGGACGAGGACGCCCGTCGCCATCGGGTCGAGGGTGCCGGCGTGCCCGACGCGGCGGGTGCGCGCGATGCCGCGCATCTTCGCGACCACGTCGTGCGAAGTGAAGCCCGACGGCTTGTCGACGATGACAAGGCCGTCGGGCGTGGTGTGCTTCTGCGTCATTCCGCGGTGTCGCCGTCCGTCTCGTCGTCCGAGTCCGGCTTGCGGTACGGGTCCGCCTCGCCGGCGTACTTCGCGCCCGCGGACGCCTCGCGCACCTTCTCGTCGGACTGGCGCGCCCGGTCGAGGAGGTCCTCGATGGTGCGTGCGGTGTCCGGGAGGGCGTCGGCCACGAAGGTGAGGGTCGGCGTGAACTTCACACCGGCCGCCCGTCCGACCTCCGACCGGAGGACGCCCTTGGCGCTCTCCAGTCCGGCGGCCGCGGCCTGCCGCTCCTCCTCGTCGCCGTACACCGTGTAGAAGACGGTCGCCTCCCGCAGGTCACCCGTGACGCGGGTGTCCGTGATGGTGACGTGCGAGCCGAGTCGCGGGTCCTTGATCCCGCGCTGGAGCTTCTGGGCCACCACCTCTCGAATGAGGTCCGCCAGCCTTTTCGCCCGCGCGTTGTCGGCCACTGGTCCGTCTCCTTAGTAACTTCTCTTGCTGCTTGCTTCAGTCTTCGTCGCTGTGGAGTCTGCGTCGAACCGAGAGCAGTTCCACCTCGGGCCGCCCGGCGACCAGCCGCTCACAGCGGTCCAGTACGTCGGTGAGGTGTCCCGTGTCCCCGGAGACCACCGCGAGCCCGATCTCGGCCCTGCGGTGGAGGTTCTGGTGCCCCGTCTCCGCCACGCTCACCGCGTACTTGCGCTGGAGCTCGGCCACGATCGGACGGACGAGAGAGCGTTTCTCCTTCAGTGAGCGCACGTCACCGAGGAGCAGGTCGAAGGACAGAGTCCCCACATACATGTAGGCAACCGGTTCACCCGCCGGCCCGGGATCGATGGCCCCGCCGGCTGGTCGGGCAGGGACATCAGAACGGTACATCGAAGGGGCGGGCCGATCGACGGATATTACGTTCCGTGGACCGGGCACCAAACGGCGCGCTGGCCGACGGAACCGAAGTCCCGCCGGCCAGCACAGACCGTCGGCTGTTACACCCGCGGCTTCTCGCGCATCTCGTACGTCGCGATGACGTCGTCGACCTTGATGTCGTTGAAGTTGCCGAGGTTGATACCGCCCTCGAACCCTTCGCGGATCTCGGTGACGTCGTCCTTGAAGCGACGCAGACCCTCGATGTTGAGGTTCTCCGCGATGACCTTGCCGTCGCGGACCAGGCGCGCCTTGGTGTTGCGCTTGACCTCGCCGGAGCGGATGAGAACACCCGCGATGTTGCCCAGCTTGGACGACTTGAAGACCTCGCGGATCTCCGCCGTACCGAGCTCGACCTCTTCGTACTCCGGCTTGAGCATGCCCTTGAGGGCCGCCTCGATCTCCTCGATCGCCTGGTAGATGACCGAGTAGTACCGGACGTCCACGCCCTCGCGCTCGGCCATCTGCTGCGCACGCCCGGCGGCGCGCACGTTGAAGCCGATGACGATGGCGTCGGAGCCCATGGCCAGGTCGATGTCGGACTCCGTGACCGCACCGACACCGCGGTGCAGGACGCGGATGTCGACCTCTTCGCCGACGTCCAGCTGGAGCAGGGAGGACTCCAGGGCCTCGACGGAACCAGAAGCGTCACCCTTGATGATGAGGTTGAGCTGCTGGACCTCGCCGGCCTTGAGCACCTTGTCCAGGTCCTCGAGCGAGACGCGGCGCGTGCGCTTGGCGAACGCGGCGTTGCGCTCACGGGCGGCGCGCTTCTCGGCGATCTGACGGGCCGTACGGTCCTCGTCCACCACCAGGAAGTTGTCGCCCGCACCCGGGACGTTGGTCAGGCCCAGGACCTGGACCGGCGTCGACGGGCCGGCCTCGGCCACGCTGTTGCCGTTGTCGTCGTGCATCGCCCGGACTCGGCCGTACGCGTCGCCGACCACCATGGTGTCGCCGACCCGCAGCGTGCCGCGCTGGACGAGGACCGTCGACACGGCACCACGGCCGCGGTCGAGACGGGACTCGATCGAGATGCCCTGCGCGTCCTGGTGCGGGTTGGCCCGCAGGTCGAGCGAGGCATCCGCGGTGAGGATCACGGCCTCCAGCAGGGAGTCGATGTGCAGACCCTGCTTGGCGGAGATGTCGACGAACATCGTGTCGCCGCCGTACTCCTCGGCCACCAGCCCGTACTCGGTGAGCTGACCGCGCACCTTGGTCGGGTCGGCGCCCTCGACGTCGATCTTGTTGACCGCGACCACGATCGGCACCTCGGCCGCCTTGGCGTGGTTCAGCGCCTCGACCGTCTGCGGCATGACGCCGTCGTTGGCCGCGACGACCAGGATCGCGATGTCCGTCGACCGCGCACCACGGGCACGCATGGCGGTGAACGCCTCGTGACCCGGGGTGTCGATGAAGGTGATCTTGCGCTCTTCGTCGTTGACCTCGGTCGCGACCTGGTAGGCACCGATGTGCTGGGTGATGCCGCCGGCCTCGCCCGCGATGACGTTCGTCTTGCGGATGGCGTCGAGCAGTCGGGTCTTACCGTGGTCGACGTGACCCATGACGGTGACGACCGGCGGACGGACCACCAGGTCCTCCTCGTCGCCCTCGTCCTCGCCGAACTCGATGTCGAAGGACTCGAGCAGCTCGCGGTCCTCCTCCTCGGGGCTGACGATCTGAACCTCGTAGTTCATCTCGCCGGCGAGGAGCTGCAACGTCTCGTCGGAGACGGACTGCGTGGCCGTGACCATCTCGCCGAGGTTCATCATGACCGCGACGAGCGACGCCGGGTTGGCGTTGATCTTCTCCGCGAAGTCGGTGAGCGAGGCACCGCGCGACAGGCGAACAGTCTCGCCGTTGCCGCGAGGCAGCATCACACCGCCGACCGACGGGGCCTGCATGGCCTCGTACTCCTGGCGCCTCTGCCGCTTCGACTTACGGCCACGACGCGCGGGACCGCCGGGACGGCCGAAGGCGCCCTGCGTGCCACCACGGCCACCGGGACCACCCGGACGACCGCCGAAGCCGGGACGGCCACCGCCGCCACCGCCGGGACCACCCGGACGGCCGGCGAAACCGCCGCCACCGCCACCGGGACCACCGGGACGACCGGCGAAACCGCCGCCACCGCCGCCGCCACCGGGACGACCGGCGAAGCCGCCGCCACCGCCGGGACGACCGCCGCCGCCACCGGGACGACCGCCGCCACCGGGACCACGGCCACCGGGGCCACCGCCGCCGGGACGCGGGCCCGCAGCGGGACGCTGCGGCATCATGCCGGGGTTCGGACGCGGACCACCGGGGCCGCCGCCGGGACGCGGGCCGCCGCCCTGCGGACGGGGCATGCCGCCCGGGGTGGGACGCGCGCCGCCCGGAGCCTGCGGACGGGGACCGCCCGCGCCGCCCTGGGGACGGGGACCGCCGCCCTGGCCCTGCGGACGCGGGGCGCCACCGGGGGCACCGGGGCCGCCGGGACGCGGGGCACCGCCCGGACGGGGCGCCTGCGGGCGCGCCATGCCGGTGGAGCCACCAGAGGTGAACGGGTTGTTACCCGGACGCGGACCGGCCGGACGGGCACCGGGACGCGGGGCGCCGCCACCGGGACGACCGGCACCGGGACGCTCGCCGCGCTCGCCACGCTCGCCGCGCTCACCACGGCCCTGACCACCCTGACCGGGGCCACCCGGACGCGGAGCGCCGGGACGCGGGGCCTGGCCACCCGGACGCGGAGCGCCCGGACGCGGGCCGGAGCCCTGGGCCGGGGCCTGGGCCGCGGGGGCCGACGGGGGCGCCGTGAACTCGGGCGAGGTCGGAGCCGGGGACGCCGGGGCGGGCCGCGGCGCAGGCTTCGGGCCCGGAGTGGGACGGGGGCCGGAAGAGGCCGGCGCGGCGGGAGCCGCGGGCTTCTCGGCGGCGGCCGGCTTGGGGGCCGGCGGACGCGGCGGTGCCGGACGGGCAGCCTGCGCCGGAGAGGGGGCTGCCGGCTTCGCCGGGGCAGCCTTGCGGGCGGGGGCGGGCTTGCCGCCTCCGTTGCCCTGCTGGAGGGCGTCCGTCAGTTTGCGGACAACGGGCGCTTCGATGGTCGAAGACGCCGAACGGACGAATTCACCGAGTTCCTGGAGCTTGGCCATGACGACCTTGCTCTCCACACCGAACTCCTTGGCGAGTTCGTATACCCGGACCTTAGCCACTTCGCTCCTTTTAGGTCCGGGTTGCGGCCGGACCGTCGCTACTTCATGGGCGTACTCATCGCGTGCTCATCGAGTGCTCATCGCAATCTCGACCTACTTCCAACTCGCGGGGTACCTGGGCCGCACGGCGGTTCCGCACGACGCTTTCTTACGGTGTTGCCTGCTCAGCAACTGTTGTCTGCTCGACGTACCGACGCAACGCCTTTGTGTCCAGCGCTCCCGGGGCGCGCAGCGCCCGCGTGAACGCCCGACGGCGTACCGCCTGGTCGAGACAGACCAGGGCGAGGTGCACATACGCACCCCGGCCGGGCAGCGTACCGCTTGGATCAGGGACGCACTCGTCCTTGATCGCCACGATCCGCAGCAGATCAGTCTTGGCCGCTCGCTCCCGGCACCCCACACAGGTTCGTTCAGGGCAGGCCCGAGCGCGTGTCCGGCCAGACATCACTAAGTCTACCTCCCCGTGCCGACCTCACCCCTTTGGGGCAGGATTCGAACAGTTGCCGCTCGGTAACCTGACGTGATCCAAGCGCTTGACGGTCTGGATCTATTCCCCGGCCTGCTCGGTGTCCGGGCGGATGTCGATCCGCCAGCCGGTGAGCCGGGCGGCGAGTCGGGCGTTCTGCCCTTCCTTGCCGATCGCCAGCGACAGCTGGTAGTCCGGCACGGTCACGCGCGCGGAGCGAGCCGCCATGTCCACGACCTCCACCTTGGAGACGCGGGCCGGGGAGAGCGCGTTCGCCACCATCTCGGCCGGGTCGTCCGACCAGTCGACGATGTCGATCTTCTCGCCGTTCAGCTCGCCCATGACGTTGCGCACCCGGCCGCCCATCGGGCCGATGCAGGCACCCTTGGCGTTCAGACCGCTGCGGGTGGACCGTACGGCGATCTTGGTGCGGTGCCCGGCCTCGCGCGCGATGGCGGCGATCTCCACCGAGCCGTCGGCGATCTCCGGCACCTCCAGGGCGAAGAGCTTCTTCACCAGGTTCGGGTGGGTGCGCGAGAGGGTGACGGACGGACCGCGGACGCCCTTCGCCACTCGTACGACGTACGACCGGATCCGCATGCCGTGCGGATACGTCTCGCCCGGGACCTGCTCCTGGACCGGGAGGATGGCCTCCAGCTTGCCGATGTCCACGAGCACGTTCTTCGGGTCGCGGCCCTGCTGGACCACACCGGTGACGATGTCGCCCTCGCGGCCGGCGTATTCGCCGAGCGTCGCGTCGTCCTCGGCGTCGCGCAGCCGCTGAAGGATGACCTGCTTGGCGGTGGTGGCGGCGATACGGCCGAAGCCGGACGGGGTGTCGTCGAACTCGCGGGCCTCCTGGCCCTCCTCCAGATCCTCGGGATCCTCCTTCGCCCACACGGTCACATGGCCGGTCTCCCGGTTGAGCTCCACGCGCGCGTGGCGGCGGCTTCCCTCGGTGCGGTGGTAGGCGATGAGGAGGGCCGACTCGATCGCCTCGACCAGCAGGTCGAAGGAGATCTCCTTCTCCCGAACCAAGCCCCGCAGGGCACTCATGTCGATGTCCACGGCTACGCCTCCTCTTCCTTCTTGTCCTTGCGGTTGAACTCGACCTGCACACGCGCCTTGTCGATCTCCGGGAAGCCGAGTCTGCGACTCGTGGCCTTGCGGCCCTTCACGCCGGGCACTTCGAGGTCGAGACCTTCGTCGTCGACCTCGAGGATCCTGGCCACCAGTTCCCCGCCCTCGGTCAGCTGGAACTTCACCAGCCGGTCGACGGCGCGCACATAGTGCCGGTGCTCGGTGAGGGAGCGTTCCGCGCCCGGGGTGCCGACTTCGAGGGTGTACTCGCCCTGGCCCATCGCGTCCGTCTCGTCGAGCTTCGCCGAGAGCTCACGGCTCACATCGGCGATCTGGTCCAGGTCCGCCCCGGTGTCGGAGTCGACGACGACACGCAGCACACGCTTGCGTCCGACGGAGTCCACTGCGATCTCTTCGAGGTCCAGGCCCTGAGAGCTGACGAGCGGTTCCAGTAGTTCTCGCAGCCTCTCGCTCTGGGTGGTGCTCATCCGGGTGACTCCTCGGCCGCGTGTGCTGTTGTGGGATGGGTCGCGTGTCTGGTCAAAGGGTATCGGGTCGCGGAGAGTGTTGCCGTCCACCTGCGCGTGAGCGGTGCCGATGAGTGGTACGGGGCGTGTGCGCGGGTACGGTGATCACGGCCCTGCGGTCCGCCGATTCCGCAGCCGCTTTCGCAACTGCTTTCGTACGAGCCCCCCGAGGACGTCTGCCGTGCCGTTCCCCTCGCCGTCGCGCCCGCCCTCCGGGCCGCGCAGAAGAACCCTGCTCGCCTCCGCCGCCGGGGCCGCGCTCCTGGCCGGCTGCTCCTTGCGGCCCGACGACTCGGACGGCGGCCGCGGCGGCAGTCCTTCGCTCGCCGAGCGGACCCGCGCGCGTGCGGCCCGCGACAGCGCGGGGCTGGTCGAGCGGTACGACGCGGTGCTCGCCGCCCATCCGGTACTGGCCGCGTTCGTAGGCCCGTTGCGGTCGGAGGCGGCCCGGCACGCGGAGGCGTTCGGCGTGGGAACATCCGCGCCGTCCGCGGGCTCTTCCACGACGTCCGCGCCGCCGCGGGCCGGGAGCGCGTCGCCGTCGGTCTCCCCGTCGGCCGCCGTGCCCACGAACGAGAAGGCCGCCCTGGCCGAGCTCGCCGCCGCCGAACGCACGCTCGCCGACCGGCGGGCCAAGGCACTGCTCGACGTGCCCGGTGAACTGGCGCGGCTGCTGGCCTCCGTGGCGGCGGCCGGGGCGGCGCACGCGTACCTGCTGACGGAGGGAGCCAAGTGAGCGAGGCGAAGAAGGCGACGGTCGCCGCTCTCCAGGCGGTGCTGGCCGCCGAGCACGCGGCCGTGTACGGCTACGGCGTCGTAGGCGGCCTGATCGGCGAGGCGCGGCGCACGGAGGCACTGGCGGCGTACGACGCGCACCGGGCGCGCCGGGACGCGCTGGCGCGCGAGGTACGTGACCTGGGCGCGAAGCCGGTGGCCGCGAGCGCCGGGTACGCGCTGCCGTTCCCGGTGCCGGACTCGGCCGCGGCCGTCCGGCTGGCCACCGAACTGGAGGACCGGCTGGCCGGGGTCTACTCCGACCTGGTGCGCGCGGCTCAGGGCGCGCTGCGCGGTACGGCGGCCGAGGCGTTGCGGGAGGCCGCGGTGCGGGCGGTGCGCTGGCGCGGCGAGAGCGTAGCCTTCCCTGGGCTCGCCGAGCGGGCGGGCTCCCCGGCGACGTCGGCGGCGCCCACCGCCTGACGCGGGCCCAGCACACGTACGGGCAGTACGGAAGGGAACGACTCGCGCATGGCTTTCGAACCGCCGCAGCGTCTGGTCAGGGCGCTCGGTGAGACGGCACCGGACGGTGACGACTGGTTGGAGAAGCTGCCTGAGGCGGCCCACCGGGCCGTCGCGCTACGCGAGTTGACCGTGGAACGGGTGCAGGTGCCCGGTGGCCGCAGCAGCCTGGTGGTCCTGGTGCGGCGCGCGGACGGCACGCCCGCCGTGCTCAAGCTGGCCCCGCCCCGGTCCCGCCCGGAGAGCGAGCGTGCCGCGCTCGCGCACTGGGGCGGACTGGGCGCCGTACAGCTGCTGGAACCGTCCGTGACGGAAGGGGTGCTGCTGCTGGAGCGGCTGCGTCCGGATCTGTCGGTGCGGTCGCTGCCGGAGGCGAAGGCATTGCTGGAGGCGGCGGGGACGCTGCGCCGGCTATGGGTGGAGCCGCCGGTCGGGCAGGTCTTCGAGACCGTGGCCGAGCGGACCGGGCGGCAGGCCGAGGCCATGCGAGCGGCGGCGGCCGCCTTCGACGAAGTGGGCGTGCTGGTCGACGGCGCGCTGGCCGCCCGTGCGGAACTGCTGGCGGCGCCGCCCGAGCCGCGGTTGCTGCACGGGACGTTCCGGCAGAGCAAGGTGCTGGCCGGGGAGCGGATGCCGTGGCTGGCGGTGGGGCCGGATCCGGTGGTCGGCGAGTGTGCCTTCGATCTGGCGCGGCTCGTACGGGACCGGGTGGAGGATCTGATCGCCTCGCCCTCGGGGGCGTCGACGACCCGGCGGCGCGTGAAGCGGCTCGCGGAGTCCCTGGACGTGGATCAGGAGCGGCTGCGGGGGTGGACGCTGTTCCGGGCCGTGGAGTCGGGGGTGCGGGCGCTGCGGGTGGGGCGGTCCAAGGACGCGGAGTTGCTGCTGGAGTTCGCCGGCTGGCTGTAGGCCGCTCCCCTCCCGCGCTGACGTGCTGTCACGTCCTGCGGTCGGGGAACGGCCCGCGGAATTCCCTTACGCCGTCAGGCGGGCGATCGCCTCGTCCACCGTCAGCTCCTCGCGCTCACCGGTCCTGCGGTCCTTGAGCTCGACGACACCCTCGGCCGCGCGCCGCCCGGCCACCAGGATCTGCGGTACGCCGATCAGCTCCGAGTCGGTGAACTTCACGCCCGGCGAGACACCGGCCCGGTCGTCGCACAGGACGCGCAGGCCGGCCGAGGCCAGCTTCTCCGAGACGTCGAGGGCGAGTTCGGTCTGAAGGGCCTTGCCGGCGGCGACCACGTGGACGTCGGCCGGGGCGATCTCGGCGGGCCAGCACAGGCCCTTGTCGTCGGCGGTCTGCTCGGCGAGGGCGGCGACGGCGCGGGAGACGCCGATGCCGTAGGAGCCCATGGTCACGCGGACCGGCTTGCCGTTCTGGCCGAGGACGTCGAGCTTCAGGGCGTCCGCGTACTTGCGGCCCAGCTGGAAGATGTGCCCGATCTCGATGGCGCGGTCCAGCTTCAGGCCGGTGCCGCACTTCGGACAGGGGTCGCCCTCCTGCACGACCACGACGTCGACGTACGCGTCGACCTCGAAGTCACGGCCCGCGACGACGTTCTTCGCGTGCATGCCCTCCTTGTTGGCGCCGGTGATCCAGGAGGTGCCGGGGGCCACGCGCGGGTCGGCGATGTACGTGACCTTCTCGCCCAGGCCCTGCGGACCGACGTACCCGCGGACCAGCTCGCGGTTGGCCGCGAAGTCCGCCTCGGTGACCATCTCGACGACGGCCGGGGCGAAGTGCGCCTCGACCTTGTCCAGGTCGACCTCGCGGTCCCCGGGGACACCGACGGCGACGATCTCGCCGTCGACCTTGACCAGGAGGTTCTTCAGGGTGGCGGAGGCCGGTACGCCCAGGGAGGCGGCGAGGGTCTCGATGGTGGGGGTGTCCGGGGTCGGGATGTCCTCCAGCGCGGCCACGCCCGTGGCGTCGACCGGCTTGAGCTGGTAGGTGATCGCCTCGGTGTTGGCCGCGAAGTCGCAGTTCGGGCAGTCCGCGAAGGTGTCCTCGCCGGCCTCGGCCGGGGCGAGGAACTCCTCCGACTTGGAGCCGCCCATCGCGCCGGCGGTCGCGGCGCAGATGCGGTAGTCGAGGCCGAGGCGCTCGAAGACGCGCTGGTAGGCCTGGCGGTGCAGGGCGTAGGACTGGCCGAGGCCCTCGTCGTCGGTGTCGAAGGAGTACGAGTCCTTCATCAGGAACTCACGGCCGCGCAGGATGCCGGCCCGCGGGCGGGCCTCGTCGCGGTACTTGTGCTGGATCTGGTAGAGGATGACCGGCAGGTCCTTGTAGGAGGACGCCTGGTCCTTCACCAGCAGAGTGAAGATCTCCTCGTGGGTGGGACCGAGCAGGTAGTCGCCGCCCTTGCGGTCCTTGAGACGGAACAGCTCCTGGCCGTACTCGTCCCAGCGGCCCGTCGCGTCGTACGGCTCACGCGGCAGCAGCGCGGGGAGCAGCACCTCCTGGGCGCCGATGGCGTCCATCTCCTCGCGGACGACGCGCTCGACGTTGGCGAGGACCCGCTTGCCGAGGGGCAGCCAGGACCAGATGCCGGCCGCCGTGCGGCGGACGTAGCCGGCGCGGACCAGCAGCTTGTGACTGAGGACCTCGGCGTCCGCCGGGTCGTCGCGCAGCGTCTTCGCCATCAACTGGGACATGCGCTGGACCGGTGCGTTCGCCATGGTTCTCGTACTCCTGCCGGATGTGGGTTATGGCAGGAGGTTAGCCGGGCGGGACGGGACGGTGGAAATCGGTTAACGGCGGCGGAGCGGGAGGGGGGCGCCCATCACGGCGTACGGCATCGGGGCGCTGGGGAAGAGGACCTGGCGGGCGAGGTCCTGGTAGCCGAGGGAGCGGTACAGGCCGCGGGCCGGGCTGTCGACGTCGATCGCCGAGAGGATCGAGCGGGGTTCGAGGGCGGCGGCGGTGATCGTGGTGATCAGGGAGCGGCCCACGCCTCGGTTCTGGTAGCCGGGGTGGACGTGGAGTTCGGTGATGACGAAGGAGTCGTCGAGCCAGTCGTCGTGGCCCTGGGTCCGCAGGTACGGCTCCACGACGGTGGACCACCAGTGGCTGCGGTCGTTGGGCATGCCGTAGACGAATCCGGCGAGGGCGCCCTGGACGGTCGCGCCGAGGGCCCGCGCTCCCGGGTAGGTCATGTGCCGCAGGACGATCTGGCGGCGTACGGCCACTTCGTCGGGGCCCAGGCCGAAGGCGACGGCCTGGACGGCGAGGGCCTCGTCGACACGGGACGGCAGATCCAGCGGGCCGATCACGATGTCGTGGGGGTGGCTGCGGTGACCGTGACCGGGAAGGCGCATGTGGGGAGCCTACAGGGGCGTTCGCGCCGCGTTCGGGCCGCGGCTCGGCTGGGGTCGCTCGCCGCGTGCGGGCGCCCCTGGGGGTCAGAACAGGACACTCATGAAGGCGCCGACCTCTCGGAAGCCGACCCTCTGGTACGCCCTTCTCGCCGCCGTGTTGAAGTCGTTGACGTACAGGCTGACCACCGGGGCGACATCCGCGAGGGCGTAGCGCAGGACCGCCGCCATTCCGGGGGCCGCGACGCCCTGGCCGCGGTACTCGGGGGCCACCCAGACGCCCTGGATCTGGCAGGCGCGGTCGGTGGCGGCGCCGATCTCCGCCTTGAAGACGACCTTGCCGTCCTGGTCGAGGCGGGCGAAGGAGCGGCCGGAGCCGACGAGTTCGGCGACCCGGGCCTGGTAGAGCAGTCCGCCGTCGCCGGCCAGCGGCGATACGCCGACCTCCTCGGTGAACATCGCCACGCACGCCGGCATGATCGTGTCCATCTCGTCCTTGCGGATACGGCGGACGTACGGATCCGGGGCTATGTCGGCCGGCATGCGGTCGCTGACCATGAGGGGCTGGTGGGCGCGGATCTCCCGGGCCGGGCCCCAGTTGGGCTCCAGCAGGCGCCACAGCTGGGCGGTGGACTCGGCGGGCCCGACGATGGAGGAGCAGCGGCGGCCGGCGCGCCGGGCGCGGTCCGCGAAGGCGCGTACGGCTCGCGGGGTCGCGCAGATCGGGACGAGGTTGGCGCCCGCGTAGCACAGGGACGTCAGCATGCCGTCCTCGTACCAGCCCCACATCTCGCCGCCGAGGCGCCAGGGGTCGAGGCCGGCGATCTGGACGCGGGACGTCACGAAGGCGTTCGCGACCGGCTCGCGGTCGAGGACGGCGAGCGCGGCGTCCAGGTCACTCGGTTCGAGCACCCGTGAGGTGGTCTGGGTCAACACGTGCGGGGCCTCACGCTGGGGTTCTGCTGGTCCCCGCACTGTACCTGCGGAAGCTGAGCCACGCCGCCCTGTGTAGGTTGCCGCCGCTTTGGACGTGACTGTCGGCTGCGGTCGCCCTCTGGGGGCTGCCGCCCCCGGACCCCCGCTTCGGCCCTGAACGGGCCTCGTCCTCATACGCCGCACGGGCTGAGACGGCCTGCACCGGCGCCCGAGAAGCTGGACCGGGCGCCCATGAACTCGGGCCGCTCCGAGGGTTGGCGGCCGCGGGTGGTGGGGGCTGGTCGCGCAGTTCCCCGCGCCCCTGGGAGGCGGAGCCCCCTGGGGATGGGACGGGTAGGGGCGGCGGGGGCGAAGAACTCTCTCAGCCCGCCACGGCCACCGACGGCTCGCCCGACTCCACGCCGTCCGCCTCCATCTGCTCGGCCAGCTTCATGGCCTCCTCGATGAGGGTCTCCACGATCTTGGACTCGGGGACCGTCTTGATGACCTCGCCCTTGACGAAGATCTGGCCCTTGCCGTTGCCGGAGGCGACGCCGAGGTCGGCCTCGCGGGCCTCGCCGGGGCCGTTGACGACGCAGCCCATGACCGCGACACGGAGGGGGACCTCCATGCCGGTGAGGCCCGCCGTGACCTCCTCGGCCAGCTTGTACACGTCGACCTGGGCGCGGCCGCAGGACGGGCAGGAGACGATCTCCAGGCCGCGCTGCTTGAGGTTCAGGGACTCCAGGATCTGGATGCCGACCTTGACCTCCTCGGCGGGCGGCGCCGAGAGGGAGACGCGGATCGTGTCGCCGATGCCCTGGGAGAGGAGGGCGCCGAAGGCGACCGCGCTCTTGATCGTGCCCTGGAACGCCGGTCCCGCCTCCGTCACACCGAGGTGGAGGGGGTAGTCGCACTGGGCGGCGAGCTGCTTGTACGCCTCGATCATCACGACCGGGTCGTTGTGCTTGACCGAGATCTTGATGTCCCGGAAGTCGTGCTCCTCGAAGAGGGACGCCTCCCACAGGGCCGACTCGACGAGGGCCTCGGGCGTCGCCTTGCCGTACTTCTGGAGCAGGCGCCGGTCCAGGGAGCCGGCGTTGACGCCGATCCGGATCGGGGTGCCGTGGTCCTTCGCGGCCCGCGCGATCTCCTTGACCTTGTCGTCGAACTGCTTGATGTTGCCGGGGTTGACGCGCACCGCGGCGCAGCCGGCCTCGATCGCGGCGAACACGTACTTGGGCTGGAAGTGGATGTCCGCGATCACCGGGATCTGGGACTTGCGGGCGATGGTCGAGAGGGCGTCGGCGTCGTCCTGTGTGGGGCACGCCACGCGGACGATCTGGCAGCCGGACGCGGTCAGCTCCGCGATCTGCTGGAGCGTCGCGCCGATGTCCGACGTACGCGTCGTGGTCATCGACTGGACCGAGACCGGCGCGTCGCCGCCGACGGCCACGGATCCGACCTGGATCTGACGGCTCTTCCGACGCTCGGCGATCTTGGTCGGTACGGACGGCATGCCGAGAGAAATCGCAGTCATCTGCTGTGCAACCCCAAGTAGTGGATCAAGGTCCGGTCCCGTCAGCGGCGGGCTCCAGGCTTCGAGATTACGGCACCGGCCCTCACCCCAGCACTCCCCCACCTCGAATGCACTCGGCGGGGGGACCCCCATCGCCCGTAAACCCACTCAATGGAAGGCGGCCCGGTACCTACGATCCCGGGCCGCCTCGAACTCCATGTGGCTAGGAGATTCTGACCGGGTTAACGAGGTCCGCCACCAGCACCAGCAGGGTGAAGCAGACGAAGACTCCGGCGACCACGTACGCCACCGGCATCAGCTTCGCCACGTCGAACGGGCCGGGGTCCGGCCGGCGCAGCACCCTCGCCAGGTTGCGGCGCAGCGACTCCCACAGGGCGCCCGCGATATGGCCGCCGTCGAGCGGCAGCAGCGGGAGCATGTTGAAGAGGAAGAGCGAGAGGTTGAAGCCGGCCAGCAGGAAGACGAACGTGGCCAGCTGCTGGGACGCCGGGATGTCCAGCGTCGCGATCTCGCCGCTCACCCGCGCCGCGCCCACGATGCCCATCGGGGAGTCCGGCTCGCGCTCGCCGTCGCCGAAGGCCGCGTCCCACAGTGCGGGGATCTTGGACGGCAGAGCGATCAGGGAGTCGACGGCCTCGCCGACCCGGTCGGTCATCCAGGACACGGATTCACCGAAGTCCTGTTTGACGACGCCGGTGGCGGAGCTGAAGCCGAGGAAGCCGGCCTTGACGTACTCGCCCTCGACATAGGCCCCGGCAGCGTCCTTCTTCACGACCCGGTTGGTGGCGATGGTCGCCTCCAGGGTCACTTGCTCGCCGCCCCGGTCGACGACGATCGGCACCTGCTTGCCGGCGCTGTCGCGGATGAGGTCGGAGAGGGTGTTCCAGTCCTGGGTGCGCACCCCGTCGAAGGCGACGATCTTGTCGCCGGCCTTCATGCCCGCCGCCTCGGCCGGCGACTTGGGGTCGGACGCCTTGCACTCGTCGCGGTTCTCGGTCTGGGCGATGACACACGGGGAGACCGAGCTCACGGTGGTGGTCTGCTGCTGGATGCCGAAGCCCATCAGCACGGTGAGGAACAGACCGAAGGCCAGGATCAGGTTCATGAACGGGCCCGCGAACATCACGATGACCCGCTTCCACGGCTTGCGCGTGTAGAAGAGGCGGGTCTCGTCGCCCGGCTTGAGCTCCTCGAAGGCCGCCGAGCGGGCGTCCTCGATCATGCCGCGCCAGGGGGATGTGGAGCGTGCCTCCAGGCGGCCGTCCGGTCCCGGCGGGAACATGCCGATCATGCGGATGTAGCCGCCGAAGGGGATCGCCTTGACGCCGTACTCGGTGTCACCCTTCTTCCGCGACCAGAGGGTCGGTCCGAAGCCGACCATGTACTGCGGCACCCGGATGCCGAAGATCTTGGCCGTGGACAGGTGGCCCAGCTCGTGCCAGGCGATCGAGGCGAGCAGCCCGACCGCGAACAGCACTATGCCGAGGATGAACATCAGGGTCGTCATGCACGGGCCTCCGCCGTGTGTGCCGCCAGTTCCCGCGCCCGGCTTCGGGCCCAGGTCTCCGCTTCGAGGACGTCCGCGACGGTCAGCGAAGTTCCCGCGCGCGGGGTGCCATGTTCCTCCACCACCCGCGTCACGGTCTCCATGATCCCGTTGAACGGCAGCGCGCCGGCCCGGAAGGCCTCCACGCTCTCCTCGTTGGCGGCATTGAACACCGCGGGCGCCGTGCCCGCGAGCTGCCCGACATGGCGCGCCAGGCCGACCGACGGGAAGGCCTCGTTGTCGAGCGGGAAGAACTCCCAGGTCGACGCCTTGCTCCAGTCGAAGGTCGGTGCGGCGTCGGGGACCCGCTCCGGCCAGCCGAGGCCGATGGCGATCGGCCCGCGCATGTCGGGCGGCGTCGCCTGCGCGATCGTGGATCCGTCGGTGAACTCAACCATCGAGTGAACATACGACTGGGGATGCACGACCACCTCAATGCGGTCGAAGGAAATGTCGTAGAGGAGGTGTGCCTCGATGACCTCCAGGCCCTTGTTGACGAGGGTCGCGGAGTTGATCGTGATCACCGGGCCCATGGCCCAGGTGGGGTGGGCCAGGGCGTCCTCCACGGTCACCCGGGCGAGGTCCGCCTTCGTACGGCCGCGGAACGGGCCACCGGAGGCGGTGACCACCAGCTTGCGTACGTCCGCGCGTGAGCCGGAGGCCAGCGCCTGGAACAGGGCCGCGTGCTCGGAGTCGACCGGGATGATCTGCCCGGGCTTGGCGAGGGCCTTGACCAGCGGGCCGCCGACGATCAGGGACTCCTTGTTGGCGAGCGCGAGGGTGCGGCCCGCCTCCAGGGCGGCGAGGGTGGGGGCGAGTCCGATGGAGCCGGTGATGCCGTTCAGGACGGTGTGGCAGTCGGAGGCGGCGACCTGGGTGGCGGCGTCGGGGCCGGCCAGGATCTCGGGGAGCGGCTCCCCCGTGCCGTACAGCGCCTGGAGCGCTTCACGCAGCGCCGGTACGACGTCCTCGCGGGCGACCGCGACGGTCCGGACCTTCAGCCGGTACGCCTGCTCGGCGAGCAGGGCGACCCGGCCGCCGTTGGCGGACAGGGCGGTGACCCGGAACCGGTCGGGGTTGCGCAGCACGAGGTCGATGGCCTGGGTGCCGATGGAACCGGTGGAGCCGAGGATCACCACGTCCTTGGGGCCGTCGCCCGCCACGGGGTCGTAGACGAGATGCGGGTCGGCGAGGGGGGATGGGCTGTCGCTCATTCCCCCATTGTGGCCGCAAGCGCCGGCCGGGAGGACAGGGCGTCCCCATCCGGCGGGTAACAGGATGGTGAGGGGTGAGCGCGGGCGGTCACCCCTCACCGGGCGGTCACCGGATCGGGCGGTGCACGTTCTCCCGTTCGCTCGGGCCGGGGGTGGCGTCCGCGATCCATACGCCGCCGTCGTCCGAGGGGTCGACGATGCCCGACTCCAGCCACTCGTAGGTGCCCGACATCACGCCCTTGACCACCTTGCGGTCGAGGTCGTCGGTGTTGGACCACAGGCGGCCGAAGAGCTCCTCGATCCGCAGCCGGGACTGGTGGCAGAAGACGTCGGCGAGCTGGTACGCCTCGCGGCCGTGCTCGCCCTGGGCGCGCAGGTGTTCGGCGCGGACGCAGACCGCGCTCATGGCGAACAGTTCGGCGCCGATGTCGACGACCCGGCCGAGGAAGCCCTGCTTGGTCTCCATACGGCCCTGCCAGCGGGACATTCCGTAGAACGTGGAGCGGGCGAGCTTGCGGGCGGTGCGCTCGACGTAGCGGAGGTGCGCGGACAGGTCGACGCCGCGTTTGAACTCACCGAAGGAGTACGGCAGTTGCCCCTGGCCCGCGACCAGCTTGGGCAGCCACTTGGCGTAGAAGACGCCGGCGTTCGCGCCCGCCTTCGCCTTGTCCTGGAGGGACTTGTCGGGGTCGATGAGGTCACCGGCGACCGACAGGTGGGCGTCCACGGCCTCGCGGGCGATCAGCAGGTGCATGATCTCCGTCGAGCCCTCGAAGATGCGGTTGATGCGCAGATCGCGCAGCACCTGCTCGGCGGGGACACCGCGCTCGCCACGGGCCCGGAGCGAGTCGGCCGTCTCGAAGCCGCGGCCGCCGCGGATCTGGACGAGCTCGTCGGCGATCAGCCAGCCCATCTCGGAGGCGAACAGCTTGGCGAGGGCGCCTTCGATACGGATGTCGTTGCGGTCCTCGTCGGCCATCTGCGAGGCGAGGTCGGTGACGGCCTCCAGGGCGAAGGTGGTGGCCGCGATGAAGGAGATCTTGGAGCCGACGGCCTCGTGGTCGGCGAGCGGCTTGCCCCACTGCTCGCGCGCCGCCGACCACTCACGGGCGATCTTCAGGCACCACTTGCCGGCCGCGACGCAGGACGCCGGCAGCGACAGCCGTCCGGTGTTCAGGGTCGTCAGGGCGATCTTCAGGCCGGCGCCCTCGGGGCCGATGCGGTTGGCGGCGGGGACGCGGACCTGGTGGAAGCGGGTGACGCCGTTCTCGATGCCGCGCAGGCCCATGAAGGCGTTGCGGTTCTCGACGGTGATGCCGGGCGAGTTGGTCTCGACGACGAAGGCGGTGATGCCGCCCTTGTGGCCCTCGGACTTCGGCACCCGCGCCATGACGACGAGGAGGTCGGCGACCACGCCGTTGGTGGTCCACAGCTTGACCCCGTCGAGGATGTAGTCGTCCCCGTCGGGCACGGCGGAGGTGGCGAGGCGGGCGGGGTCGGAGCCGACGTCGGGTTCGGTCAGCAGGAAGGCGCTGATGTCGGTGCGGGCGCAGCGCGGCAGGAACAGTTCCTTCTGCTCGGGGGTGCCGAACAGCTTCAGCGGCTGTGGTACGCCGATCGACTGGTGGGCGGAGAGCAGGACGCCGATCGCCGCGCTGGCCGAGCCGGCCAGGGTGAGGGCCTTGTTGTAGTAGACCTGCCCGAGGCCGAGACCGCCGTACTTGGTGTCGATCTTCATGCCGAAGGCGCCGAGCTCCTTGAGCCCGTCGATCACCTCGTCGGGGATGCGGGCCTCGCGCTCGATGAGGGCGCCGTCGACCTTCGTCTCGATGAAGTCGCGCAGTTTGGCGAGGAACTCCTCGCCGCGCTGGGCCGCCTCGTCGGTGGGCATGGGGTGGGGGTGGATGAGGTCGAGGCGGAAGCGGCCGAGGAACAGTTCCTTGGCGAAGCTGGGCTTGCGCCAGTCCTGTTGCCGGGCCTCCTCCGCCACCTGGCGTGCCTCACGCTCAGTGACAGTAGGCTTCGTGGGTGCTGCGGACATGAGGCTCACCTCGCCGCGAATCGGGATCATGGGCCGTTTGGTTACCGACGGGTGCTACCCGATCGTATGTACCCGATTCCGGGCCGCCCCACCACCCTGCGCGCGTCCGTTCAGCCGCCGTTGAGGGATCGGGACCCGGCGTTCGGGCGGGCCGGACGGCCCGGATCCGGCGCCGGACCCGGCCGGCTGGCTTGCGCCGAACGGGTGCTCACGCCGTACGAGAAAAACTGTCGAAGCGCTTCGACAACCTATGGACACCCACGCGCGCCGCAGCTACTGTCGAACCACCCTCACTCCCGCCCATGTTCGCACCGCGCACTGTCGAAGCGCTTCACACAGCCTGGAGAGCGGATGGTCACCCTCGCCGAGGTCGCCCAGCACGCCGGAGTCTCGGCGAGCACGGTGAGCTATGTCCTCAGCGGCAAGCGGTCCATCTCCGCGACCACCCGGCAGCGGGTCGAGCAGAGCATCCGCGAGCTCGGCTACCACCCGAACGCGGGCGCCCGAGCGCTGGCCAGCAGCAGGTCGAACATCATCGCGCTGATGATCCCCCTGCGCACCGACATGTATGTGCCGGTGATGATGGAGATCGCCATCGCGGTGGCCACCACGGCCCGCACCCACGGCTACGACGTCCTGCTGCTCACCGGCGAGGAGGGCCCGGACGCCGTGCGCCGGGTCACCGGCAGCGGGCTGGCGGACGCGATGATCCTGATGGACGTCGAGCTGGACGACGAGCGGCTGCCGCTGCTGCGCGGCTCCCACCAGCCGTCCGTGCTGATCGGGCTGCCCGCCGACACCTCCGGGCTGACCTGTGTCGACCTCGACTTCAAGGCGACCGGCGCGCTGTGCGTGGAGCATCTGGCGACGCTGGGGCACCGTGACATCGCTGTCGTCGGGGAGGCGCCGGCCGTCTACGAGCGGCACACCGGATTCGCCGAGCGCACGCTCGACGGACTGCGGCTGCGGGCCCAGGAGCTGGGGATCCGGCTGCTGCACCGGCCGTGCGAGGGCGGCTACGACGCGATGGCCGTCACCCTCGCCCGGATCCTCGACGAGCGTCCCGGCACCACGGGGTTCGTCGTGCAGAACGAGTCGGCGGTCGAGCCGCTGCTCGCCCTGCTGCGCCAGCAGGGCCGTGCCGTGCCGGAGGACGTGTCGGTGGTCGCGATCTGCCCCGACCAGGTCGCGACGCAGGCCTCGGTGCGGCTGACGTCGGTCTCCATCCCCGCGCAGGAGATGGGCCGGCACGCCGTGGAGCAGCTCGTCGCCAAGCTGGACGGGCGCGGCAGCGAGGAAGTCCTGCTGATCGCGCCCGAGTTGACGGTCCGGGCGAGCACGGGCCCGGCGCCGTCCACCGCCCACTGACCCACGTCGACCTTCGTGCCCTCGCGGGCATCCCCCGCCCTCTTCAGGAGCGCTCCCGTGAACCAGCCTGCCCAGAAACAGTCCCAGCCCGGCACGGTCAGCCTCGCGCAGTCCTCCCCGACCGTCGGCACGTTCCGCGAGCGGGACGGCGCGCTGGAGTGGAGCGGCCGCCAGGAGACCGTGCGTGTCGAGCCGTGGGGCCCGGACGCGGTGCGGGTGCGGGCCCGGCTCGGCGGCCCGGTCCTCGACGGACTGCCCGGCGCGCTGTCGGCGTCGCCCCCGCCCACCGAGTCCGCGGTCAAGATCGAGGACCGCCTGGGGACGCTGACCGTCGGCGCGCTGACCGTCGAGGTCGACGGCGAGGGCCTGGTCCGCTTCCTGCGCACCGAGGACGGCACGGAGGTGCTCGCCGAGGAGCGCGCCCACTTCTGGTGGCCGGGCCCGCGCCTCTACACCGCCGTCGGCAACGGCCACCACCGCCTGGAGCAGCGTTTCGCGGCCTACGACGACGAGCGGCTGTACGGCCTCGGCCAGCACCAGCACGGGCGGTTCGACCAGAAGGGCCTGGTCCTCGACCTGGTCCAGCGCAACGCCGAGGTCGGCATCCCGGTGCTGTCCTCCAGCCGTGGCTACACCCTGCTCTGGAACAACCCGGCGATCGGCCGGGTGGAACTGGCGCACAACGGCACGCGGTGGGTCGCCGACTCGGCCCGCCAGATCGACTACTGGATCACCGCGGGCACCCCGGCCGACGGCCAGCGCCGCTACAGCGCGGTGACGGGCCGTACGCCGATGCTGCCGGAGTGGGCGGCGGGCTTCTGGCAGTGCAAGCTGCGCTACCGCACCCAGGACGAACTCCTCGCCGTGGCGAGGGAGTACAAGCGCCGGGGCCTGCCCGTCTCGGCGATCGTCTGCGACTTCTTCCACTGGACGCACCTCGGCGAGTGGAAGTTCGACCCGGCCGAGTGGCCCGACCCGGCGGCGATGGTCCGCGAACTGGACGAGCTGGGCATCAAGCTGGTCGTGTCCGTGTGGCCGTCGGTGTCACCGCTGAGCGAGAACCACGCCGTGATGGAGCAGCGCGGCTACCTCATCGGCACCCAGTACGGCCCGATGGCGCACGCCGACTGGCCCGACAAGGGGGTGGCGTCGACGGTCCAGGTGGCGTTCTACGACGCCACCCATCCGGACGCCCGCCAGTTCCTGTGGTCGAGGATCAAGCAGAACTACGTCGACCCGTACGGCATCACCGCCTTCTGGCTGGACGCCTGCGAGCCGGAGCTGAAGCCGGGCTTCCCGGAGAACCTGCGCTACTGGGCGGGTCCCGGCCTGGAGGTCGGCAACATCTACCCGGCCGAGAACTCCCGCACCTTCCACGAGGGCCTGCTGGCGTCCGGCGAGAGCGAGATCGTCACCCTCAACCGCTCGGCCTGGGCGGGCAGTCAGCGCTACGGCGCGGCCCTGTGGTCCGGCGACATCGGCGCCGACTTCCCGACCCTGCGCCGCCAGATCGCGGCCGGACTCAACACCGCGCTCTCCGGCATCCCCTGGTGGAACACGGACATCGGCGGCTTCCACGGCGGCGACCCGGACGACGAGGCGTACCGCGAGGTGATGGTGCGCTGGTTCCAGTTCGGTGCGCTGTCCCCGCTGATGCGTCTGCACGGCTTTCGCGACCCGGGCATGCCGCTCGGCCCGGACATGACCGGCGGCCCGAACGAGGTGTGGTCGTACGGCGAGCGGGCCGGCGCGATCCTGGAGAAGTACCTCCGGCTGCGCGAGCGCCTGAAGCCGTACGTCCTGGACGTGATGCGCGAGGCCCACGAGGAGGGGCTGCCGGTGATGCGACCGCTGTTCCTGGAGTTCCCCGGGGACCAGCGGGCCTGGACGGTCGACGACGCCTACCTCTTCGGCCGGGACCTGCTGGTGGCCCCCGTGCTCACGGCGGGCGCGACGGCCCGCACGACGTACCTTCCGGCGGGCGCCACGTGGACGGACGCGTGGACCGGGGAGACGTACCCGGGCGGTACGACGGTGACCGTCGACGCCCCGCTGGACCGCATCCCGCTGTTCCTGCGGGACGGGGCGCGGCTGCCGGTGGCGGAGTAGGAAGGCGGGCCGGGGTCGACTCCGTGTGAGGTGACCCCGGCCCCGAGGAGATGTCAGCTGCTGCTGACGGTCAGGTTGTTGGTGACGAAGTCGAGCCCGCCCGCCGACGAGGTGATCTCGTAGCCGAACTGCACGTCACCGATGGTCTCGCTGCTGGACATCCAGCCCTTGGTGCCCGAGATCCAGGTCAGGATCGGCTTGATGTTCACCGTGCCGGAGCCGGAGTCGGAGGTGCGCAGGAAGGAGAACACCTCGTTCGCCCCGTTGCTGCCCTTGTAGACGGTCCAGGTGTGGCCGCCGAGCGTGACATTGCCCTGCGAGGTGCCGAGCGGCCCGACGGCGCCGTTGTAGTTGACCCAGAGCATGATCTCGTAGTCGTAGTCGGTGTCCCAGATGTCGTACGACGTGTTGTACGCACCGGAGGACGGGACGGTGACGTTGTAGCTGCTGGTGAGCGAGCCGAGGGAGGCGATCGTCTTGTTGATCACCTTCTTGGAGTTGGGGTAGGACTTGATGCCGCCGGTGTTGGGGTGGTCCGCCCAGACTCCCCAGTTGGTACCGGAGTTGGCCCAGACGCACTGGCTTCCGGCGCCGGAGCCCCAGATGTTGTTGTAGAGCGTGTAGCCATTGAGGCTGGTGTTGCCCCACTGGTCGCAGGAGTTCCAGACGGCGGCGGATGCGGGGGCGGAGGCGAGGCCGACGGTGGCGCCGAGGGCCATCGCCGGGGCCAGCAGGGCCGTGGTGATCTTGCGGAGCTTGCTCTTTGCCATGGTGTCCCTTCCATGGGTGGGGGGAGGTGCGGGGGTTACCACGCCCCGATGCTGAGGACGTGGTCTTCTCCGGCGGTGAGGTCGAGCGGCTGTGCGGCGCCGGTGGAAGTCCGGAGTTCGACGCGGACGGTTCGTGACGGCTTCAGAACGGCCCTCGCCCCGCCCGGCGCCCACGTCAGGTCGACCTCCGCGCCGAACCGGGTGCGGATGCCCCGCAGTCGGCCTGCCGGGAGGGACGGTGGCAGCGCGGGCAGCAGGACCAGCCGGTCCGGCGTGGACTGCACCAGCATCTCGATCAGCACGGCGGGCAGGGTGTGCGCGGCGTCCGCGTTGTAGACGTCGCGGTGCGGATAGTGGGAGCTCATCAGGCAGGCGTGGAAGAAGTCACCGCCGAGGACCTGGTCGAGGGCGTGGGCGACCCGGTCGCCGTCCCGGAGGCGGGCCGCGATCAGGGCGTGATGGAGGTGGCCGTGCGCGGAGTCGTTCTCGGCGCCCCGGAGTTCGAGGGCACGGTGGGCCGCCGCCGCGAGGTCGGGGGTGTCGTACGGGGTGATCTCCTCCAGCGGCCAGACGCCGTAGAGGTGGCTGAGGTGGCGGTGGTCGTAGTTGTCCCGCAGTCCGGGCCACGCCCATTCGGACAGGGCGCCGTCCTCGTTGACCCGGTGCGGCGGGAGCCGGTCGGCGAGGGCGCGCAGGCGGTCGGCGTCCTCCGGGTGGTACCGGGCGGCCGTGCGCAGCGCGTGTCCGGCGGCCGAGAGGTCCATGGCGGCGTTGACGGTCCCCCAGCTCGCGTTCGCCGGGCGGTTCTCGGGCGAGTAGGAGGGGACGACGACCAGACGGCCGTCGCCGTCGGTGCGGGTGAGGAAGTCCTCGTAGAAACGTGCCACTTCGGCGAGGGTGGCGGCGGTGCGCGGGTCGTGTTCGCCCCGGGTCTCGTCGTGGTCGACGAGCGGCTTGAGCAGCCAGTCGGCGCCGGCGGTCCACAGGTGAAGGGGGTACGCGCGGCCGAAGTGGTAGAGGTGCCCGGACTCGCCGTCGGTGTGGGCGGGGGCCACGACGCCCCGGGTGCCGAAGATCGCGCGGGCGTTGTCCCGCCAGTCGTCCAACTGGCCCTGGACGAGGGCGGCGTGGGCCTCGGTCACCTCCGGGAGCGCGGCCGCCGCCGCGGACGCGGTCTGGAGGTTGAGGTTGGCGTCGGTGGTGAAGGCACCCGACCAGGCCGTGTTCCAGTCGCCGGTCCACAGGCCCGTGAGGCGGGGCGGCAGCATGCCGGCGGCGGAGAGCAGGTGGTAGCGGCCGGCCGCGAAGAGGCGCTCCAGCAGGGCGGGGCTCTTCGGGCGACGGAGCAACTCCGAGCCGGGAAGGGCCCGTTCGGCCGCGTCGCCGCCGAGGTCGAGTCCCGCCCGGAGGTAGGCCGGGCGGTGCAGGGCGGTGTGCCGGGCGAGGAGGCGGGCGTACGGGTCGTCGCCGGCGCCCTCGGGCAGCAGCGCGCGCAGGGCTCGCGCCTCGGCCAGGACGTCCAGCTCGCCGGTGTGGCGCCGGACGCGCGTGAGGAGCAGCAGGGTGCGGGCGCCCTCGACCCGGATGCCGGGGAGCGAGGTGTGGGTACGGCCGCCGGTGACAAGGGCGAGGGTGACGCCGGTGTAGGCCCGGTCGCTGCCGGGGTAGCGGACGCGGAGGTTGAGGAGGGCGCCCTCGGGGGTGAGCACGGCGCCGTGTCCGACCGCCAAGTCGTGTGGAGCGCCGGGCAGTCGCGGGTCCATGGTGACGTCGGTGGTGAGGCCGGGCCCGGTGACGCGGTGGACGACGACGTCATCGGCACGGGAGACGAAGGCCTCGCCGAGCAGGCCACCGCGCCGGGCGGTGATCACACCCGTGGTGAAGTCGACCTCGCGGCGGTGGACGCCGGGCTCCTCGTGGCGGTCCGGCCGCCGTAGCCGTATTTCGAAGGCGGGATGGAACGGCTGCACCCACTGGAGCTCCCGTCCGTCGGTGAAATCCTCGGCGGCGGTGGTGTCCCCGGCCAGCAACCGGTCCTGGAGGTACGGGAGTTCGGCCGCGAGGAGGGGCGGCCGGGCGTGTTCGCCTCCGTTGGGGCGGACCAGGGTGTGATGGTTGACGATCACCCGGTCGGCGTTCGGGTCGCCGAACATCATGATGCCGTGTCGGCCGTTCCCGCTCAGGAAGGCGTCCTCCCAGCGGGCGGCCGGGGCCGGCTCCCACGTGCCGTGCACGGGTCCGCTCACGACTCGGCCTCCAGTACGGCGACCCCGTACCGCTCCAGCTCGATCCCGTCGGCGACCGTCGTACCGCTCAGCAGATCGCGATGGCGTCCGGGCACCGGCACGGTGACGCCGTCCTGCCCGTGGTTGAGCAGGAACAGCAGGCCGCCGCGCCGTACGGCCTCCACTCCGGCGGGAAGCCCGGCGAGGGTCGGTCGTACACCCGCCTCGGCGGCGATGTCGGCGAGCAGGGTGCGCAGGGCGTGCGGTTCGGGAAGGGTGGAGACGTACCAGGCGCGGCCCCTGCGCAGGACGGCCGGGAGCCCGTCCAGCTCGCCGCCCCGGTAGGGGGTGACGGCGTCGACGTCGTCCGTCGCCTCGATCTCCTCGGACCACAGGGTGCCCCTGAAGCCCTCGACGTGCGCCGTCTCGCCCGCGTCGAGCGGCCACCACTCGTGCAGGACCCGGATGCCGAACAGTTCGCGCAGCCGGGCGTCCATACCGCCCTCGCGCACCCGGTCGTCCTCGTCGGCGATGCCGGTCTGGAAGCCGCAGACGACGGTGCCGCCGCGTTCGACGTGGCGGACGAGGTTGTCGATCGCCGCGTCCGTCATCAGGTAGAGCTGCGGGACGACGACCAGCCTGTACCCGGAGAGGTCGTCCTCGGGGTGGGCGAAGTCGGCGACGGTGTGCGCCTCCCACAGGGCGCGGTGCCAGGCGCGGACGACCTGCGGGTGGTCGGCCTCGGAGGACAGCCGTCCGTCCTGCCGGCTCGCCCACCAGGCGTTCCAGTCCAGGAGTACGGCGACTTCGGGGGCCGCCACCCTCGTGCCCGCCACCTTTTCGCTCAGCAGGGCGAGTTCGGCACCGATCCGCTTGACCTCCTGGAAGGTACGGCCCCGCTCCCCCGCGTGACCGACCATCCCGGAGTGGAACTTCTCCGCCCCCTGCCGGGACTGCCGCCACTGGAAGTAGCAGACGGCGTCGGCGCCGCGGGCCACGGCCTGGAGCGACCAGAGGCGGTTGAGGCCGGCGGGCTTGGGGTGGTTCACTCCGCGCCAGTTGACCGGTCCGGCGGCCTGTTCCATGACCATCCAGGGGCCGCCACGGGCCTGCGAGCGGGTCATGTCATGGACCAGCGCGCCGTACTGCCCGCCGAGCGGGTCGCGGGGGTCGGGGTAGACGTCGACGGACACGACGTCCTCCTGCCCGGCCCACCGCCAGGCGTCCAGCCCCTGCCACAGCGCCATGAAGTTGGTGGTCACCGGGATGTGCGGGCTGTGCCGGGCGACGATGTCCCGCTCGGCGAGGTAGCAGTCCAGCAGCGCGTCCGACGTGAACCGCTGGAAGTCCAGGACCTGCGTCGGGTTCTTCATGTAGTGCGCCCGGCGCGGCGGCAGCACCTCGGCCCAGTCGCCGTATCCCTGGCTCCAGAAGGCGGTCCCCCAGGCCTGGTTGAGGGCGTCGAGCGTGCCGTACCTGTCCCGGAGCCAGCCCCGGAAGGCGACCTCGGCCTCGTCGCCCCAGTCGTAGGTGCAGTACTCGTTGTTGATGTGCCACATGCGCAGGGCGGGGTGGCCGCCGTAGCGGGCGGCGAGGTCCTCGGTGATGGCGGCGGCGTAGCGGCGGTAGGTGGCGCTGGAGTGGGAGAAGTGCTGGCGCGAGCCCCACCACTCGGTGCGGCCGTCCTCGTCGCGCGGGAGTGTCTCCGGGTGGAGCCGGCCCATCCAGGGGGGTGGAGAGGAGGTGGGGGTGGCGAGGACGACGCCGATGCCGCCGGCGTCCATCAGGTCCATCAGCCGGTCCAGCCAGCCGAACTCCCGCGCCCCTGGGCGGGGTTCGAGTTTCGCCCAGGAGAAGACACCGAGGGTGACCGAGTTGACCCCGGCCTCCTTCATCAGCCGGACGTCCTCGTGCCAGGTCTCCTCGGGCCACTGCTCGGGGTTGTGGTCGCCGCCGAAGAGCAGACGGCCGCGGGTGGCGTCGCTCAGGGCGGGCCCTTCTCGGTCCGGCATCAGGCGGGCTCCCCGTACTGCACTCCCCGCCCGTTGGTGGCGAGGTACACCCGGCCGTGGATGCGCGGATCACCGGTGACGGCCGCGCCGGTCCAGCCCCACTGGTGGCGGTCGTCGTTGATCCGTACCCAGGTCCTCGCCTCGTCGTCGGAGCGGTACACGGCGGTGCTGCTCTCGGTGGCCCCCACCATGTAGACGGCCGGGTAGGAGGCGCCCGGCGCCGGCTTGCCGAAGCCGAGGGTGTACGAGGCCCAGCAGCTGCCGACCTTGGTGAAGGTCGCGCCGCCGTCGGTGGAGCGGTACAGCCCGTTCCACTTGAGGCTGAGCCAGAGGTCGCCGCGGCGGCCGGGCGCTATGGCCAGCTGGAACTCCTTGTCCCCGGAGTTCAGCCCGGTGGCCCGTGCGGCGAAGGTCAGACCGCCGTCCGTGGCGGCGTGCAGCGTGCCGGTGGCGGTGTCGAAGGCGTAGAAGGTGCCCGGGTCGACGGGGTCCGCGACCGGGGTGGCCCCCTTGGGGAAGGAGGTGACCTCGGACCAGGTGGCGCCGTTGTCGGCGGAACGCTGCGCCGGGTAAGGGGTGCCGTCCCAGTGCACGAAGGACCACAGCAGCACGCTGCCGTCGGCGCTGGTGGCGATCGGCCCCGGCGCGTCCTTCGCGAGGGCGGGCTGGGCCGTGAAGGGCGCCCAGGTCCGGCCGCCGTCGTTGGAGTGGGCGCCGTTGCCGTGGTCGCCCCAGCCGGTGCGGACGACGTACGACGGCCTGGCCGCGGCCTGCGCGAGTCCGGTGGACGTGCCGAACACCGGGTTGGCGGCCATGCCGCTGGGCGGGGACGCGGTGAGCGACTCGTGGTACATCACGCCGATGTCCCCGTTGCCGCTGATCAGGTGCGCCTTCCCGGTCGGCGGCGAGATCAGCTGACGCACGGACGTCTCCTCCAGGCCACGGATCCGCGGGGCCCAGTGCTTCAGGTCGCGGGTGCCGTAGAGGGTCGCGCCGGTGCCGTACACGAGGTGCTTCGAGTCGTACGGGTCGAGGGCGACCGCCTGGATCCACCAGCCGAACTTGGGCTGTTCCTCGCCCCACTTGAGGTAGGGGGTCTCGGAGACGTCGAGGACGGCCGTGTCCTTCAGGGACGTCCAGGTGCGGCCGCCGTCGGTGGTCCGGTACAGGGTGTCCATGGCGGCCCACCGGTTGTTGGTGGAGACGACCACGGTGCCTGGGCGGCGGGCGTCGACGGCGGCACCGCCGTAGCCGAAGGTGTCGGTGCCGCCCGGCTTCACCGGCGTGACCTCGGTCCACTGCCCGTCCGTCGTGCGCAGCTTGTGCACGCTGCCGGCGGACTGGCCGTTGGGTCCGGGCGCGTCGGCGTACGTCACATACAGCTCGCGGGTGTGGCGGTCGTACGCGGCGCGGATCGGGACCTTGGCGGCGGCGCCGGTGGGCAGGCCGGGGACGGGCTCCCAGGTCGTGCCGTCGGAGGTGCGGTACAGGGTGGGCTCGTCGGCCGTGCCGTCGGAGTCGCCCCAGCCGGCGTAGACGGTACGGCCCGCTGCGACCAGGAAGGTGATGCCCTGACCGGTGGCGCCGGGGGCGGCCGGGAAGTCCGCCGACTGCCAAGTGGCGCCCCGGTCGGCCGACTTGAGCAGTCCGTCGTGCCGGGTGCCGAGCCACAGGGTGTCACTGTCCCGTGGATCCACCAGCAGCCGCTCCCCCGCGCCCCGGCCGTCCTCGTTGGCCCCGAGCTTGACGGTGAGGTCGGTGCGCCGCCAGGTGGACCCGCGGTCGTCGGAGCGCAGCACCGCCCCGTTGCCGGCCCAGGACTGGGCGTAGGTGCCGAGGGCGAGGTACAGCCGGTCGGGGTGCGCGGGGTCGACGGCCATGGCCTCGACGCCGAGCAGGTTCCAGTCGTCCCAGTCGATGTGGTCGGTGAGCGCGATCCACCGGTCGGTCCGGTCGTCCCAGCGGTAGGCGCCACCGATGTCGGTGCGGGCGTAGGCGAGGCCGCGGACGGAGGGGTGGAAGAGGACACCGGTGACGAAGCCGGTGCCGCCGATCACGGCGTTGCGCCAGCGGTAGCCGGTGGCGGCCTGAGCGACGCCGGGTGCGAACGGGACGGCGGTGAGCGCGGCGGCGGCCGCCGTCGCCGCGAGGACGGTTCTTCTGCTGGGCCGGGACGTGCGCATGGCAAACCTCGCTCCTGCGGAGGGGAACAGCGGACAACGGTCAGCCCTTGACGGCCCCGGTGAGCATGCCCTTCTTGAAATGCTTCTGGACGAAGGGAGACAGCACGGCGACGGGCAGCAGCGCCATCACCATCACGGCCATCTGGACGGCCAGCCCGGACAGTTGCCCGGTCTTGATGGCCTGTGCCATCCCCACCGGCGCCTCCTGCTTCTGCACCAGCTGGATCATGACGTTCTGAAGCGGCATCATGTCCTGGTCGTTGAGGTACAGCGAGGCGTTGAACCACGCGCTCCAGTACCCGACGGCGTAGAACAGCGTGATCACGGCGATGACGGCCCGGGACAACGGCATGACGATCTGCCGGAGAATCCTGAATTCCCCCGCGCCGTCGATCCGTGCGCTGTCGATGAGTTCCTGCGAGATCCCCATGAAGAACCCGCGCAGCACCAGGATGTTGAAGACGCTGATCGCGCTCGGCAGGATCAGGGCGAGATAGCTGTCCGTCAGCCCGAGCGTCTGTACCAGCAGATACGTCGGAATCAGGCCGGCGCTGAAGAACATGGTGGCCAGCAGCAGCATCAGGATCCAGCGGTGCCCCAGCGACCCGGTCCGCGACAGTCCGTACGCGCAGAGCACGGACACGGCCATCGAGAACAGCGTGCCGACGAGGGTGACGAGGACGCTGATGATCGCGGCCCGGGTCACCTGCCCTCCGCTGAGCAGTTCCCGGTAGGCGATGAAGGTGATGTCCTTCGGCACCATCACCAGCCCGCCCGCCTCGTCGATCGTCTTCCGGGAGGAAAGGCTGGTGACCACCACGATCCACAGCGGGAAGAGGATCCCGAGGCAGGCCAGCGTCAGGGCGACGCCCTTGCCCGCGAGGCCGGCCCTGGAGGGCTCCTCCTCCCAGCTGGGCCGGGGCGGCGCGGCCCAACGGCCCGGCGGGCGCGCGGTCTTGTCGATCACGGCGGTCACTTCTTGTACACCCCCTGCTCGCCCATCAGATGGGCCACCTTGTTCGCGGCGAGGACCAGTCCGAGGCTGACCACGCCCTTGACCAGGCCGGCGGCGGCCGCGTAGCCGAAGTCCTGGTTGCGCACGCCGTTCCACCACACGAAGGTGTCGAGGACCTCCGCGGCGCCCGGCCCCACCATGTCCCGTTGCAGCAGGATCTGTTCGAAGCCGACGGTGAGGGCGTCACCGACGCGCAGCACCAGCAGCAGGGCGATCACCGGACGCAGTGCGGGCAGCGTGACGTGCCACATGCGGCGCCACCGGCCGGCGCCGTCCATCGCGGCGGCCTCGTAGAGGTCGGGCGGCACCGAGGCGAGCGCGGCGAGGAAGACGATGATCCCCCAGCCGGCGTCCTTCCACACGCTCTGCGCGGTGATCAGCAGCGGGAAGGTGTCCGGGTCGGTCATGAAGTCGAGGCCGTCGTACCCGTGTTGGCGCAGCAGCTGGGAGAAGATCCCGGCGCCGCCGAACAGCTGCTGGAAGACGGCGATGACCAGCACCCAGGAGAAGAAGTGCGGCAGATAGAGGATCGCTTGGGAGACCGCCCGCACCCTCGGCCTGACCACGCTGTTGATGAGCAGGGCGAGCAGGATCGGGATCGGGAAGAACAGCACGAGCTGGAGGAGGAAGAGGATCAGGGTGTTCTGTACGGCGTTCCAGAAGGCCGAGTCGTCGAAGATCCGCTGGAAGTTCTCCATGCCCACGAAGGGGCTGTTCAGGATGGAGACGACGCCGTTGTCGCTGATGTAGGGGTCGTAGTCCTGGAAGGCGACGACGTTGCCGAGGATCGGTAGGTAGTTGAAGAGCAGGACCAGCACGACGGCCGGCAGGGTCATCAGCAGAAGCAGCCGGTCACGTCTGAACCGGACCTTGAGGCTCAGTCGCCCGGAGGGACGCTTCCCGGGGGAACCGGTGGCGCCGCCGGACGCCACCGGGGTCCGCTCCCGCAGGGTCTTCCGCTTCGCCTCGGCCCTGCTCCGAGGCACCGTGCTATGGGACACGGCCTTCTCCTTGCCTTCGGGGCCCGGATCAGCCGGCCGCGCTGCCGTTCTCGTCGAGGATCTTCCGGTACCAGTCGCGCAGCTTGTCGCCGCCCTTGCTCTTCCAGTCGGAGACGGCCTGCTGCATGTCGCCGATCTTCTTGCGGCCGCGGACGATGTCGTCCTCCAGCTGCTCGAAGTCGTTGGAGAGGTTGGTGTAGCGGGCGGGCTCGGTGATCTGCATGCCCCAGAAGGACGACTTCCTGGTGCGGGCGCCCATCCGCTGCTGCCACTCGACCTGAGCCCTGGCGACGTCCGGGAAGTCCGGGTGGGCGAGGGTGGAGGCGGGGCTCGCGACCATGACGTAGGCGTTGAGGACCTCGTTGTTGCCCTGGTCGGTCTTGACCGGGACGCCGTCCTTGAGGGTGTAGTGGGTGCCCTCGACGCCGTAGTTGGTGAGCATGTACTCCTTGGTGCCGTACGGCGCCGCGGTCACGTTGGCGACGGCCAGCGCGTCGCGTATCACGGCGTCGGAGGCGTTCTTGTTGATGAACGCGAAGATGCCGGCGGGCTGCGCGGCCCAGGGGCTCGGCTCGCTGCCGCCGGCGCCGAAGATGTCCATGCCCGAGACCTTGAAGTCCGGGTTCTGGGTGGCCTGGGAGGCGGTCAGGCCGTACCAGCTGGAGATGTCGTTGTTGTAGATCAGGAACTCGCCGGCCGCGAACTTGGTCTGCGGGTCGGTGGCCTGGCTCTTGCCCAGCTCGAAGTCGGGGTGGACGACCCCGGCGGCGAACAGCTTGCGGGTCCATTCCAGCGCTTCGAGGTACTCGTCGGTCTCGATGCGGTAGACCAGCTTGCCGTCCACGAGGTGCCAGCCGAGCGGCTTCTCCGAACCGGACAGCACGCCGAAGGAGTTGAACGCGCTCCACTTCATGTCGCCGCAGGCCCACACCTTGGCCTTGGCGTTGGTGATGTCCTTCGCCAGCGCCAGGAACTCGTCGGTGGAGGCGGGGACTTCGTACCCCTCCTTCTCGAAGACGTCCTGGCGGTAGAGGGGCACGATGTTGGTGACGTACGAGGAGGGCATCGGCAGTCCGCGCAGGGCGCCGCCGAAGAGGGAGCGCTGCCAGGCGTCGGTGGGGATCGCCGCGAGGTTGGGGTACTCCTTGACCTTGTCCCCGGACAGGTGCGGGCCCAGGTCGGCGAACTTGCTGATGATGGCGCTGGGTATTTTGCCGCCCATGTTCCAGCCGGGGATCACCACGACGTCCGGGACGTCGCTGGAGGCGAGGACCGCGCCGAGCTTCTGGTCGTAGGTGTTGCCGTCCTGGTTCTGCCACCGGACGTCGACGCCGATCAGGTCGTTCATCGCCGTGTAGTAGGGGTTGCCGCCCTTCGGCGGCGAGCCCCAGAACGGGGACATGACGGTGACCTTGCCGCCCTTGCCGAGCTTCTCGGGAACCGAGGTCTTCAGGTCCGCCAGGTCGAGCTTGCCGGTGAAGCCGTTCGAGGAGCCGTTGCGGGACGGGATGTCGGGCGTGACGACATTGCCGGCCACGTACGTCGGCAGGATCTTCTTCGCGTCCTTGCCCGACGTGGTTCCCTCCCGCGAACCGCTGTCCGAGCCGCCGCACGCGGCGAGCAGCGGCATCCCGCCGGCCACCGCCGCGGTGGCGACCGCCGTGGAGGCGAGGAAGCTTCTCCGGCTGGGTCCGGAGGTGGCGGAGGAGGCGGCTTTCGGCGTCATTGCGTCAACCCCACTGTCGAAGCGCTTCGATGTTGCAGCGAGGTTAAGTGAACGCCCATGGGCGCACAAGGGTCGATTCCAAGATTCCTTCAGGTGTCTTGACACTCGCGCTACGGTCGAAAGAGCATCGAAGCGCTTCGAAAGTACCGAGCCGCTCCATCGCAAGGGGACCCCACCGTGACCGAACCCACGCCGTTCACGCCGCCTTTCCGCGATCCGCAGCTGCCGTTCGCGAAGCGCATCGACGACCTTCTGGCGCGGCTCACCCTCGACGAGAGGATCGGATTCCTGCACCAGTTCGGACCGGCCGTCGAGCGCCTCGGCATCGCCGCCTTCCGGACCGGCCAGGAGGCGCTCCACGGCGTCGCCTGGATGGGCCCCGCCACCGTCTTCCCGCAGGCGGTCGGCCTCGGCGCGACCTGGAACCCCGATCTCGTACGCCGGGTCGGCGAGGCGGTGTCCAAGGAGGCCCGGGCGATGCGGGCCCGCGACGACCGCGTCGGCCTCAACGTCTGGTCCCCCACCGTCAACCTGCTGCGCCACCCCCTGTGGGGCCGGGGCGAGGAGGGCTACTCCGAGGACCCGAAGCTCACCTCGGCCATCGCCACCGCGTACACCCGTGGCCTGCGCGGCGACCACCCCACTTACTGGCGCACCGCGCCCGTGCTCAAGCACTGGCTGGCCCACAACAACGAGACGGACCGCGATGTCACGTCCTCCTCGGTCCGCCCGCGCGTCCTCAACGAGTACGACCTGCGGGCCTTCCGCGAAACGGTCGAGGCGGGCGCGACGGCCGGGGTGATGCCGGCGTACAACCTGGTCAACGGCCGCCCCAACCACGTCTCGCCATATCTGCGCGAGCACCTGCGCACCTGGACCGACGAGGACCTCCTCGTCTGCTCGGACGCCGGCGCGCCCTCCAACCTGGTCGACTCCGAGCACTACTTCGACACCCACGAGGAGGCGACGGCCGCCGCGCTGCTGGCCGGCGTCGACAGCTTCACCGACCACGGCACCGACAGCTCGAAGATCACCGCCCGGGTGCGCGGCGCCCTCGACCGGGGGCTGCTGACCGAGTCGGACATCGACACGGCGGTACGGCGTCAGCTCTCGGTCCGCTTCCGGCTCGGCGAGTTCGACCCGGAGCACGATCCGCACGCGCTCACCGGCGAGTTCGACACCCCGGCCCACCGCGCCCTCGCCCAGGAGGCCGCCGAGCAGGCGGTCGTGCTGCTCAAGAACGGCGCGGACCTGCTGCCGCTCGCCCCGGACACCCGGCTCGCGGTGGTCGGCCTGCTCGCGGACGAGTGCAAGCTCGACTGGTACAGCGGCACGCTCCTGCACCGCTCGACCCCGCTGGAGGGCCTGTACGAGCGCTTCGGCGCGGAGCGCGTGGAGTTCGCCGAGGGCGTCGACCGGGTCCGCCTCAGGACCTCGACCGGCGCCTTCCTGTACGTCCCCGAGGCGGACGCCGCCGACGAGGTGCGCGGTGCGCGGGGCGCCCTCGACCCGGCGCTGCTGACCGGCCGTACGGACCTGCCCCCGCTGGCGGCCGGCCCTGACGGCACCGAACTCGCGCTGGCCGACTGGGGCGAGGGCGTGCTGACCCTGCGCGCCCCCGACGGCCGCTATCTCTCCGTCGCCGAGGACGGATACGTCCGCGCGTCCGCCGACCAGCCCGGCGGCTGGGTCGTGCGGGAGACATTCCGCCTGGAACCGCACGGGAACGGGCACCTCCTGAGGCACATCGGTACGGATCGCCACGTCTCAGTGGCCGCCGACGGCGTCCGGGTTGCCGAAGCGAACCCGGAGATCTTCGAGATCGTCGTCGTCGAGCGCGGCGAGGACGCGGTGACCAGGGTGGCCGCACAGGCGGACGCGGTCCTCGTCGTCGCGGGCAACGACCCGCACATCAACGGCCGCGAGACCGAGGACCGTACGACACTCGCCCTCCCCGCCCACCAGGAACGCCTGCTGCGGGCCGCCCGCGCGGCCAACCCGGACACCGTGCTGGCGCTGGTCTGCGCGTATCCGTACGCCGTCGACCACACCTCGCTCCCGGCGATGCTGTGGACGTCCCACGGCGGCCAGGCGGCCGGCACCGCGCTGGCCCGGATCCTGGCCGGCGACGTCTCCCCCGCCGGACGCCTCCCGCAGACCTGGTACGCCGCCGACGCCGACCTGCCCGACCTCCTCGACTACGACGTGATCGGCGGGCGCCAGACCTACCTGTACTTCGAGGGAACCCCGCTGTTCCCGTTCGGCCACGGCCTGTCGTACGCCACGTTCTCCTACGCCGACCTGGACACCGCTACGACGGATGAGGCGCTGCGCGTGTCCTTCACGGTCACCAACACCGGTGACGTGCCGGCCGACGAGGTGGCCCAGGTCTACTCGCGCGCGGTGGACCCCGCGGTGCCGCGCCCGCGCCGCGAGCTGCTGGCGCACAGCCGGGTGCGCCTGGCCCCCGGCGAGCGGCGGGAGCTGACCTTCGAGGTCCCCTGGTCCGCCTTCGACTTCTGGGACGTGTCGCGCCCCGGATGGCGCCGCGAGCCCGGCGCCCACGAGATCCTGGCCGGCGCCTCCAGCGAGGACGTCCGGCTGCGTACGACGGTGATCCTGGACGGCGAGGCCGCCGCCCCGCGCCCCGTCCGCCGACGGGGCCTGCCCGCGGCCGACTTCGACGAGCAGCGCGGCGTGGCGATCGTGGACCGCACGAAGACGTCGGGCGACGCGGTGACGGCCGTACCGGGCGGTGCGGGTCAACTGGTCTACCGGGCCTGCGACTTCGGTGACGGCGTCGGGGAGGTGTCGGTGACGGTGGCGGGCGAGGGCACCGTCGAGGTGTCACTGGACGGCGGCCCGGCCCTGGCCGTTCTGACCTCGGAGGCGTCGGGGCCGTACGACTACTCGACGCTCACCGCCGGGATCGCCGCCGAGGGCATCCGCGACGTGCGCCTCGAACTGCGCGGCCCGCTGCGGCTCGCGCATGTCGGCTTCTCCGGTTGAGGGTCCGGAACAGGCCGGCACAAGGAAGGGGCCCGGCACCGGAAGGCATCGGTGCCGGGCCCCTGCGGGGACCTTACATGAAAATGGTTCCCATGAGCTAGAGCTCCAGCCCGGTCAGGACCATCACCCGCTCGTAGGTGTAGTCGTCCATCGCGAACTTCACGCCCTCGCGGCCCACACCGGACTGCTTGGCGCCGCCGTACGGCATCTGGTCGGCCCGGTAGGACGGCACGTCGCCGATGACCACGCCGCCGACCTCCAGGGCCCGGTGGGCACGGAAGGCGGTCTGGAGGTCGTGGGTGAACACACCTGCCTGGAGGCCGTACTTGGAGTCGTTGGCGGCGGCGAAGGCGGCGGCCTCCCCGTCGACCTTCTGCACGGTGAGGACCGGTCCGAAGACCTCCTCGCAGGCGATCGTGACGTCGGCCGGTACGTCGGTGAGGACGGTCGGCGCGTAGGAGGCGCCGTCGCGCTTGCCACCGGTGAGCAGGGTGGCGCCGGCGGCGACGGCCTCGTCGACCCACGTCTCCACGCGCTGGGCGGCGTCCTCGCTGACCAGCGGGCCTACGTCGGTGGCGTCGTCGCCCGGGTCACCGGTGACCTGGGCCTCGACGGCGGCGACGATGCGCGGCACGAGCCGGTCGTACACGGAGGCGTCCGCGATCACCCGCTGCACGGAGATGCAGGACTGGCCGCCCTGGTAGTTGGAGAAGGTGGCGATGCGGCCGGCGGCCCGGTCGAGGTCCTCGTCGGAGGCGAAGTCGGCGAGCACGATCGCCGCGCCGTTGCCGCCGAGCTCCAAGGTGCAGTGCTTGCGCGGCACCGAGTCCATGATCGCGTAGCCGACCTTCTCGGAACCCGTGAAGGAGATGACCGGCAGACGCTCGTCCTGGACCAGGGCGGGCATCTTGTCGTTCGGCACCGGCAGGATGCTCCAGGAGCCCGCCGGCAGCTCGGTCTCGGCGAGCAGGTCACCGATGATCAGGCCGGACAGCGGGGTGGCCGGAGCGGGCTTCAGGATGATCGGCACACCGGCGGCGATGGCCGGGGCGATCTTGTGGGCGCACAGGTTCAACGGGAAGTTGAAGGGCGCGATGCCGAGGACGACACCCTTGGGGAAGCGGCGGGTGAAGGCGAGCCGCCCCTGGCCACCGAGGTCGGTGTCGAGCCGCTGGGCCTCGCCGCCGTTGAAGCGCCGGGCCTCCTCGGCCGCGAACCGGAACACGGACACGGCACGGCCGACCTCGCCGCGGGCCCACTTCATGGGCTTGCCGTTCTCGGCGGAGATCAACCGGGCGATCTCCTCGGTCCGCTCGACCAGCCGCCGGCTGACGTGGTCGAGGGCGGCGGCCCGCACATGGGCCGGCGTGGCGGCGAACTCGTCGCGGACGGCGTACGCGGCGGCCACGGCCTCCTCGGTCTGGGCGTCCGTCGGCACACTGACCTTGCCGACGACGCGCCCGTCCCACGGGGAGGTCACATCGAAGCTGTCCTCGCCGCTGACCTGGCGGCCGGCGAGCCAGAAGGCGTGGGTGGAAGTCATATGGATTCCCGGCCCTTCCGCGTTGGGGATGTCCTGGTGGTGTCGGGGTCCACGGTAGGGGCGCGGAGGCGAAGGAGGATTTGTCCGGGGTGTAGTGATGGGAGAACGGGGTTCGACGCTTTGGCGCAGCGGTGGGTGGGTGTCTACTCCGCCGACGTCGCCTTCAGCGCCAGCCAGAGCTCCATCCGCACATCCGCGTCGTCCAGGGACCGCCCGAGGATCTCCTCCACCCGCCGCATCCGGTACCGCAGGGTGTGCCGGTGCACGCCGAGGTCCGCGGCGGCCGCGTCCCACTGCCCGTGCCGTGACAGCCAGGCCCGCAGCGAGGCCACCAGATCGCCGCGCCCCGTCGCGTCGTGCTCGTGCAGCGCCCGCAGCATCCCGTCCGCGAACGCCTTCACCGCGTCGTCGGCGAGCAGCGGCAGCACCGACCCGGCCGCCACCTGCTCGTGCTCCACGAACACCCGACCGCGCCGCCGGGCCACCGACAGCGCCTGCTCGGCCTGCTTGTACGCCGACGCGGCGGCGATGGGCCCGGCCGGCGCCGACAGCCCGACGACCAGCTCGGCCTCGTCGAGGCCGCCGGGCTGCTCCGGTACGCCGCCCGCCCGCGCCGCCTCCAGCGCCGCCGTGTACTCCGCGCACGCCGAGACCGCCGCGCCCCCGTCCGCCGCGAGCACCACCAGCCGGGCCGTCTCGCTCTCCCCCTCCGGCACCACCAGCACCGCCTCCCCGCCGCGGGCCGCCGCGGACTCGACGACCTCGGTGAGCGCGCCCAGGGGATCGCCGCCGGCGTCGGAGACGGCGACGATCACCCGGAAGGGGGTGTCGAGCAGATCGCCGTACAGATTCCCCGCCACGGTCCTGGCGTGGTCCGGCTCCCCGGCGAGCAGCATCCGCAGCACCGCCGTCCCGACCCGCTGCTCGGCCGCCTGGAGCGAGCGCGAGCGCTCGGTGGTCAGGGTGAGCAGGGCGATCGCCGAGTGCACGGCGTACCGCTCGGCCGTGCCCAGCGCGGCGGCGGTGCCGACCGCCAGGGCCGCGCGCGGCCGGCGCCCGGTGCCCAGGGTGTGCAGTTCGACCCGGTCCTCGTTCTCCGGGCCGCCCACCACGGAGGACGCCGGCGCGGCCCGCTCCCGCAGCCGCTCCACGTCCGCGGTGATCCGTGCCGCCCGCCGTCCGGCCCAGTCGGGTGCGGTCGCGACGACGGCGCCGGACGCGTCGTACAGCGCCGCCCAGCCGTCCACCTGCGAGGCCAGCGCGGCCAGCAGCCCCTCCGGTCCGTCGGTCAACGCCTGCTTGGTCAGCTCCCGTTGGGCCGCGAACCCAGCCGTGACCGCCCGGTACTGGTCCGCCGCGATGGCCGCGGACACGGCCTTGCTGATGGCGAGGAACGGCGTCCGGCGCGGCACCTCCAGCAACGGCAGATCCTCTTCCACGGCCGCGTCGACCAGCGCCTCGGGAATGTCCTCGTAATTGACGCCGACCGCGAAGCCGAGCCCGACCACGCCCGCGCCCACCAGGCGCCGCACATAGCGCCGCATCGCCTCGGGGTTCTCCGCGTCCAGCTTGAGCGCGGTGATCAGCAGCAGCTCCCCGCCCTCCATATAGGGCACGGGGTCGGTGAGCTCACTGGCATGCGCCCAGCGCACCGGCACGTCGAGGTGGTCCTCGCCCGCCCGCACGGTCAGTTTCAGCGCGGAGTGGTGGACGAGCGAGGAGAGCGTGGGGGGCATAGGGCCTTCAAATCGGTGCGATCTCTGTGATCTTTTGGCTGCCGTGTATGAACGACCTGTGTCGATTCTGCCTCACCGTACGGTCCCCGCGTGCCGCTCTGCGCGGATGCCCAGGTCACCCGCGCAGATCCACCAGCAGCGGCGGCGCGTGCTCGCCCTGCACGCTGGTGAGCGACAGCACCGCGTGCCCCGGCGGCACCGCGTGCGCCAACTCGGACGCCGACCACCGCTCCCGCTCCACCTGGCGCACGGTCACCGCGTCGGTGGTCACGGCCTTGCCGGTGACGAGCTTGCGCAGGGCATGGATCAGGCGGGTCATCGGCTGGTCGGCGAAGACCGTGTGCTTGGCCACCTCCCGCGTCTCCACCCACTCGGTGCCCCAGGCCTGCGCGAACCGGCTGCCGTCCCACGTCGTCACGCCGGAGAACGCCATACGGCACCCGACCGCCCCGTACAGGGGGCCGTGCAGCGCCTCAGGTACGTCGCCGATCGTGCGCAGGGCCAGGACCACTCCGGCGTTCTGTGAGCGCAGCCGCTGGATTCGGCGCACCGACTCGGCGGTGACCACCCCGGTGGCGTCGTCGAGGACCAGGCAGGCGAAGTGACGGCGCTTCCCGCCGCGTACGACGGCACCGAACTGGGCGAGGACCAGCCGGGTCAGCAAGCGGCCGGCCTCCTCGTGGCCCTGTTCGGGCAGATCGATGCGCACCCGCAGTGGGTGGTGGGCCACGGCACGCAGGGAGAACGGGCGGGTGCCCTCGCCGCCTCCGAAGAACTCGGCGAAGGCAGGGCGGTTGAGCAGCGCGAGCCGGTCGGCGAGGGCACGGCCCACGTCGGCGGGGCTCCCCAGCTGCCGGATGCGGGCGTCGAGTTCCCGCCTCATCACGGCGTGCTCGTCGGACGAGAGCAGGTCCTGAAGGGCGGACAGCGCCGACGGCTCGCCCTCCAGGAGCTCCCGCAGCACCGGCAGCGTCGGAAAGTGACCGTGCACCGCCCGGTACGGGCCGAGCAGCTGGGCGAGGGCGGTTGCCGCGCTCTGGGTGCCCACGCCTTCGAGGTCGCCCACCAGGCCCTCGGCGAGGATGGCGGCCGCCTCGTCGGGGTCCTCGGACTCCGCATACGGATCCAGGTCGTGGACGGACGTGGGATCTCCGATACGGACGATCACGTCGAACGCCGAGTCCGCCGCGAGCCTGGTGCCCGCGGCGGAGACCGCTACGACGGCACAGCGTCCGGTAAGCGCCTGGAGTGCCAGCGACTCCGTCAGGGGCTCGATGAGAGTCCGCGTCTTGCCCGACCCGGAGGGTCCGACCGCCACCAGCGAGGTGCCCAGCACGTCCGTGCCGATCGCCGCGCCCGCGTCGTGATAGGGGCGAGGAGCCCGTTCCGCGGCTACCCAGCGGCCGATGCGCACCTGTCCTTCGAGCAGGTCGTGCGTCGCGCGGCGGCGCGGCAGGTCCCTGGCGCCGGAGGGGTGGGTCCAGGAGGCGGCGCCCTGGCGCAGCACCGTGTCGCGGAACGTCGCCAGGGCACCGTCCTGCCTGGCCACGGTCCAGAAGTGCGCCACCCGGGCGCAGTCCACGTCACTCATACGGCCGCCGGCCACCTCGGCGGTCAGCAGGTCGGCCGCCTCGTGCTGTCCCGCCTGCCGGAGTTCGGGCCACTGGGCGCGCGGCACTTCCACGGCCGGCGTCGCGACTCCCTCCGGTGCGGCACGCCGTGCGGCGAGGCGGGCCTTCGCATACCCCCACCAGTCGCCGACGCGGGCGAACGGCCACAGGACCAGCAGGGTGACGACCGTGTACAGACCGTCGGTGAACAGCACCGAGGCGAAGAGGTCGAAGCCGCCCGAGATCAGGGCGACCAGGGAGAACAGGGGGGCAACGACGGGAAGCGCGTCCCAGCCGACGCCGGGGAAGGCGCTCGGGAAGACGAAGCTCAGGGTGACGACGGCACCGAGTGCGGCGAGCAGCGCCCGCGCGGGCTGGGGCCGGCGGCCGATGAAGTGGCGTACGACATCGGGCCAGCTGCCCAGCCGGCCCATCGCGTAGACGAGCACGGCGAAGAAGACGCCGCTGTAGACGACGAGGGCCTCCTGCCCCTGCCAGTCCTTGGGCGACGCCATCGTGCCGCCCCACCACCAGTCGTTCGGAGTGAACAGGCGCAGCACGGAGAACTGGTACGGAATGCTGCCGCGCCGCCACAGCGACCACACGACCAGCCCCACGACCAGCGGCACGAGCAGCCCGACGACGGTGACCGGCGCCAGCCGCTCCGACTCGCTCTGCGCGCCCTTCGGCAGGCGGTACCCGAACCGCCAGATTCCGGTCCCGGCGGCAGGGCGGGGCTCATTGAGCCAGTCGGCCACGGTCGTGATCCGTGCGTGGGCGGGCTGCCCCGGCTCGCCCGGCGCCCGCGCCGGCCGCGGCGGCACCGCGGGGACCTCCGGCGGCATCGCCGGCCGGGGCACAGGCGTCGCATGTGTGCCTCGCGCGTCCTGCGTCCCGTCGCTGTCCATCGCCCTTGCCCCCTGACCAGCCGTTCCGTCCGTGGCATCCACCATCAGCGAGTCAATCTAACGCCCTCTCCTGGGGAGTTCACCGCTTACACGGCCGACGGAACGGATCGAGCTGTTCCAGCACCCCCGGCGTCGCTATGTCCACGACGGACAACGCATCCGCCCGACAACGCCCACATGGAGCATGCCCACCCCCCGCTCCCCGCCCTAGCCTGCGAGAAAAGACAAGACAAGAGTCCGCAAAACCCCCAGGAGCCCCTCATGAGCGCACTTCCGCAGGAGCGCCGCCTCGTCACCGCCATCCCCGGCCCGAAGTCGCAGGAATTGCAGGCACGCCGAACGGCCGCGGTCGCGCAGGGCGTGGGCTCCGTGCTACCCGTGTTCACGGCGCGGGCGAGCGGCGGCATCCTCGAGGACGTCGACGGCAACCGGCTGATCGACTTCGGTTCGGGCATCGCCGTGACCTCCGTCGGCGCGTCCGCCGAGGCCGTCGTACGCCGGGCGTCCGCGCAGCTGGCCGACTTCACCCACACCTGTTTCATGGTGACGCCGTACGAGGGCTATGTGGCCGTCGCCGAGGCGCTGGCCGAGCTGACGCCCGGTGACCACGCCAAGAAGTCGGCGCTGTTCAACTCCGGTGCCGAGGCCGTCGAGAACGCCGTCAAGATCGCGCGTGCCTACACCAAGCGGCAGGCCGTCGTGGTGTTCGACCACGGCTACCACGGCCGTACCAACCTCACCATGGCGCTGACCTCGAAGAACATGCCGTACAAGAACGGCTTCGGTCCGTTCGCTCCCGAGGTCTACCGGGTGCCGGTGGCGTACGGCTACCGCTGGCCGACCGGTCCGCAGAACGCCGGTCCGGAGGCCGCCGCGCAGGCCATCGACCAGATCACCAAGCAGATCGGCCCGGACAACGTGGCCGCGATCATCATCGAGCCGGTGCTCGGCGAGGGCGGCTTCATCGAGCCGGCCAAGGGCTTCCTGCCGGCCCTCAGCAAGTTCGCCACGGACAACGGCATCGTGTTCGTCGCGGACGAGATCCAGTCCGGCTTCTGCCGGACCGGCCAGTGGTTCGCCTGCGAGGACGAGGGCATCGTTCCCGACCTGATCACGACGGCCAAGGGCATCGCCGGTGGCCTGCCGCTCGCCGCGGTGACCGGCCGCGCCGAGATCATGGACGCCGCCCACGCGGGCGGCCTGGGCGGCACCTACGGCGGCAACCCGGTCGCGTGCGCCGGTGCGCTGGGCTCCATCGAGACGATGAAGGAGCTCGACCTCAACGCCAAGGCGAAGAACATCGAGGCGATCATGAAGGCCCGTCTGGGCGCCATGGCCGAGAAGTTCGACATCGTCGGCGACGTCCGCGGCCGCGGCGCCATGATCGCCATCGAGCTGGTCAAGGACCGCGCCACCAAGGAGCCGAACCCGGAGGCGACCGCCGCGCTGGCCAAGGCCTGCCACGCCGAGGGCCTGGTGGTCCTGACCTGTGGCACTTACGGCAACGTGCTGCGCTTCCTGCCCCCGCTGGTGATCGGCGAGGACCTGCTGAACGAGGGCCTCGACATCATCGAGCAGGCCTTCACCCGTATCTGAGGCCCCGGACGGTCACAGCAAAACCACTGGTGAGCGACCGGGCCCCGGTCCCGTGCACCACATCCGCCCCAGTCCTGGTGTCATCCGTGATTCCGGGGCTGGGGCGGCTACCGTCAGAGCGTGTGAAGAAGGTGTGCGAGGTGGATGACAGGACGCGATTCCGTCTGTCGAACGCCATCGCCCTGTCGTAGGTTCTAACCAGATGAGAGATACACCCCGTCCAGAGGGGACTCTGGACGACATCGGGCCGAGGCCTCCCCAGCTTCGACCTGGTCGTGCCCTCGCGCACACACCCGGAGCTTCCGGCTCCGGATCTCCTCACCGATCGGACAGTCGCACGCCCCAAACCCCCCGGGGCGGGCGACCATCCGATCCGGACGGCCGCCCCGGAACCACCCCCCCTGTTCCGGGGTGGCCGACCTCCCTCTCTCTTCTTCTCGGGCTTCCGGCCCTTCTCTTCACGCTCATCACCTGGCAGGTCGTGACCGACGGCCCGCTGATCGACCTCGACGAGGCGGCCAGCCGGGCCCTGGTGCACCCCGACCGCCTCTCCGAACTCCTCGCCGACCTGGGCAATGTGCCGGTCGCGGTGCCCGTGCTGGCCCTCGCCCTCGGGTACGTCACCTGGCGGCACCGGCGCATTGGTACAGACCGCTGGTGGTTGCCGGCGACCTCGGCCGCCCTCCTCATGGCACTGGTCCCGGCCCTGGTCGTCCCCCTCAAGGAACTGACCGACCGCCCCGGCACCCCGGTCGTACCACCGGCCACCGGCTACTACCCGTCCGGGCACACGGCGACGGCCGCCGTCGCGTACGGCGCGGCGACGCTGCTGCTCCTCCCGCTGCTGGACTCCGTACCCGCCCGCCGCGCCCTGCTCGCCCTGTGCGCCGCCCTCGGTCTCGGCACCGGCTACGGCCTGATCCGGCGCGGCTACCACTGGCCACTGGACGTCGTGGCCAGTTGGTGCCTGTGCACGGCGCTTCTCACACTGCTGTGGCTGTTCCTCAGCCGAAGTAGCCGTCGAAGGTCCGCTGGAACTCCCAGTTCGAGTAGCGATCCCAGTTGATCGACCACGTCATCAGGCCGCGCAGCGCCGGCCAGGTGCCGTGCGTGGCGTACGAGCCGCAGTTCGTCTTCTTGGTGAGGCAGTCCAGGGTCTTGGTGACCTCGGCCGGCGGGACGTGTCCGTTGCCCGCGTTGGTCGACGCCGGCATGCCGATGGCGATCTGGTCGGGGCGCAGCGGCGGGAAGACGTTGTTCGCATTGCCCGCGACCGGGAAGCCGGTGAGCAGCATGTCGGTCATGGCGATGTGGAAGTCGGCGCCGCCCATGGAGTGGTACTGGTTGTCCAGGCCCATGATCGGGCCCGAGTTGTAGTCCTGGACGTGCAGCAGCGTGAGGTCGTCGCGCAGGGCGTGGATGACCGGGAGGTACGCCCCAGCCCTCGGGTCCTGGCCGCCCCACTGGCCGGTGCCGTAGTACTGGTAGCCGAGCTGGACGAAGAAGGTCTCCGGGGCCATCGTCAGCACGAAGTCGTCGCCGTACCTGGCCTTCAGGGTCTTCAGGGCGGAGATGAGGTTGACGATCACCGGGGTCTTGGGGTTCTTGAAGTCTGTGTCGTCGGCGTTCAGGGAGAGCGAGTGGCCCTCGAAGTCGATGTCGAGGCCGTCGAGGCCGTACTCGTCGATGATCTTCGAGACCGACGTCACGAAGGTGTCCCGGGCCGCGGCGGTCGTCAGCTGCACCTGGCCGTTCTGGCCGCCGATCGAGATCAGCACCTTCTTGCCGGCCGCCTGCTTGGCCTTGATGGCCGCCTTGAAGTCGGCGTCGGACTCGACGTTCGGGCACTCCGTGACCGGGCAGCGGTCGAAGCGGATGTCGCCCGAGGTGACCGAGGTCGGTTCACCGAAGGCCAGGTCGATGACGTCCCAGCTGTCGGGGACGTCGGCCATGCGGGTGTAGCCGGAGCCGTTGGCGAAGCTCGCGTGGAGGTAGCCGACCAGGGCGTGGGCCGGGAGGTCGACCGGGCCGGTGGTGCCCTCGGTCGTCGACGCGGGCACCGTGGCGGACTTCGCCGACTCGCCCGCGTCGTTCACCGCGGCGACCTGGAAGCCGTACGCCGTGGCGGGGGCGAGCCCGGCGACGGTGGCCGAAGTGCCGGTCACCGTCTGGACCTTGACGCCGTCGCGGTAGACGGCGTAGCCGGTCGCACCGGTGACCGCCGACCAGGACAGGGCGACGCTGGAGGAGGTGATCGCGCCCGTCCTCAGGCCGGTCGGTGCGGCGGGTGGCTGGCCCGCGTCGACGCCGGGTCCGACGAGGGAGATGTCGTCGGCCTGGTAGGCGCCGGTGCCGTACCAGCCGTGGGTGTAGATCGTGACGCGGGTGGTGCCGGGCCCGGTGCGGAAGGTCGTCGTGAGCTGCTGCCAGGCGGGAGCGGACTGGGTCCAGGCCGAGACGTCCGTGGTGCCGGTGCCGCTCGCGCCGAGGTGGACGTAGGCGCCGCGGACGTATCCGGACAGCGTGTACTGGGAGTCCGGTTTCACGGTCACCGTCTGTGCGCAGCGGGCGTTGTCGCTGCCGGCCGGAGTCGCCTGGAGCGCTGAACTACCGGTGCGAACGGGTGAGTTGACCGTGGTGCCAGCGGTGCAGGTCCAGCCGTCGAGGCCGGACTCGAAGCCGCCGTTGCGGGCGAGGTCCGCGTCGGCCGCACGGGCGGCCGACGACAGTGCGGTGACGCCGGGCAGGGTCAGTGCCGCGGCGGTGAGCAGGGCGAGAGGTCTGAAGCGATCCACGACTGCCTCCAGGCATGGGGGAATTGGAGGGGGGAGCCGCACACAACTTGGTCCAGACCAATCTTCCTGTCAAGAGTCGGCGAGCCCGGCCGCCGCCTCGTGCATGGCCAGTTCGAGCAGCGCGGGGTCGGTGAGGGTGCCGGTGCCGTCCGGCGGGACCAGCCAGCGGATGCCGCCGGTGGCACGGCCCGGATACGGAACGACGATCCAGGTACCGGCCCCGGCCGTACGGATACCGGTGCCCAGCCAGCGGGCGGCCGTGCCGGGCGGCACGAAGAAGCCCATCCGGGCGTCGCCGAAGTCGGCCAGGACCGGGCCGAGTTGGTCGAGGATACGGGTGAGCACATCGAGCGTCGCATAGCCGAGCTCGGCCGGCAGGATCAGCACGTCCCAGGCTTTGCCGGCCGGCAGCAGCGCCACCCCGAGGGGGCTGCGCTCCCACTCCCAGCGGCAGGCCTCGGGATTCGGTGCGACGGATGCCAGCCACTCCACCGCCGTCTTCGCCCCTGTCATGACGGTGACCTCCCTCTCTGTCGTGGACGCCGATCGCGTCACGAGGGAGAGGGAGGTCACCCGGCAGGCATTACGCGGGTTCTTGTCACCCGTTCGGGGTGAACCGGGTCACATGCGGCGGGCGTGCGGTCAGCTGTCGAAGCCGAGGCCCAGCCGGTCCATCGTCCGCAGCCACAGATTGCGCCGCCCGCCGTGCGCGTCGGCGCGGGCCAGCGACCACTTGGTGAGCGCGATCCCGGTCCAGGCGAAGGGCTCCGGCGGGAAGGGCAGCGGCTTCCTGCGGACCATCTCCAGCTCCGTGCGTTCCGTGCGCTCCCCCGCCAGCAGGTCCAGCATCACGTCCGCGCCGAACCGGGTGGCGCCGACGCCGAGTCCGGTGAAGCCCGCCGCGTACGCCACTTTGCCCTGGTGGGCCGTCCCGAAGAACGCCGAGAAGCGCGAGCAGGTGTCGATCGCGCCGCCCCACGCGTGCGTGAAGCGCATGCCCTCCAGCTGCGGGAAGCAGGTGAAGAAGTGTCCGGCGAGCTTGGCGTACGTCTCCGGGCGGTCGTCGTACTCCGCGCGCACCCGGCCGCCGTAGGGGTAGATGGCGTCGTAGCCGCCCCACAGGATCCGGTTGTCGGCGGAGAGGCGGAAGTAGTGGAACTGGTTCGCCGAGTCGCCGAGGCCCTGGCGGTTCTTCCAGCCGATCGACGCCAGCTGGTCCTCGGTGAGCGGCTCGGTCATCAGGGCGTAGTCGTAGACCGGGACGGTGTAGGCGCGGACCCGCTTGACCAGGTTCGGGAAGATGTTCGTGCCGAGCGCGACCTTGCGGGCGCGGATCCGGCCGTAGGGGGTGCGCACGGCCATGCCGGCGCCGTACGGCTTCAGGGTGAGGGCCGGGGTGTGCTCGTAGACCCGGACGCCGAGGTCCTGGCACGCCCGCTTCAGTCCCCAGGTCAGCTTGGCCGGGTTGACCATGGCGACGCCCCGCCGGTCGTAGAGGCCCGCCTGGAAGGTCGGCGAGTCGACCTGTGCCCTGACCTCGTCGGTGTCCAGGAACTCGATGCCCTCGCCGAGGCCCTTGTCGCGCAGTTCCTCGTACCAGTCGCGCAGTTCCCGCGCCTGGTACGCCTCGGTGGCGACGTCGATCTCACCGGTGCGTTCGAAGTCGCAGTCCAGGGAGTAGCGGGCGACCGCGCTCTCGATCTCGTCGAGGTTGCGGGCGCCCAGCTCCTCCAGCTGGTGGATCTCCTGCGGCCAGCGGGCCAGCCCGTTGGGCAGACCATGGGTGAGGGAGGCGGCGCAGAAACCGCCGTTGCGGCCGGAGGCGGCCCAGCCCACCTCGCGGCCCTCGACCAGTACGACGTCCCGTTGCGGGTCGCGCTCCTTGGCGATGAGCGCGGTCCACAGTCCGCTGTACCCGCCGCCGACGACCAGCAGGTCGCAGGTCTCGGCGGTGGTGAGGGCGGGCTCGGGGCGGGGGCGGCCGGGGTCGTCCAGCCAGTACGGGACCGGCTGGGCGTCGGAAAGGGATTTCGTCCAGTTGTTGCCACGACTCATGGCGCTTGGGGCCATGATTTCAACTCCCTACAGGGCTTATGCCTTTTGCTTCTTACGGCGGTTTCCGATGGCCATGGAGGCCAGGACGAACAGTACGGCGATGAGGAACATGGCCGTACCGATGACATTGATCTGAACGGGCGTTCCGCGCTGGGCCGAGCCCCAGACGAACATCGGGAAGGTGACGGTGGAGCCCGCGTTGAAATTGGTGATGATGAAATCGTCGAAGGACAGCGCGAAGGCGAGCATCGCGCCGGCCGCGATTCCGGGGGCGGCGATCGGCAGGGTGACCCGGACGAAGGTCTGGAAGGGCCCGGCGTACAGATCCTGGGCGGCCTGCTCCAGCCGCGGGTCCATCGACATCACGCGCGCCTTCACCGCCGTCACGACGAAGCTCAGGCAGAACATGATGTGCGCGATGAGGATCGTCCAGAAGCCCAGCTGAGCGCCCATGTTGAGGAAGAGGGTGAGCAGCGAGGCGGCCATGACGACCTCCGGCATCGCCATCGGCAGGAAGATCAGCGAGTTGATGGCGCCGCGCGCGCGGAAGCGGTAGCGGACCAGCGCGAAGGCGATCATCGTGCCGAGGAGCGTGGCGCCGACGGTCGCCCAGAGCGCGATCTGGAGGCTGACCGAGAGGGAGCCGCAGAGGTCGGAAACGCCGCAGGGATCCTTCCAGGCGTCGGTCGAGAACTCCTGCCACTCGTAATTGAAGCGGCCCTTCGGTTTGTTGAAGGAGAAGATCGTCACGATGACGTTGGGCAGCAGCAGATAGGCGAGCGTCACCAGTCCCGCGATGACGACGAGATTGCGCTTGAGCCAGTTGACGACGGTCATTTAAACCAGATCCTCCGTGCCGGACCTGCGGATGTACAGCGTCACCATGACGAGGATGGCGGCCATGAGGATGAAGGAGAGCGCGGCGGCCGTCGGATAGTCCAGGATCCGCAGGAACTGCGTCTGAATCACGTTTCCGACCATGCGGGTGTCCGTCGAGCCGAGCAGGTCCGCGTTGACGTAGTCACCGGCCGCCGGGATGAAGGTCAGCAGCGTGCCGGAGACGACACCGGGCATCGACAGCGGGAAGGTGACCTTGCGGAAGGTGGTGACCGGCTTGGCGTACAGGTCGCCGGCCGCCTCGTGCAGCCGTGGGTCGATGCGCTCCAGCGAGGTGTAGAGCGGCAGCACCATGAACGGCAGGAAGTTGTACGTCAGACCGCACACCACCGCGAGCGGCGTGGCCAGCACGCGGTCGCCCTCGGTCATGCCGAGCCAGCTGGTGACGTCCAGGACGTGCAGCGTGTTGAGGGCTCCGACGACCGGGCCGCCGTCGGCGAGGATCGTCTTCCAGGCCAGGGTGCGGATCAGGAAGCTGGTGAAGAACGGCGCGATCACCAGGATCATGATCAGGTTCCGCCAGCGACCGGCTCGGAAGGCGATGAGGTAGGCGAGCGGGTAGCCGAGGATCAGGCACAGGACGGTCGCCGAGCCGGCGTAGAGCACCGAGCGCAGGAACTGCGGGTAGTAGTCGGACAGGGCGTCCCAGTAGGTCGCGAAGTGCCAGGTGACCTTGTAGCCCTCCTCCAGTGAGCCCGTCTGCACGGACGTGGAGGCCTGGTAGATCATCGGCAGCGCGAAGAAGACGACCAGCCACAGGATGCCGGGCAGCAGCAGCCAGTACGGCACCAGGCGACCGCGCTTGCGGGGCGGCTTCGTCTCGGGAGCCGCCGGGCTGAGAGGCGGGGGCGCCTCGGTGACTGTCGCCATCAGACCGCCGCCTCTTCCTGGATGCCGGCGTCGATGTCCTGGGCCGCGTCGAGGCCGAAGGTGTGCGCCGGGTTCCAGTGCAGGACGACGTCGGCGCCGGGCACGAGCCGGGGGTCGCGGTCGATGTTCTGGGCGTAGACCTCGAACTCCGGGCAGACGGGGCTGTCCACGACGTACTGCGTGGAGACACCGATGAACGAGGAGTCGGCGATCTTGCCGGTGATGCGGTTACGGCCCTCGGGTATCTCGCCGGCGTCGTCGGCGTGTGTGAGGGATATCTTCTCGGGGCGTACGCCGACCAGCACCTTGCCGCCGGTCGCGGTGGGCGCGCCGCACCGCGCCTCGGGCAGCACGAGCTTGCCGCCGCCCGCCTTCAGCACGATGTCGTCGCCGCTCTTGGTGTCGACCTCGGCCTCGATGAAGTTGGAGGTGCCGAGGAAGTTGGCGACGAAGGTGGTCCCCGGGTTCTCGTAGAGCTCGGTCGGCGATCCGAGCTGTTCGACGCGGCCCGCGTTCATCACGGCGACCGTGTCGGCCATCGTCATGGCTTCCTCCTGGTCGTGTGTGACATGCACGAAGGTGATGCCGACCTCGGTCTGGATGCGCTTGAGCTCCAGCTGCATCTGGCGGCGCAGCTTGAGGTCGAGGGCGCCGAGGGGCTCGTCGAGCAAAAGCACCTTGGGGTGGTTGATCAGCGCGCGGGCCACGGCGACGCGCTGCTGCTGGCCGCCGGAGAGCTGGTGCGGCTTCTTGCGCGCCTGCTCCCCGAGCTGGACCAGCTCCAGCATGTCCTCGACCTGCTTCTTCACGCTCTTGATGCCGCGCCGGCGCAGGCCGAAGGCTACGTTCTCGAAGATGTCGAGGTGCGGGAAGAGGGCGTAGGACTGGAAGACCGTGTTCACGGGCCGCTTGTACGGCGGCAGCGCGGTCACGTCCTGCTCGCCGAGGTGGACGGTGCCGCCGCTGGGCTCCTCCAGGCCGGCGATCATGCGCAGGGTGGTGGTCTTGCCGCAGCCGGAGGCGCCGAGCAGGGCGAAGAAGGAGCCCTGCGGGACGGTCAGGTCGAGCGGGTGTACGGCGGTGAAGGAGCCGTAGGTCTTGCTGATACCGGAGAGGCGGACGTCGCCGCTGGTGTCGTTCGTCATGGATGTCACGCCCCTGTGAGCTTCGCGAACTTCTCTTCGTAGGCCGTCTCTTCCTTCGAGCTCAGGGAGCGGAAGGCGCGGGAGGCGGCCTGCATGGCCTTGTCGGGGAGGATCAGCGGGTTGTTCGCCGCGTCCTCGTCGATCTTCGCGAGCTCTTCCTTCACGCCGTCCACGGGACAGACGTAGTTGATGTAGGCGGCGAGCTCGGCGGCGGCCTTCGGTTCGTAGTAGAAGTCGATGAGCCGCTCGGCGTTCGTCTTGTGACGTGCCTTGTTGGGGATCAGCATGTTGTCGCTGGACGTCATGTAGCCGCTGTCCGGGATGAGGAAGTCGATGTCCGGGCTGTCGGCCTTCAGCTGTACGACGTCCCCGGCCCAGGCGAGACAGGCCGCGAAGTCGCCGCTGGTGAGGTCGGAGGTGTAGTCGTTGCCGGTGAAGCGGCGGATCTGCTTGTTGTCGACGGCCTTCTGGAGGCGGGCGATCGCCGCGTCGTAGTCGTCGTCGGTGAACTTCGCGGGGTCCTTGCCCATGTCGAGCAGGGTCATCCCGATCGTGTCGCGCATCTCGGTGAGGAAGCCGACGCGGCCCTTGAGCTTGGGGTTGTCGAGCAGGTCGGAGACCGTCTTCACCTCGACGCCGTCGAGCGCCTTCTTGTTGTAGGCGATGACGGTCGAGATGCCCTGCCAGGGGTAGGAGTACGCCCGCCCCGGGTCCCAGTCGGGATCGCGGAACTGCGGGGAGAGGTTGGCGAAGGCGTGCGGCAGGTTGGACGGGTCGAGTTTCTGGACCCAGCCCAGGCGGATGAGGCGCGCCGCGAGCCAGTCGGTGAGGACGACGATGTCCCGGCCGGTGTCCTGCCCCGCCGCCAGCTGCGGCTTGATCTTGCCGAAGAACTCGTTGTTGTCGTTGATGTCCTCGGTGTACTTGACCTTGATGCCGGTCCGCTTCGCGAACTGCTCCAGCGTGGGATGACGCTTGCCGCTGTCGTCGACGTCCATGTACTCGGTCCAGTTGGAGAAGGAGACCTGCTTCTCCGCCGCCGAGTGGTCCTCCGCGGACGTGCCGCCCTCGGTCTTGCCGGCCGCGGGGATCCCGCAGGCACTGAGCGTCCCGAGGCCGCCCACCGCGAGCGCGCCGCCCGCGGAGGCGCGCAGCAGGGAACGGCGGGTCATGGCGGCCCGGCCGTTGCGCAGGCTGCGCCGCATGGCGGCCACTTGGGCCGGGGACAGGCGGTCGGGCTCGAACTGCTCCATGCGCGTAGTGCCCTTTCGGGAGATCGGGAAGGAGGGGAGGCCGGTCGCTGGTCGGGCAGCCGGCCGCGCCCGTGTGATGACTAGCGGTCCCCGAAGATCGTGCGGTGCCAGTCCTTCCTGGCGACCGCGGTGTTGTCGAACATGACGTGCTTGACCTGGGTGTACTCCTCGAAGGAGTACGCCGACATGTCCTTGCCGAAGCCGGACGCCTTGTAACCGCCGTGCGGCATCTCGCTGATGATCGGGATGTGGTCGTTGACCCACACACAGCCCGCCTTGATCTCACGGGTGGCCCGGTTCGCCCGGTAGACGTCCCGGCTCCACGCGGAGGCGGCGAGGCCGTACGGGGTGTCGTTGGCCAGCCGGATCCCCTCGTCGTCACTGTCGAACGGCAGCACGACCAGAACCGGGCCGAAGATCTCCGACTGGACGATCTCGCTGTCCTGGGCGGCGTCCGCGACCAGGGTGGGCCGGTAGTAGGCGCCGTTCTTCAGCTCGTCCTGGGGGGCCTCGCCGCCGGCGACCACGCGCGCGTAGGCACGCGCACGCTCGACGAACCCGGCGACCCGGTCGCGCTGGACGTGGGAGATCAGCGGTCCGAGGTCGGTGCCGGGTGCGAACGGGTCGCCGAGCCGGACGCTCTCCATCAGAGCGGCGGTGCGCTCGACGAAGGCCTCGTAGAGCGGCCGTTGCACATACGCGCGCGTGGCGGCGGTGCAGTCCTGACCGGTGTTGATGAGTGAGCCCGCGACGGCTCCGTGGGCGGCGGCTTCGAGGTCGGCGTCGTCGAAGACGACGAAGGGAGCCTTGCCGCCGAGTTCGAGATGGAGCCGCTTGACGGTGGCGGTGGCGATCTCGGCGACGCGCTTGCCCACGGCGGTGGAGCCGGTGAAGGAGGTCATGGCCACGTCGGGGTGGCCGACCAGGTGCTCCCCGGCCTCCTTCCCGGTCCCGGTGACGATGTTGACGACCCCGTCCGGGATCCCGGCGTCGGTGGCGGCCTGGGCGAACAGCAGCGAGGTGAGCGGGGTGAGCTCGGCGGGCTTGAGCACGATGGTGTTGCCCGCGGCGATGGCCGGGAGGACCTTCCACGCGGCCATCTGGAGGGGGTAGTTCCAGGGGGCGATGGAGCCGACTACGCCGATGGGCTCACGGCGGACGTACGAGGTGTGGTCGCCGGAGTACTCCCCCGCGGACTGCCCCTGAAGATGGCGGGCGGCACCGGCGAAGAAGGCGGCGTTGTCGATCGTGCCCGGAACGTCGAACTCGCGGGTCAGCTTCAGCGGCTTGCCGCACTGGAGGGACTCCGCGCGGGCGAAGTCCTCGGCGCGTTCGGCGAGTACGGCGGCGAAGCGGTGCAGCGCGTCGGAGCGCTCGCCGGGGGTGGCGGCGGCCCACGCGGGGAACGCCTCCCGCGCGGCGGCGACCGCGGCGTCGACATCATCGGTGCCGGCCAGGTCGTACGTGTACACGCCCTCGCCTGTGGCAGGGTCGACGACGGTGTGCGTACGCCCCGAGGTCCCCTTCGTCAGGCGGCCCGCGATGAACTGCGCGCCGTCCGCGAAGCGGTCCTGGGCCGGGAATCGTTCCGGGGTGGCGGTGCCCGGGTTGTGCATGTCGCTCCCTCCGTGCCCCAACAGGGGCCGGCGTGGCTCAGGCTCGATTTGAGTGCCGATCCTGACAGAGCAGGGGGAGTCCAACAAGTGATTCCGTTGTTGCCTTTTGGTTACGCGACGGAATCTGTCGACCAGGTGTCGAGTTGGCCTGGAAAACGGGGGACGGAATGTCGGTGGTGCCTGCGAGACTCGGCCATATGACGAAGATCGATTCTTGGGACGTCCTGATTCAGGAGGTCCGTGCGGGGGCGAGGGTCAGGTATCTGCACTTCTGGGGGCACCGGCCGCGGCCGGACGGCCAGGTGAGCGCGAGCTGTCTGAGCCAGTGGTGGGCGTCGCCGTTCACGGTGGACGGAGTGTCCTACGCGACCGCCGAGCACTGGATGATGGCCGAGAAGGCTCGGCTGTTCGGGGACCCGGAGGCGGAGCGGCAGGTCCTGGCGGCCGGGCACCCTTCGGAGGCGAAGAAGGCGGGGCGGCTGGTGCGGGGGTTCGACGACGCGGTGTGGAAGCGGGAGCGGTTCCGGATCGTGGTGGAGGGGTCGGTCCACAAGTTCGCGGCGCACGCGGATCTGCGCGGCTATTTGCTGGGCACCGGGGAGCGGGTGCTGGTCGAGGCGAGTCCGGTGGACCGGGTGTGGGGGATCGGGTTGGCGGCGAGGGATGACGGCGCGGGGGATCCGGAGCGGTGGCGGGGGGAGAACTTGTTGGGGTTTGCGTTGATGGAGGCGCGGGAGCGGTTGCGGGGGTAGGGGGTTTCGCCGCCTCCAGGGGGCTCCGCCCCCTGGACCCCCGCTCCTCAAACGCCGGAGGGGCTGATTTCAGCCCGTCCGGCGTTTGAGGACGAGGCCCACGTCCACCTACGCCGTCGCGACCACCAACGCCACCATCCCCAACCCCAGCACCACACCCGCCACCCCACAGATGATCCCGGCCAGCGCCTGACCCGGATTCGTCGCCTCGCCCCGCCGGGCCTTCGCCCGCCCGATCGCGCCGAAGATCACGGCCAGCACACCCACGACGATCGCCACCGGCCACAGGCAGAAGATCACCGCCGAGATGATCCCGAGCACCAGCCCGGCCGTCCCCATCCCGTTGCTCGGCATGGCCTGCATCCCGGGCCAGCCGTAGTAGCCGCCCGGCGACGGGTAGCCGGGGCCGCCGGGATAGCCGTACGGGACCTGCCCCGGCCCGTCGGGCGCGATGGGCGGCGGCGGCACGGGCTCGCCGTGCGTGGCGTAGGGGACGGACGCCGTCGGCGGCGCGAAGGGGTTGGACGGGGTGAGCCCCTGCCCCGCGCCCGCCCCGGGTGCCGCGAAGGGATCGGCCACCGAGTCGGTCGGCGCGGTCGAGGGCATCGCCCACTGCGGAGCACCCGGCGCCGCGTCGCGCGGCATGGACGTCACGGTCTGCTGATCATGCACGGACGGCGTGGGCCAAGCGGCCGGCGGCTCGTTCGAGGCGATGGTGAAGCCGGGCCCCTCCGGCCCGGAAGGAACCGCGGACACGCCCTCCACCGGCTTGTCCAGGGACGTCTTCTTCTCCGGAGAGTGCGCGGCCGCATGCCCGGGAGCAGCCCAAGACCCCCCACCCCCAGCTTCCGGCGCCTCCGGCGTCTGCGCGTCGTCGGACATGCGCGGAACCCCCTCTGTTGTACGTCCCGTCATGCTAAGGCCCGGGCATCACCGGCGCGGTCCCCCGCCTACGATGATCCCGAGTCACCGATCAGCCGATCACCGCGTCCCGCCGGCCCAGACCCGGCCCGGGGGCGCCGTTCCCGGGGAGGAACCTTGACCGACCGTCTCGTCGACGCCCGCGTCCCGCATGACCTGCACGCCTTCATCGCCGGACTGCCCAAGGCCGAACTGCACGTCCACCACGTCGGCTCCGCCTCCCCCCGGATCGTCGCGGAACTCTCCGCCCGCCACCCCGACTCCAAGGTTCCCACCGATCCGGAGGCGCTGGCCGACTTCTTCACGTTCACGGACTTCGCCCACTTCATCGACGTGTACCTGTCCGTCGTGGACCTGATCCGCACCCCGGAGGACGTACGGCTGCTGACCTTCGAGGTGGCCCGCGACCTGGCCCGCCAGCAGGTGCGCTACGCCGAGCTGACCATCACCCCGTTCTCCTCCACCCGGCGCGGCATCGACGAGCGCGCCTTCATGGCGGCCATCGAGGACGCCCGCAAGGCGGCCGAGGCCGAGTTCGGGACCGTGCTGCGCTGGTGCTTCGACATCCCCGGCGAGGCCGGTCTGGAGTCCGCAGAGGAGACCGCGCGGCTCGCCACCGACGACCGGCTGCGCCCGGAGGGCCTGGTCTCCTTCGGGCTCGGCGGGCCCGAGATCGGCGTACCGAGGCCGCAGTTCAAGCCGTACTTCGACCGGGCCATCGCCGCCGGGCTGCACTCCGTACCGCACGCCGGCGAGACCACCGGCCCGGAGACGGTGTGGGACGCCCTCACCCAGCTGCGCGCCGAGCGCATCGGGCACGGCACCAGCTCGGCGCGGGACCCGAAGCTGCTGGCGCACCTCGCCGAGCACCGGATCCCGCTGGAGGTGTGCCCGACCTCCAACATCGCCACGCGCGCGGTCCGCACGATCGAGGAGCACCCGCTCAAGGAGTTCGTGCAGGCGGGCGTCACCGTCACGATCAACTCCGACGACCCGCCCATGTTCGGCACCGACCTCAACAACGAGTACGCGGTCGCCGCCCGCCTCCTCGACCTCGACGAGCGGGGCCTGGCCGAGCTCGCCAAGAACGCCGTCGCCGTGTCCTTCCTGGACGAGGCCGGCAAGGCACGGATCGCCGACGAGATCGACACCTACACCGCCGACTGGCTCGCGCCCTGAGGCCCGACGCCACCGCGCCGACCCCCAGAATGTCCTCATGCAGAACGTGACCGCCGTGGCCCACCGCGGCGACCCCTACCGTGTCCGCGAGAACACGCTCGCCTCCCTGCGCTCCGCGCTCGCCCTGGGCGCGGACGCGGTGGAGATCGACGTACGGCTCACCAAGGACGGCGTACCGGTGCTGCTGCACGACGAGACGCTGAAGCGGCTGTGGGAGCAGGACCGGCCGCTGCTGGCGCTGTCGGCGGCCGAGGTGCGGGGGCTGACGGCGGGCGGGGTGCCGACGCTGGCGGAGGCGCTGGCGGAGGCCGACGGGAGCCGGGTGATGATCGATCTGCCGGGCATCGCCGATGTGCGGGCGGCACGCCGGGTCGTGGACGTCGTGCGCGAGTGCGGGGCCGAGGACCGCGTGTACTACTGCGCGGGCGCCCCCGCCATGCTCGCGGTGCGTGCCGCCGACCCGGCCGCCGAGATCGCCCTGACCTGGACGACGCTGGCGCCGCCGCGCCCCGCTCTGCTGGACGTGGTGCGCCCGCGCTGGCTCAACTACCGCTTCGGCCTGGTCGACCGCGCCCTCGCCGAGCGCGTCCACCGCGGCGGCCATCTGCTCTCCGTCTGGACCCCGGACACCCGCCGCTCGATGCGCCGTCTGCTGGACGCCGGCGTCGACTCGATCACGACCAACCGCCTCGACGTCCTCCTGGCTGCCCGTTCCGACGCCGGAAACCGCTAGACGCGCGAGCCAAGAGGCACCGTCGCCGGATCCGCCGGGGTCGCGCGGGTGACGTACTGCGGGACCGGTGCGGTGTCCTTGCCGTTGTCGCGGACCTGGCCGTAGCGAAGCGCGCCCTGGTCGGGGCCCGTACGCACGTCCTGCTCGGCCGCCTCCCAGGTCGAGGGGAAGACGATCACGCCGTAGTCGGCGCCCCGTTCGTTCTGGTTGAGGGTGACCGAACCGTCGATGTAGAAGTACTCGTTCTGCCACATTTGCTGGGTGCCGTCCGGCAGGACCGTGTAGCCGGTGTCGGGGCCGCCCATGCCGGTGGTGCCGGGGCCGGTGGTGTCGTCCATGCGGCGTCCGCCGCCGGAGGCGACATGGAAGAGCCTGCCCTTCAGGCCGGTCCAGGTCGGCATGACCAGCGCGCCGGGCCGTGACTGCGGGGAGATCTGCCAGCGCACCAGGATGTAGCCCTGCCCGCTGAGCGTCACCTTCTCCCCGCGGTGCTGCATGACGGCCTTCGCGCCCCAGGTACTGGTGACGCCGGACTCGGGGCGGTGCGGCAGGGCGGCGGGCCGGGCGTTCGGGTCCGGGGCCCGGTCGACGGCGTCGACGACCGTGCCGTACAGCTGGGCCTTCGTCGACTGCGCCGCGGACGGCGAGGGTGACGGGGACGGTGCGAGCGTTGCCGTCGGTGCCACGGGCTGGGTCGGCTCCGGCGGGCGGGCCGTGCTCGCCGCGGTGGGGACGGCGGCGCGCGGCAGGGCGTCCGGGGTCTGGGTGACGACGTACGCGCCGCCCGCGACGAGTGTCGCGCCGGCCGCCATCGCCACGGCGGGCTGGGTGAGGGCCGCCATCACCTTCGCCGACCACCCGACGGAGGCGGCCGTCGCCGCGACCGCCGTCTTGCCGCCGAGGGCCAGGGAGAGGGTGAAGCCGACCGGGACCGGGACCAGCGCGATGCCGACGAGCAGGCGTTCCGCCGGTACGACGGCCTCGCGGGTGTCGCCGCAGTAGGCGCAGCCCCTGATGTGCCGGGCCAGCCGCTTGCGCCAGACCGATTCGGGGCGGCCGTTCCAGCGGACGGTCAGCTCGCGCAGCTCGGGGCAGGCCCCGTCGAGGGCCCGGACGATGCCGCGCGCGGTCTCCAGCCGTTCCTTCACCCGCTGCACGCGCACCGCCGCGTGCTGCCGGCTGATCCCGGCCGCGGCGGCGAGTTCGCGCCGGGTCAGCTCGCCCGCGACCTCCAGCCACCACAGCGACAGCAGGTGCCGGTCCTCGTCGTCCAGCCAGCGCACCGCCTCCGCGACCTCGCGCCGCTGCCCCTCCAACTGGAGTCGCAGCACGGTGAGTTCGGCGAAGTCGGCGGCCTCCCGCGCGGCCGACTCGTCCAGCGGGGCCGGCTGCCGGCGCCGCGCCCGGTCCCGGATCTGGCGCATGGCGATGGCGACGAGCCAGGAGCGGAAGCTGTCCGGGTCCCGCAGCGAGCCGAGATGGCCGACGGCGCGCAGCATGGTCTCCTGCACGACGTCGTCGACGTCGGCATGGCCGTTCAGGGCGCGCCCGACCACGTTGTAGACCAGCGGCAGCCAGCCCTCCACCAGTTCGTCCAGCGCCGCCCGGTCCCCGGCCTGCGCCGCCGCGATGGTGGAGCGCCACTGCCGGCCGGCCGCCTCGTCCACGTACGTCCTCTCCCGGGTCGTTCCCCGCCCCGCCCGCACCTTCCAGCCCGACCAGCACGATTGCCCAGGCCGGGGATCACCTTCCGCTTCCGGGGTGGAGACGCGGCGGAGAGAGCGGCGATAACACTTTTTCGCCCAAGCAGGATGCGGGATGTGTGCAGCGGGCAGCCGACGGCGGGAGTCCGGTGCCGGGCCCGTAAGGGCGAACCCCCACAACACCCCTGTTCTGTACGGCACTTGCTCCGGGCTCACCCCAGGGTCGGTCCCCTCCTCGCCGACGATCCGGCCGACGGCTCTCCGCCCCGACGATGATCACGGACATCCCACCGACCTACCCAGGAGCCGCAGATGCCCGTACGCCCACTTCCCGCCCTCCTCACCTCCGCCCTCGTCCTGAGCCTGACCGCGCTGCCACTGGCCGGGACGGCCGCCGCGCGGCCCGCGTCGCCGGCGTCCTGTTCCGTGCGGGCGATCGAGGCAGCCGACCCGGACGGCCCCGACGTCAAGGCCCTGTGCGCGGCGCTCGCCGGGCTGCCCGACAGGGACGCGACGGCCGCGCTGATCCGCGTGGGCGGCAAGGGGAGCTGGCACGGGGCCGCCGGGGTGCGCGACATGAGAACCGGCGCCCCGGCGCTGGAGAACGCCCGGTTCCGGGCCGGTTCGACCACGAAGATCGTGACCGCGTCGATCGTGCTCCAACTGGCCGCCGAGGGGCGGATCTCACTGGACGGAACGGTGCAGCAATACCTGCCCGGACTGCTCACGAAGGACTTCGCGCCCATCACCGTACGGCAGTTGCTGAACTTCACCAGCGGCCTCCAGCCGGGCGCCTCCCTCGGCGAGGACGTCGACACCGGCTACGAGCACCGCTTCGAGACGCTGACCCCCGAGGAGGTGGTGGCCGCGTCGGTCGCCAAGGGGCCCGACCCGGACCACGCGCCCGGCGAGTTCCAGCGGTACGGCAACATCCACTACACCGTGCTGGGCCTGCTGATCGAGAAGGTCACCGGCGATTCGTACGCCCATCAGGCGGCCGTACGGATCTTCCGTCCGCTCGGTATGCGGCACACGTCGTTCCCGGCCGGACCGGACCCGCGGGTGCACGGTCCGCACAACCGCGGCTACGACTGGATCGACGGCAGGCTGGTCGACGTGACCGAGTGGAACATGTCGGACCGGTTCGCCGCGGGCGACCTGATCTCGACGACGGCCGACCTGGAGCGTCTGGTGTTCGCCCTGTTCCGCGGTCGGGTGGTGCCCGATCCGCAGTTGCGGGAGATGTTCACGGTCCCGGACATCGAGGGGGCCACCATGGGCGCCTCGCTGGAGCGGTTCGAGCTGAACGGCAAGGAGATCTGGGGCAAGACGGGCGCCCGTCCCGGCTATCACACCGTGGTCGCGGCCACACGTGACCTGTCCCGGACGCTCGTCTACTCGGTCAACTCCACCGACGCCAAGGGCGACGGTCTGGCCATCGTCCAGCGCTTCGCCTTCCCGGCGTTCAACCGCTGACGGCGGCCGTCGCGGCTGGAGGCGCCGGCGACGCGGTCAGCGCCTCCAGCCGCTTGATCCTCTTCCGTACGACGTACAGCGGGATCGCCCCGAGGACGCCGAAGGACATGTCGATCACCGACCACCAGAACGGGATGTCGCGGATCGGTCCGCAGATCAGGGCCAGCGGGATGATCCCGGCGCAGGCGATCATCCCGAACTCGACGACCCAGATGTTGCGGACGGGGTCACGGTAGGGGCCGTAGAAGGCGACGGCGATGACGAGATGGGCGAAGGCCAGCCAGTCGGTGCCGTAGAGCAGGAACGGGTATGCGGCGTCGGCGGTGTCGAGTCCGTGCCGGACGCGCTCGATCCAGTCCATCAGGCCGGGCAGGTGCTCCGGCACGGACAGTCCGCGCAGGAGGTCCTCGGTCCAGCGCAGTTCGTGGACGAGGGGGAAGGCCGTGGCGCCGCTGAGCACCAGGCAGACGACGAAGAAGGCCAGCCAGACACGGATGCCCTTGAGCAGGGCGGCTCTGTCGCTCATGGGGGTAGCGTACGCCTGAAGTTGAACACGTTCAAAAGGCGTTCAGAAGACGTTGAAAAGAGGTGTCTCCCGGTCGAGCCCGCCACCGGCCCCCCAGCGCGCTACCTGCCGGCCCTACGATGTCCGCCGACGAGGGAGGATGCATGGGCCTGGACTTGAGCCAGCGGGCCTACCGGGCGCAGCGGTGGGCGGCCCGGGCGGCACTGGCCGCCGCGGGCCTCGCGGTGCTGGTGCCGCTCGCCTACGGCGGTGTCGGCGGCGTGGTGCTGCTGGTGGCCGGCGCGGCGGGTCTGGGGCTCGGTGTGGTCGCGGCGTGGTGGACGCTGACGCTGCGCGGGCCGTTGCGCTGGGCGGCGGCCGTGCTGGCCCTGGCGGTGCCGGCGGCGGTGATCACGCTGTTCGCGGCCACGCTGTTCTGGGCGCTGCTGGTGTCCGTGGCGCTGTGGACGGTGGCCGTGTGGAGCGGCCGTTATGCGCTGCGGGGCACGGGCGGTTCCCGGGTGCGGGTGATGCGGGAGCGCAGGGCGCTGCCGCCGAAACGGCCGTATCTGATCATGAACCCTCGCTCCGGCGGCGGGAAGGTGGTCCGGCACGCTCTCCAGGAGAAGGCCGAGCGACTCGGCGCCCGGGTGATGCTGCTCGACCCGGAGGAGGAACAGGACGTCACCGCGCTGGCCCGGGAGGCCGTGGCCGAGGGCGCGGACCTGCTGGGCGTCGCGGGCGGTGACGGTACGCAGGCGCTGGTCGCGGCCGTCGCCGCCGCGTACGACATCCCGTTCCTGGTGATCAGCGCGGGTACCCGCAACCACTTCGCGATGGACCTGGGCCTCGACCGCGAGGACCCCGCCGCCTGCCTCGACGCGCTCACCGACGGCGTGGAACTGCGCGTGGACCTCTGCTACGCGGGCGGCCGGCCCTTTGTCAACAACGCGTCCTTCGGGGCGTACGCGGCGATCGTGCAGAGCCCCGGGTACCGCGACGACAAGATCGGCACCAGCCTGGACCTGCTGCCCGACCTGCTCACCCGCCAGCAGGGCCCGCTGCTGACCGCCCGCGCGGCCGGCACCACGCTGGAGGCTCCGCATGCCGTGCTGGTCAGCAACAACCCGTACCGCACGGACGACCCCTTCGGACTCGGCCGCCGTGACCGTCTCGACGCCGCGGTCCTCGGTGTGCTCGGCATCCGGGTGGACAGCGCGGCGGAGGCGGCGGCCCTGCTGCTCGACCCCGACCCGGCCGGGCTCACCATCCTCACCGCGCCCGAGGTGATCATCGAGGCCGACCGCGAGGAGATCGAGGCCGGCATCGACGGCGAGGCCCTCGTCCTGCCCGCCCCGGTCCACTGCCGCATCATCCCCGGCGCCCTACGCGTCCGAGTCCCACGCAAACGCCCCGGCGTCCCCCCACCGGCCCCCCGCCTGGACTGGCGACGGCTGCGAAAGCTGGCGGCGACTGTGGGGCGGACGGCGGTGCATCGGCGGGGAGCTTAGGCGCTGGCGGGTGCGCCGGTGGGGCGTGGTGCGGGCCCCATCGGGTCGGCGGCCGCGTCGCCAGGGCCGCCGCGGCTCCGTCGTTACGCCGCCGTCAGCGGCAACGCCGCGAACGTGTGCCGCTCCCACAGCCGGCGGGAAGCCTCCTCCGGGTAGGCGGCGACCGTCGGCTCCACGTCCAGGACCTGGACGAGCCGCCGGTCGGTGTCATACGCGGCCCAGCCCGGGTCGCCGGTCGTGGCGAAGGACGTCCAGGACGTGCGGAAGCGGGCCGAGAGGGACTCGGCGTCGGCGGGCGGCTCGGGGCCGATCAGCAGGGCGCCGAGGCCGCCGCGCACGCCGAAGGTCAGCGGTACGTCAAGGCCGTGGCAGGCGCCGAGGGCGCCGCCGTTCACCGGGGCGGACCAGGTGAGTTCGTAGAGGTGGGCCCGGCCGCCGGCGGCGATGTGGGCCTCGGCGAGACGCACGGTGGGCATACGGAACAGCCAGTCGGAGTGGACGAGTTCGAAGAGCCGTTCCGCCGAGGCGTCCGGGTAGGCGGCGCGGTAGGCCGACCCGGGGTCCGGCACCGGCCCGAACGTCGCCAGGGCCTGGGCCGCCATCGCGTCGTCCACCCGGCCGAGCAGCCCGCCCATCATCAGGAACAGGCGGTACTCGTCGCGGTTGTGCCCGGCGATCAGCTCCACGTCGCGTGCGGCGCCGGCCGCCAGGGCCTCCCACGGAGTGACGGGCAGGACATCGCCGTCGACGACGGGTGAGAACGGCGTCGGGGTGAGGGCTACCGCTCCCCAGCGGTGGGCGTACTCGCGCATCCGGGCGCTCAGCGCGACGCTCGCCTCGGGCAGCTTGCGCGGGTCCACACCGGACAGGTCGGCCACCGTCGGGCGTAGACCCAGTTCACCGGCGAGCGCCTCGCCGATGTCCGCGGCCAGCGCGTCCGAGAAGTAGGTGCCCGGCACGCTCTGTGCGATGGCTCGCCCGAACAGCCCGCGCGCCCGGGGCATGGCGAGCAGCGCGGCGATGGATCCGGCGCCGGCCGACTCACCGAAGACGGTGACCCGGCCGGGGTCGCCGCCGAACGCCGTGATGTTCTCGCGCACCCACTCCAGCGCCGCGACCTGGTCGAGCAGCCCCCGGTTCGCGGGAGCGCCCTCGATGGCGGCGAACCCCTCCATGCCGACGCGGTAGTTGAGGGTGACGACGACCAGGTCGCCGTCCCGCGCCAGCCGGCCGGCGTCGTAGCCGGGGTCGGCCGCGGAGCCGATCTTGTAGGCACCGCCGTAGATCCACACCATGACGGGCCGGAGCGCCGCCGGATCCGCTTCCGGCGTCCAGACGTTGACGGTCAGCCAGTCGTCGCCGGCCGGGACGGGACCGGCAGGTGCGCCGTCGGTGAAGGCCGCCTCCTGCGGGGGAGGCGGGCCGAAGGAGAGGGCCTCGCGCACTCCGTCCCAGCGGTCCGCCGGCCGCGGCGCCGCGAAGCGCGCCGGGCCGACCGGTGGTTGCGCGTACGGGATCCCGCGGAACACCGCCAGGCCGCCCTCGCGCCGGCCACGCACCGCACCGGCCGTCGTGCGGGTCTGCGGAAACTCGCTCTCGGACATGGACGACTCCTCACGCAACACCATTGACACCCGCTCATCGCGCCCCGAGACTCATGGCCACCCAAGTGAACCACATTTCACCTGACGAACAAGGGGTTGTGTTCCGCTCCTGCTTCGTCCGCCCGTCACCATCTCCGAGGACGCAGATGAACGACTCCCCCACGTCCGCCGCACCCAGTCCCCCGCACACCTTCCGCACCGTGTTCCCGGTCATCGCCCTGTGCTGGCTGGCGGTGTTCTTCGACGGCATGGACGTCAACATCTACGGCGCCGTCATGCCGCACATGCTCGACGACTCCGGCCTCGGACTGACCCCGGCCACCGCCGGCACCATCGGCAGCTGGACCACGTTCGGCATGCTCATCGGCGCGCTCACGGCCGGCAACCTCACCGACTGGCTCGGCCGGCGGCTGATGCTGGTGTCCAGCGTGACCCTGTTCTCCGTCGGCTCGGCGATCTGCGCGGTGGCCGGCGGCGTCGGCCTGTTCGGCTTCGGCCGCTTCGTCTCCGGGCTCGGCCTCGGCGGTCTGATGCCGCTGTGTCTGGCCATGGTGATGGAGTTCGCGCCGCCGCGCCGGGCGGCCCTGACCACCGGCCTGCTGATGACCTCGTACCACTTCGGCGGCATGGCGGCGACCGGCCTCGGCCTCACCCTGGCCCCGGCCGCGGGCTGGCGCTGGGTGTTCTGGGCCGGCGTACTCCCGGCCCTGGTCGCCGTACCGCTCCTGCTGAAGCTGCTGCCGGAGTCGCCCGGTGTCCTGCTGGCGCGCGGCGAGCGCGACAAGGCCCACGCGGTCGCCGACCGCTACGGTCTGCCGAGGCCCACCGCCGTGGCCGCCCCGGCCGCCGGTGCGGCGGGTCGCCTCGCCGCGGTACGGGCGCTGTTCCACCCGCGGTCGCGCTGGGCGACCCCGCTGCTGTGGCTCGCCTCCTTCTGCGGTCTGCTCCTGGTGTACGGCGTGAGCACCTGGCTGCCGCAGATGATGCGCGCCGAGGGCTACGGTCTGACCTCCTCGGTCAGCTTCCTCATGGTCATCAACGCGGGCGGCATCGTGGGCCTGCTGATCGCCGGCCGCACGGCCGACAGGTTCGGCGCGGTGCGCGTCTCGGCGATCTGGTTCGTCCTGACGGCGGCCGGAGCGCTGCTGCTCAGCACCCACCTCCCGCTGGGCATCACCTACGTCGTCGTGGCCGTCACCGGCGTCTGGCTGTTCAGCGCGCAGGTCATGGTCTACGCCGCCACCGACACCGTCTACCGCGACAGCGAGCGCGCGGCGGGCCTCGGCTGGGTCACCGGAGTCGGCCGCACCGGCGCGGTCGTCGGCCCCTGGCTGATCGGCACGCTCGCCACGAACGGCAACCAGAGCTGGGGCTTCACCTCCTTCGCCCTGGCCGGGCTGGTGGGCGCGGCGGCGATCGCTCTGGTTCCGCTCGCCCGGCGCCTGACCGGAAGCAGCACGGCGCCGGCACCCGCTACGGCCACGGCAACGGCGGGCGCCTCGGACAGGTGAAACGTCGTCACCACCGGCTGGAGACAGGCCGCTCCCGGCCCTCACTTCATTGGAGGAGCCGGGAGCGAACGCGGGGAGGCGGGTCGGCGGATTGCCCACGCCCAGGACGGAGGTGAAGTCAGCCGGCACCCGGCCATCAGCCCATCCCGGCCCGGGAGTTACACCTCATCCCTCTCTGTAGCCATGGATGTGGCGATCTGTGATAATGCATGAGTGGCATCCGACGAACCACCCTCCCCGTCTGCGCCGCGCGCAACGCGAATACGTCGAACTCTCTGGATCTGCGGACTCATCGCCTCCTTGGCCTTGGCCATCGTTCCCCCTTTGGTCGGTTCTTCGACGGCCTTACAGCTGGGCATCGTCATCAGTCTCGCGGGTGTCTCGATCGCCCTCCTCGTGGAGCAATCCACAAAGACCGAACAGATGTCGAGCGAAGTGCGTCAGGAGTTGGCGACCCAGGCCGCCGAGATTTCAGCGGCGGTGCGCGGAGTCACGCCTGTCATCGAATCCCCGCCGCCCTGCAAGCAGTTCGTCCTCGACTACGTGCGCTCCTATCAGGCAATCGAACAGCACAGCGATGTCGCTGTCTTCGCGGACATCCGACGGAGCAAAGGCGAAGAGCTGCTCGACTGCATGCGGGATCTCTCCAACGGCGCTGTGACCGTGAGCATCGACGGGCCGTACAGCGTCCGGGCCCGCTCTTTCGACGACGTCTCGCTCTATCGAGCCGTCAGTATGGGGCCCTTCGAATTCTGGAGGGGTTCCTTCGGCCAGCGCTATCTCGACATGCAGCGTTCGGCCATCGAACGGTTCGACCTCACAGTGGAGCGGATTTTCGTCTTCCCGCACGCCGAGGACCCGATTCTCGAAGAAGTCGTGCGCTCACAGGTTGCCGCGGGGATCGACACCTGGGTCGTCCTTCGCTCGTGGGTGCCGGAGCATCATCAAGAGCATGTCGTGGACCAGGGTGTGCTGAAGTTCCGCAACGGTTCGAAGCTGCTGATGCAGCCTCTGGCCACCCAGTACCGACAACGGGCCGACCGAGAACGGCTGTCGGTGATTTCCAGCGAGATCCGTGCCGCCGAGTTCAGTCTCGACATCGTGCGGTCCAACGCCGTCAAAATGACGGAGACCAGCCCGTGGCCCCCGAACTGACGGGCGCCCGACGCGACCCGGGTCAACTCCACAACAGCAGGGGATCACTTCCACTGCTGTGTCCGATGAACCCGGAGAACGTCACCCGCTCTCCCGAACAGGTGGGCCGCACCGCATGCATGCGGGTGGTTCGCAGCATCACGAGATCCCCGACCTGGGGGCGGACGACGACTTCGGGACTCGGCAGGGCCTCCCGCCGGTACCCGTATGTCCCCCACAGCCCGTCGCCGATCAGCTCGCTGTCGGCGAGCCCCAGGTCCCAGAGTTCCAGGGCACCCTCGCCGTCACCGGCGCCCTCGGGCACCCGCAGATAGATGTTCACCCCGATCTGGTCGGTGAATTTCTGGGCCTCCAGCACATCGGGGGCGGATTCGCGCAGCACATCCAGATGAGGGCGGGCCTCGGCTCCGTTTCGCCACACACGAACCATTCCGAACACGAGTGCCCTCGCCTCGTGCCGGAGCAGCCGCGCACCTCCCGGCCACAGTTCGTCGAGTTCGCAACGCAGCTTGTCGATCGGGGAGGCCAGTGGGTGGCATGACTCGCGCACGTCTGACATCAAAGACGCCGATTCGGCAAGGTATTCACGGCGTGCGTCAACGTCCCCGTTGGTCTCGGTGAACGCTCGGACGTTGCTCTCGTAGATCCTTTGGTAGCCGGAGCCTAATCGCGCCAGGACGCGGCCTGCTATCTCCTCACAGAGCTCAGGGGAATGGTATGCAGGAACCTGCACGGCCAGCGCCTCACCATCGACGAGCTTGCCCAAAGCCTCGGACGACAGCGCATCCTGGCGTACGAGCATGTTCGCAGCCTCTCCCCCAGGGCCCGGCCTTCCGGAGGGCCAAGCACAGCTCACACTTCGGAACTCAGTGTCCTGGGGCTGGTGTCTGATCGCAAGAGTCATCACCATTGCCGGACATGGGAGGCCTGGTGTGCGCGGCGAACACTCCGGGAGTCCGAGCCCGACCGGCCAGACGAAGGTGGGTAAATGGCGACTGACAAAAGCGGCTGGAGCCTGGGTCCGCCTATGGACCATCTCGGTGTGTCCGACGAGGACAGGCTCATGAATGAGGCCGAGGCGGAGTCCCTGGTCGGTCGCAGCGCTTTCAGCCTCGCATCACCCCAACTGGTGGGTGTCGAGCTGGAGTGGCTGGTCCACGACACTTTCAATACCGCTCTTCCGGTGTCCCCCCAACGCGTGTCGTCCGCGATCGGGTCGTTGAAGTTGAGCGGTTTTCGCTCCATCGAACCGGGCGGCCAGCTCGAACTGAGCTCCCTCCCAGGGTCCCTGGAGAATTGTGTGACGCGTTCGGTCTCGGACATGTCCGCCATTCGGTCCCGGCTGGCTGTTGAGAATCTCATGCTGGCCGGCCGTGGAATGGACCTGGAACGCTCACCGCACCGACACCTGGATCTGCCACGGTACGAAGCCATGCAACGGTCGTTCGACCGAGCGAACACTTCTGGACGCTGGATGCTCTACAGCACCGCGTCCGTGCAGGTATCGCTGGACGCGGGCGACGAGCGGTCTTCGGACCACGGCTACCGCCGCCGCTGGGAGGCCGCGCACGCGCTCGGGCCCGTGCTCTGTGCGGCCTTCGCCAATTCGCCGATTCGCCACTCACGTGCCACCGGTTGGCGTTCGACGCGCCAAGCAGAGTGGTTCGCGATCGACCCGAGCCGCACGGAGCCGCCACCGATCGGCCGCGACCCGCGAGTGACGTGGGCCCGGTACGTCCTGGACGCACACGTCGTGTGCATCCGCCGTGGCGAGGGCGCCCCCTGGACGGCTCCCGCCGACCTGACCTTCAGAGACTGGGTACGCCACCGTCGACCACGCGTCCCCACCATCGGGGACCTCCGCTACCACATGTCGACGCTCTTCCCTCCGGTCCGGCCACGGGGCCATCTCGAGTTCCGGATGATCGACGCACAGCCGGGCGACGACTGGATCGTTCCGCTGGCGGTGGTGAAGGCCCTGCTGGACGACAGCAAGGCACTGGACGCCGCCCTGTGCGCCGTCGAGGCCGTCTGGCGGGGCAGCGAACGTCCCATCGACCTGTGGATCCGATCGGCGAGAGACGGACTCGCGGACCCGGGCCTCGCGGAAGCCGCCCTGGTGTGCTTCGAAGCGGCACAAGCGGCCCTCTGCCGATCATCGGCGTCCAGCTTGATCATCAAGTACGTGGAGTCGTTCGTCGAACGGTACGTCAGCCGCGGCAGGAGCCCCGCGGATGACCTGCTGGCGGCCTTCGAGCAGGGAGTGCTGCCCCGATGTTGATACCGCCTCGGACCGCCGCCGCGGCACGCCCTCGCCAGCTGGAGCGCCGCACTACAACCCCGCGATCGCATTCCACCGCTTGGCGAACCCCACCCGCTCCCCGGAGGTGATGTCCCGGGCGACGACCAACCGTTCCCGCATCACCGCATCCGGAAAGATCAGCGGATCCTCCGCCAGCGCCGCCGTCTCCTCGTCCTTGGCGGAGGCGAGCACGTCCTGGGCGGCCGGGACCGGGCAGACGTAGTTCACCCACGCGGCCAGTTCCGCGGCGACCTCGGGCTCGTAGTAGTAGTCGATCAGCCGCTCGGCGTTGGTCTTGTGGCGGGCCAGGTTGGGGATCATCAGGGACTCCGACCAGAGCTCGGCGCCCTCCTCGGGGACGACGAAGCGGATGTCGGGGTCGTCGGCCTGGAGTTGGATGACGTCGCCGGAGTACGCCTGGCAGGCGAGGACGTCGCCGCTGGAGAGGTCCTTGATGTAGTCGTTGCCGGTGAAGCGGCGGATCTGGCCCTTGAGGACCTGGTCCTCGACCTGGTCGCAGACGGTGTGGAAGTCGTCCGCCGTCCACCGGGTGATGTCGACGCCGTTGCCCTGCATGAGCAGCGCGAAGGCCTCGTCCAGACCGGAGAGCAGGGTGATCCGGCCCTTCAGGTCGCTCGCCCAGAGGTCGGAGACATGGCGGATCTCGCGGCCGAGCCTGCGGTGGTTGTACGCGATGCCGGTGATGCCGGACTGCCACGGCACCGTGTACTTCCGCCCGGGGTCGAAGGCCGGCGAACGCAGCAGCGGGTCCAGGTACTTCGTCACGTTCGGCTGTCGCGCCCGGTCCATCTCCTGCACCCAGCCGAGCCGTACGAACCGGGCGCACATCCAGTCGCTGATGACGATGAGATCGCGGCCTGTGCGCTGATGGTTCATCAGGGAGGGGCTGATCTTGCCGAAGAACTCGTCGTTGTCGTTGATCTCCTCGACGTACTCGACGGAGATCCCGGTGCGTTTCCCGAACGCCTCCAGCGTCGGCCGCCGCCGCTGGTCCTCGTCGTCCGTGTCGATGTACAGCGGCCAGTTCGCCCAGGTCAGCCGCTTGTCGGTGGCGGACAGATCGGCGGCGGCCCGTTCGGCCGGTGGCACGTAGGCGGCGGGCACACCGCAGCCGGCGAGCCCGCCCAGCAGCGCGCCCGCGCCGAGGGTGCGCAGCAGGGTCCGGCGGGACAGCGGGGAGTTCATCGGGGGGAGGGCCATTGCCGCAGCATGCCGCCGCGTCACGGGCGCGGGCAATCGACGCCCCGTCGAGTGAAACGACATCCGCCGGACACCTTGTCGATCAGAAACGTGCGAACGGAGCGGCCCGTCGGAACAACGCGGCCCCGGACGGCACTTGCTCCCGTCCGGGGCCGCGACGCACCCAGGCGTCAGTCCGCCCGTGCGACGACCTACGCGTCCAGCGACGTCATGACGTGCTTGACCCGCGTGTAGTCGTCGAACCCGTAGGCCGAGAGGTCCTTGCCGTAGCCCGACTTCTTGAAGCCGCCGTGCGGCATCTCCGCGACCAGCGGGATGTGCGTGTTGATCCACACGCACCCGAAGTCCAGCACCTTGGACATCCGCATGGCCCGCCCGTGGTCCTTGGTCCACACCGACGACGCCAGCGCGTACTCCACGCCGTTCGCCCACGCGACGGCCTGCGCCTCGTCGGCGAAGGACTGCACGGTGATGACCGGCCCGAAGACCTCGTTCTGGATGATCTCGTCGTCCTGCTTCAGCCCGGACACCACGGTCGGCGCGAAGAAGTACCCCTTGTCACCGACCTGGTGACCGCCGGCCTCGACCTTGGCGTGGGCCGGCAGCCGCTCGATGAACCCGGAGACCTGCTTGAGCTGGTTCGGGTTGTTGAGCGGGCCGAACAGCACGTCCTCGTCGTCCGGCTGACCGGTCTTGGTGTCGGCGGCGGCCTTCGCCAGCGCCTGCACGAACTCGTCGTGGATGGACTGGTGGACGAGCACGCGCGTGGCGGCCGTACAGTCCTGCCCGGCGTTGAAGAAGCCGGCCACCGAGATGTCCTCGACGGCCTTGGCGATGTCGGTGTCCTCGAAGACGACGACCGGCGCCTTGCCGCCCAGCTCCAGGTGGACGCGCTTGACGTCCTTGGACGCGGACTCGGCGACCTGGATGCCGGCCCGTACCGAACCGGTGATGGAGGCCATCGCCGGGGTCGGGTGCTCGACCATCATGCGGCCGGTGTCACGGTCGCCGGTGACGACGTTGAAGACGCCCTTCGGCACGATCGAGCCGATGATCTCGGCGATCAGGACGGTCGACGCGGGGGTCGTGTCCGACGGCTTGAGGACGACCGTGTTGCCCGCCGCGAGGGCCGGCGCGAACTTCCACACGGCCATCATCATCGGGTAGTTCCACGGCGCGACCTGCGCGCAGACGCCGACCGGCTCACGGCGCACGATGGAGGTCAGGCCCTCCATGTACTCACCGGCCGAGCGGCCCTCCAGCATCCGCGCCGCACCCGCGAAGAAGCGGATCTGGTCCACCATCGGCGGGATTTCCTCGGTGCGGGTCAGCCCGATCGGCTTGCCCGTGTTCTCCACCTCCGCCGCGATGAGCTCCTCGGCCCGCTCCTCGAACGCGTCCGCGATCTTCAGCAGGGCCTTCTGACGCTCGGCGGGGGTCGTGTCACGCCAGGCGGGGAAGGCGCGTGCGGCGGCCTCCATCGCGGCGTCCACGTCCGCCTGCCCGGACAGCGGCGCGGTCGCGTACGCCTCGCCCGTCGCGGGGTTGACCACCTCGGTGGTCCGTCCGTCGGCGGCGTCCCGGAACTCACCGTCGATGTAGTTGCGCAGACGACGCAGCTCGGTGCTCACTGCCGGCCTCCTGTCAGGTCGAACTGTCCATTCTCTGAGACACCCACCCTAATCGGCAGACCCACGTTTTCAACACCCCCACTGGGGCCCCTTCTGCGAAATCCGCAGGTCTCGGTCACGTAAACAACGAATTTCATCGCCTCGACCTTGCGGAACTGTCGAGACGTCGTGCACAGTGACGTCGTGGCCAGTCGAAGCGCAGAGCACAGGGACTCCCGCGAGTCCAGGAACGGCGGCGGTGCCCAGCTGGACGCCGTCTCCCTCGCCATCATCGAACAGCTCCAGGAGGACGGCCGCCGGCCGTACGCCGCCATCGGCAAGGCCGTCGGCCTCTCCGAGGCGGCCGTGCGCCAGCGCGTCCAGAAGCTGCTCGACCAGGGCGTCATGCAGATCGTCGCCGTCACGGACCCGCTCACCGTGGGCTTCCGCCGGCAGGCGATGGTCGGTGTGAACGTCGTGGGCGACGTGGAGTCCGTGGCCGACGCGCTGACCGCCATGTCCGAGTGCGAGTACGTGGTGATGACCGCCGGTTCGTTCGACCTGATGGTGGAGATCGTCTGCGAGGACGACGACCACCTCCTGGAGGTCATCAACGGGCGCATCCGGGCCCTCCCCGGAGTGCGTTCGACGGAGAGCTTCGTCTACCTCAAGCTCAAGAAGCAGACCTACATGTGGGGAACCCGATAACCGTGAGGACCCGATAACCGTGAGCACCAACAGCCCTCAGGACCTCAGCAGGACCGCGTACGACCACTTGTGGATGCACTTCACGCGTATGTCCTCGTACGAGAAGGCCCCCGTCCCGACGATCGTCCGGGGCGAGGGCACCTACATCTACGACGACCAGGGCAAGCGCTACCTCGACGGTCTCGCCGGCCTGTTCGTGGTCCAGGCAGGCCACGGCCGCGTCGAGCTGGCCGAGACCGCCTTCAAGCAGGCGCAGGAGCTGGCGTTCTTCCCGGTGTGGTCCTACGCGCACCCGAAGGCCGTGGAGCTGGCGGAGCGCCTCGCCCACCACGCGCCCGGCGACCTCAACAAGGTCTTCTTCACCACCGGCGGCGGTGAGGCGGTGGAGACCGCCTGGAAGCTCGCCAAGCAGTACTTCAAGCTCACCGGCAAGCCGACCAAGCACAAGGTCATCTCGCGTGCCGTCGCCTACCACGGCACCCCGCAGGGCGCCCTGTCCATCACCGGCCTGCCCGCCCTGAAGGCGCCGTTCGAGCCGCTGGTGCCCGGCGCGCACAAGGTCCCGAACACCAACATCTACCGCGCCTCGATCCACGGCGACGACCCGGAGGCCTTCGGCCGCTGGGCCGCCGACCAGATCGAGCAGCAGATCCTCTTCGAGGGCGCGGACACGGTCGCCGCGGTCTTCCTGGAGCCGGTACAGAACGCGGGCGGCTGCTTCCCGCCCCCGCCCGGATACTTCCAGCGGGTGCGCGAGATCTGCGACCAGTACGACGTGCTGCTGGTGTCGGACGAGGTCATCTGCGCCTTCGGGCGCCTGGGCACCATCTTCGCCTGCGACAAGTTCGGCTTCGTCCCGGACATGATCACCTGCGCCAAGGGCATGACCTCGGGCTACTCCCCGATCGGCGCCTGCATCGTCTCCGACCGCATCGCCGAGCCCTTCTACAAGGGCGACAACACCTTCCTGCACGGCTACACCTTCGGCGGCCACCCGGTCTCGGCCGCGGTGGGCCTGGCCAACCTCGACCTCTTCGAGCGCGAGGGCCTGCCCCAGCACGTCCTCGACAACGAGGGCGCCTTCCGCGGCACGCTGGAGAAGCTGTACGACCTTCCGATCGTCGGCGACGTCCGCGGCAACGGCTTCTTCTACGGCATCGAGCTGGTGAAGGACAAGGCGACGAAGGAGTCGTTCAACGACGAGGAGACCGAGCGGGTTCTGTACGGCTTCCTGTCCAAGAAGCTGTACGAGAACGGCCTGTACTGCCGGGCCGACGACCGCGGTGACCCGGTCATCCAGCTCGCCCCGCCGCTGATCTCCAACCAGGAGACGTTCGACGAGATCGAGCAGATCCTGCGCGAGACCCTCTCGGAGGCGTGGACGAAGCTCTAGCCTTCGACGTTCGGACCGGCTTTCGGTCCGTCCGAGTTCCCCGGCCCGGGTGCACCCGTACGAGTGAGAACGGTGTGCCCGGGCCGCGTGCTGTCCGGTGATCCGCCCCCGGCTCCTTAGCGTGCCCGTGTAACCGATCGGTCCTGCCTTCGTTCCCCCGCAAGGGGGATTGGCAAGAAGAAATGACGATCAGAACCGAGGTGTACGCCATGGTGGCCCCGCCGGACAACGACGTGCTCTGGGCACGCGCCCTGCACTTCTCGTACAACGACGGCTCGCCCGCGCTGAGCGGCGTCTCACTCGGTGTCCAGGAGGGCGAGATCCTCGCCGTCCTCGGTCCGCGCGGCAGCGGCAAGACCGCCCTGCTGCGCTGTCTCTCCGGCCTGGCCCAGGCACGACGCGGCGAAATCTGGTTCAACAGCGTGCCGGTGCACACGATGGGACCGGGGGCCCGTGAGCGGCTCCGCCGCGACCGCTTCGCCTGGGTCGATCCGACACCGTCGCTCGTGCCGGAGCTGAACGTCTGGGAGAACACCGCCCTCCCCCTGATGCTGCGCGGCACGAGCCGCCGCCGCGCCAAGACCGCCGCCATGGAGTGGCTCAAGCGCCTGGACGTCGGCGACGCGGCCGGAAAGCGCCCGCACCAGCTGGTCCAGGCCGAACGCCAGCGCGTGTGCATCGCCCGGGCGCTCGCCCCCTCCCCCATGGTGCTGTTCGCCGACGAGCCGACGGCTCCGCTGCACCGCGCCGACCGCACCCATGTGCTGCGCACGCTGACGACCGCCGCCCGGTCGCACGGCATCACGGTGGTCCTGGCCAGCCATGACGCGGACACGGCAGCCATGGCCGACCGTACGGTCACGCTCCTCGACGGACGGCGCGTGAACACGGTGCACCTGCCCCCGGTCGCCGAGACGGAAGGCCGGGCCGCGTGCTCGCTCTCCGTCTGACCCGCGTCGCCCAGCCCGCCGTACAGCTGCGCCGCCTGCTCGTGGCGGCCGGGTCGGCGGGCACGGGCTTTCTGCTGCTGTCCGCCTTGGGCTTCGCGATGTCCCACCCGGACTCGCCGGGCGCCGCCGCGCTCCGGCTGGCCTGGTGCGTACCCCCGCTGGCCGCGACGATCCACCTCGCGGTGGCGGTGGCCCGCACGGACCCCGGCACCAGGCCCCGGCCCGGCCTCGCGGCGATCGGCCTCGGACCGGGCCGCCTGATGATCGTCTCGGCCACCACCACGGCCCTCGCCTGCACGCTCGGCTCGATGGTGGCCCTGCTGGTCTTCCTCCACCTGCGGGGCGATCTGACGGGCCTGCCCTTCGACGGCGACGGCACGGCCTTCCTGGCGGCGGACAGCCCGCTGCCGCTGCCGGCCGCCCTGACGCTGCTCGCCCTGGCACCGGCACTGGCGTCGGTGACGGTGGCGCTGCTGCTGCGCCCCAAGGAGCTCGGGGCCACCGGGGCGACGGGCGCGGGGAGACCGTTCGGCCGCTTCGGGGCGTACGGCGGGTCGGCGCGACGGGAGACGTTCGGGGCGTACGGGCGGTTCGGGGCGCGGTTGCGGGGCACGGGGGGCAAGGGCGACTCCGGGCGGGAGGTCCCGGGCGGCGGCAGTGCCCCGGAGGAGCGGCGGAGTGCGCAGGGCACCGAGACCGCCGAGCCGAGTGCCCACGCGGACGACACCGCGGACGCCCCGCGGACCTTGGACGACCTGGCCGGCTTCCCGGTCCCCCGCAAGCCTCCCGCCGGCCTCCCCTGGGGCATCACCATCCTCACCGCCGGCCTGGCCGTGGAGACCTACGCCGGCCGCACCGCCACGGACGCCCCCCTCACCGTCCCGGCCGCGCTTCCCGTCGGCCCCGCCGGAGTCCTGGTCGGCTGGGTCCTCGCCGCCCTCGGCCTGGCGCTCGCCGCCCCCGGCCTGACGCACCTCTGTGGGCGCCTGCTCCAGTCCGTACGGCCGGGTCCGCTGCGTCTGCTGGCGGGCCGCGGCCTCATGGCGGAGGCCACCCGTATCGGCCGCCCCCTCGGCGTCGTGTGCGCCGTAGCCTCGGCCGCGTACGCCATGGCACCGCTCTCCGGCTCCGCGGCCACGGCCGCCGTCGGCCCGCTCAGCACCCTGGGCGCCACCGTGATCGCCGGCTGCACCGTGGCCACGCTCCTCATCACGGCGGTGGAGGCCAGACAGGCCCGCGCCGACACCACGGCCGCACTGCTGCGCCTCGGTGCCCCCACGTCGATGCTGCGCAGCGCGGCCGCCCTGCGCGCCGGTGCCCTGCTGGCCTTCTTCTGTCCGCTGACCCTGGTCGTGGCGGAACTCGCGGCACTGCCCCTGGCGCGCTGACGCCGCCGGCGGAGCCGTACGAAAAAGTCTCCGCCCGGCGATGAGTTCCGGTCGGACCCCCGGTCTACCCCACCGAACAGCAACCACCCCGATGGGAGAGACCGCGATGACCGCCCCCGCCTACCAGCAGATGATCTTCGTGAACCTGCCCGTGAACGACCTCGACGCGTCGAAGAAGTTCTTCACGGAGCTCGGCTACTCGATCAACGCCCAGTTCAGCGACGAGAACGCCGCCTCGGTCGTGATCAGCGACACCATCGTCGCGATGCTGCTCACCAAGCCGTTCTACTCGACCTTCACCAAGAAGGAGATCGCGGACGCCACGACGACCAGCGAGGTGCTGATCTGTCTGAGTGCCGAGAGCCGCGACAAGGTGGACGAGCTGGTCGAAAAGGCCATCGCCGCCGGTGGTACCGCGTCGGACAAGGTGCAGGACATGGGCTTCATGTACGGCCGCGCCTTCGACGACCTGGACGGCCACACCTGGGAGGTCGTGTGGATGGACCCGTCGGCCGTCGAGGGCTGAGGTCCGCCGCGTTTCGCACGGTGCCTAGCATGGGCGGGTGCAGACGATGCCCGCCCATGCGGCCCACCACGACGACCGTGAGATAGAGACGCTGGAGGAGTTCGACGCGACCGTCTCGGCGCGCGGCTCCCTGGCCGGATTCCGGGTCCAGGCAGTGGACCTGACGGACCGTACCCGCGAACTGCTCGGCACGGACACGGCGGGCGCCGTCTTCCTCGGCTGCCCGATGCGCGAGGAAGCCGCCGCGAAGCTCCGCACCGACGGCGCCCTGGTCTTCCCACCGGTCCCGGGCCTCCCGTTCGAGCCGTACCGGGGCCTTGTCTACTCCCCCGACGAGCTCTTCGCCTCCTTGGCCGACGGCTACGAGAACACGCCCGACGCCCACGCCTACGCCTGGTTCCAGCGGACCAAGGCGGACCGCGACGTGTACGCCTCCATGCTCCGCGCGGTCCACGACGACTCCATCTCGGACGCCCTGGACGAACTGCTGTCCGGCGCCCGGGTGGTGGGCGTCATGGGCGGCCACGCGATGCGGCGCGGCACACAGGGGTACGAGGGTGCCGCGCGGCTCGGCCGGGAGCTGGCCCGCGAGGGGCTCACCGTGGCGACCGGCGGTGGCCCGGGTGCGATGGAGGCGGCCAACCTCGGTGCGTACGCCGCCCCGTACGACGACGAGATGCTCGGCGAGGCCCTCCGGCTGCTGGCGAAGGCCCCCGGTTTCACACCGTCGGTCACCGACTGGGCGGCCGCGGCCTTCGAGGTGCGGGGCCGCTGGCCCAAGGGCGGCCGTTCCGTCGGCATCCCGACCTGGTTCTACGGCCACGAGCCGCCGAACCCCTTCGCCTCGCACATCGCCAAGTACTTCGCCAACGCGACCCGCGAGGACGGCCTGCTGGCCCGCTGCAACGCGGGTGTCGTCTTCCTGCCGGGCGCCGCCGGGACCGTACAGGAGGTCTTCGACAACGCGACGCCGAACTACTACGAGTCGCGCGGTGAGCCGACCCCGATGGTCCTGGTCGACCGCGCGCACTGGACGGAGCGGCTGCCGGCCTGGCCGCTGCTGAAGTCCCTTGCCCGGGAGCGGTCGATGGAGGCGCGGATCGCGCTGGTCGACCGGATCGAGGAGGCGCCGGAGGCGTTGAAACGTCTCGCTGGTTAATAAGAGGGCAAAGCCAACGTCTGTAGGCGGCATATGCGTTGACACTCCTTATGCCACGCTTATAAACCTGTGAGTCTCCTGGGGTCGTTGGTGTCACACCACCGGCCCTCTCAACCCCCCCTCCGTGGTGCAACTCCCGTAAAGGACAAACGTGTCCATAAACCGCCGTACTGTTGCACGCTCCGTGCGTGCCCTGGGTGTCGCCTCCGCGTCGGCCGCTCTCGCGCTCTCCGTCGCGGGCACCGCCGCCGCGTGCAACATCAGTGAATTCTCCGCCGAAGCCAAGTGCGACGGCGACAAGGGCGTCATCACCGTCACCGACGTGGACCCCGCCGGTATCCCGGCCACCGTGACGGTGTACTTGCAGAACAACGGCGCCGACCTGAAGAAGGTCGGCGAGCAGGTCGTCAAGGGCTCGCGCGAAGGCGTCACCATCACCTTCGCCGAGGACTGGAAGCCGGACGCCGAGTACCGGATCCACGTCAAGGCCGGCAGCTATGTCGACGAGGACATCAAGCCGAACCTGACGACGCCGTCCACGGCCTGCAAGAAGGAAGAGGAGGAGCCGCCGGCTCCGTCCGACACCCCCACCCCGTCGGACTCCGCCTCGACCCCGGCCGAGGAGACCGAGAGCCCGGCCCCGACCCCGTCGGAGAGCGAGAGCAGCACCGCACCCGCGAGCAGCGCTCCGTCCCCCGCGGCCGGTGACTCCAACCTCGCCGAGACCGGTGCGAACTCCAACACCGGCGTGATCGCGGGCATCGCGGTCGCCCTGGTCGCGGTCGGCGGCGGCGCGGTCTTCTTCGGCCTGCGCCGGCGCGGGGCGAACAGCAACCGCTGACGCTTCCTTCGCGGCAACACCTTTGCGGCCCGTCCCCTTCCCGGGGGGCGGGCCGTCCGCGTGTCAGCCGAACGTCGCCCGCGCCAGCCAGAACTCCAGCAGCTCCCGCTCCCCCAGCACCTCCAACCCGGGGCTGTCCAGCGGCAGTCGACGGTAGAAGGCGAGCAGTACGGCGGTGAGCGGGCCGCGCAGCGCGACGGTGGCCTTCTCGTGGCCGCGACGCCAGGAGATGACGTCGGCGGAGAGGTCGACGAACCACTCCGCGTCCACCTCGGGCGTGCCGTCCGTGGCATGGAGGTGGATGCTCGCGCCCGGCCGGCGCAGTTCCCTCGCCGGGTCGTCCGGCAGCGTCCGCTGGGCCCACTCCACGATCTGGAGCCACTCGTCGATCGCGTCGGCGGCGATGTCGGGCGCGACCTCGTACGGCAGTCCGGCGGCGAGGGTCGCGTCGGCGCGGTGGACGGTGAGTTCGTGTGTCATACGGCGGACCCAGAACCCGGCGTCGCGCACCCCGGCCCAGCCCCACACCTCGGCGTCCGGCCCCGCCTCCTTCAGGGTGCCGACGATCATCTCACCGGTCTCCGCCAGCCAGGCGTCGAGCGCCGCAGGGTCGCCCTCGCCCTCCGGTCCGGCGCCGAGCGGCACCCGCACCTCCGGGATCTCCTCCGGTGCCCGCGTCCGCACCATGAGCTCCACCCAGCGCAGGGCGCCGCCCGTGTGCCGCACCAGCTGTTCCAGCGACCAGTCCGGGCAGGTCGGCACGGTCGCCGACAGATCGGCACCGGACGTCACCACGGCCCTCAACAGGCCGACCTGGTGGGCGATCTCGTCGCAGTAGCGGTCGTGCGCGATCAGCGTCATGACCGGCACCCTATGCGCCCCGTGATCAGCCGAGCACGACAATTTCCGCCGCGTCGAACGCCACCCCGACCGTGCCCCCGACCTCCGGCGCATCCCGCAGCGCACAGGCCGCTTCCAGACGCGGCGCCTCCTCCGGCTGGAGATGCACGGCGACATGCGTCCCCTTGAACGTCCGCGCGGCAACCGTGCAGCGCAGCCCCTCATCAGGCGCGACGAGGCGGACCCCGGCCGGCCGCACGAGCAGCGTGCGCGTCCCCTGGGCGGCGTCCTCGCCGACGGGCAGCTTGCCCCAGGGGGTGTCCGCGGCCTCTCCGGCGACCGTGCCCTCGACCACGTTGTCGAAGCCGAGGAAGCGTGCCACGAACTCGTCCACCGGTCGCTGCCACACCTCGAGGGGCGTCCCGGTCTGGGCGATCCGGCCGTCCCGCATCACCACGACCCGGTCGGCCAGCGCGAAGGCCTCGCCCTGGTCGTGCGTCACGGCCAGCACGGTGGTGCCCAACCGCCCGAACAGCTCCCGCAGTTCGACGACGAGCCGCTCCCGCAGCGAGCGGTCGAGCTGGCCCAGCGGCTCGTCCAGCATCAGCAGCCGGGGCCGGGGCGCGAGCGCACGGGCCAGCGCCACCCGCTGCTGCTCCCCGCCGGACAGGGAGGCGACGGCTCGCCCGGCCGCGCCCGGCAGACCGACCAGGTCGAGCAACTCCCGTACCCGCTCGGCCTGTTCCGTCTTCGAGGCGCCGTGCATCCGGGCTCCGAAGGCCACGTTGCCGCCGACGTCACGCTGCGGGAAGAGCTGATGGTCCTGGAACATCAGCCCGACGCCCCGCTTGTGCGCGGGCACCGCGGCCTGGTCCCGTCCGTCCAGCGACACGCCTCCGGCGTCGAGGGGTTGCAGCCCCGCCACCGCCCGCAGCAGCGTCGACTTGCCGCTGCCGCTCGGCCCGAGCACGCACACGATCTCGTGCTCGGCGACATCGAGGTCGACGGCGTCGAGCACGGCCCGACCCCCGAAGCGTACGGTCGCACCCGCCAGGCTCAACAGCATCTAGAACTCCCCCGTTCTGTCCGTACGGAGCCGCTCCAGCACCAGCAGCGCCACCGCGCACACGATCATCAACACCGTCGAAAGGGCCATCGCCTGGCCGTAGTTGAGCTCCCCGGCCCGGCCCAGCAGTCGCGCCACCGCGACCGGTAGCGTCGGGTTGTCCGGCCGCGCGATGAACACCGTCGCCCCGAACTCCCCCAGCGACACGGCGAAGGCGAACCCGGCGGCGATCAGCAGCGCCCGCCGCACCATCGGCAGATCCACCTCACGCCAGACCCGCCAGGGCGAGGCCCCCAGCACCGACGCCGCCTCACGCAGCCGCTGGTCCACGGCCCGCAGCACCGGCAGCATGGTCCGTACCACGAAGGGCACCCCGACCAGCGCCTGGGCTAGCGGCACGAGGATCCACGAACTCCGGAGATCCAGCGGCGGCTCGTCCAGAGCGATCAGGAACCCGAACCCGACCGTCACCGCGGACACCCCGAGCGGCAGCATCAGCAGCGCGTCGAAGCCCCGTACGAACCGGCCCGCGTCCCGTCGGGTCAGCGCGGCGGCGGCGAGACCACCGATGAGCACGGCGATGAGCGTGGCGACGACCGCGTACTCCAGCGAGTTGCCGATCGCCTCGATCGGCGCGACAAGGAAGACGCCGCCGTCGGCACTGGTCAGCGCGCGGTAGTAGCCGAAGTCGGGGGCGTCGAGGGACCGCTGCACCAGCACGGCCAGCGGCAGCAGCAGGAGTACGGCGATGACGGCCAGGACACCGGCCAGCAGCGCCCACTGCCCCGCCCCGCGCGGCCGCCTCGCCGTCACCGACGCGTCCACCAGACGCAGGGCGCTCTCCCGCCGCCGTACCGTCCAGGCGTGCACGGCGAGGATCGCCGCCACCGCCAGGAACTGGATGATCGTCAGGACCGCGGCCGTGGACAGGTCGAAGATCTCGGAGGTCTGCCGGTAGATCTCCACCTCCAGGGTGGAGAAGGTCGGTCCGCCGAGGATCTGCACCACGCCGAAGGAGGTGAAGGTGAACAGGAAGACCATGAGCGCGGCGGCGGCCACGGCGGGCGCGAGGGCCGGGAGGGTGACCTGCCGCCAGGCTTTCAGCGGCGAGGCGCCCAGCATGCGCGCGGCCTCCTCCTGCCGAGGATCCAGCTGCGCCCAGAGCCCTCCCACCGTCCGTACGACGACGGCGTAGTTGAAGAAGACATGCGCGAGCAGGATGGCCCACACGGTGGTGTCGAGGCGTACGCCCCACAGCTCGTCGAGCAGCCCGCCGCGGCCGACGAGCGCGAGGAACGCCGTACCGACCACGACCGTCGGCAGCACGAAGGGCACGGTCACCACGGCCCGCAGGACCTGTTTGCCGGGGAAGTCGAAGCGGGCGAAGACATAGGCACCCGGCAGCGCGATCAGCAGGGTCAGCGCGGTGGAGGCGAGCGCCTGCCAGGTGGTGAACCACAGGACGTGCCGGATGTCGGACTGCCCGAGCACGTCCCACAGCCGCCCGAACCGCCACACCCCGTCGATGTTCAGACCGCGCGCGACGATCGCCGTGACGGGGTAGGCGAAGAAGACCGCGAAGAACGCGACGGGCACGGCGACGAGGCCGAGCCGCGCCGCCGCGCCCCTCTTGCGGGATGCCGAAGCCGGGGCCGCTACTTCAGTACGAGCGAGGTCCACGACTTGACCCAGTCGTCACGGTTGTCGGCGATCTTCGCCGGGTCCAGGGTCTCGGGGTTCTCGGCCTGCGGGCCGTACTTCGTGAACTCCTCGGGCACCTGGGCGGCTTCACGCACGGGGTAGACGAACATGTTCAGCGGCATGTCGTCCTGGAAGGTCTTGGTCAGCAGGAAGTCGAGGAGTGCCTTGCCGCCCTCGGTGTTCCCGGCGCCCGCGAGCAGTCCGGCGTACTCGACCTGCCGGAAGCAGGTACCGGTCGCGACACCCGTCGGCGCGGTGGCCGGCTTCGGATCGGCGTAGATCACCTCGGCGGGCGGCGAGGAGGCGTACGAGACGACGAGCGGACGGTCGCCCTTGGCCTTCTTGCCGCCGGCCGACCCGGAGAACTCCTCGTTGTACGCCTGCTCCCAGCCGTCGACCACCTTCACGCCGTTGGCCTTGAGCTTCTTCCAGTAGTCCTGCCAGCCTCCCCCACTCTCGGCTTCGCTCGAGCGGGAGGTGCCCCCATCGCCGTACCGGGCGGCGGTGCCCAGCAGGAAGCCGAGACCGGGCGAGGAGGTGGAGGCGTTCTCGGTGACGAGAAGGTCCTTGTACTCGGGCTTGACGAGATCGTCGAACGAGCTGGGCGGCGTCAGCTTGTGCTCGCTGAAGTACGCCTTGTCGTAGTTGACGCAGATGTCGCCGGTGTCGACGGGCGTGACCCGGTGCTGGTCCTGGTCGACCCGGTACTCGGGCAGGATCAGGTCGGCATCCTTGGCCTCGTACGACTGGAACAGCCCGTTGTCGAGGGCGCGGGAGAGCAGGGTGTTGTCGACGCCGAAGAAGACGTCGCCCTGCGGGTTGTCCTTGGTCAGGATCGCCTTGTTGACGGCCTGCCCGGCGTCGCCGTCCTGAAGGACCCTGACCTTGTAGCCGGACTGCTTCTCGAACGCGGCGAGGACGCTCTTCGAAACGGCCCACGAGTCATGGCTGACGAGCGTCACGGTCTTGCTCGTGGACGCGCCGTCGCCGCTGCCGGAGTCGGACGAACCGCACGCGGACAGCGTGACGAGGCCGAGCCCGACGACGAAGACCGTGGCCTTCCTGGTGATGCTCACTTGATTCCTCCTGGGGTTGACCAGGAAGAGACGCGGCCCTGCCCGAGAGCCCTCTTCGGCTCCCGGGCAGGGCGCAACAGCTTGAGTGATGACCGAACTTCCTACCCAGAATGACCTGGGCGAGGTTCAGAGGGTCTGCGGCCCGATTGCCGCACTCTCAGCGCTGTGGCGCTCCCCTGTCGGAATATGAAGATGTAGGTACGGGCGTACGCGCTCAGATTACCGCTCGGTGGCCGCGAGCTGGCCGCAGGCCCCGTCGATCTCCTGACCACGGGTGTCCCGGACCGTCACCGGTACACCATGCGCGGCGATCGCCTCGACGAACGCCTTCTCGTCCTCGGGGCGGGAGGCAGTCCACTTCGAGCCCGGAGTCGGATTCAGCGGAATCAGATTGACATGCACCGGCTTGCCCTTGAGCAGCCGCCCGAGCCGGTCACCACGCCAGGCCTGGTCGTTGATGTCCCGGATCAGGGCGTACTCGATGGACAGCCGACGGCCGCTCTTCTCGACGTACTCGAACCCGGCGTCCAGGACCTCGCGCACCTTCCACCGCGTGTTCACGGGGACGAGGGTGTCGCGCAGCTCGTCGTCGGGCGCGTGCAGCGAGATCGCGAGCCGGCACTTGAAGCCCTCGTCGGCGAACCGGTGGATCGCCGGGACCAGACCGACGGTCGAGACGGTGATCCCACGCTGCGAGAGCCCCAGCCCGTCGGGCTCGGGATCGGTGAGCCGGCGAATCGCGCCCACGACCCGGTTGTAGTTGGCGAGCGGCTCCCCCATCCCCATGAAGACGATGTTGGAAAGCCGAGCGGGCCCACCGGGCACGTCGCCGTCCCTGAGCGCCCGCATCCCGTCCACGATCTGGTGCACGATCTCGGCGGTGGACAGATTCCGGTCCAGCCCCGCCTGCCCCGTGGCACAGAACGGGCAGTTCATCCCGCACCCCGCCTGGGAGCTGATGCACATGGTCACCCGGTCCGGGTACCGCATCAGCACCGACTCCACGAGCGTCCCGTCGAACAGCCGCCACAGCGTCTTGCGCGTCTCACCCTGGTCGGTCGACAGATGCCGCACGACGGTCATCAGCTCCGGGAACAGCTCCTCCCGCAGCTTGGCCCGCGACCCGGCCGGGATGTCGGTCCACTGCTCGGGGTCGTGCGTGTACCGCGCGAAGTAGTGCTGCGACAGCTGCTTGGCACGAAACGGCTTCTCCCCGACAGCAGCGACGACGTCCTTACGCTCACCGGGCGTGAGATCAGCAAGGTGCCGCGGGGGCTTCTTGGCTCCGCGGGGGGCGACGAATGTGAGTTCTCCGGGTGCAGGCATAACCCGTCCAGTGTGGCAGATCAACTCCGGGGGCCCAGGCCAGAGCGGGGTGGGGGTGGTCACCTGTGGGTGCCGACTGTCAGCGTTGGGTGGCTTCGGACGGCCCAGGGACGGCCCGGAAGCGATCATCTGCATGGGGTTGGATGTCGATCAGCCTGCCCTAGGCGGATAGCCGCAAACAGTGACAAGAGAACACATAGAACGCAAATACACCTGCGGGAACTTCGCCCGCCTTCTGGCCCTCTGCGAGTTACTTCAATACACTAGCGGCGTGTCTGAATTGATCGGCTTCGCCCTAGGCGTTATCTCAGGATTGCTAACGAATATCATTTGGGTCCGAAGGGGACGCCTGAGGTCGCTAGCAGAAGGAATCAGGCAACCAAAATACGAACCACTAGGATTCACCCCGGCTGAAGTGGGTCTTTTCCCCTTAAATCGCTGGACGACCGCAAGGCCGTTACAGAGAAATCACCTACAGGTCTCAGTGACGGAGACGCGCCCACAGCAGCAGTGGTTCAACGAAAGCGAATGGCAACGAATCGCGGACGAGTTCCACCGCCGCTACACCGGAGATATCGGTTTCTTAACCGACGCCTCGATTGATCACCGGGAAAGCCGCGAGGGAGAGGACTTTCGATACACCATCACTCCATGCGACTATAGTGAACACTTGGCGACGGTCGAATATTTGCGACGTCACCCGGAGGCGCAATCCAGGATCCGCGCTAGCTTTGCAGATGGGGACATTATCGCCTTCGCCCGAACATCGCCACCGACGTCGATCAAAATCAATGTCGCCGTCCTCAATCTGGATAACGAGTTCCTCGCAGTGCAGCGCTCAGGCGCTGTCGACTTCAAGCGCGGCGTATGGACAGTCGGACCAAACGAGGGCATGAAACTTGCCAGGCACACAACACCGGGAGATCCACCGGAAGACTTCTTCGACTTAGGCGAACGCTGCTTGAGAGAGGAACTAAACCTCGAACCCGTGGATTACAGCGGAATCAACATTTCATGGGTAGGGTACGAGGTAAAAACGATTCAGTTTAAAGTCTATGCGCAAGTCCGGACACACCTCTCGAAGCGCGAGGTGAATGAACGGCTACTTTCTTCACACAGTCTTTTTGAAGCTCAAGATACGAAATGGATTCCATTTCAGAAAAAATACGTGATGGATATTGTGCAAAACTGGGAAAGTGGCGACAGTGCGGACCGAAAGTGGTCGTCCAGTGCACCCCACACACTTCAAGAAATGTGGAGGATGCGTCACTTGCTCAGGTTGACAGATCATCCATAACGGAAGTCGTTTGAAATAGGCACCGACTCGAATTCAGGAAGAACGAGGTCGGCGGAGCGGCTTTGGGCTGGAGCTGCTTTGGGGCGAGTGATCATGGCCCCGTAAGCTTCCGGCGCGTCGGGCAGTCTGTGGACCTGCCCGCTAAAGCACGACGTTGGGGCCATGATCTTAGAGGCTCGCCCCAAAGTGGCTGCCTAAAGCCGTGGAGCCGACCGCCCCAGCCACAGAGGGTGTTTCCCCACTTCATGCCCGCAGCCGCCGAGCGCGCCGCCGGGCGCGGCCAGCCGGGGCGAAGACAGGAGGCAGGCCGCGCCGCAGAGGCGGCGCGCGCCCGCGCCGTGCGCGGGCCTTGATGAAGTAGGGAAAGTTCTATCCCGATCGCGCTCTTGTGGATCTGAGGCCCGGTTGCTGCCATGACTGCATCGATGTCGAGGAGGCAGGGACCATGGCTGAGCTCAAGGTTGTGCGGTGGAAGCGGCATGGGCACGATCGTCTGTATGCGAATCTCCCCGACGGCACGGCTGCTGGCTGGGCCGACTGCAAGACGGGAAGAATCACGGTCCGTCTAGGCGAGCATCGTGACGCAGTCGTGGCCGTGCTGCGAGAGCACTTACCCAGTGCGGCCGATGCGCCGGCACCACCCGAAGCCCCGGCCCCTACACCTGTGCTGCCGCCCCTCGCCCCTGGTGATGACCTGGCCTCCAACTCGCCTGGAACTGCACTGCGGTCCAAGGTCACGGAGACTTCAGCGGGTCTGACGACGCGGGCCCTTGCTCGGATCCTGGGCCGTCCGGCCAGCGGAGATTCCTGGCGCAAGGGCATGACGGGCGAACGCCGTGTAGGCGCTGAACTCGATCGGCTGCGGCGTCATGGGTGGCGCGTGCTGCACTCCATACCGCTGCCGCGCGAGGTAGACCTCGACCACCTGCTGATCGGACCAGGTGGGGTGTTCAGTGTCAACACGAAGAATCATTCGCGGAAGGCGGTATGGGTTGGCGACGATGCAGTGCAGGTCAACCACGGTCGCCCCGAGCCGTACGCTCGCAAGAGCCGGGCCGAGGCAAAACGCGTGCAACGAGTGCTTGAGCACTACTGCGGCTTCGCCATCCCCGTGGAGCCTGTTCTGGTCTTCGTCGGCGTCACGGATCTGAAGGTCGTTGCCACTCAGCTCACAGTGAGGGTGTACCGCGAACGAGAGGTGTCAGCCTTAGCTCCTCTCAACGGTGTGCTGACCACTGACGAGGTAGAGCGGATCTACGCCGTCGCTCGCCATCGCCATGCGTGGCAGACAGCTTGATCTCTAGGTCAGTGGACGCCGAGGAGCTTCCGGCCGTCATGGCTGCGGACATGCGGGCCGTTGCCATCCAAGGCGTCCAAGAGCCTGATCGCGAAGACCTCGGCCATACGCTCCGCGACCTCGTCGGGCGTAAGCCATGAGACTGCCGTCGACTCACTCGACGTGCGCTCTGTGCCACCGGACGGCTTGCAGCGGAAGACCAGGGCCACGATGCCCCGGGTCGTGTTCTTGTAGACGCCGGTGAGCTCGTCCACCTCGACGTGGATGCCCGTCTCCTCCAGGACCTCGCGGGCGACTCCCGCCTCGGGGGTTTCGTCGAGTTCGAGGATGCCGCCCGGGAGCTCCCAAGTGCCGTTGTCTGCCCGGCGGATCGCCAGGAGGCGGCCGTCTTCGCGCACGACTACTCCGGCCACAGATACGGAGTGCAGCGGCGGAGGCGTTGCTTCCTGTGATTGACTCATATACAGGAGCATAGGAGGCAGAGAAGGACTATGGGAACCGCAGTAGGAGGCGAGAGGTCCGTACCCCGGTATGTGCAGATCGCCGAAGAGATCATTCAGCAGATCCGCGCGGGCGTCCTCAAGCCTGGCGAGATGGTGCCGAGCGAGTCGGAACTAGTCGACCGCTACGGAGTCTCGGGCGGGACGATCCGTAAGGCCATGGTCGAGGTCCGAGCGAGCGGGCTCGTGGAAACTCGGCACGGCAAGGGCTCGATGGTGAAGGATCGGCCCCCGGTGCGGCACCGCTCGTCCGATCGCTTCCGGCGCTCCCTGCGGCAGGGCGGTAGGGCCGCGTACCTCGCCGAGTCGGCTCAGTCTGGCGCTACAGCCAAGGTGAGCGTCCTCTATATCGGCCCCATGGAGGCCCCCGAGGATGCCGCCCAGCGATTGGGCGTCTCCGCCGGCACCCAGGTCCTCGCCCGGCGCCGCCTCTACTTCCGCGACGGCACGCCCGTCGAGACCGCGACCTCGTACCTCCCGTGGGACGTCGTCAAGGAGATCCCCGAGCTGTTCGCCGAGAACCCCGGTGGCGGTGGCATCTACGCCCGACTCGAAGACCACGGGCACGAGTTCGCCGAGTTCGTTGAGACGCTGCAAGCGCGGCCGGCCTCCAAGGCGGAGGCGTCCGAACTGGCACTCAGCCCCGGTGCGCCGGTGGTTCACCTGATCCGTGAGGCCCGCACGACCGAGGGTCTCGTAGTCGAGGTCTGCGACACGCTCATGGCCGCTGACCAGTTCGTCTTTGAGTACCGAATCCCGGCCGCGGACTGACGCACGCTCAACTCCCCGCAGCCCGTCGCGAGTTCTTCTTCGCGGCGGGTTGACTCATGTACAGGAGTGATGCACTCTTCTTCATGTCACTCATGTACATGAGTGACGAAGTCCAGCCTCTATAGAGGAGTGATCTGCTGTGCGTCAGATTCCCGTCGACACCGCCAACGCGACCGTGATGGTCGCCAAGCCCCCGCAGCCCAAGGTCAAGGACCGCCGTACCGGTGAGATCGCTCTCGACAAGGACGGCGTCACGCTGATGACCGTGGAGGTCATGTTCTCCACGCCGGATGAGGTCGAGATCCTCAAGCTCACCGTCCCGCAGCCGGGCGTCTCGGAGGAGTTGACCATGGGTACCCCGGTCGCGCTGACCGGTCTGGTCGCTTCGGCGTGGGAGAACGAGTTCAACGGTCAGAAGCGGCACGGGATCGCCTTCCGCGCGGTGGCCGTGACGTCGCTGGCTGGTACGGCTTCGCAGTCTGAGGCTGCCTGATCATGACGTGGTTCATGGTCGCTCTGGTGCTGATCGTCGCTGCCGCAGTGATCCTGCGGTGGCGGCGCCCCGCCTGGTACTGGCTGACCTTCGGGATCACCCTCGCCACGCTGCGGGTCCTGGTCCGCTACGCCTCCGTCATGGACGCCTGCGGCCTCACGGTCCCGCCCTCGCGCTGGCGGCTGGCATTGGCCCGTCTGGCCAACCGGCCTGTCCCGCAGTCCCGTCCGCCGCGCATCCTGCGGATCCGCCCGACCCGCACCGGCCTGGTCCTGCGGCTGGGTCTGCGTCCCGGGCAGGACGCTTTCGACGTCGCGGCGGCCTCGGACCGGCTGCGCCACTCCTTCAACCTGTACGGCGTCACCTCGCGTGAACTGCGCTCAGGCGTCGTCGAGGTGCGCATGACGGGCTATGACGTCCTCAAGCGGGTGCAGATGCCCGCCAGGACCGACAGCGGTCCCATGCGGGTGCCGGTCGCCCTGCGTGAGGACGGTGCTGTCCACTACCGCGACTACCGGGCGGTTCCGCACGGGCTGACTCTGGGCGCCACGGAGTCGGGGAAGTCCGTCTATCAGCGCAACCTGGTCGCCGGGCTGGCTCCGATGGATGTCGCGCTGGTGGGCATCGACTGCAAGCAGGGAGTCGAGCTCTTCCCGCTGGCCCGCCGGTTCTCCGCGCTCGCCGACAACCCGGACACCGCCCTTGACCTTCTGGAAGCTCTCGTCTCGCACATGGCGGAGGTCTACCAGCTCATCCGCTCCCAGCAGCGCATCAGTGTCGCGATACCGGATGCGGAGATCGCCGCCGACATCTGGGACCTGCCCGCCGAACTGCGCCCGGTTCCGGTCGTGGTCCTGGTCGACGAGGTCGCCGAACTCGCCCTGTTCGCCACCAAGGACGAGGAGAAGCGCCGGGACCGCATCATCACCGCCCTGGTCCGCCTCGCCCAGCTCGGCCGCGCCGCCGGCATCTACCTGGAGATCTGCGGGCAGCGCTTCGGCGCCGAACTCGGCAAGAGCATCACCATGCTCCGCTCCCAGCTCACTGGCCGTACCGCCCACCGCGTCAACGACGAGACCTCCGCCAACATGGCCTTCGCAGACATCTCCCCTGATGCCGTCGTGGCGGCCGTCCAGATCCCCACCGACATGCGCGGCGTCGCCATCGCCGGGGACTCCTCCGGAGGCTGGGCCCGCATCCGCGCCCCGCACACCTCGCTGCGCGAGGCCGTGAACATCTGCAACAAGCACGCGCACCGCGTCCCGGACCTGCCCGCCCTGGCGGCCTTCCGCCCCGCGGTTGCCCCGCCGCCCCCGGCCTGGGCACCGCTGTCCAAGACAGCCCCCGCCACCGCCTGACGTCTCCCGCTCCACCGGTCGGCGCGACCGCCTCGCGCCAGGTCCCTACCCCCGCCATGCCTCATCACCGGAAGGGAACCGTGATGGCCCGCACCGCCCTCCGCGTCGACGCCGTACTCGTCCAGGCCGTCATCGCCGGGGCACTGTCCTTCGCCCACCTGCACGACCTCGCCGCCGCTGCCGGACAAGACGGCTGGAAGGCCTGGGCCTACCCCGTCTCGGTCGACTTGCTCCTGGTCGCCTCCTGGCGGCGGCTGCGCTCCGACGGTCCGTCCCGGCTGGCCTGGTGCTGGTTCGTGATCGCGCTGGTGGCCTCCCTCGGCGCCAACGTCGCCACCGCCGGACTCCTCGACCTCCAGCAGGTCCCTGCCTGGCTGCGCATCCTCGTCGCCGCCTGGCCCGCCCTGGCCTTCATGGGCGGCACCCTCCTCGCCCACTCCCCCACCGACCACCCTGCACCGGAAGTGCCGGCCGCTGCGCCCGACCCCGAACCGGCCGCCGCAGCTGAGCCGGACACCATCCCGGCCGCAGTGATCGAGCCCGAGGAAGCCCCCGCGCTTCCGGCCACCGAACCCGTCCCGGCTGCGCCCGTTGCGGCGGCTCCGCCGGTTCCGGCCGCGCTGGTCGACCACGCCCGCAAGGTCGCCGACGACCACCAAACCCGCACCGGATCACCGATCGACACCGACACCCTGCGCGCCCGCCTCGGCGTCCCGCCGCATCTGGCCGCCGCCATCGCCGCCCAACTCACCTGATCTGAAAGGACACGACCCCGATGCCTGCCCGCGACTACTTCCACTCCGTCATGCGGATCGGCCCCGTGCAGATCGGCACCCACCGCGACCGCAACGGCCGCACCCAGCACGCCGCCGTGTGCACCAACGACCGCTGCGGCTGGTCCGCCGACTACTCCAGCCAGAGTGCCGCCCAGCTCGCCGCCCGCACCCACCGCTGCACCGTCCGATAGGAGGCCACCGCCCATGGACGTCCCCCTCTGGTTCGCCCTCGCCGCCGTCGGCTACCTCGGCTGCAAGCTCATACGCCCGCCGCTCTGGCTGGTCCTGGTGCTCCTCCTCGGCGGCTACCTCATCGCCGACAGCCTCCTCGCCCCCGTCATCGACACCGCCATCAAGTAACCCGCCCACGAAAGGAAACCCACCATGATCCGCCCCAAGGTCCCGACCATGCCCCAGCCGACCGGCCTGATCACCCCGCCCGCCGTCGTCGAGCCCACCGCCGTCATCCAGCACCAGGACACCGCCCCGGCCCCGGTCACCCCCGCCCCGGCGGCTGCCCGGACCACCGTCCAGCTCACCCCGGGCGCCGTTGTCGCCCTGGTCGGCGGTGGCACGGCCGTGGTCCTGGTCGTCGGCGCCGTCCTGGTCTCGATGCTCCTCGCGGTCGCCATCACCGGCGCCTCGGTCGCCATCTGCGCCCTGGTCATCCGCTCGCTCATCAACACCGAAGCCGAACAGCGCTGACCGGCCCCCGGGCGGCCTCAACCGCCAAGTCTCCGCCGCCCGGGAGCCCTGCCCCATTCCGAACCCGAAGGCCCGGAAGGAACCCCCAGCATGACGCACCGCACCACACCGCCGCCCCGCATCTGCCCCGACTGCGACGGACAGGCCTCCGCCGCCATCACCCTCGGCGGCCGCGACCGGCACGGCCACCTGCGGACCATCACCGCCCACTGCCCGGCCTGCCACGGCACCGGCACCCGCCCCCTCCGCGCGCAGGAGGGCGCCCGTGCCTGACCAGCTGCTCGACCCGGCCACCCTCGGCGACCTGCTGAGGGTGGCCTCGGCCGACGACTACGACCGCTGGCACGAACAGATCCGCCGCACCGGCGGCTGCGCCGACCCCATCCACCTCACCGGCTGGACCCTCACCAAAGACAAGACCACCGGCGAGACCCTGCACCACTACTCCACCGAGAGCGAGCCCGGCGGACGCCTCCGCCTCGCCTGCGGCAACCGCCGCGCCTCCCGCTGCCCCTCCTGCGCATTCACCTACGCAGGCGACACCTACCACCTCATCCGCGCAGGCCTCGCCGGAGACGACCACCGCGACATCCCCGCCACCGTCCGCGACCACCCCCGCGTCTTCGCCACCCTCACCGCCCCCTCCTTCGGCCCCGTCCACAACCGCCCCGACCACGGCACCTGCCGCTGCGGCACCCACCACCCCGCCGACGACCCCGCACTCGGCACCGCCCTCGACCCCACCACCTACGACTACGCGGGCGCCGTCCTCTTCAACAACCACGCAGGCAACCTGTGGCAGCGCTTCACCACTCGCCTGCGCCGCGAGATCGCCGCCCACGCCGGACTTACCCGTCGCGAACTCGCCGACCATGCGCGTATCTCGTACGGCAAAGTGGCGGAGTTCCAGAAGCGCGGCGCCCTGCACTTCCACGCCGTCATTCGGATCGACGGCCCCGACGGCCCGGACACCCCGCCCCCGGCCTGGGCAACCGTCGAACTGCTCACCGACTCGATCCGCGCCGCCGCCGCGCACTCGTACACCTCGGTCTCGGTCCCGGCCGTCGAGGACCAGCCCGCCCGCACCTTCCGCTGGGGCACCCAACTCGACGTCCGCCCCGTCAAAGCCTTCGGCGATGGCTCCGACATCACCGAACAAGCCGTCGCCTCCTACGTCGCCAAGTACGCCACCAAGGCCGCCGAAAACACCGGCACCCTCGACCGCCGCATCGGCGAACTCTCCGAACTCGACCGCCACGGTGTGCCCGACCACACTCGCCGCCTCATCGAGGCCTGCAAGCTGCTCGACCCCTTCTACCCCGACCGCCGCCTCTGGGCCTGGGCCCACATGCTCGGCTTCCGCGGCCACTTCAGCTCGAAGTCCCGCCGCTACTCCACCACCCTCGGCGAACTCCGCCAGGCCCGCGCCGACTTCCGCGCCGCCCAGGAACGCGAAGCCCTCGGCCTGGACGACGTCGAGCCGGACACCGTCCTCGTACTGACCGACTGGCAGTACGCCGGACACGGCCACACCCCGGGCGAATCCGCCCTCGCCGCCACCATCGCCCGCGGCCTCCTGCACAACCGCGAGACCGCCCGTGAAGCCCTGCGCGACCAGTCCGCCGATGAAAGGGAGTGGTGACATGACCACCGAGCTGCCGAACCGCTTCCTGACCCCTGACGACCTGGTGGACATGTTCGAACTGCCCAGCGTCGAAACGGTCTACCAGTGGCGCCGCAAGCGCACCGGCCCCCGCGGCTTCCGCGTCGGCCGGCACCTGCGCTTCGACCCCAACGACGTACGCGCCTGGGTCGACTCCCAGATCGGGGAGGCTGCCTAATGGCCGGGCACATCCAAGACCGCTGGTACAAGACCGAGTCGGGTCCGGACGGCAAGGCCGTGAAGGTCAAGACCGACCGCTACGGCAACGGCCTCCGCTACCGGGCCCGGTACGTCGGGCCAGACGGCACGGAGAAGAGCCGATCCTTCCCGGACCGCCAGAAGCGCCGGGCGGAGGAGTGGCTGGCCGAGACCGCTGCCGACATGTCCCGTGGCCAGTACGTCGACCCCAGGGCCGCCCGGACCACCTTCCAGCAGTACGCGGAACGCTGGCTCGCCGGGCAAACGACCGACCTGAACACACGCATCGGAGCGGAAACCCGTCTTCGGCTGCACGCCTTCCCTCGTATCGGGGCGCGTCCGCTCGGGTCCTTCCGTCCGGTCCACATTCGCGAGTTCGTTCGCGACCTGGAGAACGGCTCGATCGGCGGCACCTACGCCCGCAACATCTACGCCAACGTCCGCGCGGTGCTGTCGGCCGCCGTGGATGACGGCCACCTCGCCCGCAACCCGTGCTCAGCCGCGTCGGTCCGCCCGCCAGCCGTCTCCACCGCCCGGGTCGTGCCCTGGCTTCCGTCTCAGGTGCGGGCGGTCCGTGACGCCCTGCCCGAGCGCTACCGAGCCATGGTCGACGTCGGCAGCGGCTGCGGTCTCCGCCAGGGCGAGATCATCGGTCTGGCCGAGGACACCGCCCAGCTCGACGGCGACACTCTTCGCGTCACCACTCAGGTCAAGCTGGTCCGGGGCGTCGCGGTCTTCGCTCCGCCCAAGGGCAACAAGGAGCGGGACGTACCGCTGCCGTCGTCGGTGGCTTCGGCCTTGCGCCGGCACATCGAGACTCACCCGCCTGTGGCGATCAAGCTGCCGTGGATCAGGCCGGACGGCCCGCTGACCGAGCGGCATCTGATCTTCACCAACACGGCCAACGGGATCGTCTGGCGAAGCAACTTCAACGTCCACGAGTGGAAGCGCGCCATCGCGGCGGCCGGCCTCATCCCGACGCCGGAACCCGGCAAGCCGTACGCCTCCGCCCGGCAACACGGGATGCACGCCCTTCGCCACTTCTACGCCTCGGTCCTCCTGGACGCGGGCGAGAGCATCAAGGCCGTGAGCGAGTACCTCGGGCACTCCGATCCGGCGATGACACTGCGGGTGTACGCCCACCTGATGCCCAGCAGCACCGAGCGTGCCCGACGGGCCCTGGATGGTGTCTTCGGCACGGCCCAGGAGCCCTGACGGCCCAGGGACGGCCCACCGGGCACCAAACAGCCCCCTACTGGCGACAACATCGCTGGTAGGGGGCTTCTTCGTGCCCGGAGCACATCAGTTCTCCGGGTGCAGGCATAACCCGTCCAGTGTGGCAGATCAACTGTGCGGGTCCGGGGCGGAGTGGGGTGGGGGTGGTCACGGTCCGGGGACGGCCCAGCACTCAGTGAGCCCTGGGCCGACCGAGCCCAGGCGACGACACCCTCACCACACACGGACCAACCTGGTGGAGGCCCCCAGTTCCTCGAACGCTTCGTGCAGGCCTAGCTACTCCTCGGTAGCCGTCTCGCACGGCTCCCCCAAGCTCACTGGCCGTCTCCGCCAGGTTCTCCCGGACCACCCCGCAAGGGCGGCACCGTACGGACTGGGGGCGATCCGGCCAGGATTCGGATGCAGACACGCCTTGTCCGGCCGGGCTGGTCGTCCTATGCCGGGCCGGGCCGGGCCGGGCCGGGCCACTGAGTGTCACCGCCGCAAACCGCGACGCTGCCCGGCACCTATGCCGCGATCCAGCTAGCGCTCCCGAGCCCAAGGCCGCAACTTCTCAGGGTTGCGGACCGCCCAGATCCGGGTGATACGCCCGTCGGCGACGTCGAACGAGGCTACGGTCATGACAACGCCGGCACGCTGAGCCACCAGACCCGGCACACCGTTGACCGACCGCTCCAGGAGTTCGAGCCCCGGAGACTTATCGGCAATGGCGACCATGTACTGGGCGATGCGCGCGCCGCCTTCGACCGGGCGCAGGACGGTGCCGACCATGCCTCCGCCGTCGGCGGTCATCACCGCGGCCGGGTTGAGGAGACCGATGAGGGCTGCGATGTCCTTCGTCTCCCATGCCTCTTTGACGTGCCTCACCACGTCGGCCTGGCCGGTCGCCGTCACCGGAGCGCCCGAGAGGCTCACCCGCCGCCGGGCGGAGGCCGCCAGTTGCTTGCAGGCCGCAGGAGTCCGGCCGAGAACGTCGGCGATCTCGGCGAACGGGTAACGAAAGACGTCGTGCAGGACGAACGCCACCCGCTCGGCGGGCGTCATCGATTCCAGGACGACGAGGAAGGCCATGGCCACCGACTCGTCCAGGACGATCTGGTCGGCGGGGTCGGCAGGGCTGGTGGGATCGGCGCCACCCGCATGGTCCCACTCGGTGCGGTCGGGCAGCGGCTCGGGCAGCCATGCGCCGACATAGCGTTCACGGCGGGCCCGTGCCGAGCCGAGCAGGTCCAGGCAGATGCGGCTGGTCACCGTCGTCAGCCAGGCGCCTGGGGACAGAATCTCCTCTTGCCGGCTTCGGGACAGCTCGTACCAGCGTGCGTAGGCATCCTGTACGGCGTCCTCGGCCTCGGTCACCGAACCGAGCAATCGGTAAGCGACATTGATCAGTTGGCGTCGCTCGTCGACTACCTCATCCGCGCCAGTCCCGACTCTCCCCATGCCTTCGGCCGCCCCCTCGCCTTACCTTTCGCGGGCCCGCGTCGTCGGGCTGGTGAGACCTTATCGATCTACTGCCCGAGGGCGGAAAAGGGGACTGTGGCATGGCCATTCAGGTGACGGCGACGGCGAACGCACAGCGCAGCTCCTCTTTCCTCCAGATCGCGATCGCCCTTCAGACGCTGACCATCTTCCTTCAGGCGGTCTCCGCCGGACTGCTGCTGACCTCGTCCTACGGAGAGGTGCTGCACAGTGTCGGCGCCCGTGTGATGTACGGGGCTTCGATGCTGTATGTGCTCGCGGCGGTGCTGGCGTGGAAGCCGGGCGGCGGCTCGCCCCGGCCCATCTGGCACGCGTTGGGTTTTCTCGTACTCGCCTCGGTCCAGGTTGTGCTGGGCATCGCTCACGTCCCGTCGGTCCATCTCCCCCTGGGTGTCGCGATGTTCGGTCTGAGCGTGCTCACGCTGGCCCGGCGCTGAGGTCCGGTACGGCCGCCGGTGTCGGTTAGCGGGACTCCGTCAGAACCCGCGCTCTGAGCTGGGGAATCACCGCGCGATCTGAAGAAAGGGGGGAGCTGACCTGCGGAAAAGGGCACGAAGGGGGTCGCGCTGTGGCCGCTATTGTGCCCGCCGTTGACCGCGGTGCTCGTGTCGTTCGGCACCGGACGCACCTCGCCGGTCGCCGACGTCGCCCGGGTCATCGCGACCGTGCTCCGCGACCCCGCTCGGCAGATCGGGCAGGTCTTCGAGCTGACGGGACCCGGCTCGGTCGACATGACGGAGCCGGCCGCTGAATTCTCCCGGGCCACCACGGCCCGGTCGCACCGCGCCAACCGCTGACGACGGCACGGCTGACGGCGTCGAGCGCGTCACGGGCGTCCCCGCCCAGCCCATCGAGTCGTTCGTCGCCGCCCGAAAGGACTCCACCTCGTACCGCCCCGGTCCGCCGTGCCCGAGGTCCGGACTAGGCCGCCCCACCCTCCAGCCGGTCCTTGAGGAGCCGCTCGTCGCGTGGCAGTTCCTTGCGGACCTGTGGGAGGACCACCAGAGGGAGAAGGATCTTGCCGGCACCGTGCCCCTCGAAGTCGATGTCGATCGTCACACGGCTGCGGCGGCCGTCGTCGAGCGGTTCGATCTCTCCGTGGGTACGGGTCCGGACGGGGCCGTCGATGCCGTGCAGATCCCAGCTGTGCGGAGGGTCGAGGTCGTCGAACTGCACGGTCGTCGGGATCTGCCGGGTGCCCACCCGCCGGGTGACCCGCACCTGGGACCCGGGGCGGATCGGGCCCGCGTCGAGGCGTTCGGTCGAGACTGCGCTCAGCTGCCATTCCGGCAGGTGGGAGGGGTCGGTGAGATAGGCGCAGACCTCGTTCGGGGGGCGGTCGACGTCGATGATCTCTCGGATGGCGGTCATGATGACCCCCTTTTGATGCCTTTCGGGCGTACGTCGAAATCGTCCCACATGCCAAGGAGCCTCCGCTCTGCACGAGCGGAGGCTCCCCGGATACGACCGATACGTCAGCCCGAGCCCACGAACAGCACCAGCAGCAGCCACACCACCGGTGCCGTCGGCAGCAGTGAGTCCAGCCGGTCCATGATCCCGCCGTGACCCGGCAGCAGGGTGCCCATGTCCTTGATGCCGAGGTCCCGCTTGATCATCGACTCGCCGAGGTCACCGAGCGTCGCGCTGGCCGCCACCGCGAGACCCAGCAGCAGGCCCTGCCACCAGGTGCCGTCGTCGATCAGGAACTGCATGCACAGCGCGCCGGCCACCATCGCGAAGCTCACCGCGCCGAGCAGGCCCTCACGGGTCTTGCCGGGGCTGATGCGCGGGGCGAGCTTGGTCCTGCCGAAGCGCCATCCGACGGCGTACGCGCCGGTGTCGCTGACGACCGTGAGGAGCAGGAACGTCAGGACCCGCCAGGGGCCGTCGTCGGCGGTGAGCATCATCGCGACGAAGGTCGCCAGGAACGGCACGTAGAACGCCGCGAAGACACCCGCGGTGACGTCTCTGAGGTAGCCCTCCGGCGGTTCGGTCATCCGCCAGACCAGCACGGCGAGCGCGGTCAGCGCCATCGCCACCCAGGCACCCTCGGCACCCCGGACGTATCCGGATACGACCATGGCCGCACCGCCGAGCGCCAGTGGCACGAGCGGCGCCTTGATGCCCTTGCGCTCCTCCAGCCGCTTGGTCAGCTCCCACAGGCCCACCACCACGGCGACCGCGACCACGCCGACGAACACGGCCTTGACGACGAACAGCGACGCGACGATCACCACGCCCAGCCCGACCCCGACCCCTATGGCCGCACTCAGGTCGCGCCCCGCGCTCTTCTTCTGCGGCGGGGGCGCCGGCTGTGGTGCGTCGGGCATGGGCTCCGGATTCTGCGGCGCCGCTTCGAAGGGCCGCGCCTGCGGCATGTCGTGAGACCGCGTCTGCGGTGGCCGGCCGTGGAACAAGGGGCCGCCCGTCCGCGCGGCCCCCCGGTCGTCATCCTGGTCTCCGCCATACGCGGGCACGTCGGGCACGATGGGCATGGGGCGAGTCTGCTGCGCCTCAGGCGCATCGTACGCGGGACCCGCCGGGGCAGCCCCCTGGACAGGTCCACGCGCGGTGGCCCCCCAGTACCCGGCTTGCCCGGACCCGGTCGGCGCCCCCCAGGAAGAGTCGTTCATCAGACCTCGAGCAGCTCTGCTTCCTTGTGCTTGAGGAGCTCGTCCACCTGAGCGACGTACTTGTGCGTGGTGTCGTCGAGCTCCTTCTCCGCACGGCGGCCTTCGTCCTCGCCGATCTCGCCGTCCTTGATCAGCTTGTCGATGGCGTCCTTGGCCTTGCGGCGGACGGAGCGGATGGACACGCGCGAGTCCTCGGCCTTGGCCTTGGCGACCTTGATGTAGTCGCGCCGGCGCTCCTCGGTGAGCTCGGGGAACACCACTCGGATGATGTTGCCGTCGTTGCTCGGGTTGACGCCCAGGTCCGAGTCGCGGATGGCCTGCTCGATGTTGCGCAGCGCGCTCTTGTCGAACGGGGTCACGACCGCCATGCGCGGCTCCGGCACGGAGAACGAAGCCAGCTGGTTGATCGGCGTCAGTGCGCCGTAGTAGTCGGCCACGATCTTGTTGAACATCGCCGGGTGCGCACGGCCGGTGCGGATCGCGGCGAAGTCCTCCTTGGCGACCACGACGGCCTTCTCCATCTTCTCCTCGGCCTCGAGGAGGGTCTCTTCGATCACCACTTGCTCCTGCGTCTTGAGTAAGGCCCGGCTGCGGTTCCTCGGTGGGGCGGCGGCCGGCTGCGTCGCGTCTTCTTCCTGCACGGTTCCCGACCGGCAGGACATTGTCCATCCCCCGGTCAGGGTCCGCCCCGTCCGTCCCCCGGACGGGTTTGTTGTCGGAGTTGTCGGAGCGTCAGCCCCGACCGCCCTGCTCACCCACGAGCGTGCCGATCTTCTCACCCTTGACGGCGCGGGCGATATTGCCCTCCGCCAGAAGCTCGAAGACGAGGATCGGGAGCTTGTTGTCGCGGCACAGGGTGATCGCCGTGGCGTCGGCGACCTTGAGTTCGCGCGTGATGACCTCGCCGTAGCCGAGAGAGTCGAACTTGACGGCGTCCGGGTTGGTCTTCGGGTCGGAGTCGTAGACCCCGTCGACACCGTTCTTGCCCATCAGCAGCGCCTCGGCGTCGATCTCCAGGGCGCGCTGCGCGGCGGTGGTGTCGGTGGAGAAGTACGGCATGCCCATACCGGCGCCGAAGATGACCACACGGCCCTTCTCCAGGTGCCTTACGGCGCGCAGCGGGATGTACGGCTCGGCGACCTGGCCCATGGTGATGGCGGTCTGGACCCGGCTGTCGATGCCCTCCTTCTCCAGGAAGTCCTGGAGGGCGAGGCAGTTCATCACGGTGCCGAGCATGCCCATGTAGTCGGAGCGGGCCCGGTCCATGCCGCGCTGCTGGAGTTCGGCGCCGCGGAAGAAGTTGCCGCCGCCGATGACGACCGCGACCTCCGCGCCGTCGCGCACGACGGCCGCGATCTCACGGGCGATCTTGTGCACCACGTCCGGGTCGACGCCGAGGCCCCCGCCACCGGAGAAGGCTTCTCCGGACAGCTTCAGCAGAAACCGGCCGCGTACTTTGCCGTCGTCGCTCTTCTGGGCCTTGGTGGTCATCGAGATCCCGCCTTTGTTACGTGGTGCACATACGAAGAAGGCCATTGCCGGGCGGGGTGGGTTTCGCATCCCATGCGCGGCAATGGCCTCCTCGTCAGATCTGCTGTCGTCCGTCACGCGCGCGTGCGCGGTGCCGGAGTCCGCCAACGACTGCCTTCGACCCTATCGGTGTCGGGCGCCGATCGCGGCACGGACTCAGATGCCGACCTTGATGCGCGAGAAGCGCTTCAGGGTGACACCGGCCTCGTCCAGGACCTTCTGGACGGACTTCTTGTTGTCGAGCGCGTACGGCTGACCGAGCAGCGTGGCGTCCTTGAAGAAGCCGTTGAGGCGACCCTCGACGATCTTCGGCAGGGCGGCCTCGGGCTTGCCCTCGGCGCGGGTGGTCTCCTCGGCGACGCGGCGCTCGGACTCGACGACCTCGGCCGGGACGTCCTCCTTGGAGAGGTACTTCGGCGCGAAGGCGGCGATGTGCTGGGCGATGCCCTTGGCGACCTCGGCGTTCGGCTTGTCCAGCTCGACGAGGACACCGATCTGCGGGGGCAGGTCGGGCATCGTGCGGTGCATGTACGCGAGGACGAAGCCGTCGGTGAACTGTGCGAAGCGGTCCAGGACGATCTTCTCGCCGAGGTTGGCGTTGGCCTCGTCCACGAACGCCTGGACGGTCTTGCCGGCCTCGATCTCGGAGGCGAGCAGGGCCTCGATGTCGGCCGGGGAGGTCTTCGCGACGTGCTCGGCGATCGCGGTGGCGACGGCCTGGAACTTCTCGCCCTTGGCGACGAAGTCCGTCTCGCACTTCAGCTCGACGAGGACACCGGAGGAGTTGTCGTCAGCGATGATCGAGACCACGGCGCCGTTCTCGGCGGAGCGGCCCTCGCGCTTGGCGACGCCCTTCTGGCCCTTGATGCGCAGCGCCTCGACGGCCTTCTCGACGTTGCCCTCGGCCTCGTCCAGCGCCTTCTTGCAGTCCATCATGCCGGCGCCGGTGAGCTCACGGAGCTTCTTGACGTCAGCGGCGGTGTAGTTCGCCATGAGTCTGTGAATCTTTCTCGAAGTCTGGAAGATCGAAGATCTAGGGGGTCTACGGCCCCATGGATTAGCCGGGGCCGCTGACCTTCCGTCGACCTACGGGTGAACGGCGGGAGCGGACTTCACCGCGCCGCGGGCACGGTTGCCGCTCCCGCCGTCAACACCGACGGTGTCAGGCCTGCTCGCCCTCGGCGGCCGGAGCCTCGGCGGCCGGAGCCTCGGCAGCGGGAGCCTCGTCGGCCGGGGCAGCCTCGGCGGCCGGAGCAGCCTCAGCGGCGGGGGCCTCGGCAGCAGCGGCCTCGGCCGGCTTCTCGGCAGCCTCGTCGGCCTTCTTCTCGCCCTCGAGCAGGTCGCGCTCCCACTCGGCGAGCGGCTCGCCCGCGGCCTTCTCGCCCTTGCCCTCCGTCGCCACGCCGGAACGGGCGATGAGGCCCTCGGCGACAGCGTCGGCGATCACACGGGTGAGCAGGGTGACGGAGCGGATCGCGTCGTCGTTGCCCGGGATCTTGTAGTCGACCTCGTCGGGGTCACAGTTGGTGTCGAGGATGGCGACAACCGGAATGTTGAGCTTCCGGGCCTCGCCGACCGCGATGTGCTCCTTCTTGGTGTCCACGATCCAGACGGCGCTGGGCACCTTGGACATCTCGCGGATACCGCCGAGGGTCTTCTCCAGCTTGGCCTTCTCGCGCGAGAGGACCAGCAGCTCCTTCTTGGTGAGGCCGGAGGCGGCCACGTCCTCGAAGTCGATCTGCTCGAGCTCCTTCAGGCGCTGAAGGCGCTTGTAGACGGTCGAGAAGTTGGTGAGCATGCCGCCCAGCCAGCGCTGGTTCACGAAGGGCATGCCGACACGGGTGGCCTGCTCGGCGATGGCCTCCTGCGCCTGCTTCTTCGTGCCGACGAACATGACCGTGCCGCCGTGGGCGACGGTCTCCTTGACGAACTCGTAGGCGCGGTCGATGTACGACAGCGACTGGAGCAGGTCGATGATGTAGATGCCGTTGCGCTCCGTGAAGATGAAGCGCTTCATCTTCGGGTTCCAACGGCGGGTCTGGTGACCGAAGTGGACGCCGCTCTCCAGCAGCTCCCGCATCGTGACGACGGCCATGGCCGCATCTCCTTGAATTTCTCGGTTGTGCCGCAGGTGCCGGACGGCTCCCGCGCCTGACGCCCACATGCGCCGTGCCACAAAGGACCGAGGGGCGCTGATACGAGCCTGGTGGTGGCCTCGTATCGGGGCGTGCGAAGTCGACCCGGTGACCCGGATCGCCAGAAGAAGTGTACGGGACCCGGGAGGCACCGGGTGACGCCGCTGTCCACAACCCAGGAGTTATCCACAGATACCGGCCATGATCCGTGGGGGTGCGGGACGGTTCTCGCATGCGAATGAAGCGATGCGCGAGGACGGCAGGGGTCGCGAGGGCATGCGGGCGGCTGGTGTCACTGCTGCTGTTGACGGCGATCGCCCTGCTGTCACCGGTCCCTCGACTGACCCCGACGTCCATGAGCGCGCCCACCGCACCGGCCCAGGATCCCGCCTTGTCCCCGGTCGCCCGGGCGTGGCCCGTGGGAGTACGCCCTCCGGTCCTGCGCGGCTGGGAGCCTCCGGCGACGACGTACGGCCGAGGCCACCGCGGCGTGGACCTGGCGGCGCCGGCCGGGACACCGGTCAGGGCGGTGGCGGCGGGGCGCGTCTCCTTCGCGGGCCGGGTGGCGGGGAAGGGCGTCGTGTCGGTGGAACTGACGGGGACGGGCGATCCACCGTTGCGCACGACGTACGAACCGGTGCGGGCGGAACTGAAGAAGGGCGACGAGGTGGAGGCCGGGGAGGTGGTGGGGACGGTGGAGGCGAGCGGCTCGCACTGCACGGGAACATGCGTGCACTGGGGCGTACGGAGGGGCGAGACATACCTGGATCCGCTGTCGCTCATGCCGCCGTGGCTGCTGTACAGGGGACCGTCGAGGCTGCTGCCTGTGCTGGGGGTGCCGGTGCCGACCTAGGCGGCACGGCCACGGACGGCGTGGGGGCCATCGAGCGTGCGCAGCCTTTCAGCCGGCGTAGCTCCGGGCAGTCGCGCCGCCGGGAGGCACGGTCGGGCGCAGCGTCACACCGCCGACACCTGGCTGCGTGACGCCCCGGCCTTACCCGCGCCGCCGGGCACTGGCCAGCACAGTCGAGCTGCACGACCGGGAGTAGCGGCACCCGCCTACACCGGGCCACTCGACGCCCCGATCTCAACCGCGCCGCCTGACACCACCCCGCGCCTGGCGACACACGCATCTCCCCCAGGCCCCACCCCGCACCGCCAGGAACCAGCCAACACCCGGTCGGTCGCTCGCTACCGCGACCTCAGCCCCGAACGCCCCTCAACGCCATAGCCACAGCCGCCTCCGTGATCGCCGAAGGCTCCTCCGCCGCGCCCAGTTCGATGCGGCGCACCGCCGCGTCCACGACCCCCTGGAGCAGCATCGCCGCCAGCCGGGGTTCCGCGTGGCCCATCTCAGCCAGGGCCTCGACGATCATCGCGACCAGTCCGCCGTGCGCCGCCCGGATCTTCTCCCGGGCGCCGGCGTCCAGTTCGCTCGCCGAGATCGCCACCACGGCCCGATGCCGCCGGTCCCCCACCAGCGAGAGTTGCCGGCGCACATACGCCTCGACCTTGCCCTCGGGCGTCGCCTCACGCTCCATGGCCGCGGAGACCTCCGCTGCCCAGACGGGGAAGTCGACCTCGCACAGTTCCTCGACCACCGCGGCCCGGGACCGGAAGTACTCGTACACGGACGAGCGCGCGAGCCCCGTCCGCTCGGCGAGAGCCGGGAAGGTCAACGCCTCCGTCCCGCCCTCGGACAACAGGGACCGAGCCGCGTCCAGCAGGGCGGCTCGCTGCATCGACCGGTGCTCGGCCACGGAGGCCGCTCGAATCCTTGGCACGCCAACCACTTTACGGACGTGCCCTGGCGGACGGGAGTGTCTCCGCCGAACCCCGCCCCGCAACCCACGCCGTCCGGCCAGGTCAGCGACCGAACCCAGCCAGCTTCGCCCGCAACTGGAGCACGGACTTGGTGTGGATCTGACTGACCCGGCTCTCGGTCACCCCGAGTACGTTCCCGATCTCGGCGAGCGTGAGCCCCTCGTAGTAGTACAGGGTCACCACGGTCTTCTCCCGCTCGGGCAGGGTGTTGATCGCCCGCGCCAGGAACCTGCGCAGTTCCCGGTCCTCGGCCACCTCCACGGGATTGTCCGCGGCGTGGTCCTCCAGCGTGTCCATGACGCTCAGCCCGTCGCCGCCCTCCCCGCCGACGTGCAGCAACTCCTCCAGCGCCACCACGTTCGCCAGGGACAGCTGGCTGAAGACCGAGTGGAGTTCCTCCACCGCGATCCCCATCTCGACGGCCACCTCGGCCTCCGTCGGCGTCCGTCGCAGCCGCGCCTCCAGGGTCGCGTACGCCCGCTCCACGTTGCGGGCCTTCTGCCGCACCGAGCGCGGGATCCAGTCCAGCGCCCTGAGCTCGTCGATCATCGCGCCTCGGATCCGCGTGATCGCGTACGTCTCGAACTTGATCTCCCGGTCGATGTCGAACTTCTCGATCGCGTCGATCAGTCCGAACACCCCCGACGACACGAAGTCCGCCTGCTCCACATTGGGCGGCAGACCGACGCTCACCCGCCCCGCCACGTACTTGACGAGCGGCGAGTAGTGCAGGATCAGCTGCTCGCGCAATCGCTCGTCCCCCGTCGCCTTGTACGACCGCCACAGCTCGTCGAGCGTCGAGGGAGCGGGCGGCCGCACGCTGCCATCGTCACGGGCGGCTGGGGGGATCGCCGCCCGGTCGGACCCGGAGGTGTGCTGGGGCATTCGTTGCCTAGTGCCGTTCTGCCGTGAAGTGCGGGGGTGCTTTGGGGGAGCTGTCGGTCTGATGTCGTTCTGGTGCCGTTCTGGGGACCTTCCGGTGCCGAGGTGCCGGTCTGAGCCGGAATCCTCGTGAGCGTAGCGTGACTGCGGTGTCGCGGTGCGCGAAGAGCGGAGCGCATGCCGTACGGAGATACGTTCCGCCGGACGCCCCGGCGGGGCATGGCGATCGCGCTGCGTGATCACCCGAACACCCCAACTGGGGGAATTCTCAAGGGCGTCCGTGTTCCCCCGTACGGCCGAACACGCTCGGTCAGCGGCCGCCGCGACCGGCCCGAACGGACATCAACGCCTGGCGTGTCAACTTCCAGCTGTCGCCGTGTCGTTCGACGTAGCCAAGTGAGCGGAGTTCGTACAGTCTCGCGATCGCGTCGTCCTCGGTGGTCTGCGCGCCGCGCGCGATCTCGTCGGCTCGCGCCGCGCGTCGGCCGGGCAGCGCGGCCAGGATCCGCCGGGCCGCCGGCTCCAGCAGATCGCGCGGCAGGACGGGTCCGCGGCGCTCGGGGGCCAGCTCTCCCATGTCGCCGACCAGTTCGACGACCTCGGCGGCGTTGGTGACGAGGACGGCGTCCCCGCGCAGCAGTTCGTGGACGCCTGCCGAGAGGCCGCTGGTGGCCGCGCCGGGAACGCCCATCGTGTGGCGGCCAAACCGCTGGGCCGCCCGTGCGGTGACCAGTGAGCCGCTGCGATGGGCCGCCTCGACGACGACCGTGCCCCGGGTCAGCGCGGCGATCACCCGGTTCCGCACGATGAATCTGCTGGGCGTGGGATGGTCCCCGGGCGGCAGCTCCCCGATCACGAGTCCCTGTTCGGCGATCCTGTTGATCAACTGCGTGTGTCCACGCGGATAGGGCCGGTCGACCCCGCAGGCGAGCACGGCGACGGTGGCTCCGCCGGCGCCGAGGGCACCCCGGTGTGCGGCGCCGTCGACCCCGTAGGCGCCGCCGGAGACGACCACCCAGCCCCGCTCGGCGAGCCCGGCGGCGAGGGTGGCGGCCATATGGGCGCCGTACTCGGTGCAGGCGCGGGCCCCGACGACGGCCACGGACCGCAGGGCCCACATGCGCAGAGCGGCCCGTCCCCGCACCCACAACCCCAGGGGCCGCGCGTCCCCCAGGTCGTCGAGCTGCCCGGGCCACTCGACGTCCCGTGGGCACAGGAACCGCACCCCGGCGTCCCGAGCCACCTCAAGATCCCGGCCGGGCTGGGCGTGCGCCGCCCGGGCCCGCATTCCCTCCCACCGCTTGAAGGTCACCCCGGGCAAGGGCTCCGCCCCGTCCCGCAAGCGCCGCACCACCTCGCCCACCCCGAATTCCCGGACCCACCGCCCGGCGAGTTCGTCGCCCGGTTCGAGCACGCGGCTGAGGAAGACCCGGCCGAGCACTTCGCCGTCCGGGTCCTCGTTCCGGCTCATGCCGGCGCCCCGATGGCCATGGGCACGCCGCGCGGCACACCGGTGCGCAGTTGCAGGGCCAGGGCGACGTCCGTCGCGTCGGGCCGGTCGTGGCCGGCCAGGTCGGCGACGGTCCAGGCGACGCGCAGGACTCGGTCGAGTCCGCGGGCGGTCAGTACGCCCCGTTCCAGGTTGCGTTCCGCCTCGTCCATGGCGCCGACCGTCGCGTACCAGCGGCTGCGCAGTTCCCGTCCGGGGATCTCGGCGTTGGTCCGCCACGGGGTGCCGGCGAGCCGGGCGGCCGCTCGCTCGCGGGCGGCGCGGACCCGCTCGGCGACCGTGGCCGTGGACTCGCCTCTGGCTCCGCGCTCGGTCAGCTGGGCCCGGGTGACCCGGTCCACCTCGACCCGGAGGTCGACCCGGTCGAGCAGCGGCCCGGACAGCCTCGCCTGGTAGCGGCGGATCGCCGAGGACGGGCATTCGCACAGGGCGTCGTTCTGCGAGAAGCGGCCGCAGGGGCAGGGGTTCGCGGCGAGCACCATCTGGAACTTCGCCGGGAACCGCACCACGCCCGCACTGCGCGCGATCACGACATGCCCGGCCTCCAGGGGCTGCCGCAGCGCGTCGAGGGCTCGGCTGTTGAACTCCGGCGTCTCGTCGAGAAACAGCACGCCCCGGTGGGAGAGGGAGACCGCGCCGGGCCGTGCGATGCCGGGTCCGCCGCCGACGAGTGCCTGCATGGTCGCCGAGTGGTGCGGGGCGCAGTAGGGGGCGACGTCGATCAGGGGCTTGCCCGGGGGCAGCAGGCCCGCCACCGAGTGGACCGCCGTGACCTCCAGCGACTCCTCCCTCCTGAGCCGCGGCAGGACGGCCGGCAGCCGCTCCGCGAGCATCGTCTTGCCGGCGCCGGGCGGCCCCTCCAGGAACAGGTGATGTCCGCCCGCCGCGGCCACCTCCACGGCCGTACGGGCCGAGATCTGGCCCACCACGTCGGCCATGTCGTGCCCTTGGTCGAGCTGGGTCGCGCCCATGCTGTGCATCCCCGTGGCCGCGCCCGTCCCCGGCATCCGCAGGCCCGCGAGGAGCGGGTCCGGACGGCCCTGTTCCTCGGGTTCCTCGTCGGGCACGGGTTCGTCGGCGAGAACGGCGATCAGCTGGCGCAGACTGCGCACTCCGAGGACCGACACCCCCGGCACCAGGGACGCCTCGGCGGCGGCGCACTCCGGCACGACCACCTGCTCGTATCCGGCGTCCGCGGCGGCCAGCACGGCCGGGAGGATGCCCCGGACGGGGCGCACGCGTCCGTCCAGTCCCAGTTCGCCGATCATCACGATGTCGGCGAGAACCCGTGGATCGATGCGCTCCGCGGCACCGAGGACGGCACACGCGACGGCCAGGTCGAATCCGCTGCCCGCCTTGGGCACCGAGGCCGGGCTGAGCCCGACCGTGAGCTTCTTCTGCGGCCACTCACCGCCCGAGTTCACGACCGCGGCCCGGACCCGGTCCCGGCTCTCCGTCAGGCTCTTGTCCGGCAGTCCCACCAAGGTGAAGGCCGCGACGCCGGGCTCCAGATCCGCCTGGACCTCGACCACCACACCCTCGACGCCGACCAGCGCCACCGAGCACGTACGAGCGAAGCCCATGTCAGGCCACCCCCCGCGCGTGCTCCACGACGGGCGCGCCCCGCTCCGGCAGCAGGACGCCGACCAGATCGATGCGGACGCCTCCCGGTGGGGCGCCTCCGTGGGTGTGCAGCCAGCTCTCCGCGAGGCCCCGCAGGCGCTGCGCCTTCTCCGGGGTCACCGCGGCCATCGGATGCTCGAAGGCACCCTTCCTGCGGGTCTTGACCTCGCACACGACCAGGACGTCGCCGTCCCGCGCCACGATGTCGATCTCTCCGGTCCGGCCCGAGCGCCAGTTGCGTTCCAGAACCGTCATCCCGGCCTCGACCAGCCGCCGCGCGGCCAGGGTCTCGCCGTACCTGCCGAGTGCATTTCGTGCGTTCATGTCGGCACCACCTCCGGCGCCAACGATCACGCGAACCGGCCCACCGAGTTGATCTTGGTGGACTACCTACCGGTTGTGGAAAAACCCGTCACCCACACGAGTCGGCACACACGAGTCCGTGCATTCGAGTCCCAGCACAACGAGTCAGCGCACACGAGTCCGCACACAAGCCTCCACCCGCAGTCCGCACACAAGCGTCCGCACGCCCAGCCGACCGTCACCCGCCCGGCAACTCCAGGTCACTCTTGTTCAGCTCCTCGATGTTCACGTCCTTGAACGTCAACACCCGCACCTGCTTCACGAAGCGCGCCGGCCGGTACATGTCCCACACCCAGGCGTCGGCCATGGACACTTCAAAAAACACCTCACCCTGGACCGAATGCACCTGCATCTCGTAGTCGTTGGTCAGGTAGAAGCGCCGCTCGGTCTCGATCACATACTTGAACAGACCGACGACATCGCGGTACTCCCGATAGAGCTTGAGCTCCATCTCGGTCTCGTACTTCTCGAGGTCCTCGGCGCTCATGGCATGTTCCCCTTCAGCCGTGCGATCCACCCATTGTGCGCCAGTCCCGTCAGCACCTAGACAATTTCGGTGTCAAGGGTCACGGGCCCGGCGGGGGGACCTTCGTCGAGCAGTGTGCGCAGCAGCTCGGCGAGTCTGGTCGGATACACCGTCTCATGTGCTCGGGCAAGTTCCTGACACGTCCACCAGCGCGCACCGGCGACGCTGCGCCGCTCCAGTTCGGTGAGGCCCATGGCCCGGGTCGCCGTCTGTGTCGTACGGGCCAGGTAGTACCACTCGTCCTGGTCCCAGCGACGGCCCGCGAACGGGAACGAGCACATCCGCCGCCACAGCACGGGGCCGAGTTCGACCTCCGTGATGCCGGTCTCCTCGGCGAGTTCCCGCAGCGCGGCCTCTTCGCGCGTCTCGTCGCCCTCCAGTCCCCCGCCGGGCGTGAACCACCAGTCGTCGGCCGGATCCTCCGGCTCATGGCCGTGCAGGAGCAGGATGCGGTCGTCGGGGTCGAGCAGCACCACCCGGGCGACCTTCCGGAGCTCGCGCGCCTGGTCCCGCGCCGCTTCAGCGGGCACTCGCGGGCTCCGTCCGACTGCCGCTGCGGCTGCCCAGCCGCTGCGCGATCGGGCCGTACGCCCCGCCGCCCAGGACCAGCACCGCGCCCACGACGATCAGGACGCCGACCGTGCCGAGCGGCCCCGGCGAGGACAGCGCGCCGAGCTTCTCGAAGCCGGTGGGACGCTCCAGCATGCCGTCCATGGGCCAGACGACGGCGTCCACGCGGGCCGACACGGCGCTGCGCGCCACCGTGCCGCTCGCGGCGTCCGTGAGGTGCGCCGAGGAGTCCAGGGAGCCGCTGCGCTCGTCGCCGAGGAGGAAGAGCCGGTCCTTCGGCACCGTCACGGTCGGGAAGTTCTGGAGCTCGGCAAGGTCGTCCTGGGCCAGGTACGGCTCGTCGATCCGCTTGCCGTTGACGGTCAGCTTGCCGTTGGTGCCGGCGACCGTGTCACCGCCGACCGCGACCACGCGCTTGACGACGGGCGCGTTGGTCACCCAGGTCTTGTCGGTGAAGACGACGACGTCACCACGGCGTACGTCCGCGCCCTCGACGCGCTCGGCCAGCACCCGGTCACCGGCGCCGATCGTCGGCGCCATCGAACTGGTGGGCACGGTGTACGGCCGGTAGACCACCGCTCCCCAGGCGAACCCGCCCAGGAACAGCACCAGGCCCAGCGCCACGGCCAGCCCGGACAACCGCTGTCCGAGCCGGCTGCCCGCCGGGCCCCTGCTCGCACCGCTGTCACGCGGCGCCGTACGTGTCGTGCTCTCGCCACCCATGGATCCGCACCCTACCCGGCGGTACCGACACCGGGCAGCCCCTCCCCGGGCCCCGAGGTCAGGGGCTCGGCAAAGCTTTGCCCAGCGATTGCGCGCCGAGCGGGCACGAGGACGTTCAGCGCGTCTGGGCCGCCTTGTTCCGCTGCCGACGCCACAGCACCAGCGGAACCGCGCCCATCAGGGCGAGGCCCTGCGGCGCGACCGTCAGCGCGGCCGACCGGGCGTTCAGGTTCTGCTCGAAGGTGTCCGGAACCGGCAGGTTGTCCCAGCGGTTCACCGGCCAGGCGATCACGACGGCGCGGCCGACGACCTCGTCGACGGGGACCATGCCGTGGTTCTTGTCGGACTGGTTGTAGCGCGAGTCCCGGGAGTTCTGGCGGTGGTCGCCCATGACCCAGATGAAGCCCTCGGGGACCTTGACCTTGAACTGGCCGCCCTGGTCGTCCATGCTGCACGGCGTGTTGCCGGGGTAGACGTACGGCTCGTTCAGCGCCTTGCCGTTGACCAGCAGCGGGCCGGTCTTCTTGCACTCGATCGTGTCACCGCCGACCCCGACCACGCGCTTGATCAGGTCCTTCTCCTCCGCGGACGGCATCAGGCCGATCCAGCTGAGGAAGGTCTGAAGGGCGTTGGGGTCCGGGGTGGGCTCACCCGCCAGCCAGTTGTCGGGGTCGTGGAAGACGACGACCTCGCCGCGCTCGGGCTCGGAGCCGAACCAGGGGGTGAGCTTGTCGACCAGGACGCGGTCACCCTGCTGAAGGGTGTTCTGCATCGAGTCGGAGGGGATCGAGAACGCCTGTACCAGGAAGGTCTTGATCAGCAGCGCGAGGACCAGCGCGATACCGACCAGGATGGGCAGCTCCTTCCAGAAGGAGCGCTGCTTCTTCGGCGCGGGGGCCGCCCCGGACCCCTGACCGTCGGTCGGCGGCTGCCCGCCGGACCCTGCGCCGCCGCCGGTCTCCCCGGGCTCATTCCCGGAGGTCACGGCGCCGTCCGCGGCCGGGTCGGCTGCTCCCACGGGGTGTCCGCGGTGCTCCTCGCCGTCGTGCCCGGACCGTGCGCCAACCGCCACATCCCCCACGCCAACTCCTTACTCTGTGCCGCCGCCTGCCCCATATCCGGCGCAGGCCCACCACTCCCATAACGAGCGGGAGTTCCGCAGGGGTCGGGAGCTGGATCGTTCCGTTCGAATCGTCGGAAGCAACCCTATGCGACAGCTGGGGAGTCGCGGTCGACCCCGTCGCCGAGTCGGACACCGAAGCGTACGTGTTCGGCTCCTCCAGGGTCGTCCAGTGACCGAACGGCCAGGCGATCCACATCGCCCGTCCGACCACCTCGTCCTCGGAGACCGTGCCGCCGTAGTCCTGGTCCTGGTGCGCGCGGGAGTCCGCGGAGTTGGCCCGGTGGTCGCCCATCACCCACAGCCGGCCCTGCGGCACGGTGATGTCGAACCGCGCCTCGGAGGGGGCGTTGCCGGGGTACAGATAGTCCTCGTTCAGGGGAACCCCGTTGACGGTGACCCGTCCTTGCGTGTCACAGCACTTGACGCGGTCGCCGCCGACGCCGACGACCCGCTTGATGAGGTCCTTCTCGTCGTCGGACGGCAGCAGGCCGATGAAGGTGAGCGCCTCCTTGACCTGCTTGACGACGACGGGGTCCTCCTTCTTCACCGTCGTCTGCTCGTCCTGGAGCCAGCCGCCGGGGTCCTTGAAGACGACGACGTCACCGCGCTGCGGCTTGGAGCCGAACCAGGGGGTGAGCTTGTCGACCAGGACGCGGTCGCCGATCTGGATCGTCGCCTCCATGGAGCCGGAGGGGATCACGAAGGCCTGGACGAGGAAGGTCTTCAGGACGAGCGCTATGAGGACCGCGACGCCGACGAGGAGGGGTATCTCCTTGATCGCGGAGCGCCTGCGGCGTCGTTTGACCTTGCGCTGGAGCTTGCGGCGCTCCGCGCGCGTACGGCCGCCCGCGGGACTGGCGGAACGCCGTACACCGGTGGGCAGCAGATTGTCGGCGGGGCTGCTGGGCACACCGCGGGGCTTGCCACGGTTACCCATGCGCGCCCTCCGTCGACGGCACGCGCGCGTAGGCGTCGGCTCGGTGCAGACGGGTCCAGTGGGCGGACGGCCAGACGATCCAGTCGGCGCGGCCGACGACGTCGCCGACCGGGATCATGCCGCCGCCGGGCGAGCCCAGATGGTCGCGGGAGTCGCTGGAGGCGCTGCGGTGGTCGCCAAGGACGAACAGGGTGCCGTCGGGCACGACGACGTCGAAGCGCACGGTGGACGGGCTGTCGCCGGGGTACAGGAACGTCGACTCGTCGACCGACCGGCCGTTCACCTGGATCCTCCCCTGCTTGTCACAGCAGACCACCTGGTCTCCCCCCACACCCACAACGCGTTTGATGTAGTCGGCTTCCCCGAAATACCCGGTTCCATCGAACACGACAACATCCCCGCGCCGCGGATCGGCACCGAAACGGTACGCCAACTTATTTACGAGAACGCGGTCCCCGATCCTCAATCCGGACTCCATGGATCCGCTGGGAATCTCGAACGGCCGTACCACGAACGTGTTGAGCAGCAGCAGGAACACCAGCAGGACCAGCAGGGTCAGGCTGATCCGCCCGCCCGGCAGCCACGCGGCGACCCGCTCGGTGAGCCGGGCCGCCAACGCGAAGCGCGACCGTCCCTCCCGTCCCTCCGGGTCCGAGATCGTCTCGGAGTCGGAAGGTCGGGAGGAGCGGTCGCGCTGCGTCGGCTGTGCTTCGGTGTCCATCGGGGCCAGATGCTATCCGGCCCCGCTTGGGACCCCGTGGGGGCGAGCCCCCGAAAGCGCTCAGTTCTCGCGCTTCTCCTTGATCTTCGCCGCCTTGCCGCGCAGGTCACGCAGGTAGTACAGCTTGGCGCGACGCACGTCACCGCGGGTGACGAGCTCGATCTTCTCGACGATCGGGGTGTGCACCGGGAAGGTGCGCTCGACGCCGACGGAGAAGGAGACCTTGCGGACCGTGAAGGTCTCGCGCACGCCGGCGCCCTGGCGGCGGATCACAACGCCCTTGAACTGCTGCACACGGGAGCGGTTGCCCTCGATGACGCGGACGTGGACGTTGACGGTGTCGCCCGGGCGGAAGGCCGGGACGTCGCTGCGCAGCGACGCGGCGTCGACGGAGTCGAGCAGGTGAGACATTTCGTCTGCTTTCTTCGCCCATGCCACAGGTCATAGGCGGGAGATAGGTTCTTCGTGAGGTGCTGTTCGCGTCGGGGCGGGCGTCGTGTCCCCCTGTGGCAGGGGCGCATGCCGGACGGCGCACAACAGCGGCCTATTCTTCCACGGCCTCGGTCCTGCGCCAAAATCGGCCGAACCGCTCCCCCTCCGGGTCGGGCGTCCAGCCCAGGATGGAGAGCATCTCGCGGTCCTTCTTGTCGAAGGCCTTGGGGTCGCAACGCTCGATGAGGTCGGGCCGGTTGGCCGTCGTACGCCTGAGGGCCTCGTCCCGCCGCCAGCGGGCGATCTTGCCGTGGTGGCCGCTGAGCAGCACGTCGGGGATGTCCCGGCCGCGCCACTCGGGCGGCTTGGTGTAGACGGGGCCCTCCAGGAGGCTCGCCATCGCGCCGGGCGCGAAGGAGTCGTCCCGGTGGGACTCGGCGTTGCCCAGGACGCCGGGCAGCAGACGGGCCACGGCCTCGGTGATGACCAGTACGGCCGCCTCACCGCCGGCGAGGACGTAGTCGCCGATGGACACCTCATGGACCGGCATGCGCGTCGCGTACTCGTCGATGACGCGGCGGTCGATGCCCTCGTAGCGGGCCGGCGTGAAGATCAGCCAAGGCCGCTCGGAGAGTTCGACGGCGAGCTCCTGGGTGAAGGGGCGGCCGCTCGGGGTGGGGACGATCAGCGAGGGCGCGCGTGAGCCGGTCTCGTAGCCGTCGGCCAGGACGGAGTCCAGCGCGTCACCCCAGGGGTCGGTCTTCATGACCATGCCCGGGCCGCCGCCGTACGGGGTGTCGTCGACGGTGTTGTGACGGTCGTACGTCCAGCCGCGCAGGTCGTGCACGTGGACGTTCAGCTGCCCACGCGCGCGTGCCTTGCCGACCAGGGAGACGTTCAGGGGCTCCAGGTACTCGGGGAAGATCGTGACGACGTCGAGGCGCATCAGGACTCGTCCCGATCGGAGGCGATCTCCGCGCGGTCGTCGATCAGGCCGGGCGGCGGCGTGATCACGGCTCGCTGCTCCTCCAGATCGATCTCCGCGACGATCTCCTCGACGAACGGGATCAGGACCTCGCTGCCGTCGGGGCGCTCCACGATGAACAGGTCCTGCGAGGGCAGATGGGAGATCTCGGTGATCCGGCCGATCTCGACGCCGTCCCCGGTGACCACGTCCAGATCGATCAGCTGGTGGTCGTAGTACTCGTCCTCTTCCTCGGGCAGCTCTTCCGGATCGATCTCGGCGATCAGCAGGGTGTTGCGCAGCGCCTCGGCGGCGGTGCGGTCGGCGACGCCCGCGAAGCGCAGCAGGAGACGGCCGCTGTGGACGCGTCCGGTCTCGATGGTGAGCGGGCCCGCGGTGGCGGGATCGGTGGCGAGTACGGCGCCGGGCGCGAGCCTGCGCTCCGGCTCGTCGGTACGGACCTCGACGGTGACCTCGCCCTTGATGCCATGGGCACGGCCGATCCGTGCGACTACCAGCTGCACGAGTCCAAATCTCCTGTCGTACGACTACGGGCCGGGGACGGCCCAGTGGCCCTCCCCGGCCCGAGCCGGTGCTGCGTTCGGCGTCAGCGGACGTGGTCCACGTCGACGAGGTCGACGCGGACACCGCGGCCGCCGATGGCGCCCACGACGGTGCGCAGAGCGCGTGCGGTACGGCCGTTGCGACCGATCACCTTGCCGAGGTCGTCGGGGTGGACCCGGACCTCCAGCACGCGCCCGCGGCGCAGGTTGCGGGATGCGACCTGCACATCGTCAGGGTTGTCGACGATGCCCTTCACGAGGTGCTCGAGAGCCTCCTCGAGCATGCTCAGGCCTCGGCCGACTCGGACTCGGCGGCAGCCTCGTCCTTCTTCTCCGCCTTCTTCTTCTGGGTGATCGCCTCACCCTTGCCCTCGTCGTCGCCACCAAGGGCCTCGAACGACGGGCGCGCCTTCTTCGGCTCGGCAACCAGCAGCGGAGCCGGGGCGGGCTCGCCCTTGAACTTCTGCCAGTCGCCGGTCTTCTTCAGAATGGCGAGGACGGGCTCGGTCGGCTGCGCGCCGACACCCAGCCAGTACGCCACACGCTCGGCGTCCACCTCCATGACCGACGGGTTGTAGGTCGGGTGGTACTTGCCGATCTCCTCGATCGCACGGCCGTCACGGCGGGTGCGGGAGTCGGCGACGACGATGCGGTAGTGAGGCGAACGGATCTTGCCCAGACGCTTCAGCTTGATCTTGACTGCCACGGGAGTGGGTTCTCCTGGTTTTGACGTGGTTGGGCACGGCGAGAATGCCGCGTGGGGTTGCGGTACCCGAGTGCCCGATGGACGCGTCAGCCGGAGGCGAGAGGGTTCCTGTGCGGCTGTCGAGTACAGCTAGCCATTGTGCCACACCTGCGGGTCCCTCTGAGCCGAGGGGCAGAGACGGCTCCTGGGCATGACTGAGAGGCACCCGGCGGTCGGGGTGCCTCAGGAGGGCTGGTCGCGCGGCCCGGCGGCGTCGGGATGCCGCTGCGACCGCGCAGCGGCATCCCGGCGTCGATGCCACGTCCTGAACCGGCAGCCACGAGATGCCGGTGCCGACGTGGCACGGTTACGCCGCTCCGACCACCTCGGGAATCCGGAACGGCTTGCCGCAGCCGCCGCACACGATCGGGGCCTGGGCCAGGACCGAGGGGACGACCCGGACGTTGCGACCGCAGTCGCAGACCGCCTTGACGCGGACTCCGCCGCCGGACGAGCCGTGCCGGGCCGCCGGACCGCGGAAGGTGCGGCTGGTGTTCTCGGCGGAGGTCGCGGCGGTGTGGGCCTTCAGTGCGCGCTGGAGGCGTTCGATGGTCGGGCGGTAGCGCCGCTTCGCCTCGGGGTTGAGCGTGACCAGGGAGAAGCCGCTGCTCGGGTGCGGCTCCTCCGGGTGGTCGAGGCCCAGCTCCTCGGCGATCGCGAGGAATCTGCGGTTGTGGTAGCGGCCGGCCCGGGAGGTGTCGCGGACGCCGCGCGCGGCGGCGATGCCATGGACTGCCTCGTGAAGCAGTCGCTCGAAGGAGAGCTCGTGACCGCACGCGGACGACGACTCCCCGATCAGGGACTCTGGCGCGGCGAGATCTGGCAGCTCGGGGTGGTACCGCTGAATGTCGGCCCACGCCTGTGCCAGCTCTGCGGCGAGAACAGGTGGTGTCTGTGTCGTGCTCACGTAATGACAACGAGCCGGAGTGCCGCTGTGTTCCGATTCCGGGGCATCCCAAATAATTTGCACGTACCCGTCAGTTCCGAATGATGCGCCCTGACGAGGGCGGGTGCGCCGATCTGCGGAGAAGCCTCACAGGTCGCTACAAGGTGGTGCGTAGCCTGACGTACGCCCCGGCGCGTACGCCCCGTCCACGCGCCGGTGCGACTGTGGCCCGCCGATGCGCAAGAGGTGTTTCGGCCGCTCTCGTGTCCCACGGCCCCGTCATCTCAGTAAGCGCGCGCGACGACGGCGACGTTACCGGGTGCGTCGTCGGCGTCCGGCACCGACCCGTCCTCGGCGACCAGACAGCGTACGGTCACGGCGTGCTCGGCCAGCCTGGCCTCGCCTTCTTCGCCGAGCGTGGCCCAGGGCAGGCGCGCCCAGCCGCCGGCGGCGACCGCGTCGACGGCTTCCTCGATCGTCGACACGTCGGACGTACGCGATACGCGGCGCTCGCGGGACTGGCGCAGCAGCAGCGCCTGGTCCTCCTCAAGGATCTCGGGGAGCAGCGCGGTCAGTGCGTCGAGCGCGACCGGTTCCTTGCCGCCCGGGATCCGCCGCGCCAGCATCGCCGTGCCGCTGTCCAGGTCACGGGGCCCGACCTCGATCCGTACGGGCACGCCCTTGAGTTCCCAGTCGACCGCCCGGCGCCCGAACGGCGTGTCCGTGCGGTCGTCGACCTGGACACGGACGCCCGCCGCGTCCAGCCGGGCGCCGATCTCGCGGACCTTGGCCAGAACCGGCTCGTCCCCCTTGATCGCCAGGACCACCGCCTGGACCGGCGCGAGCCGCGGCGGCACCCGCAGGCCGTCGTCGTCGCCGTGCGCCATGATCAGGCCGCCGACCATGCGCGTGGAGGAGCCCCAGGAGGTCTGCCAGACGTACTCCTCGCGGCCCTCCTTCGACAGATAGCGGGTGTGGAAGGCCTTGGCGAAGTTCTGCCCGAGCTCATGGCTGGTGCCCATCTGGAGGGCCTTGCCGTCGCCCATCATCGCTTCGAGGGTGAGCGTGTTGATCGCCCCGGCGAAGCGCTCGCTCGCGGTCTTGCGGCCCAGCACCACGTCGATCCCGAGCACATCGACCATGAAGTCGGCGTACACGTCCTTGTGGATGTACGCGGCGTAGTCCCGGGCGTCCTCGTAGGTGGCGTGCGCGGTGTGGCCCTCCTGCCACAGGAACTCCGTCGTCCGCAGGAAGACACGCGGGCGCATCTCCCAACGCACCACGTTCGCCCACTGGTTGATCAGCAGCGGCAGGTCGCGGTAGCTCTGCACCCACTTGGCGAAGGAGGCGTTGATGATCGTCTCGGAGGTGGGGCGGACGACGACGGGCTCCTCCAGCTCCTTGCCGCCGCCGTGTGTGACGACGGCCAGCTCGGGGGCGAAGCCCTCGACGTGCTCGGCCTCCCTCGTCAGGTACGACTGCGGGATGAACAGCGGGAAGTACGCGTTGGAGGCACCGGCCCGCTTGATGCGCGCGTCCATCTCGGCCTGCATCCGCTCCCACAGCCCGTACCCGTACGGCCGGATCACCATCGTGCCGCGCACCGGACCGTTGTCCGCGAGCTCGGCCTTGGTGATCAGGTCCTGATACCAGCGCGGGAAGTCATATGCCTGTGGCGTAAGAACAGATGCCTTTGCCATGGCCAGATGGTACGGGCCCATGTTGCCGGAATGTGAATTTCGGCCAGGGACACACCCGGGCCGCAAGCAGGGCTCCGCGACCCCTGGACGCGGAGTCGGGTGCGGAGTTTCCTGGCATACGGGGGAAGCGCGACCGCGTGCCACGGGGGCGAAGGGATCGGGCACCGCGGCAACTCTCGGCGGATTGGGGCGCTTTACATGACACCTACGCTCGTGCGGCAGCACCCACCTCACGCGGGACCGACGCCCCGCGTGGACCTGTGTGCACGCGCGCGTGACTGGTCCGAGATCCAGGAGCGGATGCTGGTTCCGCTCTACGAGGCCGTCTACGAGCGACTGGACGTGGGCTCCGGCACCAGACTGCTGGGCCTGGGCTGCGGCAGCGGGCTCGCCCTCCTGATGGCCGGGTCCAGAGGCGCGGCCGTCACCGGTGTCGAGTCCTCCTGCGCCGAACGGCTGGCCCTCGCCCGGCAGCGGCTGCTGCCCGAGGCGCAGGACACGCGCGCGCGTGCCGGCACCAGGCTCCTGGACGACACGCCGGGGGAAGCGGCCGACGCCTACACCGTGGTGACCGCGTTCGAGCCGATCGGGTGCCTCGCCGGTGACTCCGAGGGGCTCGGTGAAGCGCTCGCCGCCGCGACGCCGCTCGCCGAGCGGGGCGCGGCCGTGGTGCTGGCCGGCTGGGGGCCGCCGGAGCGCTGCGCCACCTCGTCGGTGCTGCGCGTGGCCACGAAGCTCTCCGATCCCCTGCGCGGCGGCGGCAGTTGGCGCCCCGCCCGGCGCGACGACCTGGAGGAGGTCGCCCAGCGCGCGGGCTTGAAGCCCGACGGCTCCGGACGGGTGGCCTGTCCGTTCGGCTACGCGGACGTCGAAAGTGCCGTACGCGGCCTGCTGTCGACGGGCTTGTTCGACGCGGCGATCGTCGCGACCGACCAGGTCCAGGTGGACAAGGAGTTGGCGGAGGCGCTGCATCCGTATCAGCGGCCGGACGGGACGGTGTGGATGCCGAACGTGTTCCGGTACCTGATCGCGCGGGTTCCCTAGGGCCTGTCGACACCGGCATGATCCGAACGACCGGGCCTAGGCCTCCGCGTCCTTGTTCAGCCGTGTGATGCCGGCGATCCGGTACGCGGCCGCCTCCTCCAGCGTCTCGTGCTCCAGCAGGGCCTCCGCGAGCGCGTTCAACTGGTCGCGGTGGTCGCGGAGTTTGCGGCATGCCTCCTCGTAGCAGTCGTCGACGATCCGGCGCATCTCGGCGTCGATGACATCGAGGGTGCGGGGCGCGGCGGAGAGTCCGTACGCCTGCTGGGCGTCGCTGGGCAGGGCGGACAGCCGGCCGACGCGCTCGCTCATGCCCCAGCGGGCCACCATGCCGCGGGCGATGTTGGTTACCTGTTCGAGGTCGTTCTCGGCGCCGGTGGTGACGACCCCGTAGACCACGTCCTCGGCCGCCATGCCGCCCAGAGCGCCGATGATCCGGCCGCGCAGATACTCCTCCGAGTGCGCGTACCGCTCCACCTCGGGGGTCGACATCGTCACGCCGAGCGCCCGGCCGCGCGGCACGATGGTGATCTTGCGGACCGGGTCGGCGCCCGGCTGGAGCATGCCGAGGAGGGCGTGTCCGCTCTCGTGGAAGGCGGTGCGCCGGCGGTCCTCCTCGGGCATCACGAGGGTGCGCTCGGCGCCCAGCTGCACCTTCTCCAGCGCCTCGGACAGATCCGCGGCACTCACCCGCTCCTGGCCCCGCTTGACCGCGAGCAGGGCGCCCTCGTTGGCGAGGTTGGCCAGGTCCGCGCCCGTCATGCCGGGGGTCTGGCGGGCCAGCTGGACGAGGTCCACGTCCTCGGCGAGCGGGATGTCACGGGTGTGGATGCCCAGGATCGCCTCGCGTCCGCGGCGGTCCGGCGGGGAGACGTTGACCACCCGGTCGAAGCGGCCGGGCCGGGTCAGCGCCGGGTCCAGGATGTCGGCGCGGTTCGTCGCCGCTATGACGATGACGCCCTCGGAGCCGGAGAAGCCGTCCATCTCCGTGAGGATCTGGTTCAGGGTCTGCTCGCGCTCGTCGTGGCCGCTCACCGAGGCGCCGCCACTGCGTACCCGGCCGATGGTGTCGATCTCGTCGATGAAGATGATCGACGGCGCCACCTTGCGGGCCTCGGCGAACAGCTCCCGCACCCGGGAGGCGCCGACGCCGACGATCATCTCGATGAACTCGGAGGCGGAGGCGGAGAAGAACGGCACGCCCGCCTCGCCCGCCACCGCCCGCGCCAGCAGCGTCTTGCCGGTGCCGGGCGAGCCGGCGAGCAGCACACCGCGCGGCATCTTGGCGCCCATCCTGCGGTAGGCGTCGGGATGCTCCAGGAAGTCGACGACGTCGTCCAGCTCACCCTTGACCTCGTCGATGCCGGCCACGTCGGCGAAGGTCGTGCGGTCCTTGCCCGGCAGCAGCTCGACCGGCTTGGGCGGCGCCTTGCGCCCGAACATGCCGCCCGCGCCGCCCCGGCCGGCGAACCGCCGGGCGACGAAGATCCACACCGCGACGATGATCACGAGCGGTGCCAGCGAGATCAGCAGGTTGACGAGCAGGCCGCGCTGCTTCACGACCGGCTCAGCGGTCACGGTGACGTCGTGACCGCTCAGCTCCTGCCAGAGGTCGTCGTCGGCGAAGGCCGGGCGCTGTGTCTTGAACTTGGTGTAGTCGCCGTCGCCCTCGGGGTTGTCCCGGGCGCTCTTGAGTTCGCCCTGGATGGCGTCGCCCTTGGAGTAGATCTTGTCGACGTTGCCGTCGTCGACCTGCCGGCTGAACTCCGTGTAGGAGATCGTCGGCTCGTCGCCCTCGTCGAGGTAGGTCAGTCCGATGTAGGCCAGCAGGAAGACGACCACCGCGGTGACCAGCAGGCTCCACCAGCGGCCGCGCATCCGTCGGCCGCCGGACCTCCTGGGCGGCTCGTCCGGGGTGCCCTCCGTGCGCCACGGCTGGTCAGGGGCCTTGCGTGGCGGCGCGGCATCGCTCATATCTGGACGTTACGGCAGATGGCGGACCCTGGCATGCGCAGGGGGCGCCCCTCGCGGCGAGGGGCGCCCCCTGTGACGTACGGGGCGAGGTCAGCCCATGAACTTCTTGAACTCGTCGGGCAGCTCGAAGTCCTGGCCGGCCTGCTGGCCCGGCAGTCCGAGGGCGCCCCCGGCCTGCGCCGCGGCGGCCCGGCGGGCGGCCTCCTCCTGCTCCTGCTGCTTGCGCTTCATCGGGTTGCCCGAGCGCTGCTTGCCCTTGGCCTTCTTCGGCGCCTTCTTGGTACGGCCGGGGCCGCCACCCATGCCCGGCATACCCGGCATCCCGGGCATGCCGCCGCCCTGGGCCATGCGGGACATCATCTTGCGGGCCTCGAAGAACCGCTCGACGAGGTTCTTGACCGCGCTGACCTCGACACCGGAACCGCGCGCGATACGGGCGCGCCGCGAGCCGTTGATGATCGTCGGTTCCTGGCGCTCGCCCGGCGTCATCGACTTGATGATCGCGGCCGTGCGGTCGACGTCGCGCTCGTCGAGGTTGTTGATCTGGTCCTTGATCTGGCCCATGCCCGGGAGCATGCCGAGCAGCTTGGAGATGGAGCCCATCTTCCTGACCTGCTCCATCTGGGCCAGGAAGTCGTCGAGGGTGAAGTCCTGGCCCTTCTTGGAGGCCAGCTTCTCGGCCATCTTCTGGGCTTCGGCCTGGTCGAAGGTCTTCTCCGCCTGCTCGATCAGGGTGAGCAGGTCACCCATGTCGAGGATGCGGGAGGCCATCCGGTCCGGGTGGAAGGCGTCGAAGTCGTCGAGCTTCTCGCCGTTCGACGCGAACATGATCGGCTTGCCGGTGATCTGCCGGATCGACAGGGCGGCACCACCGCGGGCGTCACCGTCGAGCTTGGAGAGCACCACACCGTCGAAGCCGACGCCGTCGCGGAAGGCCTCGGCGGTCTGGACGGCGTCCTGACCGATCATCGCGTCGACGACGAAGAGGATCTCGTCCGGCGAGACCGCGTCCCGGATGTCCGCGGCCTGCTGCATCATCTCCTGGTCGATGCCCAGACGGCCGGCGGTGTCCACGATCACGATGTCGTGGACCTTGGCCTTGGCGTGCTCGATGGAGTCCTTGGCGACCTTGACCGGGTCGCCGACGCCGTTGCCCGGCTCGGGCGCGTAGACCGCGACGCCGGCGCGCTCGGCGACGACGCTCAGCTGGTTCACGGCGTTGGGGCGCTGGAGGTCGGCGGCGACCAGCAGCGGCGAGTGGCCCTGCTCCTTCAGCCAGTGGCCGAGCTTGCCCGCGAGGGTGGTCTTACCGGCACCTTGGAGACCGGCCAGCATGATCACGGTCGGCGGCTGCTTGGCGAACCGCAGACGACGGGTCTCGCCGCCCAGGATGGTCACGAGCTCGTCGTTGACGATCTTCAGGACCTGCTGGGCCGGGTTCAGCGCCTTGGAGACCTCGACGCCGAGCGCGCGCTCCTTGACGTTCTTGATGAACGACCGGACTACGGGGAGCGCCACATCCGCTTCGAGGAGGGCGATGCGGATCTCGCGCGCGGTGGCGTCGATGTCCGCCTCGGAGAGCCGTCCCTTGCCGCGCAGGTTCTTGAAAGTCGCTGAGAGGCGATCGGAGAGAGTATCGAACACGGCGCTCGCGGTCCTCGGGGTCGGTGGCAGCTGGGAATCGCCCTCCAGGGTATCCCGGCGACGCAGGTTGCCGGGATCCCTGGTTCAGCCCCGCAATGTCTCCTCCAGCTTGCGGACCACCGAGGACGCCTCCTCGCCGGGCAGCGGCGCCCCCTCGGGCCCTGTGACATAGAACGCGTCGACGGCGTTGGCGCCCAGGGTGCTGACATGGGCACTGCGCACGCGCACACTCGCGTCCTCCAGCGCCCGGCCGATCCGGAACAGCAGCCCTGGGGCGTCCTGGGCCCGGACCTCGATCACCGTGGCCAGCCGGGAGGCGGCCGGGTGGACCGACACCTTCGGCGGCGGTGCCACGACACCCCGGCGGCGTGGATAGGCCGCGTCCCGCTCGGCGAGACGGCCGGCGATGTCGAGGGAGCCGTCCAGCGCTCGCACGAGGTCGGCGCGCAGCCGGGCGGCCTGCGGCAGGGAGCCGTACTCGGCGGCGACCCGCCAGTTCAGCAGCAGGACCGAGCCCTCGACGCCGTCCGGCAGGTCCAGGGCGCTCAGCTCGGCCGTGCGGACGGTCAGCCGGTGCATGGCCAGGACGCCGGCCACCGCGGGCAGCACCCCCGGCTGGTCCGGTACGGCGATGAGGAGTTCCACGCCGAGCGGCTCCGGATCACCCGGCTGCTGCTCCTGCGTCGGCGGCTCGGTCTGGGCGCGCAGCGACAGCACGGGGCTGCCGGTGGCGACGGCCTCGATGGCGAGCCGCTCCTGCTCGGCGGTGGGCGCGGCGGCCTCGGGCTCCTCCGGGTCGCTCCCGGCGAGCACGGCCCCGACCCGTTTCACCAGGTCGGCGACGAGCGAACCCCGCCAGGACGACCACGCCGCGGGCCCCGTGGCCAGCGCGTCCGCCTCGGTCAGCGCGTGCAGCAGCTCCAGCGTGCCCTGCGAGCCGACCGCGTCGGCGACCGAGCGCACGGTGGCCGGGTCCTCCAGGTCGCGCCGGGTGGCCGTCTCGACGAGCAGCAGGTGATGGAGGACGAGGGTGGAGAGCACGGCCACGTCCTCGCGGTCGAAGCCGATACGCGCGGCGACGTCCTTGACGATGATCTCGCCGGCCACCGAGTGGTCGCCGGGCCAGCCCTTGCCGATGTCGTGCAGCAGCGCGGCGACCAGGAGCAGGTCGGGGCGGTGGACGCGGCGGGTGAACTCGGAGGCGCGCACGGCCGTCTCGATGAGGTGCCGGTCGACGGTCCAGATGTGCACGGCGTTGCGCTGCGGGCGGCAGCGCACCCGCTCCCAGTCGGGCAGGAAGTGGGTGATCAGCCCCTCGGCCTCCAGCGCCTCCCACACCTCTACGGTCGGCCGCCCGGAGCCCAAGAGGGTGACGAGCTGCTCGCGCGCCTCGGCGGGCCAGGGCGTGGGCAGCGGACGCGCACCGGCCGCCATGCGCCGTACGGCGTGCAGGGAGAGCGGGAGTCCGGCCTGTGCGGCGGCGGCCGCGGCGCGCAGCGGGAGCACGGCGTCGCGGTCGGGGCGCGCGGCGCGCGCCAGCACGACCTCGCCGTCCTGCTCCACGACGCCCTCGGCGAGCGGGGAGCGCTCGGCGGTCGGCTTCCCGCCCCCCAGCATGGCGCGCAACCTCGGCCGCACGGCGCGCGCCCGCAGCACGCGCCCCACCTCACGCCAGGTGACGTCACTGGCGTACGAGATGACCCGCGCCGCCTCGTACACCTGCCGCAGCAGTGTGTCGGCGTCCAGCAGACCGAGCTCGGCGGCGACCTGGTCCTGCTCCTGGAGCGCGAGCCGGTCGGTCGCCCGCCCCGTGGTCAGGTGCAGTGCGTCCCGTGCATCGAGCAGCCGGCGCCGGGCGTCGTCGAGACCCTCACGCGGGGCGTCGGCCAGCCAGGACGCGGCTACGGCACGCAGGATGGTGGCGTCCCGCAGACCGCCGCGCGCCTCCTTCAGATCGGGTTCCAGCAGGTACTGCAACTCGCCCTGACGTTCGGCGCGCTCGGCGGACAGCTCCTGGAGTTCGGGCAGCCGCTTGGGCGCCTGGTTGCGCCAGTCGGCCAGGACCGCCGTGCGCAGCCCGGCCGTGAGGCCCAGGTCGCCCGCGATGTGCCGGGCGTCCAGCAGCCCGAGCTGCACCTTGAGATCCTCGCCCGCGGTCTTGCGGGCCTCGGCCGGGGTGCGCACGGAGTGGTCGAGGGCGAGGCCGAGGTCCCAGACGGGGTACCAGATGCGGTCGGCCAGCGCGGCCACCGCCTTGCTGTCGCCGCCGTCGTGCAGCAGGAGCAGATCCAGGTCGCTGCGCGGGGACAGCTCGCCCCGGCCGTACCCGCCGACGGCGACCAGGGACACCCCACGCAGTCCCTCGGCGCCGGCCGCGAACAGCCCGGTCAGCCACTCGTCGGTCAGCTCCGCGAGGGCGGCACGGCGCGGCGGCCCGGACCGCGCCCCCTCGGTGAGGAGACGCAGCCGGGCCGCCGCGTAGCCGCTGGGTCCCGAGTCCTCTGCATCCTTGGAAACGTCCGTGCTCGTCACCCAGCGACTCCTGTTCTGTTTCCTTGCCTCAGAGCGCGTCGGGCCCGCGCTCGCCGGTCCGCACCCGTACGGCCGCCTCGACCGGCAGGGACCAGACCTTGCCGTCACCGATCTTGCCGGTGCGGGCGGCCTTGACGATGACGTCGATCAGCTGCTCGGCGTCGTCGTCCTCGGCCAGGACCTCGATACGGATCTTCGGGACCAGGTCGACGGTGTACTCGGCACCGCGGTAGACCTCGGTGTGGCCCCGCTGACGACCGTAGCCGCTGGCCTCGGTGACCGTCAGGCCGTGCACGCCGAAGGCCTGGAGGGCTTCCTTGATCTCGTCGAGCCGGTGGGGCTTGACGACTGCGGTGATGAGCTTCATGCGTCCACCTTCTTGCTCGCGGTAGCGGCGACCGGGGCCGGTGCTGCGGTGGTCCGGGCGGCACCGCCACCGGCGCCGCTGAAGTCGTATGCGGTCTCGGCGTGCTCGGCCTGGTCGATGCCGGTGACCTCCTCGTCCTCGGTGACCCGCATCCCGATGGTCTTGTCGAGGATGAAGGCGAGGAGCGCGGAGACGACCAGCGAGTAGGCCAGGACCGCGAAGACTCCGGCGCACTGCTTCCAGAACTGGTCCAGGCCGCCGCCGTAGAAGAGGCCCTTGACCTCGGACTGGCCCTTGCCGCTGGCGAAGAAACCGATCAGCAGGGAGCCGATGACACCGCCGACCAGGTGGACGCCGACGACGTCGAGCGAGTCGTCGTAGCCGAGCTTGTACTTCAGGCCGACGGCCATGGCGCACAGCAGACCGGCGATGGCGCCGACGGCGATCGCGCCGACCGGGGAGACCGCGCCACCGGCGGGGGTGATGGCGACCAGACCGGCGACCGCGCCGGAGGCGGCGCCCAGCGTGGTGAACGCGCCGTGCCGGATCTTCTCGTAGATGAGCCAGGCCAGCATGGCGGCGGCGGTGGCGACCTGCGTGTTGACGAACATCAGCGCGCCGACACCGTCGTCGTTGCCGAGCCACGAACCGGCGTTGAAGCCGAACCAGCCGAACCACAGCAGACCGGCACCGAGCATGACCAGCGGGAGGCTGTGCGGGCGCATCGGGTCCTTCTTGAAGCCGACGCGCTTGCCGATGACGAGGATCACGCCGAGCGCCGCGGCACCCGCGTTGATGTGCACCGCCGTACCACCGGCGAAGTCGATCACGCCCAGCTCGAAGGCCCAGCCACCGGCGCCCCAGACCCAGTGCGCGACCGGGAAGTAGACGACCGTGGCCCACAGCGCGACGAACAGCGCCCACGCGGTGAACTTCACCCGGTCGGCCAGCGCACCGCTTATCAGGGCCGGCGTGATGATCGCGAACATCAGCTGGAAGACCATGAACACGAAGATCGGGATGGTGTAGCCGTCCCACAGTTCGGTCAGGCCGATGTCGCTGAGGCCCACCCAGTCCGAGTTCCAGCCGATGAGGCTGCCGGAGTCGGTGCCGAACGCCATGGAGAAGCCGTACAGCACCCACAGGATGGTGACGATCCCCAGGCTGATGAAGCTCATCATCAGCATGTTCAGGGTGCTCTTGACGCGGACCATGCCTCCGTAGAAGAAGGCCAGGCCCGGGGTCATGAGCATCACCAGGGCGGAACAGATGAGCATGAAGCCTGTGTTGGCGGACGACAGCGTGGGTGCGTCCGCCGCAAGCGTGATGGCGGCTGATGCCATCGGCGTCTCCTCGTCGTTGGTACGGCCCCGTGCGGGCGAAGCCTGAGCGGAATGAGGGGTGGGCCGGTTATGCGCCATGAGATTGGCGCAGCGCCGTTTCGGTGGAAGCCCCTCGTTGTTTCGCCGCCGTGACGAAGGCGCCCTGCGTGTTACGCGTCGATGAACTGCCGGATCTGCGGCTGCCGGATCGTTATCGTGGCGCAACCTTCAGTGAAGGAAGAGAGACCGGCCGCGGGCGGCCTTCCGATGACCTGGCATGGGGGAGCCGAGTCGGGCAGTTCGGGAGGGCCGGCCGCGGCCGGGGTTCTGGGGTTTCGCGGGATCTCCCGCGGTCGTCAGACCGCCTCCGCGGTCTCCGGGAGTTCCACGGCGAGCTTGGCCGTGAGGTCCACGACCTCGGCGAGATCCCCGAAGTCGCGCACGGCCGTGTCGACCGTCTTTCGAATACGAGTGTTGACGCGCTCGGAGCGCACCTTTTTGGCGACCGCCATGGCCTGCTCGGCGTAGATCGCGCTCTGCTCCGGCTCCCGGCGCAACAGATGGACCGTGGCGACACCGATGAGGTTCAGCGCGTACGACCGCTGGTGCTCCTCGTCCTTGGCGAACAGGTCGACGGCCTGCTGCATCAGGGGTTCGGCCAGCGAGGCGTACGTCGGGCTGCGGCCGGCGACATAGGCGAGGTCGCGGAAGGAGTGGGAGTTCTCGCCGTACAGCTCGGCCTCGGAGAAGAAGCGGATCCAGTCGGGGTCCGGCTCGTCCCAGTCGGCGGCCTCGGAGAAGGTGTCCTCGGCCATCCGGACGGCACGCTTGCACTTGCCGGGCTGGCCCATGTTGGCGTACGCGCGGGCCTCCATCGCATACAGCATCGACTGGGTGCGGGGACTCGCGCAGTCCCGGCTGCCGTACTGCGCGAGGTGGACCAGCTCCAGGGCGTCCTCGGGCCGGCCGAGGTGGATCATCTGGCGGCTCATGCTGGACAGGACGTACGAGCCGAGCGGCCGGTCGCCGGCCTCCTTGGCGGCGTGCAGCGCGAGGACGAAGTACTTCTGCGCGGTGGGCTGGAGCCCGACGTCGTACGACATCCAGCCGGCCAGCTCGGCCAGCTCGGCGGCGACCTTGAACAGCCTGCGGGTGGTGGCCTCCGGGTGGGGTTCCTGGAGCAGGTCGGTGACCTCGTGCAGCTGGCCCACGACCGCCTTGCGGCGCAGGCCGCCGCCGCACTGGGCGTCCCACTGCCGGAACATCACGGTGGTGGACTCCAGCAGGTCCAGCTCGGGCTTGGACAGCCGGCCGCGCGCGCGGGAGGACGGCACGGGCCGGGGCTCCTGGTGCGGGACGGGCGGCGCGGGGACCAGCCAGCGCTGCATCGGCTCGATGAGGGCCGGGCCCGCGGACAGGGCCAGCGAGCTCCCGAGGAAGCCGCGCCGCGCCAGCATCAGGTCGCTGCGCGAGAACTCGCTGAGCAGGGCCACCGTCTGCGGCCCCGTCCAGGGCAGGTCGACGCCGGACACGGAGGGTGACTGGCGGGCGGCGCGCAGGCCGAGGTCCTCGACCGAGACGACGCAGCCGAAGCGCTCGGAGAACAGCTCCGACAGGATCCGCGGGATCGGCTCGCGCGGGTTCTCGCCGTCCAGCCAGCGGCGTACCCGGGAGGTGTCGGTGGAGATGTGGTTGGCGCCCAACTGGCGTGCGCGGCGGTTGACTTGGCGGGCGAGTTCGCCCTTCGACCAGCCGCTGCGCACGAACCAGGACGCGAGCAGCTCGTTCGGGCGCTTGTCAGCGTGCGATGCGCTACCGGCACTCGTACCGCTTCCGCCGTTGCCGCTCACTGGAACGCCCCCATCCCTTGGACCACTTGTCACCGAGTGCGCCAAGCCCTATCAGAATGCCGGTAAATACGGTTGCCCGTCCGGCGGTTCTCACCCTTCGAACGGAAAGCCGACTTGCCCCCGGCATACCCACGAGCGCATGTGCCCCGAAGCTGTGTGCACTCACAGTAATCCTACGATCACGCCTCCAGCCATGGCGATCCAGGAATCGCCACCATTCGCCACCCCTTCGAATGAACTCACGGTGGCCTTCCCGCGATTCACTTGACATAGGACAGCCGGAAGTGGGCGGAGCGAAGCACTCAGGGGCGCGTGTCGCCGAGCCCACAACCCGGGGCACTTCCGAGCGCCGAGTGGACCGAGCGGCGCCGACGGGCACCCGGCCTGTCCGGGAACACACAGAGTCACGTTCCGCGTTCACGTCGTAACCACGGGCGCACAAGGACCGTTGGAGGGGGCATGGGCTTCACGATCGGCGGCATCCGGGAGATCCGCTCCGGCTCGCGGCGACGCGGCCGCTCCTCGGAGTGCACCGCCGTCGCCGAGTTCACCGGGCTCTGGGGCTGGGACGCGGTACCCGGCGCGCGCGCCGCCGCGGGCGCCTGCTCGTGCGGCCGCTCGGACTGCGACGCGCCCGGCGCACACCCCCTCGACTTCGCGCCCGAGGTCCCGGCCGGGGCCACGCTCGACGAGGTGACCAAGGCGTGGTCGGAGTACCCGGGCGCCTCGGTGATGCTGCCGGTCGGGCGCGCGTTCGACGTGATCGAGGTGGCCGAGCCCGCCGGCCGTCGCGCGCTGACCCGGCTCGAACGGATGGGCCTGCCGCTCGGCCCGGTCATCGCCACCCCCGAGGGCCGCGCCCACTTCTTCGTCGCCCCCGGCGCCGCGGCCGAGCTCCCCGAGCTGCTGTACCGCATGGGCTGGGACGACCCGACCCACCTCGATCTGCGCGGCCTCGGCCCCGGCACGCACATCACCGCCCCGCCGTCCGACCGGGGCGGCCGGGGTCCGGTGCGCTGGCTGCGGCCACCGGCGCTGGACACGGCGACGAAGCCGCCCGCCGCGCGGTTACTGCTGGGCACGCTCGCCTACGTGGCTCATCGGTCGCGCGCATAGTCGTACACAGCGAAGCGCCCGTCCCCCAACTGCACCTTGGGAGGCGGGCGCTTCTTCGAGCACGTACCAGAATCGGTGAGTCGGGTCACTCCCCGATAAGGGCGTCAACGAACGCCTCCGGCTCGAACGGCGCCAGATCGTCGGCGCCCTCGCCCAGGCCGACGAGCTTCACCGGCACACCCAGCTCGCGCTGCACCGCGACGACGATGCCGCCCTTGGCGGTGCCGTCCAGCTTGGTGAGCACGATGCCGGTGATGTCGACGACCTCGGCGAAGACACGGGCCTGCACGAGGCCGTTCTGCCCGGTGGTGGCGTCCAGCACCAGCAGCACCTCGTCCAGCGGCGCGTGCTTCTCGACGACCCGCTTGACCTTGCCGAGCTCGTCCATGAGACCGGTCTTGGTGTGCAGGCGTCCGGCGGTGTCGATGAGCACCACGTCGGAGCCCATCTCCTTGCCCTCCTTCACCGCGTCGAAGGCGACGGAGGCGGGGTCGCCGCCCTCGGGCCCGCGCACGGTGTAGGCGCCGACGCGCTCGCCCCAGGTCTGGAGCTGGTCGGCGGCGGCGGCACGGAAGGTGTCGGCGGCACCGAGGACCACACTGCGGCCGTCGGCCACGAGGACGCGGGCGAGCTTGCCGGTGGTGGTGGTCTTGCCGGTGCCGTTGACGCCGACGACCATCACGATGCCGGGCTTGCTGGCCTCCGGCTCGGTCCGCACGGTGCGGTCCAGGTCGGTGCGGACCAGCTTGAGCAGCTCTTCGCGCAGCAGGCCGCGCAGCTCCTCGGGGGTGCGGGTGCCGAGGACCTTGACCCGCTCGCGCAGTCCGTCGACCAGTTCCTGGGTGGGCTGCACGCCGACGTCGGCGGTGAGCAGGGTGTCCTCGATCTCCTCCCAGGTGTCCTCGTCGAGGTGCTCGCGCGACAGCAGCGTGAGCAGCCCCTTGCCGAGCGCGTTCTGGGAGCGGGAGAGCCGGGCGCGCAGACGGATCAGGCGGCCGGCGGTGGGCTCCGGGACCTCGATCTCGGTCGGCGGGAGCTCTTCGACGACGGGGGGTTCCTCGACGGCGACGCCGGTAGAGCCGTCGGGAAGGTCCACCTCCTCAATGGTCCGGCGCTCTTCGTCGTGTGGGGTCTCGGCCTCTTCGCCGACGTGCGGCTCGGCCGGAGGGGCGGTGATGTCGGGGGCGGCGGGCGGGGGCGGCGGCGGCTGCTTCTTACGGCGCGTGCCGACGATGAGCCCGCCGAGCGCGGCGAGCACCACCACGGCGATGACTACAGCAAGGATGACGATGTCCATAACCCGTCCAGTATCGGCCATGGAGTCCCGCGACACCCCTATGGATGTCTGACACACCGTCAGCTAACGTCCGCCTTCACAGCCGCCCGGCGAAGGGGACCCCCATGCCCGTCACGGTCGTACGCTTCAACCTCGTCGAGCCCGACGCGACCCCCGCCTCGCTCGCCGCCCGCTACCGGGCGGCCCTGGAGATGGCCGCGTACGCCGACCGGCACGGCATCACCACCGTGCAGACCGAGGAGCACCACGGCGCCGACAACAACTGGCTGCCGTCACCGTTCGCCTTCGCGGCGGCGGTCTTCGGCGCCACCAAGCGCCTCGCGGTCACCGTCTCGGCGATCATCGGCCCGCTGCACGACCCGCTGCGGCTCGCCGAGGACATCGCCGTACTGGACCTGCTGAGCGGCGGCCGGCTGGTGACGGTCGCCGGGATCGGCTACCGGCCCGAGGAGTACGAGCTGTTCGACGTGGAGTGGAAGCGGCGCGGCAGGCTCCAGGACGAGCTGCTGGAGACGCTGCTCAAGGCGTGGACCGGCGAGGAGTTCGAGTACCGGGGCCGTACGGTACGGATCACCCCGCGCCCGTACACCGACCCGCACCCCCTGCTGCTGGTCGGCGGCTCCTCGAAGGCCGCCGCCCGCCGGGCCGCCCGGCTCGGCCTGCCGTTCTTCCCCAGCGCGCATCTGCCGGAGCTGGAGGCGTACTACAAGGAGCGGCTGGTGGAGTACGGCACCGAGGGCTGGACGATGATGCCGGCCGCCGAGACACCGCTGCTGCACATCGCCGAGGACCCCGAGAGGACCTGGGCCGAGCACGGCCGTCACTTCCTGCACGAGGCACGGACATACGCCTCCTGGCAGTCGGGCGACATCCGCTCGGCGGTGAAGTCGGGGGCCACGACCGTGGCGGAACTGCGGGCCGAGGGCGTGTACCGGATCGTGACGCCCGAGGAGTGCGTGGCGCTGGGGTTCGACAACTACGTGCTGCATCCGCTGTCGGGCGGGATGCCGGTGGAGGAGGGGTGGCGGAGTCTTCGGCTGTTCGCGGAGCGGGTGATTCCGGCGCTGAGCGGCTGACCTGCGCCGATAATCCGTGGACCGCTCGTGGCCGCCGGTGATCGACTGAGGCCATGAGTCTGCTGGTGGAGGTGTTCGTCCGGGAACCGGACGGGACGATACGGATACTGGACGTTCCGGACGATGTGTACCGGTCCGGCGGCTTCGAGTCTTGGCGCAAGACGGTGTGGGGGTCGCAGTTCGTACGCTCGCTGGGCGCCCGCCTTCTGCCCGTGCTGGCCGAAGGGGATCTGTATGCCGAGGCCGGGGAGGTGCCTGAGCTGCTGCGCGAGGTCGCGCTGTTGCGCACCCACCTGGACGCGCTGGCCGTCGGCACGGAACACCCCCGGACAGTGGAGGAACACCGCGAAGGCATCGCGGACCGGCTGCGGATCATCGAGGAGAGCGCCCACAAGGCCCTGGAGATCGGCGGCGGCGTCCTCATCTGGTGAGCCCGGACATGGCGCCGCCGCCCCGGCTCGGGCAGTGGCCGAGCCGGGGCGGCGGCGGGGTTACGGGGAGAGGGGCAGCGGGGACTTGGCCCTTCTCCCCGAGTTCGGGGAGCCCTTCTTGGGGCTCAGCCCATCTCCTCCAGCTTCTTGCCCTTGGTCTCGGGCACGAACTTGAGGATGAACGGGATGGAGAGGAAGGCGAACACCGCGTACGCGACGTAGGTGAGCGACAGGTTCCACTCCGCCAGGTCCGGGAAGGTGATCGTGATCAGCCAGTTGGCGATCCACTGGGCCGAGGCGGCCACACCCAGGGCGGCGGCGCGGATCTTGTTCGGGAAGACCTCGCCGAGCATGACCCAGACGACCACGCCCCAGGACAGGGCGAAGAAGAGCACGAAGGCGTTGGCGGCGATCAGCGCGACGACACCCTGCGCCGTCGGCAACGGGTCGTTGCCGTTCTGGAAGGAGAAGGCCCAGGCGGCCGCCGCGAGCGAGATGCCCATACCGATGGAGCCGATCAGGGCGAGCGGCTTGCGGCCGATGCGGTCGACGAAGATCATCGCGATCACGGTGCCGATGATGTTGATGATCGAGGTCTCGAACGAGTAGAAGAACGAGCTCGACGGGTCGACGCCCACGGACTGCCACAGCAGGTTCGAGTAGTAGAAGATGACGTTGATGCCGACCAGCTGCTGGAAGACGGAGAGACCGATACCGATCCAGACGATCGGCAGCAGGCCGAACCGGCCGCCCATCAGGTCCTTGAACGTCGACTTGTGGTCGCTCTTCATCGCCTGCTCGATCTCGGCGACCCGGCCGTCCAGGTTCCCGTCACCCTCGACGTCGGCGAGGACCTTCTTGGCGTCGCTGATCCGGCCGACGCTGATCAGGTAGCGCGGGGACTCGGGGATGACGAAGGAGAGCAGCCCGTAGACGATGGCCGGCACGAGCATCACGCCGAGCATCCACTGCCAGGCCTCCAGGCCCGCGATGGTGCCGCGCTCCTCGCCGTCGGCCATGTTGAGGATCGCCCAGTTGACCAACTGGGACACGGCGATGCCGATGACGATGGCGGCCTGCTGGAACGAGGCGAGCCGGCCACGGTACGCGGGCGGGGCGACCTCGGCGATGTAGGCCGGGCCGATGACCGAGGCCATACCGATGGCGATACCACCGAGCACACGCCAGGCGGCGAGGTCCCACGCGGCGAACGGCAGTCCGGAACCGACGGCGCTCACGGCGAACAGCACCGCCGCGATCTGCATGACGCGGATCCGGCCGATGCGGTCGGCTATGCGGCCGGCGATCGCGGCGCCGAGGGCGCTGCCGAGCAGGGCACTGGCGGCGACGGTTCCGGTGACACCGGAGCTGAGGTCGAACCGGGCCTGGATGCCACCGTTGGCTCCGTTGATCACGGAACTGTCGTAGCCGAAGAGGAAGCCGCCCATGGCGGCCGCCGCGGTGATGAAGACGACGTGCCCGAGATGTTCGGGCTGGGCAGCCTTGGCTCCTGACGTAGGTGCCTGCGCTGTGCTGGTCACGTGTACTCCTCGGGCGCCGGCAACGCTGCCGGGTGGGGTAAGCCGCTCCAAGTGGTGATACCTGAAGGTAAAAACAACGTTGCTGAGACTATGCCTTCAAGTTTCGAAGTCAATAGGGCGACTGCTGTGACTTTTGAGACGCGAGTAGGTGACATGCGTTCACTTCTTGAAGTGAAGGTGAATGTATTGAGGGGAGGACGGGGAGAGCGGGTACCCCCGACAGACGGCGTCAGCGCAGCCGCTGGCTGATGACCTTCGACACACCGTCGCCCTGCATGGAGACGCCGTACAGCGCGTCGGCGACCTCCATCGTGCGCTTCTGGTGTGTGATCACGATCAGCTGCGAGGCCTCTTGGAGCTCCTGCATGATGCGGATCAGCCGCTGGAGGTTGGTGTCGTCCAGGGCGGCCTCGACCTCGTCCATGACATAGAACGGGCTCGGCCGGGCCTTGAAGATCGACACCAGCATCGCCACGGCCGTGAGGGAACGCTCGCCACCCGAGAGCAGCGACAGCCGCTTGACCTTCTTGCCCGGCGGACGTGCCTCGACGTCCACGCCAGTGGTGAGCATGTTGTCGGGATCGGTGAGGATCAGCCGCCCCTCACCACCGGGGAACAGCCGGCTGAAGACGCCCTCGAACTCCCGGGCGGTGTCCCGGAAGGCCTCGGTGAAGACCTGCTCGACGCGTTCGTCGACCTCCTTGACGACCTGGAGCAGATCGGCCCGGGTCTTCTTCAGGTCCTCAAGCTGCTCGCTGAGGAACTTGTGCCGTTCCTCCAGCGCCGCGAACTCCTCCAGGGCGAGCGGGTTGACCTTGCCGAGCTGCTGATAGGCACGCTCGGCGGCCTTGAGCCGCTTCTCCTGCTCCGCCCGCGCGAAGGGCTTGGGCTGGTTGCGGGGGTGCTCGGGGTCCTCGGGAAGCTGCTCGCCCTCGGCGGCCAGGGAGGGCGGTACGAGCTGGTGGGGGCCGTACTCGCTGACGAGCCCGGCGGGTTCGACGCCCAGTTCCTCCAGCGCCTTGGTCTCCAGCTGCTCGATCCGCATCCGCTTCTCGGCGCCGAGCACCTCGCCGCGGTGCACGGAGTCGGTCAGCTTGTCGAGCTCGGCCTTCAGGTCGCGTCCGGCGTTGCGAGCGGCGGTCAGCTCCTGTTCCCGCAGGGCCTTGGCGGCCTCGGCCGCGCCACGCTCCTGCTCCGCGCGGGCCACGGACACCTCGACGTGCGCGAGCAGTTGCCGGGCACCGGAGGCGACGGCTTCCGCGACGGCCGCCTCGTGTCGCAGCCGGGCCCGCCGCTGCTCGGCACGCGCGCGTGCGTCGCGCTCCGCGCGGGCGGCGCGGTCGAGGGAGTCGGCGCGTCCGGCCAGTCCCTTGACCCGCTCCTCGTGCGTACGGACCTGGAGGCGGGCCTCCATCTCGGTCTGGCGCGCGTTGGCACCGTCGGCGGCGAGTCGGTCCCGTACCGAGGTGTCGGGCTCCTCCTCGACCGGCATCTCCTCGGCGACGGCCAGCCGCTCCACCAGTTCCTCGACCTCCATCAGGGCCTTGTCGAGCGCTTCCTGCGCCCGCGAGGCGGCGGCGACGGAACGCTCCGCTTCGCCCGCCGCGCCCCTTGCCTGGCCCGCGAGCCGGCCGAGCTGCTGGGCCACGGACGACTTCTCCCGGTCGGCGGCCCGGCGCCGCTCCCCCAGCTCCTCGACGTGCGCGGCACACTCCTTGCGCAGCTCGGTCGCCGCCTGCTGTGCCTCGGCGAGCTCCTCGCATCGCAGGGCCAGCTCCTCCAGCTCGGCCGCGGCCTCGTCCACGGAGGCCTGGACTTCGAGCAGGCTCGGCGCCCCGGCGGACCCGCCGTGCGCGAAGTGTGCGCCGAGGAGGTCGCCTTCGGCGGTCACGGCCGTCAGGTGAGGGTGGGCGTAGACCAGGTCTTCGGCGTCCTCCAGGGTGTTGACGACGACGATGTCGCGGAGGAGGCGGTGTACGGCGGGCATGAGGTCGGCGGGGCCGCGGACGAAGTTCGCCGCGGGTGGTGCCGATTCCCGGAGTCGGGCGTCCGCGAGTCCGTCCTGGCCGGTCGCGTCCCGCGGCGGAGTCGCATATTGAACCGGCCCCGCGCCCCTTGGGGACACTTCGTCACTGGCGAGCAGAAGGGCCGCCCGCCCGCCGTCCTGCTTCCGCAGCAGCCGGATCGCCTCCGCCGCTGCCGACGGCGACGTCACCGCGATCGCATCCGCCGCCGCTCCGAAGGCCGCCGCCAGCGGGACCTCGTAGCCCGGCGTGACCGTCAGCAGCTCCGCCGCCGGACCCAGCACTCCCGTGAGCCGGTCCTTCGCCCCGAGCAGCGCCCCGCTGCCGTCCTTTCGCCGCAGGCCGAGCGCCAGCGCCTCATGCCGGGCCTGCGTCGCCGCGCGTCCCCGTTCCGCCGCCGTGGCCGCCTCGCGGGCCGCCGTCAGGGCCGCCTCCGCCTCGGCGAGCCGCCGCTTCGCCGCCTCGTGCTGCTCGCCGAGTTCCACATCGCCGGCGTCCAGGCCGTCGACCTCGGCCTTCAGTGCCTCGTACTCCTCCTGCGCGGCGAAGGCCCGCTCCTGGGCCTCGTCCCGCGCGGCCGCCAGTCGCTCTATCTCCGACTGGGCGGCGGCGGCACGCGAACGGGCCGCGTTGACCTGGCCGTTCAGCCGGGCGAGCCCCTCGCGCCGGTCGGCGATGGCACGGGCGACGTCCTTCAGTCGGCGCTCTTCGAGGGTGAGCTCCCGCTCCAGTTCGGCCCGGTGGGCGACCGTGTCCTCAAGGGCCCGCTCGGCCGCCTCAAGGGCGGCTTCCAGCTCGGCCTCCTGCTCGCGGATGCGGGCGGCCTCGCGTTCCATGTCCTCGGGGTCGCGGCCCCGGCGCTCCTCCGGCGGCGCGGACGTCGCGCTCTTCACGCGCGCGTCGGCCAGCGAGATCGTGCCGCGCACCCGCTCGGCCAGCTGGGACAGCTCGTACCAGGTCTGCTGGGCCCGCTGGAGGCGCGGTGTGAGCCGCCGGACCTCGTCCTCCAGGAGGGCCTCGCGCTGGAGGGCCTTCCGCAGCTCCTCCTCGGCGGCCTCCTTGCGCTCCTTGAGCGCGGCCTCGTCGGCGACCTCTACCTGGAGCGCCTCCCGCAGTCGTACGAGATCGTCGGCGAGGAGGCGGAGCCGGGCGTCGCGCAGGTCGGCCTGGATGACGGCGGCTCTGCGCGCTACGGCGGCCTGGCGGCCCAGGGGCTTGAGCTGCCGGCGCAGTTCGTCCGTCAGGTCCTGCACGCGCGCAAGATTGGCCTGCATCGCGTCCAGCTTGCGCAGCGCCTTCTCCTTGCGCTTGCGGTGCTTGAGGACGCCCGCGGCCTCCTCGATGAAGGCGCGGCGGCCCATCGGGTCGGCGTGCAGGACGGAGTCGAGCTGGCCCTGGCCGACGATCACGTGCATCTCGCGGCCGATGCCGGAGTCGGACAGCAGGTCCTGGATGTCGAGCAGGCGACACGTGTCGCCATTGATCTGGTACTCGCTGCCGCCGTTGCGGAACATGATCCGCGTGATGGTGACCTCGGAGTACTCGATGGGCAGTGCCCCGTCGGAGTTGTCGATGGTCAGCGACACCTCGGCGCGGCCCAGCGGCGGGCGGCCGGTGGTGCCGGCGAAGATGACGTCCTCCATCTTGCCGCCGCGCAGCGACTTGGCGCCCTGCTCCCCCATGACCCAGCTGAGCGCGTCCACGACGTTGGACTTGCCCGAGCCGTTCGGACCGACCACACAGGTGATGCCCGGCTCGAACCGGAGCGTGGTCGCCGACGCGAACGACTTGAACCCTCGGAGGGTCAGGGCCTTGAGGTGCACGCCGGTGGACTCTACCTTCCGGGGAAGTGTCACTCCATGAACGCACGGTTTCACCGATGAACGTGCAGGGCACACCAGACGTTAAAGAGGGTGAAAGGATGCGCGGGGCATTAAGTCGGGGGAAAGAAAGAAGGGACGCCGAAGCGTCCCTTGCAACTTCTGACGGCCGGCGAGCCGGTCGTCTGACAACTACTTAGCGGTTGGATACGGGCCGCCCAACCACTGCCTGCTGTTGTGGAGCGATGCAGTGATCAGGTGAGCGCAGGCTCCGCCTGGTGTGCGTCGATGCTCTCCATGATCCTGTCGTGAGAAGCGGCAGCCGTCAGCGCGTCGTTCTCGGCCTGGATCCGTCCGAGCTCGGATTCCAGGTCCTGGACACGCTGCTGGAGCCGTCGCATCTCGGCGAGGAGTCGCGGGTCGGAGCCGCCGACGTAACCGAGAAGCGCCTTTGCCATGATGGATGGTCCTCCACACTGAGTGACCGACCGAATCGGTGTGGGTCGTGAGGGATTCGCACCCGCGGTTGGTTGGCAGGCCTGGAGTTGTACTGCCGTTCAGCCACGCCAAACAGCGAAGGTGCGCGGGGCTTTCAGCGTCTCACCAAAAAGTTTGACGGTCAACACGATCACACCCCGTATTGGCGGGCAGACCCGGGGCACACGGCCGAAAACGGCGGTGCTGCGACTCCTGCGGGGCCCTCGGGGAGTGACGATCATCCTTAGGTGGGGAGCCTGCCACCGCGAGCCGTTCTTGGCAACCACCTGCTCATTTCTGCTCGGGGCAGTTGCCGGTGGCAGGTCCCTCCGCTTGCGCCAGGGCCGCTTTACAGATCCGGCTCAGCGGATGGCGAATCCGTCGTAACCCCCGCGAGGTGTGTCCCAGATCTCGGTGACGCCTTCCACCCGCCCGGGCGTGTCGTCGCCCTGGAGCCAGTCCAGAAGTCCCTCACATCCCCGCCGCGGGCCCTCCGCGACCACCTGGACCCGGCCGTCGTCCAAATTGAGAGCAAAACCACTCAGGCCGCCGATCTCCAGGGCCTTGGCCCGCGTGAACCAGCGGAAACCCACACCTTGGACGCGTCCTCGCACCCAGGCGACCAGCCGTACATCCTCGCTCATGAGTGCAACCTAACGGGCCAATGTCTCTCCGGGCACTTCCTCCCCTGGCGCCATGCGGTACCGTCCCCACCCAATGAATCTCATATGAAACTCACCCGATCGTGTGAGTTCGGTGAGGACGTTGAGACCGCAGGGACGAGGAAGGCCAGTACATGGGACGCCACCGACGCTCCGACGCCGGACGCGCCGCCAACGGCCGCGCCACGGGGGTCACACATACGGACGGCTCCTTCACGGAGGGCCACGACTCCCGGGACTCGTACACGAGTGACCGGCCGGTGAGGGGCATCGCGCCCTATCTGAACCCGGAGGCGTACGCCGAGTCCTACGCGAGGAGTGACGCCTACCTCTTCGCCCAGGACGACGACTACACCCGGATCACCGACACCACGACCTTCCCGGACGACGACGCCATGGCCTTCCGCAGTGAGGGCTTCACGCCCGACTCCGGAGCCCGGCGTCCCGGCGGCTCGCACCGCCGCCGCAAGAAGAAGGCCGCGGCACCGGTGAAGACCGGGCTGCTCGGCGTCTCCGCCGCGGTGGCGCTCGGCACGGTCGCGGTCGCCACGGGTGTGGTGCCCGGCATGGACAACTACAAGCTGGGCGGCGGAAGCGGCACCGACCGGGTGCAGGCCGCCGACACCCCGACCAACTCCCCCGCCGAGCAGGGCGGCACCTCCGGCAGCGCCGACCGGGACGACAGCGGCGGCTCGACCAGCCGTGACGTCGAGCGGCCCGCCTCGCCGAGCTCGCCCGCTCCGTCGACCTCGTCGGCCGCGCCGACGAAGACCCCGTCGAAGAAGCCGTCGGCCACGCCCAGCAAGAAGCCGAAGGAGACTCCTTCGCGTACGGCGACCAAGGCCCCGCCGCAGCAGAAGGAGACGGCGCCCGACCGGGGCAACGAGCAGGCCGGCGCCCCCGTCCAGGTCTCCGCGGAGGCCGCCGCCGCGGCCGAGGTGCTCAGGCTGGTGAACGAGGAGCGCGCCCAGGTGGGCTGTAGCGCGGTCGCCGCCAACTCCTCGCTCACCGAACTCGCCCAGGACTTCAGCGAGGACATGGCCGAGCGCGGCTTCTTCGACCACACCGACCCCGACGGCGCCTCCCCGTGGGACCGTGCCGCGAAGACCGGGATAACCGACCTCGGCGGCGAGAACATAGCCCGCGGCCAGGCCGACGCGGCCGCCGTGATGGAGGCCTGGATGAACAGTCCGGGCCACAAGGCCAACATCCTGAACTGCGACTTCAAGACCCTCGGCGTCGGCGTGCACTTCGGGGCCGGTGGGCCTTGGTGGACGCAGGACTTCGGCTACTGAGACAGCCGGCCGGCGCTCAGCGCCGGCGCTCGACCGGTACCGGCTCGGTGTCCGGCCGGGGGGTGGGGTCCGCGTTCTCGAAGTGGTCGTACGCCACCTGTGCCGCGGCGAGGACCTCGTCGTAGATCCGGTCCATGGACGGGCCGGCGCAGAGGGTCGAGGACCAGTGGTGGTGGTAGAAGAGGTTGCTTCCACTGGGGCGTTCGCCGATCACCTTCGCGAAGAGCCAGCCGGCGAGACGGGCGGCGTTCTTCCATGTGGCCTGGCCGACCCTCCAGTTGGGGTCGAGCGTTTCGTTCGCCATCTCGATGCTGATCGAGCTCTGGTTGCCGACCGTGTTGCCGACGGCCCAGGCGTACTCGTTCACCTTGACGTACTGAGCGACGGCGCCGTCGGCGTCCACGTCGAAGTGGGCTGATGCCGGACGCACCTTCCAGACGTCGAGCACACCCTGGTGCGAGAGCCGGCCGGCGTTGTGGTGCAGAGTGACCGACGTCTTCGTGTACGACGTGTGGGTGACGTGGCCCGTCGCGCTGAGCTGGTCGATGAAGTCCACGACTGGACGGTCGTAAGGGATGGTGGCTCCCGCTGGGAGGTCGCCCTCCGCGTCGTCCTCGGCGAAACCGACGAAGTCGCTCTCCGGAAGGTCGGCAAGGTTGTCGGTGCCGGGTCCGTCGCCGGTGTCGAGCCTTTCGACGGCCGCCTTCACGTCCTCGTGGTCGAAGTTCTTCTCGAGCATGACGCCGTCCTTTCAGGAGATGCGGCGCGATGGCCATGAGCCGGGTCGGGTACGGCCCATCAGGCGTCGGCCTGCTCCGTGAAGTGCTCCAGGAGGGATGCCTGGATGCGCTGGAGGAACAGCGTGTTCTGCTTGATCTGGGACAGCCGGGTCGTGGCGTGGGCGGCGTACTCCGGCCCTTCCACGGCCGAGGCCAGGAGGTTGGCGGCGATCACGTCGATGCCGCGCGCCGTATCCGCGAACTGGCCCACGGGGACCAGATGGCGGTCGAGCGGGACGGCGTCGTCGGCGATCACCTCGGTGACCAGCGACGGCTGCCACCTGTCCGCGTTGTTGAGCGAATGGTGGGTGTCGAACCGGACGGTGACCGTCTCACCGGCGGGCACGTCGACGCCGTACGAACCGTCGTCGTCGGTGAAGGCGTGATCGATGAGCGTGAAGTCGGGGCGGTAGACGCTGACCTTGATCATGGAGATCGGCTTGTCCCCGGCGATGGTTCGCACATGCCCGGCATGCGAGTCTCCTCTCGGGAGCGGCCGGAGTCGACGAACGCACGTCTGGTTGCAGTACAGACTTCTGATGGGCCGTTCAGGGCGTCTGATTCCAGGTTCGCCCTGTGTGCAAAACGTGTCAATTCGGTCAGCCCCTCTGGCCGCCTCGGGGCCATCGTCCGCCATGCTCTACAGGCTGAGGAGCACGCGGCCGAAGGGGCTGCCCTCAATGAGGTGACGCTGTGCCTCCGCGGCTTGCTCGAGGGGGAAGACGCGGTCGACGAGGGGCTTGATGTCCTTGCTGACGAGCAGGTCCAGCAGTTTGGCGTTGGCGCTGTTGATCTGCTCCTGCGAGAACAGGGGGAAGGTGAAGCCGTGTACGTGGGCCGCCTTCCAGATCAGGTCGGTGACGTTGATGTCGGCCTGCATGCCGGCCGAGTAACCGATGCTGATCAGGGTTCCGCCTCTGGCGAGTGCGCCCAGCGCCTGGCCGGTGATCGGCCCGGCCACACCGTCCAGGACGACGTCGACGCCCTTGCCTCCGGTGAGCCGTGCGACACCGTCCCCCAGTGACTCCTTCGTGAGGTCGATGACCTCGTATCCCGCCGCCCGACTCAGTTCGGCCTTGGCCGGGCTGGTGGCGGTGGTGACGGCGAGGGACGCTCCGAGATGCCGGGCGATCTCGACACCGCCCTGTCCCACCGCGCCACCGCTTCCGGGGGCGAGCACGCTTCCGCCCGACCGAAATTCCGCCAGCTCGGTGAGTGCGAGGTACGCGGTGAGGCAGCCGGCGCCGGCCAACAGCGCCGCGGCGGCGGTGTCGTCCACTTCGTCGGGCAGGGGGAGCAGATGGGCGGGGTCGGCCACGAGGTAGTCGGCCCAGGTGCCGTCGACGCCGATGCCGTAGCGTCCACCGCTGATCATGACCCGGCTGCCCTGCGCCGGCCCCGACTCCCCCGGCTCCTCGACCACGCCCACACCGAGGGTTCCCGGCGTGACGGGGAAGGACTTGACCGCACCGGGGGGCAGCTATCCCCAGCGCACCGTGTTGTCCAGCGGGTGGTACCCGCGACCGTCATCCGCACCAGCGCCTGGCCACTGGGCGCCACCGGCCTGGGGATGTCGGTCAGGTTCAGCACGTCGTAGTCACCGAACCGGTCGTACTGGATCGCTCGCATGGTCGTGCCGTTCGTACCTGCGGATCTTGGCGGGACGATCGCCGCAAGGGCAGTGGATCTCGGTGGGCCGCCAGGCTCCGAGCACGACTGGCGCCCGGCGGCGCTGCGGCCGAGGGGCGCGTGCACGCATCCAGGGGGCGGCTGCGGCGCTCTTTCGTACGAGGGTATTCAGGCCACCGGCATCGCGCGCCTGGATCGCCGCCCCTACGGGGGCCGCGAGCCCGGCGCAGCTCCCCGAGGCGCACGACCAGGGGCTCCCTTCCGATCCCGGCGACCGGCAGGGAGCCCCTCGTACACGATTACGCGGCGACCGCGGCGCGGCCGCGACCGAACACCCTCGCTGTCTCGGTCACCCGGCGCCCGAGGTGCTCGGCGGTCGCGACGTCGGCCTTGTGCACGGCCTCCGGGCCCTCGTCGGCGTTGGTCTGCGCGGCGGCTCCGGTGAAGAAGCCGAGGCGGTTGAGGTCGTTCTCGGAGCCGGCGCTGCTGTTCCAGCCGGGCAGCAGGCCGAGGTTGATCCAGTGCATGCCGAGCTGACCGGCAAGGATCTGGAAGAACTGAAGGGTGTGCAGCTTGTCGCCGCTCTTGGAGGCGGAGTTGGTGAAGCCGGCGGCCAGCTTGTCGGTCCAGGCATGCTCGGCCCAGCGCTTGGAGGTGGCCTCCGCGAAGACGTGGAAGGCGCCGGACGCGGTGCCCATGTAGGTCGGCGAGCCGAACACGATGGCGTCCGAGCCGTCGAGGATCGCCCACTGCTCCTCGGTGATCTCGTCCACCTTGATCAGATGCACCTCCGCACCGGCCTCGACGGCACCGGAGCGGACGGCCTCGGCGATGACGGCGGTGTGGCCGTAGCCGGAGTGGTAGGCGATGGATACGACAGGGGTGGTCACGTGGGTACTCCTGAAATGGGCAGCTCACTGGCGATGACGAAAGGGAAGCACTAACTTCTGGAAAGTGCAAGCTGCCGGTTAGCGCTGCGTTCGAGTACGCTTTAGTCATGGACACCACGCAGGAGCGCACGGCGGCGCAGGACCTCCCGTACAACGTCTTCGCCAAGGCGTGTCCCTCGCGCGGCACGCTGGAGCACGTCACGGGCCGCTGGGGCGGGCTGACGCTCGGCGCCCTGTACGAGGGCTCGCTGCGCTTCAATGAGCTGCGCCGCCGGGTCGACGGCGTCAGCGAGAAGATGCTGTCCCAGACGCTGCACGCCCTGGAGCGGGACGGCCTGGTGCACCGCGAGGCCCAGCCGACCAACCCACCGCGGGTCGACTACGAGCTGACGCCGCTGGGACGCGGGATCGCCGAGCGGCTGCTGAACCTCATCCACTTCGTGGAGGGGCAGATGGACGACGTGCTCGAGGCACGTGAGCGCTACGACGAGACGCGCGGCGCCCTCTGACACTTCGGGCAGAAGTAGCTGGACCGGTTCATCCAGGGCCGCCTGCGCATCGGCGTACCGCACCGCTTGCAGGGCAGCCCCTCACGGCCGTACGCGTCGAGTGAGCGGTCGAAGTAGCCCGACTCGCCGTTGACGTTGACATAGAGGCTGTCGAAGCTCGTGCCGCCGACCGCGAGGGCTGCGTTCATCACGTCCCTTACGTGGCCCAGGAGTTCGAGGCTGCGCGGGCGGGTGAAGGTGCCGGTCGGGCGGTCGTAGTGGAGGCGGGCGCGCCAAAGGGCCTCGTCCGCGTAGATGTTGCCGACGCCGCTGATCAACGACTGGTCCAGCAGGGCCCGTTTGACGGTCGTGCGCTTGCGGCGCAGCGCCTGGTGGAAGGCCTCGTCGTCGAAGAGCGGGTCCAGTGGGTCGCGGGCGATGTGCGCGATGACATCGGGCAGACCGTCGGGCGTGTTGTCGTGCAACGAGAGCCCGCCGAAGGTGCGTTGGTCGACGAAGCGCAGTTCGGTGCCGAGCGCGTCCGCGAACCGCACCCGGATCCTGAGGTGCTTCTCGTCCGGCGCGGTGTGCGGCTGCACCAGCAGCTGGCCGCTCATGCCGAGGTGGGCCAGGATCGACTGGCCGGTGTCCTCCAGGGGCAGCCACAGATACTTGCCGCGGCGGCTCGGAACGCCGACCCGGTGGCCCTTGAGGCGGTGCGCGAAGTCGTCCGGGCCGGCGATGTGACGGCGTACCGCACGCGGGTGCAGGACCTCGGCGTCGGTGACCGTGCGATGGGCGACCCACCGCTCCAGACCGCGCCGGACGACCTCGACCTCGGGCAACTCGGGCATGGGATCCCCCGTACACACCTTGCGGGTATGGACCGAGCGCCCGCCCCAGGGCCGGGACGGGCGCTCGGATCGCGCTGTTCGGTCAGGCGGAGGCCGACGACGCATCGGCGTCGGGCTCAGCGGCATCGGCCGCCGACTTGCGGGCGCGCTCGTCCGCGGCGTCCTTGATGGACCGCCACGCGGACTCAGCTGCCTGCTGCTCCGCCTCCTTCTTGCTGCGGCCGGTGCCGGTGCCGTACGAGACGCCTCCGACGCGGGCGGCAGCAGTGAAGGTCTTCTCGTGGTCGGGGCCGGTCTCCGTGACCAGGTACTCGGGCACGCCGAGTCCTTCGGTCGCGGTGAGCTCCTGGAGACTGGTCTTCCAGTCCAGGCCGGCTCCGAGGTTCGAGGACTTCTCGATCAGGGGGTCGAACAGACGGTGCACCAGCTCCGCCGCCGATTCCAGTCCCTGGTCGAGATAGACCGCGCCGATCACCGCTTCCAGGGTGTCGGCGAGGATGGACGCCTTGTCCCGGCCGCCCGTGCCCTCTTCACCGCGGCCCAGCCGGATGAAGGAGCCCAGGTCGAGCCCACGGCTGACCTCCGCCAGCGCACGCGAGTTGACCACCGCGGCCCGCAACTTGGCCAGCTGGCCTTCGGGCAGGTCGGGGTGGGTTCGGTACAGCGTGTCCGTGACCACGAGGCCCAGCACGGAGTCCCCGAGGAACTCCAGGCGCTCGTTGGTCGGCAGACCGCCGTTCTCGTACGCGTAGGAACGGTGGGTCAGCGCACGCACCAGAAGGGCGGACTCGAGCTTGTACCCGAGCCGCCCTTCCAACAGCGTGTGGGACGAGGCTGTGTTGTCCGCAGCGTTCTTCTTAGGCGTGGACACAGTGCCTCTCACCAGCCGCTCAGACCTCGAGGACCTGGCGCTTGTTGTAAGTGCCGCAAGACGGGCACGCGATGTGCTGCTGCTTGGGCTCGTGGCAGCGCTCGCACGCAACCAGGGTGGGGACCGCAGCCTTCCACTGCGACCGGCGGTGGCGCGTGTTGCTGCGCGACATCTTCCGCTTCGGAACAGCCACGGCTACTTCTCCTGCTTCTCGTCGACGCCCGCTTCCGCTTCGGCGCCGCTCATCTCGTCCTTCTCGCCGTCTCCGAGTGAACCGGCGAGTCCCTTCAGTGCCGCCCAACGGATGTCGACGGCGTCATGGTGGTGGTCCGGGTCGTCCGCGAGACGTGCACCGCACTCGGCACACAGTCCAGGGCAGTCTTCCTGGCACACCGGCTGCATCGGCAGTGCGAGCACCACCGCATCGCGCAGCACTGGTTCGAGGTCGAACAGGCCGTCCTCGAGAAAGAGCCTGTCCTCGTCGTCCTCGGCGTCGTCGCCGGGTTCCGCGTGGACGCGGCCCCGGTCGTCGGCGTCAGGGTACGAGAACATCTCCTGGAAGTCCGCTTCGACGTCCAGCTGAAGCGGCTCCAGACACCTTACGCACTCCCCCTCGGCCTGTGCACGGGCGGTGCCTGTGACAAGCACCCCTTCCATGACCGACTCGAGCCGGAGTTCGAGCTCGACCGGGGCGCCTTCCGGCACTCCGACGACTCCCTGGATACCGAGATCCTTGGGAGCGTTGACCTCGCGGGTCAGGCGCTGCAACGCACCGGGCCGCCGACCCAGCTCGTGTGTGTCGAACACGAGAGGGTTGCGGTGGTCGAGGCGGGCTGTCACGCCATTCCTGCTTTCGATCTGCTGAGCTCAGAGGGTCACTGCCCCTCGGTTTCCCTGGGCAGCTTTGATCGCGGACGTACGCGCGACCGAAGAGCCAGGATACTGGACCTTTCGCTCACGGCCCAATCCGGTGGCTCCCTACTGGCCGCGACCCTGCTCGTACGCCCTCAGCTGCTCCGGAGTGATCATGCCGGTGTCGAAGAGGCTGGTCTCGTCCAGGGCGTAGGACTGGTGGGCGGCCTGCTGGGGCTGCTGCTGGTCGTAGGCCGCCTGCTGGGCGTCGTAGCCCTGGTAGGCATAGGGATCGGCCTGCTGGTAGCCGTACGGGTCCTGCTGGCCGCCGTAGGCCTGCTGGTAGCCGGCGTAGGCGTCGGTCTGCTGGTAGCCGTACGCCGGCTGCACGGGCTGCGGGTCGTACTGCGGCTGGGCCGGTACGGCCGCGGGGGGCTCGGCGGGGGCCGCCGGGGCGTCCTGCTCGGCGAGCGCGGCGAGGTCGGCGAGGTAGTCGGCGTCGCTGGAGTGCCGGACGGTGCTGTTGTCGTCGGCGAGCGCCCCGAGGTCGTCGCTGGCGATGCGGCCGTGCAGCTTCTGCCGGCCGCGGCCGACCGCCTCCAGGGTCTTGGCCAGGACCGCCTCGAAGGCGCCGAGCTTGACGTCGACGTATTCGTCGGCGTTGCGGCGCAGGGTCTCGGGGTCGTGGCTGCGCTCGGGGGCGTCCTCGTCCTCGTAGCCGTTCTCGTCGGTGCCCGGACCGGTGCCGAGGAGCTTCTCGCGGCCCCGGCCGACCGAGCCGAGGGTCTTGGTGAGGACGACCTCGAAGTTGGCGAGCTTGGAGTCGACGTAGTCGTCGGCCTCCGCGCGGATGTCCTCGGCGTCCTTGCGGGCCTCGGCGACGATCCGGTCTCCCTCGGCCTGGGAGCGGCGGGCGACCTCGGTGTCGGAGATCAGCGAGCCGCGCTCGGCGTGCGCCTGCCCGATGATCCGCTCGGCCTCCTGGCGGGCCTGCTCGACCATCTGCTCGCGGCCGCCGATCAGCTCCTGGGCGTGCGCGAGGGAGCCGGGCAGGGCCTCGCGGACCTCTTCGAGCAACGAGAGCAGTTCGGCGCGGTTGACCACGCACGAGGCCGACATGGGCATCGACCGGGCACCTGAGACCGCCGCGACGATCTCGTCGAGCTTCTTCTGTACGTCCACCGTGTGCTCGCCACTCTCTACAGCTGTGATGGAGACGGACGGGACGACTGTAGCCGCCCGTTCAGCCCTGGCGCAGACGCTTGTTGAGGGCTTCCAGGACAAGCGGCGGCACCAGGTGGGAGACGTCGCCGCCCCATGTGGCGACCTCCTTCACCAGCGAGGAGGACAGGAAGCTGTAGGTCGGGTTGGTCGGCACGAAGAGCGTCTCCACACCGGACAGACCGTTGTTCATCTGCGCCATCTGGAGCTCGTAGTCGAAGTCGCTGACGGCACGCAGGCCCTTGACGATGGCCGGGATGTCGCGCTGCTTGCAGAAGTCGACGAGGAGGCCGTGGAAGGCCTCGACGCGGACGTTCCCGTACTCGGCGGTGACCTCGCGGATCAGGTCGAGTCGCTCGTCGACCTCGAACAGGCCCTTCTTGGCCTTGTTGATCATGACGGCGACATAGACCTCGTCATACAGCCTGGAGGCTCGGGAAATGATGTCGAGGTGTCCGTTGGTGATCGGGTCGAACGACCCGGGACAGACGGCGCGGCGCACTTGTGATCCCTCGCTCTCCGGTCCGGTCATCGTGCGTCTTCGCACGTAGAGGCGTTGTCGCCGATGGCGGCGGCGCGACCGTACCAAAACGTTCCCTCGCCGTAACGACGGGCCCGGATCGCTTCGAAGCCGTCCGGCCATCGGAACTCCCCGCCTCTGGTGCTGCGCTCCACGGTGACGAGGGCATCCGGCGCGAGCCAGCCCCCTGAGCGGAGTGTGAGCAGAATCTCGCGAAGATCGTGATCTGTGACGCTGTAGGGCGGGTCGAGGAAGACGAGGTCGTACGGCTCGGTCGGTGCCGGTGTCTGGATGATCTGTTCCGCTTTGCCCGCCCTCACCTCGGCGCCGGGCAGGCCGAGGTTCCTGACGTTCTCCCGGACGACGCGGGCCGCTCTCGCGTCGGCCTCGACCAGGAGGGTGTGGCCGGCGCCGCGGGAGAGGGCCTCCAGGCCGACGGCGCCCGAACCGGCGTAGAGGTCGAGGACCCGCTCCCCCTCCAGGGGGCCGCCCAGGAGGGACTGCCAGGTGGAGAAGAGACCTTCGCGTGCGCGGTCGGAGGTGGGGCGGGTGCCGGTGCCCGGCGGGACGGTCAGGCGACGTCCGCCGGCTGCGCCGGCGATCACGCGGGTCATCTTGGGTCCTTGGTTGTGAGCGGCTTTGGGTTCAGTGTGGCTGGTCGCGCCCCCACGGCGGTAGCCGCATGGTCCATCCAGCCCCGCGCCTCTGGGGGAGTCTCCCTCATCCCTTTTCCAGGTACTGCTCCCTCTCGTTGTCCAAGAGGGCGTCCAGGGCGGTCCGCAGGCCGGGCAGACGCTCCAGCTCCGGGTCGGCCGCCACCACACCCGCCGCCTCCTGCCGGGCCTCCGCGATGATCTCCTCGTCCTCGATGACCGCCAGCATCCGCAGACTGGTCCGGGCGCCGGACTGGGCCTGGCCCAGGACGTCGCCCTCGCGGCGCTGTTCGAGGTCGATGCGGGAGAGCTCGAAGCCGTCGAGGGTGGCGGCGACCGAGTTCAGACGCTGGCGGGCCGGACTCGCCTCCGGCATCTCGGTGACCAGGAGACACAGGCCCGCCGCCGAACCGCGTCCGACGCGTCCGCGCAGCTGGTGGAGCTGGGAGACGCCGAAGCGGTCGGCGTCCATGATCACCATGGCGGTGGCGTTGGGGACGTTCACACCGACCTCGATGACCGTCGTGGCGACCAGGACGTCCGTCTCCCCGGCGGCGAAGCGGCGCATGACGGCGTCCTTGTCGTCGGGGTGCATACGACCGTGCAGCACCTCGACCCTCAGGCCCTGGAGCGGCCCCTTGGCGAGGTGGTCGGCCACGTCGAGGACGGCCAGCGGCGGACGCTTCTCGGCCGCGTCCTCGGGGGACTCCGGGGTCTTCTTGCCGGCCTTCTTCGGGTCGTCCTCCTCGTCGCCGATGCGGGGGCAGACGACGTAGGCCTGATGGCCGTTGCCGACCTCCTCGCGCACCCGCTCCCAGGTGCGGGCCAGGAAGTGGGGTTTGTCGGCTGCCGGGACGACATGGGAGGCGATGGGCGAGCGGCCGGCCGGGAGCTGGTCGAGGACGGAGGTCTCCAGGTCGCCGAAGACGGTCATCGCGACCGTGCGCGGGATGGGCGTGGCGGTCATCACGAGCAGATGGGGCGGCTGCTTGCCCTTGCCGCGCAGGGCGTCGCGCTGTTCCACGCCGAAGCGGTGCTGTTCGTCGACGACGACCAGGCCGAGGTCGTGGAACTGCACCTTGTCCTCGATCAGCGCGTGCGTGCCGATGACGATCCCGGCCTCGCCGGTGACCAGGTCCAGCAGCGCCTGCCGGCGGGCGGCGGCTCCCATGGACCCGGTCAGCAGGACCACCTTCGTGGCCTGCTCGGCCCCGCCCAGCATCCCGCCCTCGGCCAGCTCGCCCATCATCTCCACGATCGACCGGTGATGCTGCTGGGCGAGCACTTCGGTGGGCGCGAGCATGGCGGCCTGACCACCGGCGTCCACGACGGCGAGCATGGCGCGCAGCGCCACCATCGTCTTTCCCGATCCGACTTCTCCCTGGAGCAGCCGGTGCATCGGGTGCTCGGTGGCCAGATCGTCGAAGATCTCCTTCGAGACCTTCCGCTGGCCCTCGGTGAGCGTGAAGGGAAGGCGGTCGTCGAAGGCCGCGAGGAGGCCGTCCGGCTTGGGTTTGCGGGCGAGGGCGGGGAGTTGGGCGTCGGCGAAGCGGCGGCGGGCGAGGGCCACCTGGAGGACGAAGGCCTCGTCCCACTTGAGGCGGGAGCGGGCGTCGTCGATGTCCGCCTTGGTGTGCGGGCGGTGGATCTTGAGGAGGGCCTCGGGGAGGGGGACCAGGCCGCGGCCCTCGCGGAGGGTGTCCGGGAGCGGGTCGAGCGCTTCCTGGGCGCTGGGCAGGACCGTCTGGATCGCCTTGCCGACCTTCCAGGACTCCAGTTTCGCCGTGGCGGGGTAGATCGGGATCAGGGCGCCCGCCCAGGTCTCGACCGCCTCCTCGGAGTCGCCGCGCAGCAGTTCGTACGCCGGGTGCGCCAGTTGGAGGCGGCGGTTGAAGACGGAGACCTTGCCCGCGAACATCGCGCGTGTGCCCGGCAGGAGCTCCTTGTGGGGCTTGTGAACGCCGTTGCCGAAGAAGACCAGTTGGAGGCGGCCGCTGCCGTCGGTGATCGTGACTTCGAGGCGCTGGCCCTTGCCGCGCGGCGCCTTGGCGGAGGCGAAGCTGTGCAGGCGGGCGTCGGCGACCATGGCGACCACGGTGACGTGCTCGTCCATGGGGAGGTCGGCGAGGTGGGTGAGCTGGCCCCGCTCCTCGTATCTGCGCGGGTAGTGGTGCAGCAGGTCGCCGACGGTGTGCAGGCCGAGGTGCTCGGCCATCACCTTCGCGGTGGCGGGGCCGAGCACCTTCTTCAGTGGTTCTTCCAGTGCGGGCACGAGATCCATTCCACACCACGGCACTGACATCGTCGTAGAGCCCGCGGCGCCCGTCCCGGTAAACGTCCCGGAAAGCCCTGGTCAGACCGCTCGTTTCGGCCCTAGGATGGCGCGCTCCGGCCATCCTTTCGCGGTCACCGCCTCACCGGGACCGCCCGACCCCGCGCCGTCGCCAGTCCCCCCAACGGCGCTGTGACGATGGACTCCCAGACCTCACAGTCATCCCAGGCATCTCAGCCGCCCCAGCCACCTCATACGTTCCAGGTCGACCTGCGTGGTCTGGTGGACCTGCTGTCCCACCATCTCTACTCCAGCCCCAAGGTCTACCTGCGCGAGCTGCTCCAGAACGCGGTCGACGCCATCACGGCCAGACGCGCCGAGGAGCCGGACGCGCCGGCCAAGGTGCGGCTGTACGCCGGCGAGGGCGCCCTGCGGATCGAGGACTCCGGGATCGGGCTGACCGAGGCGGACGTGCACAGCCTCCTGGCCACCATCGGCCGCAGCTCCAAGCAGGCCGAAGGGCTTCAGGAAGCCCGGTCGGACTTCCTCGGGCAGTTCGGCATCGGTCTGCTGGCCTGTTTCGTGGTGGCCGAACGGATCCGGGTGGTCAGCCGCAGCGCGCGTACGCCGGGAGCGGCACCGGTGGAGTGGACGGCGACGGACGACGGTTCGTACACCGTGCGGACCCTGCCGGACGACGCCCGCGCCGAACCGGGCACCACCGTGCACCTGGTGGCGCGGGCCGGGGCCGGGGAGTGGCTCGCGCAGGACCGGGTGCTGGCGCTGGCGCGGGACTTCGGCTCGCTGCTGCCGTACGACGTCCGCGTCGGCGACGAGGCGGTCACCGACCTGCCGGCGCCCTGGGACCGGCCGTACCCCTCCCCCGCCAACCGCAGGGTGGCGCTGGCCCGGCACTGTCACGACCTGTTCGGCTTCACCCCGCTGGACTCGATCGAGCTGGACGTGCCGCTCGCCGGGATCCGTGGCGTGGCGTACGTCCTTCCGTCGGCGGTCAGTCCCGCCCAGCGGGCCGGTCATCGCGTCCACCTCAAGGGCATGCTGCTGACCGAGCGGGCCGAACAGCTGCTGCCCGACTGGGCGTTCTTCGTGCGCTGTGTGCTCGACACGGACAGCCTGCGGCCCACCGCCTCGCGCGAGTCGCTGTACGAGGACGAGACGCTGGCGGCCGTGCGGGAGGCGCTCGGCGAACGGATCCGGTCCTGGCTGACGGGGCTCGCGGCCGGTGATCCGGAACGGCTGGCGGCGTTCCTGTCCGTGCACCACCTGGGCGTGAAGTCCCTGGCGCGGCACGACAAGGAGATGCTGCGCACGATGCTGCCGTGGCTGCCCTTCGAGACCACCGACGGACGGCTGTCCCTGGAGGAGTTCGCGCAGCGGCACCCGGTGGTGCACTTCACCCGGACCGTCGAGGAGTACCGGCAGGTCGCCCCGATCGCGTCCGCGCAGGGCGTCGGGGTGATCAACGGCGGTTACACGTACGACAGCGAGCTGGTCGAGGCGCTGCCGTCGGTGCGGCCGGGGACGGTCGTCGCCGAGCTGGACGCGGACACCGTGACCGCCCATCTGGACTCGGTCGACCCGGCCGAGGAGCTGGCTCTGGCGGGTTTCCTGGCGGCCGCGCGGGCGAAGCTCGACCCGCTGGGCTGTGATGTCGTCCTGCGCGCCTTCCATCCGCTGTCGGTGCCCGCGCTGCATCTCGACGACCGGGCGGCCCGGCACGAGCAGGCGCGCGCGCAGGCCGAGGAGCAGGCCGACGACCTGTGGGCGGGCATCCTGGGCTCGCTGCGCGGCAGCGCGCCGCGCGCGCGTCTGGTGCTCAACCACCTCAACCCGCTGATCCGCAGGATCAGTTCGCTGGGCGATCCGGAGCTGATCGGCACCGCCACCGAGTCCCTCTACGGGCAGGCCCTGCTGATGGCGCAGCGCCCGCTCAGGCCTGCCGACTCGGCGCTGCTGAACCGGTCCTTCATCGGTCTGCTGGAGTGGGCCACGAACGGCGAGGGAGGCCGCTGATGAGTGAGATCACCGACTTCGACGCGCTGCGCCGGGCGATGGCGGACAACGGCGAGGAGCCGGAGGGTCCGGCCCGCAACGCGCGCGCGGAGCAGCTGCTCGCCGAGGCGGAGCGGCTGAACATCCCGCTCGCGGTGATCGAGGCGCTCGGGCACCAGCTGAAGGTCTACAACTACAGCTCCGAGAAGGACAAGATGTTCGTCCCCTTCGCGCGTCTGCTGCGCATGTGGGACGAGCGGCCCGAGGACTTCGACGAGTACGAGACGCATTCGCTGCACTGGGTCTTCAAGTGGATGTCGTCCGGCATGCTCGACCAGCCGCACGTCCCGCTGGCCTCGATCGAGAAGTGGCTCGGCGAGATGGAGCAACGCTACCGGCTCGCCGGACACTCCGAACGGGCGGTGCGCAGCGCCGAGTTCAGTGTGGCCGCGCATGTCGGGGACGTGGCGCGGGCGGAGCGGGCGTACGGCGCCTGGCTGGCGGCGGACCGGGACGGGATGGCCGACTGCCACGCGTGCGAGCTGCACGGGCAGGGGTGGTGGCAGGCCGAGCTGGGCCGGGACGCCGAGGCGATCCGGCTGTGGGAGCCGGTCCTGGAGGGCGAGTTCACCTGCGCCCACGAGCCGCACACGGTCCTCGCGTCCTCCTTGCTGCCGCTGCTGCGGCTGGGCCGCGAGGACGAGGCCCGCGCGAACCATCTGCGGGGCTTCCGGCTGGTGCGGTCGATGGAGAGCATGCGCGGGGCGTACGCGGACCACGTGGAGTTCTGCACGCTGACCGGCAACGAGGCACGGGCCCTGGAGCTGCTCGCGGAGCGGCCGGCGTACTTCACGGACGACGGGCATCCGCGCAGCAAGCTGGAGTTCATGGCGGTGGTGGCCCTGCTCATGGATCGCCTGAGCACGCTCGGGCTGGGTGATCAGCGGGTGTCCGGTCCGGCGGGCCGCACCTGGAGCGCCGGTGAACTCGCCGCCCACGCGCGCGCGGAGGCCCTCGCGCTGGCCGCGCGCTTCGACGACCGCAACGGCACGGCACACGTCAGCGAGCGGGCACGCGCGCGTATGGAGCAGCCGCCGCTCGTGGAACGGCTGCCTCTGGGGGTGCGTACGGCGGCACGGCCGACGCCGGTGACGATGCCCGCGCCGGCCACCGTGCCCGCCTCGGCCGACGCCGAGCCCGACCTGTCCGTGCTGGTCGCCGAGGCACGGCGGCTGTCGGACACGCTTCAGCCCGACGCCGTCGAGGCCTGGGCCGCCGTCTCCCGGGCCGCCGAGGGGGTCGAGCTGGCCGCCCTGGACCGCGCGGAGATCGCCGACCACCGGGCGATGGACCTGGGCCCCGAGGGCGTCCCCCTGTTCGAGGAGGCGGCGCGGCTGTACGCGGAGGGGGGCGACGCCGGGGAGGCGCTGGCGGCACGCGCGCGTGGGGCGTACGTACGCGCGCTCACGGGCGAGGTCTCCGAGGCCCTCACCGCGGTCGCCGCCCTGTACGACCGGGTGCTCGCGCTGTATGCCGAGGACGGCACCGGTGTGCGGCAGACGGCGGCCGTCCTGATGTGCCGGGCGCGGATCCTGATGCGGCGGGTGCACGAGGCCGAGGACGCGGTGCCGCCGTCCGTCGCGGCCGACGCCGAGGCCGCCACCCGTGAGGTGCTCGCGCTGGTCGAGGGGCGGGCCGGGGACGACGTACGGCTGGCCTCGCGGGCCGCTGAGGCGCAGGCGATGCTCGCGGAGCTGGCGGCGGTCGCCGGGGACGTGGAGACGGCCGCGGAGCTGTTCGCGCGGGCCGCGGCGGCGTTCGTCGGTGCGGGGCTGCCGTGGTTCGCGGTGGAGTACGAGGCCCGGCTGGCCGGGCTCGCGCACCATCTCGGCGACACCGCGGAGGCCGAGCGGGCGCTGCGGGCGGCCCTGGAGCACGGCGGGCCGCACCTGGAGGCCACGGGACGGGCCCAACTGCACCTTCAGCTGGCCGAGGTGCTCGGTGGGCGTGGGCTGTCCGAGGAGGCCGCCGAGCACGCCCTTCAGGCGGCGCACTGGGCCGACGAGGCGGGCGAGAGCCGCACGCTGGGCGCCTGGTCGCGGCACCAGCTCGGCGGGTTCCTGCTGCGGCAGGGGCGGTTCGCCGAGGCGGCCGAGGTGCTGGAGTCGGCGCTGCCCGACCTGAGCGTCGAGACGCACGGCGACGGCGTCGTCGTCCAGACGCAGTGGTGGCTCGGCGACTGCCTGGACGAGCTCGGCGAGCACCGCGCCGCGGCCGAACGCCGGTTGCAGGCGGCCGAGATCGCCCGGCACTGGCCCGAGCAGCACGACCACGCCACGCTCGCCCACCTGGCCGCCGAGTCGCTCGGTCACGCGGGCCTGCACGCCGAGGCGGACCAGGCGTACGCGCGCGCGAGCGCGCTGTGGCGCTCCCTGGGCCATGTGCACGGCCTGGTCCGCTCGCTGCGGGCCCGTGCGTGGCTGGCGCTGGGCGTGGCGGACCGGGACGAGGCAGCGGCCGACTTCATGGCGAGCGCGGTCGAGGAGTGCCGGGCCGCGCTGGAGACGGCCGACGACGCGGAGGCCCGTGAGCGGCTCACCGTCGAACTCGGCCACACCCATCGGCAGTTCGGCGACCTCCTCGCCCGTTCCGCCGCGGAGGACGCCGAGGACGAGTCGATCCGCGGTGCGTTGGAGGACGCCCTCGTCCAGGTGACGCGGGCGGTCGCGGTGTTCGCGTCGCTGGGCGGCGGGGCCCTGCACAGCCGCACCGGCGCGGAACTCGCCGCGGGCTGGCTGGAGGCCGACCTGGGCCGCCCTGCCGAGGCGGCGGCACGCGCGCGTGCGGTGCTGTCGGCGTACGACGGCGCCGGGGAGGACGACGAGACGGCGCGGGAGCGGCGGGCGGAGGCGGAGCAGATGCTTCAGGTGACGGCGGAGCAGGAGACGCCGTAGGCCTCACACCCCACCCTGGGCCCGCAGGACTCACTAGACGCCGTAGGCCCAATCGACGCCGTAGGACTCACTCCACGCCGATGAGCAGCGGCGCCCCTTGCCGTCCGCCGCGGTACACCACCGTGTCGACGGCGAGATACGACTCGCGCACGCGCGCTTCGAGGTGCTCGGCGATGGACTCGGGCGCCTCGTCGCCGAGGACGAGGGTGACCAGTTCGCCGCCCGCCGAGAGCATGCGGTCCAGGACGGTCTCGGCGGTGGCGGTGACATCGGTGCCGATCACGGCCACGTCGCCGTCGATGAGGCCGAGGACGTCACCGGCCTGGCAGATGCCGGCCATGGTCCAGGACTGGCGTTCGGCGACGGCGACCTCGGCGTAGCGGGTCGCGCCGGCCGCCGAGGTCATCGACACGACGTCCTCGTCGAAGCGGCGCTCCGGCTCGTGCACGGCGAGTGCCGCGATGCCCTGGACGGCGGAGCGGGTGGGGATCAGCGCGACCCGGATGCCCTCGGCACGGGCCTGCTCGGCCGCCGCTGCGGCGGTGTGGCGCAGCTCGGCGTCGTTCGGCAGCAGCACGACCTCGCGCGCGTGGGCCCGCCGTACGGCCTCCACCAGCTCCCCGCTCGCGGGCGGCTCCCCGGGACGCGCCAGGACGGTCGTCGCGCCGGCCTCGCCGTACAGCCCGACCAGGCCTTCACCGGGTACGACGGCGACGACGGCCCGCTGGACCCGTTCCCGGCGCGACCGCTCGCCGGTGGTGTGCGCGTCACCGGCCCCGAAGTGGGTGATCCGGATCCGGTACGGCCGCCCGGCCTCGACGCCGGCCTCCACGGCGGCTCCGGCGTCGTCGACATGCACATGCACGTGCCACAGTCCGTCACCGCCGACGACCACGAGCGAGTCCCCGAGACCGTCGAGCCGTTCCCGCAGGCGTGCCACTGCCGCGTCCTCGGCCTCCAGGAGGTAGATCACCTCGAAGGCGGGGCCGCCCGCCTCCACGACGTCGGCACACTCGTCGACGACCGCGGCGATTTCGCCGGGCACGCGCGCGTGCACCGCGGAGACCCCCGCGACCGTCTCGCCCGTGAACGTCTCCACCAGCGCGCCCAGCACCGCGACCAGCCCCCGCCCACCGGCGTCGACCACACCGGCGCGCTCCAGGACCGCCAGCTGTCCCGGCGTCGCGGCCAGGGCGGCGCGTGCCCCCTCGTAGGCGGCCCGCGCGACCGCGCCGCAGTCCCCCTCGGCCCCGTCGGCCGCGTCGGCGGCGGCCGAGGCGACCGTGAGGACCGTGCCCTCGACGGGGTGGGCCACGGCCAGGCGCGCGGAGTCGGCGGCCCGGCGCAGCGCGAGGCGCAGACCTGAGCCGTCGGTGTGAACCGTCTCACTGTCGGCGGCGAGCACCTGGGCCATGCCGCGCAGCAGCTGGGCGAGGATCGTCCCGGAGTTGCCCCGGGCCCCGATCAGGGCGCCGTGGGCCATCGCGTGCGCGGCGTCCGCCAGGGTGGGCTTGCCCACCTCGTAGGCGGTGAACACGGCCTCCACGGCCGCGACCGCCGACTCCACGGTCAGGTACAGATTGGTCCCGGTGTCCCCGTCGGCCACGGGGTAGACATTGATCGCGTCGATCTCCTCGCGCGCCCGTCCAAGTGACTCCAGCGCGAGACCGCACCAGGTGCGCACCGCGAGAGCATCGAAGAACGTCTGCGGCACCTGCGCCACCTGCGCCTCCTTGAGCTGCCGACCGTGGCACGCAGCGTAGACCCAGGGCCGGTGCGCACCGGAAGTGGGCCGGGAGCGGGCTCGTGAGCAGCCATGGTAGTTTCGTTGGACTGGCGCAGTCGTTGTATGCTGCTCCGGTTGCCCGATGAAAATCGGGCCGTCCCCTGGCAGCGCCACTCAGATCTCTCATCGTAGATCTCGATCCCGGCATGCCGGGATTATCCGTAAGAGCATCTGAAGTCTTTGGAGTGACCCGTGGCTGCCAACTGCGACGTCTGCGGCAAGGGGCCGGGCTTCGGCAACAACATCTCGCACTCGCACCGCCGTACGTCCCGTCGCTGGAACCCCAACATCCAGCGCGTCCGTACCGTGGTCGGCGGGACGCCGAAGCGCGTGAACGCCTGCACCTCGTGCATCAAGGCCGGCAAGGTCTCGCGCTGACGCCCACAGCTTCGCGCGCGGCCACTGCTGGTTCGCTGCATTGAGCCGGTCCACCCTAGGGTGGACCGGCTTCTTGCTGTGCCCGGTCGGCGGCCCGAGCGGCTACGAGCCCGCGCGGAACCGCCAGCCGTGATCCACCGGCCCGATCCCCCCACCGAGCGCGAACCCGGCCTTGATCGCCCCGGTGACGTACTCCTTGGCCGCCGTGACCGCAGCCGGCACGGACAGGCCCTTCGCGAGTCCTGAGGCGATCGCCGAGGCGAGCGTGCAGCCCGTGCCGTGGGTGTGCCGGTTGTCGTACCGGGGAGCCCGCAGCCAGTGCTCCGTGGAGCCGTCGGTGAGCAGGTCCACGGCGTCCCCGGTCAGATGGCCGCCCTTGATCAGCACCCAGCGCGGCCCGTGGGCCAGCACCGCCGCGGCGGCCTCGGGCAGCTGCTCCTCGGACGTGACCCGCACGCCGGTCAGCTGCGCCACCTCGTCGAGGTTCGGCGTCGCCACGGTCGCCACCGGCAGCAGCTTCGTACGCACCGACGCGAGCGCGGAGGACGCCAGCAGCGAGTCGCCGTGCTTGGAGACGCCGACCGGATCGATCACGGCGGGCGCGTCCGTGCCGCCGATCAACTCGGCCACCGCCTCGACGAGTTCGGCCGAGGCGAGCATGCCGGTCTTGATCGCCTGGACGCCGATGTCGTCCACGACGCTGCGGTACTGCGCCCGCACCGCCTCCACCGGCAGTTCCCAAGCACCCTGCACGCCGAGGGAGTTCTGCGCGGTGACCGCGGTGATCACGCTCATGCCGTGCACGCCGAGCGCGAGCATCGTCTTCAGGTCGGCCTGGATGCCCGCGCCGCCGCCGGAGTCGGAGCCCGCCACCGTGAGGACATTGGGGATCATGACTCGATGTCCCCTCCGAAGTGGTCCCAGCCGCCCTTCCTCGTCCAGGGCGCCCCGTCCACCGTGACCTGCGGCAGCGCCGAGGGGTTGAGGACCTCGCCGATGACCTTCCAGCGGGCCGGAAGCTTCACGTCCGGCGGGAAGGTCGCCACGATCGCGTGGTCCTCTCCCCCGGTCAGCACCCACTGCATGGGGTCGACGCCGACGGCCTGTCCGATGTCGTTCATCTGGGTCGGGATGTCGATCGCGCCCGAGCGGATGTCGATCCGGACCTTGCTGGCCTCCGCGATGTGCCCGAGGTCGGCGATCAGACCGTCACTCACGTCGCACATCGCGGTCGCGCCCAGCCCGGCGGCGGCCGGACCCGCGTGATACGGCGGCTCGGGGCGCCGGTGTGCCTCCACGAAGGCGCGCGGCGAGCGGAAACCCCGGGCCAGCACGGCGTATCCGGCCGCCGACCAGCCCAGCCAGCCGGTCACGGCGACGAGATCGCCGGGCTGCGCGCCCGCCCGCGTGACGGGCTCCTGGTTGCGCAGATCGCCGAGCGCGGTGATCGACACCATGATCGTGTCACCGCGTACGACGTCCCCGCCGACCACCGAGGCACCGGCCACCTGGCACTCGTCGCGCAGGCCGTCCATCAGCTCGCTCGGCCAGGTCACCGGGAGTTCGGCCGGCACCACGAGGCCGAGCAGCAGCGCGGTCGGCACCGCGCCCATGGCGGCGATGTCCGCGAGGTTCTGCGCGGCGGCCTTGCGGCCGACGTCGTAGGCCGTGGACCAGTCGCGGCGGAAGTGCCGTCCCTCCAGCAGGATGTCGGTGCTGGCGACCACCCTGCGGTCGGGCGCGGCCACCACCGCGGCGTCGTCGCCGGGGCCGACCCGGACCGCCGGGGTGGTGGTGAGACGGGAGGTGAGCTCCCTGATGAGCCCGAACTCACCGAGCTCACCAACAGTGCCCTTCATTGCCCTTACGCCCCTTCTGTCCCTGTCCGCACCCGGTCGCGCGTCCCTACTGTCCCCGATACCGTCGAGGTGTACGTCAACTTGCGGCGTCCCGGCCCCACGGCGCGGGGACCCTGGCCACCGAGGGTCTCCCCGTGACGAGCGGCGACGCGATACCGTGGCGTTCCTTTTCCCCACATGATCCTCGTGGCCGCCCTGGAGGTTCCGTGGTACAGGCGTACATCCTGATCCAGACGGACGTCGGCAAAGCGTCGACCGTCGCCGAGACGATCAGCAAGATCCCTGGAGTCATCCAGGCCGAGGACGTCACCGGACCCTACGACGTCATCGTGCGCGCACAGGCCGACACCGTCGACGAGCTGGGTCGCCTGGTGGTCGCGAAGGTCCAGGGGGTGGACGGCATCACTCGCACCCTGACCTGCCCGGTCGTACATCTGTAGCCCCCGTCTACCCTTGGCCGGTGAACTCTTTCCGTCACCGGCACATTTCTGTCATCGGGCTGCCCGTGCTCGTCCTGCTGATCGCCGCGACGGGCTGCTCATCAGCAGACGGCAGCGCGTCGGCGGCGGTTCCCAGCCCCGGCGCGACCACCGCCGCGCTGTGCCGGAACCTGGACGAGGCACTGCCGGCCAAGGTTGACGGTGCCGACCGTCGGGACCCCTCGCCCGCGTCCTCGCTGACCGCGGGCTGGGGAGACCCGGCGATCATACTGCGGTGCGGTGTCGTACGGCCGACCAAGATGAGCGATCCCAAGGTGGCCGAGGGCAGGGACGAGGACGCGGTGGCCGGCGGGGTGAACGGCGTCCGGTGGCTGATGGAGGAACAGGGCGACGGGGGTTACCGCTTCACCACCGCGCTGCGCCGCGCGTATGTCGAGGTCAGCGTGCCGAAGGGGCGGGACAGCTCGAGCGTGCTGATCGATCTGGCGTCGGCCGTCAAGAAGGCGATCCCCGCGGGGATCGCCGACTGAACCGTACGGTTCCTACCGAAGCCCGGTGGAACGCCTCAAGGCGGCCCGGATCAAACGGTCCACCAGGTCCGGATAGCTGATCCCGCTCGCCTGCCACATCTGCGGGTACATCGAGATCGGCGTGAAACCGGGCATCGTGTTGATCTCGTTGATCACGAACTCCCCGTCCTCGGTGAGGAAGAAGTCCGCCCGCACCAGCCCCTCGCAGGAGGCCGCCTCGAAGGCGTCGACGGCCAGGCGCTGCACCTCGGCCGTCTCCTCGGGCGTCAGGGGCGCCGGCACGAGACCGGGCGTGGAGTCGATGTACTTGGCCTCGAAGTCGTAGTACGCGTGGGCGTCCGGCGGCGGGATCTCGGCCGGTACGGAGGCGCGCGGGCCGTCCTCGAACTCCAGCACCCCGCACTCGATCTCCCGGCCGCGCAGGGCCGCCTCGACGAGGATCTTCGGGTCGTGCCGCTGGGCCTCGGCGATCGCGTCGTCCAGGCCCGACAGGTCCTCGACCTTGGTGATGCCGATCGACGAGCCCGCGCGTGCGGGCTTCACGAAGAGCGGCCAGCCGTGGTCGCCGGCGAGATCGATGATCTTCTTGCGGGCCGCGGGCTCGTCCTGCTCCCACTCGCGCGGCCGGATCACCACGTACGGGCCCACCTTGAGCCCGAAGGAGGTGAACACCCGCTTCATGTACTCCTTGTCCTGGCCGACGGCCGAGGCGAGCACACCGGAACCCACGTACGGCACCCCGGAGAGCTCCAGCAGACCCTGGAGGGTGCCGTCCTCGCCGTACGGGCCGTGGAGCACCGGGAAGACGACGTCGATCTCGCCCAGCGCCTTGGGCACCGATCCGGGCTCGGCGTAGACGACTTCGCGGTTCGCCGGGTCGACGGGGAGCACCACGCCGCCCTCGCTCGACTCGGCCAGCTGCTCGACGCTGGGCGTACGGCGGTCGGTGATCGCCATGCGTTCCGGGTCGTCGGCGGTGAGCACCCAGCGGCCGCTCTGCGTGATGCCGATCGGCAGGACGTCGTACTTCGTCCGGTCGATCGCGCGCAGTACGGCGCCGGCGGTGACCATGGAGATCCCGTGCTCGGAGCTGCGGCCGCCGAACACGACGGCCACACGCGGCTTGCGCTGCGGCTGGTCTGGGCTCTGGGGGAGGTTCTCGGTGCTCATATCGCGATGAGCGTACCCGCCCGTAGGGTCCGAGTCAGCGTCCGGAGGGTGGCGTTCCCTCGGCGTCGCTCACCGTCGTTCCGGCTTGGCGCTGCGCGACATCAGCTCCTTCAGCGCGACCACGGGCGGCTTGCCCTCGTGGACGATGTCGACGACCGTCTCGGTGATCGGCATCTCCACGCCGTGCCGGCGGGCCAGATCCGCCACCGACTCGCAGGACTTGACGCCCTCGGCGGTCTGCTTGGTGACGGCGATGGTCTCCTGGAGGGTCATGCCCCTGCCGAGGTTGGTGCCGAAGGTGTGGTTCCGGGACAGCGGCGAGGAGCAGGTCGCCACCAGGTCGCCGAGGCCGGCCAGCCCGGAGAACGTCAGCGGGTCGGCGCCCAGCGCGATCCCGAGCCGGGTCGTCTCGGCGAGGCCGCGGGTGATCAGCGAGCCCTTGGCGTTGTCGCCGAGGCCCATGCCGTCCGCGATGCCTACGGCGAGGCCGATGACGTTCTTCACGGCTCCGCCCAGTTCGCAACCCACCACGTCCGTATTGGTGTACGGGCGGAAGTACGGCGTGTGGCAGGCGGCCTGGAGACGCTGGGCGACGGCCTCGTCGGTGCAGGCGACGACCGCGGCGGCCGGCATGCGGGAGGCGATCTCACGGGCCAGGTTGGGGCCGGTGACCACGGCGATGCGGTCGTGGCCGACCTTGGCGACGTCCTCGATGACCTCGCTCATCCGCATGGTGGTGCCGAGTTCGACGCCCTTCATCAGCGACACCAGGACCGTGCCCGGCGCCAGCATCGGCGTCCACTCGGCGAGGTTGGCGCGCAGGGTCTGGGAGGGGACGGACAGCACGGTGAAGTCGGCGCCGGCCATGGCCTCGGCGGGGTCGGTGGTCGCCCGCATGCCCTGCGGGAGCTCCACGCCGGGGAAGTAGTCGGGGTTCGTCCGGGTCGAGTTGATGGCCTCGGCGACCTCGGGGCGGCGGGCCCACAGGGTGACCTCGCAGCCGGCGTCGGCGAGGACGATGCCGAACGCCGTGCCCCACGAACCGGCACTCAGGACTGCCGCCTTGACGGGCTTGCTCACGTGCCCTGCCCCTCTTCCTGCTCGGCCTTTTCCTGCTCGGCCGTTTCGTGCCCGGCCTTCGGCTGTGTCTGCCCGTTGTTCTGCGCGGCGGTCCTGCGACGCTGCTCGATGCGCTCCTGGCGGGGGTCGTACGGCGTCGTGGGCGCCTTCTCGCCGCGGATCTGCTCCAGCTGGAGGGTGATGGCGGCCATGATGACCTCCGTCGCCTCCTTCAGCAGCTCCGGGGACATCTCCTTGTCGTAGAAGCGCGCCAGGTCCACGGGCGGGCCCGCCAGGACCTGGTGGGTCTTGCGCGGAAGGAGGTTGAGCTTCTTGGCGTACGGCGGCAGCAGTTCGTTGGCGCCCCACTGCGCGACGGGGATCACCGGGCACTTCGTCTGGAGGGCTACGCGGGCGGCACCGGTCTTGCCGGTCATGGGCCACTGATCCGGGTCCCGGGTGATGGTGCCCTCGGGGTAGAACGCGACGCACTCGCCGCGTTCCACGGCCTCGATCGCGGCGCGGAAGGCGCTCAGCGCGTCGGTGGTCTCCCGGTAGACCGGGATCTGCCCGGTGCCCCGCATCGCGGCGCCGACGAATCCCTTCTTGAAAAGCCCGCTCTTGGCGAGGAATCGCGGAACGCGGCCGGTGTTGTACTGAAAGTGCGCGTAAGCGAAGGGATCGATGTGCGAATTGTGGTTCACCGCGGTGATAAATCCGCCCTCGGCCGGAATGTGCTCCATTCCACGCCAGTCCCGCTTGATCAGAACCACCAGCGGCGGTTTGCAGATCACCGCGGCGAAGCGGTACCAGAAGCCGATTCTGCGGCGGGGCACGCGTGCACCTTCCTCTAGAGATCAAGGACGTCGGGCCTGGAGGCCGCACAAGTGTCGCCCCAGGCCGCCGGTCTGTCGAGAACACCGTACGCCTCGCCGACCCGACCGCCAGATGGCCCCGGTGACGGCTGAGTGACAATGACCGCGACTAGAGAGGGACGGAACACTGGTGCAGTGGACCTTGGTCGTACCCCTGAAGCCCTTGGCACGGGCGAAGAGCAGGCTTTCCGACACCGCGGCCGACGGGCTGCGCCCCGGCCTGGCGCTCGCGTTCGCCCAGGACACCGTGGCGGCGGCCCTGGCCTGCCCCGCCGTGAAGGATGTGGCAGTCGTCACGGACGACGCGCTGGCCGGGCGTGAGCTGGGCGCACTTGGCGCGCACGTCGTCCCCGACGAGCCCGCCGGCGGCCTGAACGCCGCGCTGGCACACGCGGCGACGGTCGTACGCGCGTCCCGCCCCGACGGCCCGGTGGCGGCCCTGAACGCGGACCTCCCGGCCCTGCGGCCACTGGAATTGGCCAAGGTCCTGGATGCGGCGGCGGAATTCCCACGGGCTTTTCTCGCGGACGCGGCGACAATCGGCACGACTCTGCTGACCGCAGCCCCCGGAAATGAATTGCTGCCCGCGTTCGGCGAGGATTCCCGGGCTCGCCACCGCGCCTCGGGCGCGGTGGAACTTCACCTCGACGCAGTGGACTCGGTACGCCAGGACGTGGACACCGGCGAGGATCTGCGGGCCGCGCTCGCCCTGGGCGTGGGCCGAAGAACGGCGGCGGCGGTGGCCCGTCTGCGGCGTCCCGAAGGGGCACGGGAATCCGCGCGACCGGCCCCCACCGCGCCGCACCCGACCAGCAACCCGTCGTAGGGTGACAGTCATGCAGGCCACCGCATACACCTACGACGCCGAAACCCGCACCGGCAGCGTCCTCCTGGACGACGGCACCCCCGTCGACTTCGACGCCCCCGCCTTCGACGCCGGAGGCCTGCGGCTGCTGCGCCCCGGCCAACGGGTCCGTATCGAGACCGAGGGCGAGGGCGGGACCCTGCGCATCACGCTGGTGACCCTCCAGACCCTCTGAACCGCACCCCCGAACACGCCGCGGGCCGGGCTCCCCATGGAGTCCGGCCCGGCGCGTGAGTGCCCCTGTGCGGTCCTACCTGCTGCGCGTAGCCCTCTTCGCGGTGGACTTGCGAGCCGTCGACTTCTTGGCGGGCGCCTTCTTGGCGGTCGCCTTCTTCGCCGGGGCCTTCTTGGCCGTCGCCTTCTTGGCGGTGGTCTTCTTCGCCGCGGTGGCCTTCTTGGCCGCCGTCGTGGTCTTCTTCGCCGGAGCCTTCTTCGCGGTGGTCTTCTTGGCGGCGGCCGTGGTCTTCTTGGCCGTCGTCTTCTTCGCGGTGGTCTTCTTCGCCGCGGCCTTGGTGGTCTTCTTCGCGGCGGCCTTCTTGACCGTCGCCGAGGCACCACCGGTCAGGCTGCCCTTGGGCGCCTTCTTGACGGCGACCTCGCCGCCCCGCGGGAGCTTCTTCGAACCGCTCACCAGGTCCTTGAAGCCCTGACCGGCGCGGAAGCGCGGAACTGAGGTCTTCTTGACCCGAACCCGCTCGCCGGTCTGGGGGTTGCGGGCGTACCGAGCCGGGCGGTCGACCTTCTCGAACGAACCGAAGCCGGTGACGGAAACCCGCTCACCCGAGACGACCGCGCGGACGATCGCGTCCAGTACGTGGTCGACAGCATCGGCGGCCTGCTGGCGGCCGCCCATCTTGTCGGCAATCGCTTCTACGAGCTGCGCCTTGTTCACGTCTTCCCCTTCGGAGACATCGCCAGAACGAAAGTGTTCAAGCTTTTTCGCACGTTAGGCAGATATATACCGCAAATCAAACACGAAACGGGCTAATCACCCTTGTGCCGCAACAGACTCGACCGTCTCGAAGGTGTTCAGCGTTCCTCTTCGGGGAATCGCCCCGCGTCGAGATCCGCCATGAACCGCTCCAGACGCCTTGTCGCTTCGGCGACGTCGTGCTTGGCCGCGGCCGTAATGACCAGCAGCTTCCGGGTCAGCGCCATCCGTACGCCCTCCGGGACTTGCAGTGCGCGCACTCTTGTGTGCGCTTCCTTCAGTTGGCCCGCGACCGCCGCATAGAGCTCGAGTTGGCCGTCGTGTTCCATGCACAGATTGTGCCATCTGGGGCGAGTTGTCGCCTGCCAGGGGTGCAACTCCGGCCTCGAATGGCCTTCCGGGCACTTGCGGAAGCCACGGACACACCACTCGCGTACCCCGGCAACACCCCCCGTAACGTGGGAAGTTGGGGCGGGCCCGCCGGCGACGCAGGGCCGTTCGGGTGCAGACATGCCAGTACCCCCGATCGGGCTGATCGGGGGTACTGAAGGGGCGTTGCGGTGTCCGAAAGTCGCCTTGCGCGCGGACCCGGCCGGCGGCTGGAGCGGTTTTCGGCTCAGCCCTGGAGCGTGCGCGGCTTGAACGACGGCCGCTTCGCCTCGTAGGCGGCGATGTCGTCCTCGTTCCGGAGGGTGATCGAGATGTCGTCGAGGCCGTTCAGCAGCCGCCAGCGGGAGTTCTCGTCCAGCTCGAAGGCGGCCGTGATGCCCTCGGCACGCACCTCGCGGTTCTCCAGGTCGACCGTGACCTCGGCCTGCGGGTCCCGCTCGGTGAGCTCCCACAGCGCGTCCACGATCTTCTGCTCCAGAACCACCGTGAGCAGGCCGTTCTTGAGCGAGTTGCCGCGGAAGATGTCGGCGAAGCGCGAGGAGATGACGGCCTTGAAGCCGTAGTTCTGAAGCGCCCAGACGGCGTGCTCACGGGAGGAGCCGGTGCCGAAGTCGGGACCGGCGACCAGGACCGTGGCGCCCTGCCGCTCGGGCTGGTTGAGGATGAACTGCTCGTCCTTGCGCCAGGCCTCGAACAGCCCGTCCTCGAACCCGTCCCTGGTCACCTTCTTGAGCCAGTGAGCAGGGATGATCTGGTCGGTGTCGACGTTGGAGCGGCGCAGCGGGACGGCCCGGCCGGTGTGCTTGGTGAATGCTTCCATGACTGATCAGACTCCAGCGGGCGTACGGGTCTCGACGTCGGACAGATCGGCCGGGGAGGCCAGGTGGCCCAGGACCGCGGTGGCCGCCGCGACCTGCGGGGACACCAGGTGGGTACGACCGCCCTTGCCCTGCCGGCCCTCGAAGTTGCGGTTGGAGGTGGACGCGGAGCGCTCACCGGGGGCCAGCTGGTCCGGGTTCATGCCCAGACACATCGAGCAGCCGGCGTGCCGCCACTCGGCGCCGGCCTCCTTGAAGACGACGTCCAGACCCTCGGAGACGGCCTGGAGACCGACCCGCGCGGAACCGGGGACGACCAGCATCCGTACGCCGTCGGCGACTTTGCGGCCCTTCACGAGTTCGGCGGCGGCGCGCAGGTCCTCGATCCGCCCGTTGGTGCAGGAGCCTACGAAGACGGTGTCCACCTTGATGGCGCGCAGCGGCTGACCGGCCTCCAACCCCATGTACTCCAGGGCCTTTTCGGCGGCGAAGCGCTCCGAAGCGTCTTCGTACGAAGCAGGATCGGGGACGGACGCCGAAAGCGGTGCGCCCTGGCCGGGGTTGGTGCCCCAGGTGACGAACGGCGACAGCTCGGCGGCCTCGATGACGACCTCGGCGTCGAACTCGGCGTCCTCGTCCGTCTTCAGCGTCTTCCAGTACGCGACGGCGGCGTCCCAGTCCTCGCCCTTGGGGGCGTGCGGGCGGCCTTCGAGGTAGTCGAAGGTGGTCTGGTCGGGGGCGATCATGCCCGCGCGGGCACCGGCCTCGATCGACATGTTGCAGATGGTCATCCGGGCCTCCATCGAGAGCTTCTCGATGGCGGAGCCGCGGTACTCCAGGACGTAGCCCTGGCCGCCGCCGGTGCCGATCCGGGCGATGATCGCCAGGATCAGGTCCTTGGCGGTGACGCCCTCGGGCAGCTCGCCGTCGACCGTGATGGCCATGGTCTTCGGGCGGGTCATGGGCAGCGTCTGGGTGGCCAGCACATGCTCGACCTGGGAGGTGCCGATGCCGAACGCCAGACCGCCGAAGGCGCCGTGCGTGGAGGTGTGGGAGTCACCGCAGACCACGGTCATGCCGGGCTGGGTCAGGCCCAGCTGCGGGCCGACGACGTGCACGACGCCCTGCTCGACGTCGCCCAGCGGGTGCAGGCGCACCCCGAAGTCGGCGGCGTTCTTGCGCAGCGTCTCCAGCTGGACCCGGGAGACCGGGTCGGCGATGGGCTTGTCGATGTCGAGGGTCGGGGTGTTGTGGTCCTCGGTGGCGATGGTCAGGTCGAGCCTGCGCACCTGGCGGCCGCTCTTGCGGAGGCCGTCGAAGGCCTGCGGGCTGGTCACCTCGTGCAGCAGGTGCAGATCGATGAAGAGGAGGTCGGGCTCGCCCTCGGCGCGCCGGACGACGTGGTCGTCCCAGACCTTCTCCGCGAGTGTCCTACCCATCGCTTTCCCTTCGGCCGGTATACGGTCCGCCGGCCCAACTAGAGATCTTGAGAAGGCGACCTGCGCCCGCGCCCCTGTTTCCGGGCGTCCGCCGCCAGGCCCGTTTCGGTTTACGGGCCGCTCTGCCTTCGTTCTTCCAGAGTGGCGTGTTCCACGGAAAATTGAACTTGCGTTTCACAGAGTGAGACGCGAGTATCGTTTCATGGACAACAGTAGCGGCGTCGGCGTTCTGGACAAGGCAGCCCTTGTCCTGAGCGCCCTGGAGTCCGGTCCGGCCACCCTCGCAGGGCTCGTCTCGGCCACCGGATTGGCACGACCCACGGCCCATCGGCTGGCCGTGGCTCTGGAACACCACCGCATGGTGGCGCGTGACATGCAGGGCCGTTTCATTCTCGGCCCCCGGCTCGCGGAACTGGCCGCGGCGGCCGGTGAGGACCGTCTCCTCGCCACGGCGGGCCCGGTCCTCACCCACCTCCGTGACGTCACCGGCGAGAGCGCACAGCTCTACCGCCGCCAGGGCGACATGCGCATCTGCGTCGCCGCGGCGGAACGCCTGTCCGGCCTTCGGGACACGGTCCCGGTCGGCTCGACCCTCACGATGAAGGCCGGCTCGTCCGCGCAGATCCTCATGGCCTGGGAGGAGCCGGAGCGCCTGCACCGGGGCCTCCAGGGCGCCCGCTTCACCGCGACCGCGCTCTCCGGCGTACGACGCCGCGGCTGGGCCCAGTCGATCGGCGAGCGCGAGCCGGGCGTCGCGTCCGTCTCCGCGCCCGTCCGCGGCCCGTCGAACCGGGTGGTGGCCGCCGTCTCGGTCTCCGGCCCCATCGAGCGGCTGACCCGGCACCCCGGCCGGATGCACGCCCAGGCGGTCATCGACGCGGCGGCCCGCCTCTCCGAGGCCCTGCGCCGCACGGGCTGAGCGGGCCGGCATCGCCGTATTCCCGTCGGCCCCGGACCGGCCTCAACGCCGCGGCCGGTCCCGGACCGACGGAGAGGTCCGCGCCGACCACTGCGGCCCCGCCAGTCGCACAGACCCCAGCAGCCTCACCCACCGGTGAAGGCCCTCCCCAACTAAAGCCGCCCTGGGCGCGGTTGAGGCGAGGGCCACGATGAACGGGAACGACGAAGGCCCCCCACCGAAGTGGAGGGCCTTCACTCTCTGTACCCCCGACCGGATTCGAACCGGCGCTACCGCCTTGAGAGGGCGGCGTGCTAGGCCGCTACACAACGGGGGCGTGGACGCTGCGTTTCCGCAGGCCCGAGCTGGTCTACCTGGACTCGAACCAAGACTAACTGAACCAGAATCAGTCGTGCTGCCAATTACACCATAGACCAAAGTGGTTTAGACCAGTCAGTACCCCCGACCGGATTCGAACCGGCGCTACCGCCTTGAGAGGGCGGCGTGCTAGGCCGCTACACAACGGGGGCCCTAGCAGTTCCGAAAAGATCGGAACCAGTACCCCCGACCGGATTCGAACCGGCGCTACTGCCTTGAGAGGGCAGCGTGCTAGGCCGCTACACAACGGGGGCTTTGCAGATGCTGTGTTAAACCAAAGCGTCTGCGAGCTGGCCTACCTGGACTCGAACCAAGACTAACTGAACCAGAATCAGTCGTGCTGCCAATTACACCATAGGCCACTGGAACGCAAGCCCCTGCGGGGATCTTGTTCTAGTTTGCTCCGTCGGTTCCGGCCTTTCGGCCCGCTCCCCGGCGGCGCAGGAAGAACATTACCTGAAGGTGGACGGGGCTCCAAAACGGGTATCCGCGCCGAGGAGCGCGGGGAGTTCGGCGAGGGAGGCGATCCGGTGCGGTCCGCCGGGACCGTCGTCGCTGGTGTACGCCCCGTCCCGGTCGATCCACACCGACAGCAGCCCGGCGGCCGCTGCACCGCGTCCGTCGATGTCGGGGTGATCCCCGACATACGCCACCTGCTCCGGGGCGAGGTCGAGGGCGGCGCAGGCGGCGTGGAAGGCGCCGGCCTCCGGCTTGGAGACGCCGAGCTCCGCGGCGCACAGGATCGCCTCGAAACGGTCGTGGACGCCCAGCACCCGCAGCTTGCGGTCCTGGACGGTGAGGCTGGAGTTCGACAGCACCGCGTGCCGGTGGCTCGCGGCGAGGACGTCCAGGACGGGCAGGACGTCCGGGAAGAGCGCCCAGGCGGCCTCGTAGTGTCCGACGTAGCGCTCGAACCACGCGTCGGCCTCGGCGTCGGTCAGCTCCGCGCCCAGGAAGGCCCGTACGCGATCACGCCGCTGTCCCTGGAAGGTGCCCTCCCCCGCGGAGAAGCGGGCCCACTGGGCATCCGTGACCTGCCGCCAACGGGCCAGGGCCTGCTCGACGCCCTCGTAGGCGTCGAGCAGGCCCTCGGTCGTCAGATGCGCGCGCATTCCGGTGCGGTCCGCGGTGGTGTAGTCGAAGATGGTGTCGTCCACGTCCCAGACCACGGCCCTGATACTCATGATCCGACGGTAACCCGGACGCCGGGCGGCTGTCCGTCAGTTGACCGTCGTCGTCCCGGTCACGGTGAGGGCCGGTCCCTCGTCGTCGCGGGGCTGGGCGGTCAGTTTCCAGCTGTAGGTGCCGCTGATGCGACGGCCGTCCTCCCCGTAGCCGTCCCAGGAGGGCCGGGCGGCGGCGCCCTTGGTGCCGCCGGTCAGGGTGCGGACCGTCGTGCCGCCGCTGTTACTCAGGGTGAGCGTCCAGTCGGCCGGCTTGTTGAGCTGCCAGACGGGCTGCCAGGGGCTGCTCTTGGTCGGGCCGAACGGCACGGCGTCCGTCTGGGCCTCCATCTGCGCGAGCGGCGAGGCGGGGACCCCGCTGCCGACGATCGACACCTCGCCGAGCGTGCCGTTGAGGTAGGCGACATGGCCGCCGAAGCGGTCGACGGCCCAGCGGCCGTTGCTGCCTCCGGTGTTCCAGTCCGTGGTGGGCAGCTTGACCAGGGCGCGGGTGGCGGCCGTGCCGGTGTGGAAGTCGGTGAGCAGCAGTTCGTGGGTGGTGCGGTTCTCGCGGAGCAGGAAGCCGTCGGCGAGGCGGGCCGGGCCGTGGTCGGCCGGGACCGTGATCTTCCGGCCCGTCGCCCGGTCGTAGACACCGGCGGTGCCGCCGCAGGCCCAGTACAGCCAGGTGTTGACGGCCTGGACGTCGGTGGGGGTGCAGGGGGCGCCGGTGGCGATGGTGGCGACCGTCTGCCCGGTCTTGAGGTGGGTGCCGACGACGGATCCCTGGGCGGTGCCCGGGGTCCACATCACCTGGCCCCAGACGGCGGCGGCGGTGCGGGCGCGGGTGAGGACCGTCTCGCCGTCCGGCGTGCCGTTCGGGAAGTCGACGACCCGCTGGGTGCCGGAGCCGCCGTTGTAGAGGACGTAACGGCCGGTGCCGCCGGGGATACGGCCGCCCGCGTCACCCTCCGTGGGCTCGTTGCGGATGGTCGTGGTGTCGAGGCCGACGTTCAGGACGGACTCCTGGCCGGTGGCGCCGGTCCAGAGGTAGGAGACCCGGCCGTCGCCCGTCGCCTCCAGCTGGGGGCAGGCGGCGTCGCCGGTGAGGCAGGTGCTTGTGCTCAGTGCTGGGCTGCGCGGGGTCTGCTGACCGGTGGGCCTGCCCGTCGCGTCCAGCTGGAAGCTGTTGTACCGCACGGAGCTTCCGACGGTCGTGCTGCCGTACAGGAACAACTCGCCGCCGGCGAGGGCGAGTCCGTGGACGCCGGTCGCCGTGGCGGGGACCTGGGCGACCTTCTCGGTGGCGGTACCGCCGCCCTCGGTGGGCGTGATGCGGTGGACGTTCCAGTCGAGGCTGCTCGGTCCGGCGGTGGCGAGTGCGCCGCCGTCCAGGGTCGGGCCGATCCCGCCGAAGGACGAGCTCAGGACGGTGGTATCGGCGCCGGTCACCAGGGACCGGGCGGTCAGCGCGGCCTCGGTGCCGCCCAGCACGAAGTCGGGGTTCCCGAGCAGGAGTTGGTCGCCGACCACGGCTTCGAGCCGGACGGCCCAACTGGGAATGGCCGTCGGCTGGGTGCCGGGCTCCGCGTCGACCCGGATCGACCTCCAGTCGGCAACGAGCCAGCGGTCGTTGAAGACGACCTCCGGGTTCTGCTGCACACCGGTGACGTACGAGCGGAAGGCACCGTCCGCGAGATCGAGGAGGCCGACGGAGTACGCGCCGTCCAGCCGGTAGACGACCGCGATCCTGCGGACCGAGCCGCCGATGACGTAACCGGTGGGCTCAGCGCCCTCCGGGAGGCCGGTGACCGGCAGGTCCGTCGTGGTGCCGTCGGCGGCCGCGCGCAGCACGTGCACGGCGCCGGCCGTGTCCCGGGTCCACACGCTCCAGCCGACGGCGCCCTGGTAGGCCTGGCCGGACGGGATCGCGAGGGTGACGCTCGCGCCCGTGGAGCGGTGCTTCTGGGTCGCGGTGGTGCCGCTGACCGTGGTGATGACGTCGGTGCCGGTGGCCAGGTCCCCCGGCCCGGGGTTCGCGGGCGGCACGAAGCCCGGGTAGTCGACCCAGGTGCTGTTCCCGCCGCTGACCGGGCTGTACCGGAACCCGGAGGCGCCCGCCCAGAGGTACCGGATCTCCTGCCGCTTCTCCGAGGTGAGCCGTACCGTGCCCACCGGGGCGTCCGCGGCCTGTGCCGGCGTGATCGGCAGGGCACAGGTCAGTGCCAACGCCCCGCCGATCGCGACCGAGGCAAGTCTTCGTGAACGCATCACGTTCCCCTCCCGTACTACTGGGTGCACACGCGCGTCATGCGCACAGGGAGGATCCAACGTCCGCACAGGAAGCGGCGGTTGGCCGGAGGGGTTAACTCCGGGTGACGGCTGAGCGGACATGCGAAGGGCGGCGTCCGAACCGGACGCCGCCCCCCTGTGAACGCGCTATGCGGCCAGCTTCGCCAGCGCCGCGTCGATCCGGGCCAGGGTCTTCTCCTTGCCCAGCACCTCCAGGGACTCGAACAGGGGCAGCCCGACGGTGCGGCCGGTGACGGCGACGCGGACCGGGGCCTGGGCCTTGCCGAGCTTGAGGCCGTGCGCCTCGCCGGCGGCCAGGACGGCGTCCTTGAGGGAGTCCGGCGAGGACCAGTCGGCCGCCTCCAGCTTCTCGCGGGCGGTCGTCAGCAGGGCGTCACTGCCCTCCTTCATCGCCTTCGTCCAGGAGGCCTCGTCCGACACCGGCTCCGTGAGGAAGAGGAAGTCGACGTTGTCCGTGATCTCCGACAGGACCCTCAGCCGGGTCTGCGCGTGCGGCGCGATGGCCTGCCACTTGACCTCGTCGAAGGCCTCCGGGGCCCAGGGGGCGAACGGGGCCTGGAGCCACGGGCGGCAGCGCTCGGTGAAGTCCTTCGCGTCGAGCATCCGGATGTGGTCGCCGTTGATCGACTCGCACTTCTTGAGGTCGAAGCGGGCCGGGTTGGGCTGCACGTCCGAGACGTCGAAGGCCGCGACCATCTCGTCCATCGTGAAGATGTCCTGGTCCGCGGAGAGCGACCAGCCCAGCAGGGAGAGGTAGTTGAGCAGCCCCTCCGGCAGGAAGCCACGCTCGCGGTAGAGGTTCAGCGAGGACTCGGGATCGCGCTTGGAGAGCTTCTTGTTGCCCTCGCCCATCACGTACGGCAGATGCCCGAAGGCCGGGATCTGCTTGGCGATGCCGAGCTCGGTCAGCGCCTTGTACAGGGCGATCTGCCGGGGCGTCGAGGAGAGCAGGTCCTCGCCGCGCAGGACGTGGGTGATCTCCATCAGGGCGTCGTCGACCGGGTTCACGAGCGTGTAGAGGGGCGCCCCGTTGGCTCGTACGATCCCGTAGTCCGGGACGTTCTCCGGGGTGAAGGTCAGCTCGCCGCGGACCAGGTCCGTGAAGGTGATCGTCTCGTCGGGCATGCGGAAGCGGACGATCGGCTCGCGGCCCTGCGCCTTGTACTCCTCGACCTGCTCGGCCGTGAGGTCGCGGCAGTGGCCGTCGTAGCCCGACGGCCGGCCGGCCGCACGGGCCGCCTCGCGACGGCTGTCCAGCTCCTCCTGGGAGCAGTAGCAGCGGTAGGCGTGGCCGGCCTCCAGCAGCTTGGCCGCGACGTCCTTGTAGAGGTCCATGCGCTGCGACTGGCGGTAGGGCGCGTGCGGGCCGCCGACCTCGGGGCCCTCGTCCCAGTCGAAGCCCAGCCAGCGCATCGCGTCGAGCAGCTGGGTGTAGGACTCCTCGGAGTCGCGGGCCGCGTCGGTGTCCTCGATGCGGAAGACGAGGGTGCCCTGGTGGTGCTTGGCGAACGCCCAGTTGAACAGGGCGGTGCGGACCAGGCCCACGTGGGGGTTACCGGTGGGCGAGGGGCAGAAACGTACGCGGACGGGTGCGCTAGCCACGCTTGACAACCTTGTTGGTGAGAGTGCCGATGCCTTCGATGGTGACGGCGACCTCGTCGCCGACGTTGAGCGGGCCGACCCCTGCCGGGGTGCCCGTGAGGATCACGTCGCCGGGGAGCAGCGTCATGGCCTCGGAGATGTTGACGATCAGGTCCTCGATGGAGTGGATCATCTCGCTGGTGCGGCCGAGCTGGCGCTGCTCGCCGTTGACGGTGAGCTGGATGGTCAGGTCGGACGCCTTCTCCAGGTCCAGGTCCGTCTCCACCCAGGGGCCCAGCGGGCAGGAGCTGTCGAAGCCCTTGGCCCGTGCCCACTGCTTCTCGCGCTTCTGGACGTCCCGGGCGGTGATGTCGTTGGCGCAGGTGAAGCCGAAGATCACGTCCTTGACGCGCTCACGCGGGACCTCGCGGCACATGCGGCCGATGACGACGGCCAGCTCGGCCTCGTGGTGGAGGTCCTCGGTGAAGGACGGGTACTGGATCTCGTCGCCGGGGCCGATCACCGCGGTGGACGGCTTGAAGAAGGCGAAGGGGGCGTCCGGCACCTCGTTGCCGAGTTCGCGGGCGTGCTCGGCGTAGTTGCGGCCGAAGGCCACGACCTTGTTGGGGAGCACCGGCGGCAGCAGCCTGACCTTGCTCAACGGGACCTTGGTGCCGGAGAGCTCGAAGTCCGCGAACGGGATGCCCTTGATGATGTCGAGGACGAGCTCGTCCGGCCTGTCGCCCTCGACCGCGCCGAAGGCGACGTTCCCGTCGATGGAGAATCTGGCGATGCGCACGGGATGCTGCGCCCCTCACTTGAGCCGGCTGGAGTCTGACGCTCCAGGCTAGCGCGGCGGGGCGGGGGCGCCTCGCCCATTACCGCGGGCGCCCCGACCGTCGTACGGAAGCCGTCACACGACCGGTCGCAGGAAGTGATTGAACGAGCGACCATCGCCTCGCGTACTACGGGGCGACGGCGACGGGGTTCTCCTGGAGGATGGTGCGCTTGGGGTTCGCGGTCTGCGTGGGAAGATCGACGGAGTGCTCCGGCTGCTGCGGGATGTGCAGCTCCTCGGCGTCGGCGAGGTGGGCCAGAGTCGTGCGCCGCGGGTTGGCTATCGTGCGGATCATCGTCGTCTTCACGGCTGTGCTGAGTCCTGTCGTAGCGGGTTGGCGGAATCATCCGTCTTGTAAAGCGTCAGGCTAAACATGCGATTCCCGCCGGAACTCGCGCGGACCCCTTGATCGGTATGTGAGTTTGCTCACTGAGCCGCGGGCAAACCGGTCAATTCAGGCCCGCAATTCACCCCTACGAAACGGACATTGGCCCCCTGAAGCCATCATTCCGCTCCTGATCATCGCGACTGGGACACCCCTCGCGCACGAACGGCTCGCGGGCATAAGTCCGTTATGGATGAGAATAGTTTCTACGGCAGGTAACCTCGCCCTCACGTGGTGTCACGTATGTCACGGCTCGACCTACGGGCCTTGTTGGAGATCCTGCACTGTGCTGGAATTCCACGGACCGCCGCGGGATCGAGCCGGCGCGCAGGGGGCGCTTCGAGCGCCGAGCGGCGGCGAGAAGGGGGAGCCAGCGCCGGTCACTCACGACCATCGGGGAGCGTGTTCAGGACGCTCCCTTCTACGCCGACACCGTGTCCGTCCGCTCGCGCGGAGGGGCGCCTGGTCCAGAGGTTGCGACGCTAGTGCAGGGACGTTTCAAGAGGGATGGCAGCGCTTCGGCGGAGCCGGAGCACGGCGGGACCGACCGAGGTCCCTCGCCCCAGCACGCCCAGAACCCGGGCCCGGCCGTGTCCGTCGACAGCGGTGAGCGCTCCGGGCGCCCCGCCGTGTCGGCGTCCCCGGGCGCCGCGAACCCCACTCCACCGCCGCCGAAGCCGTCGAAGAGCCCGGTAGGCCCCGGCTCGCGAATAGCCCTGCGCAACTGGCGTATCTCCACACGCCTCGTGGCGCTGCTGACGCTCCCGGTGGTCGCGGCCACCTCGCTCGGTGCCCTGCGCATCAGCGACAACATGGACGACATCCAGCAGCTCGACAACATGCGGCTGCTGACGGACATGACCAAGCGGGCCACCGAGCTCGCCGCCGCGCTCCAGGAGGAGCGCGACCAGTCGGCCGGTCCGCTGGCGCACGGCGCCAAGGCGACCGACTACACGGTCAAGGGCGTCCGGGACAAGTCGGACCGGGCCATGACCAGCTTCATCGAGGCCTCCGAGGAGATCGACGACACCAGCAAGGACGGAAACCTCAAGGGTGTCCGTGACAACCTGGTCCAGCTCGTCGGCGATCTGAGCGACATCGCGAAGATCCGCAACACCGCCTACGAGGCCAAGGACAACTCCACGCAGACCGTGGAGGCCTACCACCGTTTGATCACCAACCTGCTCGGTCTCTCGCAGGACATGGCGGAGGCGACCAGCAACCCGGAGATGATCCAGAGCACCCGTGCCCTGGCCGCCTTCTCCACCGCCAAGGAGTACGCGTCCATCCAGCGCGCGGTCCTCGCCGCCGCGCTGCCCGCGGACAACAAGACCTTCGGCGACCTGTCCGACAACGACCGGCTGTACGCCGAGTCGGCGCTGACCAGCCAGCGCTCCGAGCTGAAGAGCTTCCGGAGCATCTACGGCACCCAGTCCGCCGCCGACCTGCTGAAGTCGATCGAGGAGGGCAACCCCACGATCAAGGCGAGCGACACCTACGCCAACCGCGCCCTGACCTCCGCGACGGGTCTTCAGTCGCTGGACAAGCGCTCGTACCGGGACTGGGTCGACACCAGCACCACCAAGCTCCAGGGCATGCGCGCCATCGAGACCACGCTGCTGGAGGAGATGGAGCAGAAGGCCCGCGAGCTGCGCAACGAGTCGGAGCGCGAGGCGATCATCTCCGGTGCGCTGATCCTGATCGTGCTCGGTGTCTCGCTGGTCGGCGCCTTCGTGGTCGCCCGCTCCATGATCCGCTCGCTGCGCCGGCTGGAGGAGACCGCCACCAGGGTCGCTCAGGACCGTCTGCCCGAGCTGGTCAAGCAGCTCTCCGAGTCCGACCCGCAGGACGTCGACACCTCCGTCGAGTCCGTCGGTGTGCACTCCCGGGACGAGATCGGCCAGGTGGCCGCGGCCTTCGACGACGTGCACCGCGAGGCGGTCCGACTCGCCGCCGAGCAGGCCCTGCTGCGGGGCAACGTCAACGCGATGTTCACCAACCTCTCGCGCCGCTCCCAGGGCCTCATCCAGCGTCAGCTGTCGCTCATCTCCGAACTGGAGTCCCGCGAGGCCGACCCGGACCAGCTCTCCTCGCTGTTCAAGCTCGACCACCTCGCGACGCGTATGCGCCGTAACGGTGAGAACCTCCTCGTCCTCGCCGGTGAGGAGCCCGGCCGCCGCTGGACCCGCCCGGTCCCGCTGGTCGACGTGCTCCGCGCCGCCGCGTCCGAGGTGGAGCAGTACGAGCGCATCGAGCTGGCCTCCGTGCCGACGACCGAGGTCGCCGGCCGCGTGGTCAACGACCTCGTGCACCTGCTCGCCGAGCTGCTGGAGAACGCCACCTCGTTCTCCTCGCCCCAGACCAAGGTCAAGGTCACCGGTCACGCGCTGCCCGACGGCCGCGTGCTGATCGAGATCCACGACACCGGTATCGGCCTATCCCCCGAGGACCTCGCGGCGATCAACGAGCGGCTCGCCTCGCCGCCCACCGTGGACGTCTCGGTGTCCCGCCGCATGGGTCTGTTCGTGGTCGGCCGTCTGTCGCAGCGCCACGGCATCCGCATACAGCTGCGCCCGTCCGACTCCGGTGGTACGACCGCGCTGGTCATGCTGCCCGTGGACGTCGCCCAGGGCGGCAAGAAGCCCGCTCCGGGCAAGCCCGGCCCGGGTGGCCCGGGTGCCTCCGGCGGTCCCGCCGCCGCGCAGGCCGCCGCGGGTGCGGCCGCCGCTCGTCGCCAGGCCCAGTCCGGCGGCTCCCTCGGCACGGGTACGCCGGGCGGCGCGCTCGGTGCCGGTGCCTCCGGCGGAGGCCGGCTCGGTGCCGGTCAGGGACCGCGGGCCGCGCTGCCCGGACGTGACGGTGGCGGAATGCAGGGTGGACCGGGCGCGCCGCGTGGACCCCAGGGTTCGGGCGCCCCGTCGCAGGGCCGGCCGGCTCCGGCCGGTGCGGGCGCCGGGTTCGGTGGCCAGGCCCCGGGTGCTCCCCAGGGCATGCAGGCCGCCGGCATGGGCGCCGACGGCTTCGGTCAGGGTCAGGACGCCTTCGGCTCCCGTGGCCCCGGCCGCGAGCAGTCCCGGCCGGGCGGGCCCTCGGCGCCGCAGTCGCCGCCCTCCGGTGGCGAGCGGGGCCGTCGTGGCCGCCAGCCGCAGCTGCCGCCGCGCGGTGGCCCGCGTGCCGAGCTGCCGGGCGGCAACCAGCCCTCCCGTCCCAGCTGGAGCGACGAGAACGCGCAGCCGCCCGTGCCGCGCGCCTCGCTCGACACCCCGCGCGGTCACGACGAGGACCCCTCGCAGACCTCCCGTATGCCGCGCGTCGACGACCGCCAGGGCGCGGGCTCGACCTCCGGGTTCGCCCGCCCGGACTTCGACGCCCCGGCCCCGGGCTACAACCCGCAGAACACGGGTCAGTACGCCCGTCCCGGCGCGAACGACGCCCAGCAGAACACGGGCCAGTACGTCCGCCCCGACGTCTTCGGCACCCAGGGCGGCCAGACCAGCCCGTCGGCGACCGGCCAGTTCTCCGTACCGCAGACGTACGACGGCAGCTCGACGGGGCAGCACGCCCTGCCCGGCCGCCAGAACCCGGAGTCGACCGGCCAGTTCGAGCGGCCCCAGGTCAACGGGACCTACGGCGGCGACCCCGGCCTCGTCGGCCCGGCGCAGCCCCCGGTCCCGCCGCGTCCGCAGGGACGGCCCGCCCGGCAGGAGCCCGAGGCCCTGCCGCCGGCGACCGGTCCCGGCGACGGGCGTACCCCGCTGTACGACACGCTGGAGACCAACTGGTTCCACGGCAGTCAGCAGGGCCAGCAGGGGCGTCAGCCCGGCGCCAACGGCTCGGCGCCCGCGCCCGCCCCGCGGCAGGAGCCCCAGGCTCCCGCCGCTCCCCCTCAGCGTCCCGGGTCGACCGCCTGGCGCAGCTCGCCGAACGACGATCTCGTCCGGCAGGCGGAGCGCGTACGGCAGCCGGCCGCGGGCGGCGTCACCACCTCCGGCCTGCCGCGCCGGGTGCCCAGGGCGAACCTCGTCGCGGGTACGGCTCAGCAGCAACAGCACCAATCCGGTCCGGCTGTCTCGCGTGCGCCTGACGACGTACGTGGCCGGCTGACCAATCTCCGTCGGGGTATCGCGCAAGGTCGTCAGGTCGGCAACGGCCAGACCGGCAGCTTCCCGAACCCCACTCACCAGCAGGAGCGTTAGTTGAGCCAGATGAGCCAGGCGGCACAGAACCTCAACTGGTTGATCACCAACTTCGTGGACAACACCCCAGGGGTGTCCCACACCGTCGTCGTGTCCGCCGACGGACTGCTGCTGGCGATGTCGGAGGGGTTCCCCCGCGACCGTGCCGATCAGCTGGCGGCCGTCGCGTCGGGTCTGACCTCGCTGACGGCCGGAGCGTCCCGGATCTTCGACGGCGGCAGCGTGGCCCAGACCGTCGTGGAGATGGAACGGGGGTTCCTCTTCCTCATGTCGGTCTCGGACGGCTCGTCCCTCGCCGTCCTGGCACACCCCGAGTGCGACATCGGCCTCGTCGGCTACGAGATGGCGCTGCTGGTCGACCGCGCGGGCGCGGTGCTCACGCCCGACCTGCGCGCCGAACTGCAAGGCAGTCTGCTCCACTGAACGCCCCGGATATAACCCGTCTCACCAAATCACCGTCCGGCCGCCACAATCCCCCCACTGGCCCTCACCCAGACGGCTTGACTGACCGACTTGCTGTCCCAGCCCGGAGGATTCATGACCCCGCCCACCGCCTCTCATGATCCGTACGCGGAGCCGTACGAGGATGAGGGCGACCAGCCGCTGGTACGTCCGTACGCGATGACCGGCGGCCGGACCCGGCCGCGCTACCAGCTGGCCATCGAGGCCCTGATCAGCACCACGGCCGACCCGGCAGCGCTCATGGGGCTCCTTCCCGAGCACCAGCGCATCTGCCACCTGTGCCGTGAGGTGAAGTCGGTCGCCGAGGTCTCCGCGCTGCTGTCCATGCCGCTGGGCGTGGCCAGGATCCTCGTCGCGGACCTCGCCGAGGCCGGCCTGGTGGCCATTCACCAGCCGGGTGGCGACGAGAACAACGGTGGCGCTCCGGACGTGACGCTGCTCGAAAGGGTGCTCAGTGGACTTCGCAAGCTCTGAACCGGGCCGGGCGACCACATCCGCCAAGATCGTGGTGGCGGGTGGCTTCGGCGTGGGCAAGACCACGTTCGTCGGCGCCGTCTCGGAGATCAACCCGCTGCGCACCGAGGCCGTCATGACGTCCGCGAGCGCGGGCATCGACGACCTCACGCACACCGGCGACAAGACCACCACCACGGTGGCGATGGACTTCGGCCGTATCACCCTGGACCAGGACCTGATCCTGTACCTCTTCGGTACGCCCGGCCAGGACCGCTTCTGGTTCATGTGGGACGACCTGGTGCGCGGTGCCATCGGCGCCGTGGTCCTGGTGGACACCCGCCGTCTCGCCGACTGCTTCCCCGCGGTCGACTACTTCGAGAACAGCGGGCTGCCCTTCGTCATCGCCCTCAACGGCTTCGACGGGCACCAGCCCTACACTCCCGACGAGGTGCGCGAGGCGCTCCAGATCGGTCCGGACGCGCCGATCATCACCACCGACGCCCGTCATCGGGCCGACGCCAAGAGTGCGCTGATCACGCTGGTCGAGCACGCGCTGATGGCCCGGCTGCGGTAACGCAAGTCGGGAGCGCCATACGGCAGTTGTCGTAGATGTGCCGGAGCCGGCTGTGGCCTTTGACACGGTCGGCTTCGTTGTTCATAACGTTTCGGCAGAGGAATCGGGTGGTACGGCCACTCGTCGCGGTCAAGCGGTGTCGCTGCGCGCACGAACGCCCCGTCTTTTGACGGGGCTCGCTCTTTATGACCGTTTTATCTAGGGCTTACATCACGCGGAATCCTCCTCTTCCACTGTTTGGAAGAGCGCAGGCCGACGTGCTGGAATGCGAGAACTGCCCAATAGTCAAAGACGTACTCAGCCGTACTGCGTACTACTCCCTGACGAACTGGGCTCTGAGACACAGCGGCACAACGTAGGTGCCGACCCCGCCGGAAGGTTGTTGGTCGAGTGAGGCGAAGCAATAACAGTCCCGAGCCGTCGGCCCGGGGCAACTTCACCCCGCCGCCGCGCGGAGCGGCGCCCACCCCTGTGCCCGGATCGGAACCGACGGCGGCGCCCGCACCGAGCGGCGGCCGTCTCTCCCCGCGCAACTGGCGCGTGCCGACCCGGCTGAACGCGATCCTGCTCATACCCGTGCTGGTCGGCCTCGTCATGGGCGGCTTCCAGGTGAAGAGCTCGATCGACACCTGGCAGGAGGCCGAGGACGCGGAGGCCACCGCGCGTCTGGTGCGGGCCTCCCTGAACTACGCCGACGCCCTCTACAACGAGCGTGACATCACCGCCGCCCCGCTGTTGCAGGGCAAGGGCGCGGACGACGAGACGGTCACCAAGGCCCGCGCCGCCTCCGACAAGGCGGCCGACGCGTTCGACGAGGCCGCGCAGAGCATGCCGGCGAAGCCGGGCCTGGAGCGCCGCCTGCGGCTGTTCCGCGACACCGAGCCCGGGCTCGCGGACCTGCGCGCGGCCGCCTACACCAGCAAGCTCACCGGCGTGCAGACCGAAGAGGGCTACACCCAGGTCGCGCACCCCCTGACGGAGTTCGCCAACGAGCTCGGTCTGGGCACCGGAAACATCACCTCCTACGGCCGTACCGTCTACGCGATCGAGCTGACCAAGGCCGCCCTGTCGCTCCAGCGCTCCATCGGCATGCACCTGCTGGTCAAGCCCGGCCCGACGCCGACCAGCTTCGCCAGCCAGCGGGTCGCCCTCTCCTCGTACGCCTACCTCGAGGGCATCGCCATCGAGGAGTACAAGGGCGGTGGCACCGAGGCCGACGCGCAGAAGCTCAAGGACGCCGAGGCGGGCGTCCGGGCCGAGGGTGCCGCCATGGCCAAGGAGGCCGCGGCCAAGAACCCGGACTACGTTCCCCCGCCGGCCAAGCCCACCGACATGGTGAAGGGCATCGGCGGCCTTCAGTCCACGGACGCGAGCGAGCGTGCCGCGCTGGCCGAGAAGGGCATCACCGCCGAGAACTGGTGGGCGGTGAACACCCTCAAGTACAACGCGTACCAGCAGATCGAGTCCGACCTGGCCGACACCGCGGTGAACGAGGCGTCCGCCATCGCCGACGACGCCAAGCGCGACGCGCTGATCACCGGTGCCGTCGTCGTGGTCGCCCTGCTCGCCGCGTTCATCCTGGCCGGCATGGTCGCCCGCCAGATGTCCCGCTCGATGCGCCAGCTGCGCAACGCCGCCTTCGGCATCGCCGAGCAGCGCCTGCCGATGCTGGTCGACCAGCTCTCGCGTACCGACCCCGGCCGCGTCGACACCCGTGTCGCGCCCATCCCGATCAACACCCGCGACGAGATCGGCGAAGTCGCCCGCGCCTTCGACCAGGTCCACCGCGAGGCCGTCCGGCTCGCCGCCGAGCAGGCCCTGCTGCGGGGCAACATCAACGCGATCTTCACCAACCTGTCGCGCCGCAACCAGTCGCTGATCGAGGGCCAGCTGACCCTGATCACCGACCTGGAGAACAACGAGGCCGACCCGGACCAGCTGGAGAACCTCTTCCGCCTGGACCACCTCGCGACCCGTATGCGCCGCAACGGCGAGAACCTCCTGGTCCTCGCCGGCGAGGAGCCCGGCCGCCGCTGGGACCAGCCGGTTCCGCTGGTCGACGTGCTGCGCGCCGCCTCCTCCGAGGTGGAGCAGTACGAGCGCATCGAGCTCTCCGGCGTCCCGGAGGCCGAGATCCACGGCCGCGCCGTGACCGACCTCGTGCACCTGCTCGCCGAGCTGCTGGAGAACGCGACGACGTTCTCCTCCCCGCAGACCAAGGTTCGCGTGACCGCCACCCGTCTCCCCGACGGTCGGGTCATGATCGAGATCCACGACAAGGGCATCGGCCTGACCGCCGAGGACTTCGCGGACATCAACCACAAGCTGGCCAACCCGCCGACCGTCGACGCCGCGATATCCCAGCGCATGGGCCTGTTCGTGGTCGGCCGGCTGTCCGACCGGCACGGCATCCGGGTCCAGCTGCGCCCCTCCGGCGAGCAGGCCGGCACCACCTCCCTGGTCATGCTGCCCGACGCCATCACCCATGGTGGCGGTGGCGAGCAGGCGCCCTCCCAGGACGAGTTCACCGTCTCGCAGATCATCCCGGAGCAGAACTTCCAGGGTGAGAACTTCAACCAGCCGCAGATGCGTACGGCGGCGGAGCTCGGCTTCGACGACAGCCGCTACACCCAGGTCCCGGACGACATCCGTGAGCTGGACCCCGTCGGCCGGTCCCTGATGCGTGAGGAGCGCCGCGCGGCCCTGGAGGCCGAGGCGCACGGCCCCGGCCAGGACGCCCCTGAGCTGTCGGCCTACGCCGACGACTTCCCCGCCCAGCCCTCCTACGACAACGGCCCGAACGCCTTCGGCGAGCAGCCCGGGGGCTATGACCGGCAGCCGTCGTACGAGGAGCAGCAGCAGACGGCGTACGACGAGCCGCAGATGCCGTCGTACGAGGAACAGCGCCCGGCGTACGACGACACGTACTACGCGCCGAACGGCGGCCTGTCCCGCGACGACACCTTCTCGTCGGGCGGCGGCTACCCCGAGCCGTCCTATCCGGAATCCGCACACGAGGAGCCCGCCAGCGCGAGTTCCTCCGCCTCGGAGAGCTTCCCGGCCTTCGAGCAGCGGCGCCACCAGGACGACTGGCCGCAGCAGGACGGCTACCGCAACGGCTACCCGGACCAGTACGCTCCGCAAGCGGAATCCGCGCAGGCCGATGACGCGCACGAGCGTGACCGCGTAGGCTTCGAGCGACCGGGACCGGCTCCCGCCGCAGGTCACTCGATGACCGACGCCGGGCTGCCCCGCCGAGGTGCCATGGCGAGCGGCACCAACGGCGCGCGGCCCGCGCCGCAGGAGGCGCCGGCGCCCGCGGAGGGCAACGGCGACAGCTGGCGTTCGCAGAACGACGAACGCTGGCAGCAGGCCTCGGCGCTCCGCAAGCCCAAGGCGGGCGGGGTCACCTCCTCCGGCCTGCCGCGACGGGTCCCCAAGGCCAACCTGGTCCAGGGAGCCGCCGAAGCCACCCCCCAGGGCGGCCCACAGGTCTCCCGCGCTCCCGAGGACGTCCGGGGCAGGCTGAGCAACCTGCGCCGCGGTGTCCAGCGGGGCCGCAGCGCGGGAAGTGAAACGAACGGCCAGGGCTTCGGTCCTGACAGCACCTACAACCAGGAGCGTTAGTGTGAGCCCGATGAGCCAGGCGGCACAGAACCTGAACTGGTTGATCACCAATTTCGTGGACAACACCCCCGGGGTGTCGCACACGGTGGTGGTCTCCGCCGACGGACTCCTTCTGGCGATGTCCGAAGGCTTCCCCCGCGACCGCGCCGACCAGCTCGCGGCCGTCGCCTCCGGTCTGACGTCTCTGACGGCAGGCGCCTCCCGCATCTTCGAGGGAGGCAGCGTGAATCAGACGGTTGTGGAGATGGAGCGGGGATTCCTGTTCATCATGTCCATCTCCGACGGTTCCTCCCTCGCGGTTCTCGCACACCCGGAGGCGGACATCGGCCTCATTGGGTACGAGATGGCGCTTCTGGTCGATCGTGCCGGTACGGTCCTGACGCCGGATCTGCGGGCGGAACTCCAAGGCAGCCTGCTCAACTAACAGACAGTCGGTGCGTTTTGGCGTCCCGTGGCCGTAAGGTTTCGGGACGCGGCTCCACATGATGGGTGCCAGGCACAGTCGGAGGAGGAGAGAAAGTGGCAACACCCCCAGGCGGTTCATCGTCGGGTAATTGGTCGTACGGCCCTGGCCAGGGTCAGAACGACGGTTCCCAGAACCCGAACCGTTACAACTTCCCCTCCACGCCGAGCCAGCGGCAGCCGTACGCGCCCCAGGGTCCCGGACCCTCGCCGTACGACCAGCCGCCGGCGCCGCGCATCCAGCCGGTGCAGCCGCAGCGACGCGCCCCTGAGCCGGCGCCCGCCGGGGCGTCGAACAACCCCCTGGTGCGCCCGTACGCCATGACCGGCGGCCGGACGCGCCCGCGCTACCAGCTCGCCATCGAGGCACTGGTGCACACCACCGCGCAGCCGCACCAGATGCAGGGCCAACTGCCCGAGCATCAGCGGATCTGCAACCTCTGCCGAGAGATCAAGTCGGTGGCCGAGGTCTCGGCCCTCCTCACGATCCCGCTCGGCGTGGCCAGGATCCTCGTCGCCGACTTGGCGGAGGCGGGCCTGGTCGCCATTCATCAACCCGGCGGCGACGAGAACGCCGGCGGCCAGCCAGACGTGACACTGCTCGAAAGGGTGCTCAGTGGACTTCGCAAGCTCTAGCGGCGGTCCTTCCCGCTCCACCACGTCCGCGAAGATCGTGGTGGCGGGCGGCTTCGGCGTGGGCAAGACCACGTTCGTCGGCGCCGTCTCGGAGATCAACCCGCTGCGCACCGAGGCCGTCATGACGTCCGCGAGCGCGGGCATCGACGATCTCACCCACACCGGAGACAAGACGACCACGACGGTCGCCATGGACTTCGGCCGTATCACCCTGGACCAGGACCTGATCCTGTACCTCTTCGGTACGCCCGGCCAGGACCGCTTCTGGTTCATGTGGGACGACCTGGTGCGCGGTGCCATCGGCGCGATCGTCCTAGTCGACACGAGGCGCCTTGCCGACTGCTTCCCGGCGGTCGACTACTTCGAGAACTCGGGGCTTCCCTTTGTGATCGCCCTCAACGGGTTCGACGGGAACCAGCCGTACAACCCGGACGAGGTCCGTGAGGCGCTCCAGATCGGTCCGGACACCCCGATCATCACGACGGATGCGCGGCACCGGGCCGATGCGAAGTCCGCGCTGATCACGCTGGTCGAGCATGCGCTGATGGCGCGCCTGCGGTAGGGCTTGTGCGGCCACTGGGCTGCCCCTCACGGTCGTAGGCCGTCCGCGGGTGCTCAGTGGCTGGTCGCGCCCACGCGGCGAAGCCGCATATCGATACCGCCCCGCGCCCCCAGGACGTGGAAAGGGCCCCTCTCTGAGAGAGGGGCCCTTCCTTGTGCCTTGTGCTCAGCGCCAGCTGTGCGGGGCGCGGAAGCCCGGCTCGCGCTCCAGGCGGCGCCAGCCGGCCTTGGCGCGGCCTCGGTGGACCGGCGGCGTGGACGGCTGGGCGGCGGCGCGAGCCAGGAGGATCGCCGTGATGGCGGCGACTTCCTCGGGCTCGGCGTGGCCCTTCTCGACGCGGATGTCAGGGAGGTTCATGGGTGTCAGTCTCCGGGGAAGAGGTTTCCGCAGCGGTACCGGTGGGTTACTGCGGGGGGTTGCCGTGCTTGCGGGACGGCAGGTCGGCGTGCTTGGTGTGCAGCATCGCCAGGGACTTGACGAGTACTTCGCGGGTCTCGGCGGGGTCGATCACGTCGTCGACCAGGCCGCGCTCCGCCGCGTAGTACGGGTGCATGAGCTCGGACTTGTACTCCTTGACCATGCGGGCCCGCATGGCCTCGGGGTCCTCCGCGTCGGCGATCTGGCGGCGGAAGATGACGTTGGCAGCGCCCTCCGCGCCCATCACGGCGATCTCGTTCGTCGGCCAGGCGTAGGTGAGGTCCGCACCGATGGACTGGCTGTCCATGACGATGTAGGCACCTCCGTAGGCCTTGCGCAGGATCAGCGAGATCCGCGGCACGGTCGCGTTGCAGTAGGCGTACAGCAGCTTCGCGCCGTGCCGGATGATGCCGCCGTGCTCCTGGTCGACACCCGGAAGGAACCCGGGGACGTCCAGGAAAGTGACGATCGGGATGTTAAAAGCGTCACACATCTGGACAAAGCGCGCAGCTTTTTCCGACGCCTCGATGTCCAGGACACCGGCGAGCACCTGCGGCTGGTTGGCGATGATGCCGACCACCTGGCCGTCGAGACGGGCCAGCGCGCAGATGATGTTCCGCGCCCAGCGCTCGTGGACCTCCAGGTACTCGCCGTCGTCGACGATCTCCTCGATGACCTTGGTCATGTCGTACGGCCGGTTGCCGTCCGCCGGGACCAGGTCGAGGAGCGCGTCGCTGCGGCGGTCCGGGGCGTCCGAGGACTCCGCCCGGGGCGGGTTCTCGCGGTTGTTCTGCGGCAGCAGCGACAGGAGGTAGCGCACCTCGGCGATGCACGTCTCCTCGTCGTCGTACGCGAAGTGGCAGACGCCGGAGGTCTCGGCGTGCACGTCCGCGCCGCCCAGGCCGTTCTGGGTGATCTCCTCGCCCGTCACCGCCTTGACCACGTCCGGGCCGGTGATGAACATCTGGGAGGTCTCGCGGACCATGAAGACGAAGTCGGTCAGGGCGGGCGAGTACGCCGCGCCGCCCGCGCACGGGCCGAGCATGACGGAGATCTGCGGGATGACGCCGGACGCCTTGGTGTTGCGCTGGAAGATGCCGCCGTAGCCGGCGAGCGCGGAGACGCCCTCCTGGATACGGGCGCCGGCGCCGTCGTTCAGGGAGACCAGCGGAGCACCGGCCGCGATGGCCATGTCCATGATCTTGTGGATCTTCGTGGCGTGGGCCTCGCCCAGCGCGCCGCCGAAGATGCGGAAGTCGTGCGCGTACACGAAGACCGTGCGGCCCTCGACCGTGCCCCAGCCGGTGATCACACCGTCGGTGAACGGCTTCTTGGCCTCCAGGCCGAACCCGACCGCCCGGTGCCGGCGCAGCTGCTCGACCTCCCGGAAGGAGCCGGGGTCCAGGAGCAGCTCGATGCGCTCCCGGGCGGTCAGCTTGCCCTTGGCGTGCTGAGCCTTGGTCGCCTTCTCACTCGGGCCGGCCAGCGCCTGCGCACGGATCTCGTGCAGCTCGGCCGTCCGCCCGCGAGCGTCGGTCGGCTCACCCGGTGCCTCATCCAAAACGGTCATGTAGCGACCTTACGAAGGACGCGCGCGAAAGCGAGCCGTTGACTCCGTACAGTCTCCGGACCCATTTCCTGGTACCACTGAACAGAACCATGGGCGCATGCAGCCTTTCCGACTGCTCAGAGGCCGTTCCGGTTGTGGAGGTCGCACAAAGCCATCAGGCGAGAGACACCTCACATCGATGGGTGGCACATACCATCCCCGGAGTGACACGGACACGCAGTCGGCGTCCGGTCGCGAGCACCTCGACCGAGTCGTCCGCCCGCAGGACCCGTCGTACCGGACGGTCCCAGACGATCTCCAGGGGCTCGCCCGTGCGCGGCGGCTCGCTCACACAGAGCGTAGCGGTACGCCTGCGGCGGCGGAGCAGCACACTCGCGCCGGCGGACGCGGTGAGCGGCCCGACCTTGCCCGGCTGCCAGAAGTTGGCGGCCGTCAGGCCCAGGGACGGCACGTCGACCGCCTGGCACCGGCTGTCGTTGGCGAGGACCGACAGCCACCTCCGGTCGGCGGCCCGGGCGGCCACCTCCGCGCGGCGGGCGCCGGGCATGAGCAGATAGACGTACGTCTCGTCGGTCGGGTCCGTGCCGTGGTCCAGCCAGAGGGTCTGCCAGCGGCGGGTGCGGCGCTCGGTCGTGCTGGTGGTGTTGATGTCGGCCCAGGCACCGGTCCGGTCCTCGCGCAGGGTGCGCAGTTCGCCGTACGGCAGCACCCAGCCGCCGTGGCCGTCCAGATGGGCCCAGCCGGGGCCGCGTACGAGGGTGCGGGTGCCGTCCTCCCCCAGGTTGCGGTTGTCGACGACGGTCTCGACGGGGACGCCGTCGGCGCAGGTGATCCCGGCGCCGAGGCTGATGACGGCGTCGTCGACGCAGAACCACGACTTGCGGGCTTCGAGGCTCGATGCGAGGCCCTTCAGATGCTGTCCGACGGCCGCGTACTCGCCGTCCGTCGTGCCGCCGACCCACCGCACGTCGGGCTTGGGCACGCCCCACTCGCCGCCGGCCCGGTCGGGGAGGCGGAGCGTGGAGACGGTCGTACCGGGGAGGCGGTACCAGTCGACGGTGGGCCAGTACCAGTCCGTGTACTGGTCGCCGAGGCCGTCCGCCCACCAGGAGAGCATTCCGGCGCCGGTGTGCCAGCCGCGCGGGTTCTCGCCGTTGCCGCACTCGTAGTGGGCGATGCGGTCGCCGGCCATGGCGATGTTCGCGACGAAGCGCGGGCGCCGGTGCACCGCCCGGTCCATGGCGGCGAAGAGGTGGTGGCCGGTGGGCTCGGGTGCTGCGGGGACCGGTGCCGCGGCTACATCGTGCAGTCGGGCGAGGTCGGCGACATCGAGCTGACGTGCTGTCAGGATCGGTGTGACGGTGTCGCGTTGGATCCACCCCTTGATCCGGGCGTACCAGCGCTCGCGTTCCGCCTCGCTCGCGCCGCCCGCGAGGAGCGCGATCGCGGCGATGATGCCCTGCCCGTGGTAGTGGTCGCTGCGCATGACCTGACGGTCGTCGCTCTTGAGGTAACCGCGGCTGATGGCACGGCCGTTGACGCTGTCCATCACCAATCCGTCGTGGATGAGGGGCGCGTAGGCGCGCTCGACGCTGTCGAGGACGATCTGCCGGTTCGGGTCGGTCACCTCCCACTCGGAGCCGGCGAGCAGCGCGAAGAGGCGGCCGAGGCCGTCCAGGAGCACCTGGCCGTAGGTGCCGGAGTAGGCGACCCAGGTGTGCTGGACGAAGGAGCCGTCGGCGTAGAGGCCGTCGCCCTTCGTGACGTACGGGAAGACCGGCGAGAGCGCGTCGCGCGCGAGGGCGATCTTCGCCGGCGCCCGGCCGAGGATGCCGCGCAGGGCGACGCTGCGGCACAGGTCGACGCGGTTGGCCCCGGTGGAGGTGCCGGAGTAGTCGGTGAGCATCGCGTCCGGGACGAAGTGGTCGACGGCCGCGCAGGCCGCCTCGATCCGGGCGTCGGTGAGGTGGTCGTGGAGGGCGGCCGTGATGTCCGTCAGCAGGCGGGGGCTGCCGATCTGCCATTCCCACCAGTTGCCGTAGCGGGTGGTGGAGGGGTTGTAGACGGTGGCGGAGAGGTGGTCGAGGCCGCGCAGGACGTCGGCGAGGAGGGCCGGGTCGGCGGTGGCTCCGGTCCCGGGCTGGACGTAGGCCTGCGTCATCGTCCACAGCCGGCTGTAGCTCTGGGTGATGCCGGCGGGCGGGTCGAAGGGGTGGCCGGGCCAGAGGGAGGTGGCGGTGGGGGTCATGGTGGCCCGGAAGGAGCGGGCGAGGGTGCCGGTCTCGGCGAGGCGGGCGGCGTACGGCTGGGCGGCCGGGTCGTAGCCGGTGCCGAGGGCGATGTCGAGCCAACGGCGGCGCAGGGCGTCGTACGGGTCGGCGCCCGCCGCCTTGGCCGGGGTGCCGGTGCCGTGGGCGAGGGTCGCGGCGAGGGCGGCGGCGGACAGGAAGACGCGGCGCGAAGGGGTCATGTCCATGCCCTACCACGTGACGGCGGGTAGTTCCACAGACACGCACGGAAGACGTTGAAGCCTGAACGGAATAGGACTACGGTGGGCCGCGTTAGGTAGTTCAAGATTCAACATACTCTCCCGGGGAGCACACCATGGGCATCTTCAACCGCAAGGACAGCGCCGAGACCACCACCCAGGCCGCTGCCGCCGTCAACCCGGACCTGGCCGCGCTGACCGGCGACTACACGATCGACTCGGCCCACACCACGCTCGGCTTCGTCGCGCGGCACGCCATGGTCACCAACGTCAAGGGCAAGTTCCTCGACTTCAGCGGCACGCTGCACCTGGACGGCAGCGACCCGGCTGCGTCGACGGCGTCCCTCGACATCAAGATGGACAGCATCGACACCGGCTCCGCGGACCGCGACGGGCACCTCAAGAGCGCGGACTTCTTCAAGACCGAGGAGTTCCCGACGATGACCTTCCGCTCCACCAAGGCGGAGGCCCTCGGTGGTGACGACTACCGCATCACCGGCGACCTGGAGATCCTCGGCACCACCCGGCCGATCACCATCGACCTGGAGTTCAACGGTGCCGCGAAGGACCCGTTCGGCAACGAGCGCGTCGGTTTCGAGGGCAAGGCGGAGATCCTGCGCTCCGAGTGGGGCCTGACCTGGAACGCCGCGCTGGAGACGGGCGGCGTGCTGGTCTCCGACAAGATCAAGCTGAACTTCGACATCTCGGCGATCAAGAACGCCTGACGTTGTGCGCTGATGGGCGCCGGTGAGCACGTCGCTCACCGGCGCCTCGTCAGTTCCCGCAGGATCGCGGCGACCCGGGTGGCCCGGCCCTGCGGGGTTCTGGAGCGCAGCAGGCCGAGCATGAGCTGGTAGCGCTCGCCCCTGCCGAGCTTCTCGAACGCCGCCCTCGCCCGGGGGTCTCCCTCCAGCGCCACGGTCAGCTCGTCCGGGACCTCCGCCCTGCTCTGCGACTCGTACGCCGCCTCCCACCGCCCGTCCGCCCTGGCGGCGTCCACTTCGGCGAGGCCCGCGGGGCGCATCCGTCCCTCGGCGGTCAGTTCCGCCACCCGCCGCACATTGACCATGGACCAGAGGCTGCCGGGCCGGCGCGGGGTGATGCGCTGGGCGTAGTACGACCCGTCGATCCTTTTGCGCTGCCCGGTGATCCAGCCGTGGCACAGGGCGACGTCATTCACGTCGGCGGCGCTGACCGAGGGGATGCCGGAGTCCTTCTTGGCGACCTTGATCCACAGGCCCGGATGCGGGGCCGGGTGCTCCGTCAGCCAGGTGTCGAGGGCGGTGGCGGAGGGGAAGGCGTGGGGTTCCGGGTCGGGATGCGGGGTCATGAGGAAAACGTAGGGGCCGGGTAGGTCAGGCGCCGTCCGCTGTCGGCCAGGTCGAGGACAGGGATCAGGGCCGGTAATCGACGCTCGGGTACCAGTCGCCGCGTCCCTGTGGGGTGAGGTCGAGGAGGTGCCAGACCGGGGCCAGCAGGTCGATGCCCCGCTCGCCGATGTCGGGGGACATGCGGGGGTGCGCGGAGTAGAAGTGGCGGATCGTGCCGTCGCCGTCGCGGGTGAACACGGAGACGGTGGAGTCCTGCTCGCCGTCCTTGTCCTCGCTGCCCGTGTCGTACTTGAAGGTGCTGTCGCCGCAGCTCAGCAGCCGCAGCCGGGGCCAGCCACGGTTGCGGGCGTGCTGCCGCAGGACGGGCGGGTCGGCGGCGGCCGCCACGACGAAGTCGGCGTTGCGGGTGACGTGGTGGGCGATATTGCTGAAGCCGTCGATCCACATGGTGCACATCGGGCAGGGGTCGGTCTGCGCCTTCCCGTACATGAACTGGTAGATGATGAGCGGCCGTTCGGGGGCGGTGAACAGCTCGCTCAGCCGCACCTCACGGACCGGTTCGTCGCCGGAGCCGAGGTCCGCCGGGCCCTCCAGGAAGACGTAGTCCTCCACCGCGGGCCCCCGCGGCAGCGCGCGTCGCCGGGCGGCGACCTCCTCGCGGTGACGCATCAACTCGATCTCGGCGAGACGCAGTTCTTCGCGGGCGGAGAGGTATTCGGCGGATTCCCCGGGCAGTCGGGTGTGACGGAACATCGCGTCCTCCTGGGCAGGCGTCCATCCCTCCCCCGCGCCGGCTTCAGTCTAGGTCGCGGACCTTGATCCCTCACCTGCGCGGCGGACCCGCGGCGAGGGGTTCGCATTCGCCCCTACGAGGCTGGAAGGAGCTCGTCCGCCTGGTCACGGGCGTGCGCGAACGGGTCCGGGAAGACCTTCAGACCGTGGGCGACGAGGGCCCCCTCGTGCAGCAGCATCAGCGTCCGGCCCAGACGGTCCGCGCCGTCCGGGTCGACGTCCCCGGCGAGGCGGGTGAACAGGGCGAGCATCCACTCCTTCTGTCCGGCGATGACCGGGAAGGCGGGGTGGGCGGGGTCGCTGATCTCGGCGTGGGCGTTGACCATGCTGCACCCCTTGGAGCCGTACTCCGCCGACCATGCGCGGGAGGCGTCGAACACGGCCAGGACGCGGTCCCGCGACGTCGTGCGCGCCGGGTCGAGGTGGTCGTCGAGGTACCGCGCGAGGAAGGCCCGCCAGCGCTCGTCGCGGCCGGCCAGGTACTCCACGACGACCTGCTCCTTGGAGCCGAAGCGGTCGTAGAGGGTCTTCTTGGTCACCCCCGCCTCCGCGGCGATGAGATCCACGCCGACCGCGTGGATGCCGCGCTCGTAGAACAGCCGCTCGGCGGCCTCCAGGACGCGCCGTGCGCCACGGGTCATCGTGACGCGTCGGACGCCGTGGACGGGGTGGGGGATCGCTGGGGTGCCCATGGCTCAAGACTATACCGATCTGTATACTTTTAGCTCCGAGAAGGTATACCGATCGGTCTAGTGGAGGTGCCTGACGTGCACGCCCTCCTGTCCCTCGCCTTCGTGCTGTGCTGGAGCTCCGGGTTCATCGGGGCGAAACTGGGCGCGGGGAGCGCGCCCGCGACCACGATCCTGATGTGGCGGTTCCTGCCGCTGGCCGTGATCCTGACCGTCGTCGCCGTCCTGGCGGGGCGCGCGGCGTGGCGCGGCCTGACCGCGCGGGACGTCGGACGCCAGGCCGTGATCGGCGTGCTGTCGCAGAGCGGCTATCTGCTCACCGTCTACTACGCCATCCAGCTCGGCGTCTCCAGCGGCACCACGGCCCTGATCGACGGTGTCCAGCCGCTCGTCGCGGGGGCGCTGGCCGGTCCACTGCTGCGGCAGTACGTCTCGCGCCGGCAGTGGCTCGGTCTGTGCCTGGGGGTGAGCGGCGTCGTCATCGTCACCGCGGCCGACGCCGGGGCCGCGTCGGGTGTCGCGCCGTGGGCCTATCTCGTGCCGTTCCTCGGCATGCTGTCGCTGGTGGCGGCCACGTTCCTGGAGAGCCGCTCCCCCGCGCCGGTCCCGCCCCGCGTGGCACTGACCGTCCACTGCGCCACCAGCGCCGTGCTGTTCACGGTGCTCGCCCTGAGCACCGGAGCCGCCGCGCCGCCCGCCGAGGGCGCGTTCTGGGCCGCGATCGGCTGGCTCGTCGTCCTGTCCACCTTCGGCGGCTACGGGCTGTACTGGATCATCCTGCGGCGCTCCGGGGTCACCGCGGTCAACACGCTGATGTTCCTGATGGCCCCGGTCACGGCGGTCTGGGGAGCGCTGATGTTCGGTGAGCCGTTCGGTGTCCAGACCGCCCTCGGCCTGGTCGTCGGGCTGGTGGCGGTGGCCGTGGTGCACCGCGACAGCGGCCCGCCCCGGCGGGAAACCGCTGGCTCCCCGCTCCGGTCCCCGCATAACCTGCCGCCATGTCGAGCCCCGAAGCCTCCAGACGTCGGCCACCGGCTCTCCGGTGGCCGCAGGTGATGTCGGGCTGATCAGCCAACGCTTCCGCTTCCGGACTCACTCCGCTGCCGGACGGCCGTTCGACGTGCCGTTTTCGACTTCGACTTCGGGTTGCGGAGTTTCTTCATGCCGTTCGCTCTTCTTCTGCTGGGCGTCGCCGTGTTCGCACAGGGGACGTCCGAGTTCATGCTGTCCGGACTGGTTCCGGACATCGCCCGGGATCTGGGGGTCTCCGTGCCCTCGGCCGGTGCGCTCACCTCGGCCTTCGCGGTGGGCATGGTGGCCGGCGCGCCGCTCATGGCCGGGCTCGCGCGGCGGTGGTCGCGGCGCGGGGCGCTGCTGGGGTTCCTGGGGGTGTTTCTCGCCGTCCATGTCGTGGGCGCGGTGACCGACAGCTTCGGTGTGCTGGTGGCCACCCGGGTCGTCGGGGCGCTCGCCAACGCCGGGTTCCTGGCCGTCGCCCTCGTCACGGCCGCGCAGATGGTCGCGCCGCAGGCCAAGGGGCGGGCCACTTCCGTGCTGCTCGGCGGGGTCACGCTGGCCTGTGTGGCCGGAGTGCCGGCGGGCGCGCTGCTCGGCCAACTCTGGGGCTGGCGCGCGGCGTTCTGGGCCGTGGCGCTGATCTCCCTGCCCGCTGTCGTGGCCGTGGCGTGGTCCGTACCCGGCGGCAGGGCCGACTCGGAGCGGCCGGCCCTGCGGAGTGAACTGCGGTCGCTGCGCAGCCCCCGGCTCCGGGTGACCCTCCTGCTGGGCGCCCTCGTGAACGGCGCCACGTTCTGCTCCTTCACCTATCTCGCGCCCCTGGTCACGAGGGTGACGGGGCTGGAGAGCGGCTGGGTGCCCGTCGTGCTCGCACTGTTCGGGGCGGGGTCGTTCGTGGGCGTCACGGTCGGGGGGCGGCTCGCCGATCGCCGGGCCGGTGCCGTGCCGGTGTGGGGCGGCGGCGTCCTGTGCCTCGGCTGGTGCGCGCTGGCGCTCGGCGCCGGGTCGGCGCCCGTGACACTCGGGCTCGTCCTGGTGCAGGGCGCCCTGTCCTTCGGGATCGGGTCCACCCTCATCTCACGGGCCCTCTACGCCGCGCCGAGCGCCCCCACCCTGGCCGGCGCCTTCGCGACGGCCGCGTTCAACGTGGGCGCGGCGCTGGGGCCTTGGCTCGGCGGTACGGCGATCGGAGCCGGGGGCGGGTACCGGTCGCCGCTCTGGGTGAGTGCGGTGCTGGTGGCGCTGGCTCTGACGGCGGCGGGAACGGCACGGGCTCTGGCCACGCGGCGGAGGGGACGGACGGCCGGGCGTTCCCTCCGGGCATCGCGGGCGCGGAGCTAGAACTCCCCTGGGCAGTACGGCGATGCGGGCGGGACACGGACACCGGACGCCACCGCGGCTCCGTGCCGTACCGGTCCCGCCCGCATCGACGAGGGCCGGTTCGGTGCGCCGGAGGCGGTTCGGTACGCCGGGGCCGCTCCGGTGCGCCGGGGGCGGTCCGGACGGGCCAGTGGTTGAACGGGTGTGGCCGGACGGACCGGGGGGCTGAACAAGCGCGGCCGGACGGACTGATGGCCGAACGGCCGTGGCCGGAATCGGCCCCTTGTGGTGGCGGTCACAGGATTCCCATAATCCAGCAACAGAATTGACCGGCGCATGTCAGCAGAAGCTCACTCCCCCTGCGTGACATGCCCCCCGACATTTCAGCGCTTTCTCCACGTTCGTATGTCCAACCCCCCACGGAAGGCATCACGTTGAAGAAGCTCATCACCGCCCTCAAGAGATGCGCGGTCCTCGGCGCCGCCGCTCTCGCGATCGTCAGCCTTCAGCCCGTGTCGGCCGCGCAGGCCGACTCGCGCGTCGTCGGCGGAACCCGCGCCACGCAGGGCGAGTTCCCGTTCATGGTCCGGCTCTCCATGGGCTGTGGCGGCGCGCTGTACACCCAGCAGATCGTGCTCACCGCCGCGCACTGCGTGGGCTCGACCGGCCCCAACACCTCCATCACCGCCACCGCCGGCGTCGTGGACCTCCAGTCCACCAGCGGCCGCGTCCAGGTCCGTTCCACGTACGTGTACCGGGCCCCCGGCTACAACGGCGACGGCAAGGACTGGGCGCTCATCAAGCTCGCCCAGCCGATCAACCTCCCGACGCTGAAGATCGCCACGACCACGCAGTACAACACCGGCACCTTCACCGTGGCCGGCTGGGGCGCGGCCCGTGAGGGCGGTGCCCAGCAGCGCTACATGCTCAAGGCCAACGTGCCGTTCGTCAGCGACGCCCAGTGCCGTTCCTACAGCGGCTACAGCGGCCTCATCGCCAACGAGGAGATCTGCGCCGGCTTCCCGTCCGGTGGCGTCGACACCTGCCAGGGCGACTCCGGCGGCCCGATGTTCCGCCGTGACGCGAGCAACGCCTGGATCCAGGTCGGCATCGTCAGCTGGGGCATAGGCTGCGCCCGCCCGAACGCCCCCGGTGTCTACACCGAGGTCTCCACCTTCGCCTCCGCGATCGCCTCGGCGGCGTCCTCGCTCTGACCTTCCCGGCGGCTTCGACCCGCCGTGATCACGGGCCCGGTGTCCTCGGACGCCGGGCCCGTCCGTGCGCCGGCCGTCCCCTCCGGGGCCGGTCCGAAAGACCCGTCCAGAATTTTCGTACGGCGATGTCGAGAACGCGTGCCCGGCTCCGTCCCAGGGGTGAACGCGACCACAATGGGTCGCACAGCACCGAGGAGACCACCATGGCGAAGTACCTGCTGCTCAAGCACTACCGCGGCGCCCCGGCGGCGGTGAACGACGTCCCGATGGACCAGTGGACGCCGGAGGAGATCTCGGCCCACGTGCAGTACATGAACGACTTCGCGTCCCGGCTGGAGAAGACCGGCGAGTTCGTCGACGGCCAGGCGCTGGCCCAGGAGGGCGCATGGGTCCGGTACGACGGTGAGGGGCGCCCGCCGGTCACCGACGGCCCGTTCGCCGAGACCAAGGACCTGATCGCCGGCTGGATGGTGATCGACGTCGACACCTACGAGCGCGCGGTCGAGCTGGCCGGGGAACTCTCGGCGGCCCCCGGGGCGGGCGGGAAGCCGATCCACGAGTGGCTGGAGCTGCGTCCGTTCTACGGCGTGTCACCCACCATCACGGAGTGACCGTGTCGATGGACGAGACCCTGCTCAGGAGTCTCACCCCGGGCGTGCTCACGATCCTCGTCCGCCGCGGAGCCGACTTCGCGGCGGCCGAGGACGCCGTGCAGGACGCGCTGGTCGAGGCGGTCCGCGTCTGGCCGGCGGATCCGCCACGGGACGCGAAGGGCTGGCTGGTCACCGTGGCCTGGCGCAAGTTCCTCGACGCGACCCGGGCGGACGCCGCCCGCCGTCGGCGTGAGGACCGTGTCGAGGAGGAGCCGGCGCCCGGCCCGGCGCCCGCGGTGGACGACACCCTCCAGCTCTACTTCCTGTGCGCCCACCCGTCGCTGACCCCGTCGTCGGCGGTCGCGCTCACACTGCGCGCCGTCGGCGGCCTGACCACCCGGCAGATCGCCCAGGCCTACCTGGTGCCCGAGGCGACGATGGCGCAGCGCATCAGCCGCGCCAAGCGCACCGTGTCCGGCGTCCGGTTCGACCAGCCCGGCGACGTCGCCACCGTGCTACGGGTGCTGTACCTGGTCTTCAACGAGGGCTACTCCGGCGACGTCGACCTCGCCGCCGAGGCCATCCGGCTCACCCGGCAGCTCTCGGCGGCGGTCGACCACCCCGAGGTGCGCGGGCTGCTGGCCCTGATGCTGCTCCACCACGCCCGGCGCGCGGCGAGGACGGCCCCCGACGGGAGCCTGGTGCCGCTCGCCGAGCAGGACCGGGGCCGGTGGGACACCGCGGCGATCGCCGAGGGCGTCGGGATCCTCCAGGCGGCCCTCGCCCGCGACCGGCTGGGCGAGTTCCAGGCCCAGGCCGCCATCGCGGCCTTGCACGCCGACGCGCCCGAGGCCGAGGAGACGGACTGGGTGCAGATCGTCGAGTGGTACGACGAACTCGCGCGCCTGACCGACAGCCCGGTCGTCCGGCTCAACCGCGCCGTCGCCGTGGGCGAGGCCGACGGTCCGCGGGCCGGTCTCGCGGCCCTCGCGGCGCTGGACGAATCGCTGCCCCGCCACACCGCGGTGGCGGCCTACCTCCATGAACGCGAGGGCGATCTGCCGACCGCGGCGCGGCTGTACGTCGAGGCCGCCCGGAAGGCTCCCGACCTCGCCGAACGCGACCATCTGACCCGTCAGGCCGCCCGGCTCAACGCCCGTCTGCGCGGCTGATCGGGCGCGCCCCGGACCAGTCAGAATCCTCCGCCGCCGAAGTCCCCGCCCCCGAACCCGCCGCCGTCGAACCCGCCCCCGAAGTCCCCGGCGTCGAAGTCCGCTCCGGACATGTCGCCGCCCTCGTACCCGCCGCCGTAGCCGTATCCCGCGCCGTAGTCGGCCGCGTAGGCCGGGGTGGCCATCGCGCTGCCGAGCAGGGTGCCGATGAGAAGGCCGGGAAGGATGCCGCCGCCGAAGTAGCCGCCCGCCCAGGGGCCGTAGGCGGGGCCCGCGTCCCAGTACGGACGGCGGCCCTGCTCGGTGTCGACCTCGCGGATGACGGGGTCACGGCCGTCGGCAAGGCGACCGCGGTCCGCCGCGCAGACCGGGACCTCGCGCGCGCTGCCGCCGGGCGGCGTCCAGGTCTCGTCCGCCACCGACGGGCCGTGCCGGGGGTCGAAGAAGCACGGTGGCCGGCGCTCCGGTAGCGGCCGGTGCTCCCGTCGCGCGGCGAGCTGGGTGAGCGAGAACCGGCCGTCCTCCAGGGCCTGGCTGACCGCCTTGACGTCCTCCGGTTTGCGGGCCGAGTCCATCAGCCGTTTCGCCTGCTCGTAGGCGTCCAGGGCACGCTCGTAGTCCCCGCGCATCGCGTCGTCGGCGCCGGGCTCGGCCGGGTGGAAGTCCAGGCGGTCCAGTTCCTCGCCGAAGGCGGTGATGTCCTCGTCGACCACCACCCGCAGCTTCTCCAGCGCCGCCCGCTGCTCCCGCTCGTGGCGCCGCCGGTTGCGCCGGATGAGCGCGTACGCGCCCGCGCCGCCCGCCGCCACCACCGCGCCGAAGGCGATCAGACCGCCGGCGTCCACGCCGGAGCCGCCGCCGTCGCTCCAACTGGCCGGTGCGGTGCCGCCCACGTTGCGCAGCGCCGAGTCGACGAAGTCGTTGAGCTGGGCCTTGGGATCACCGGCGGTCTGCACCGAGGTGACCAGGTTGTCCACCGCCTGCCGGGACATCACCGAGGCGTCGGCCGCCGCGTCGAAGCGATCGCCGACGTGGACGCCGTACAGGCCGGTGATGCCGGTCTCCGTACGGAGGTTCAGCAGGAGGTTCCGGGTCGGCTGGTCGGCCGGCAGGACCGCGATGAAGACCGGCTTGTCGGCGTCCTCGATCTTGTCGGCGAGCGCTTCGGCGTCCGCCGACGAGAGCTGGTCCGAGGCGGCAGGGTCCACGTACACGGGGCCGTCCCGCAGCGCCTCGCCGACCTTCGAAAGGTCCGTGGCCGCATGTGCGCCGGGCGTGCCCGCCGTGAACACCGCGGCTCCCGCGGCGACCGGCACGATCAGCAAGCGCATGAGGCCCCTGAAGAGAGGAGTCCTCATACTTCGACGCTACCTGATGGGACGGGCAAAGGCGCCGGTCCCGGTGGCTGGATTCGCACCGGGACCGGCGACCGCGCGGCATCCCACCGCGTGCCGTACGGCGGCTCAGGCCGCGCGGTACGCCGCGATCAGCCTCTCCACCGCCGCCCCGTACCGGCCGATCAGCAGCAGATGGTCCGCCTCGGCGAAGGGCTTGGCCACCGCCTCGGTGATCCCCGCTCCGGCGGCCCGCTGCTGGACGATCAGCCGGGCCTTGGTGACGAGCGCGCGCCCGGCGTCCTCGGCCCCGGCCTTCTCCGCGGCCCTCGCCGCGAGGGCGAGCGCCGTCAGGGTCGCGGTGCCGCCCCCGGGCACCTTGGTCAGGGTGGTCAGGCCCCAGCCGTACGGGTACCGCGGGTCGTACGACGCGTCACCGACGTTGATCGGCAGCTGGGCCTCCGACCGGGGCCAGGTCACGGGCAGCTGCCCCGTGAAGGGCCGCTTCCCGTAGAGCACGTCCGCCACGCCGTCGCCCTCGGTGCCCGGCAGCCAGGAGGCGACCAGGGCGTCGATCCCGGACAGCCGGTCGTCGTCGATGAGCTGCGGGCGTCCGGAGACGATCAGCACCGCGCACTTCATCGCCGCGCACACCTTGTCGACGGCCGCCTGGTCGGCCGCGCTCAGCCGCAGGTCGTGCCCGTTGCCGACATCGCCGACGCCCTCGGCGTACGGGGTCTCGCCGACCACCACGACACCCACGTCATGGCCGGCCGTCGGTGCCGTCGCGTCCTTGGAGTACGTCAGCCGCGCGGAGCTCTTCCGCATCGCCTCCAGGACCGTCGTGCCGGGTGTGATGTCCCCGGACGCGCCCTGCCAGGTGATCGTCCAGCCGCCGCTCTGGTTGCCGATGTCGTCGGCGTTGGACCCGGCGACGTACACCTTCTGCGACTTGCGCAGCGGCAGCAGCCCGCCGGTGTTCTTCAGCAGCACCTGCGACTCGGCCACCGCCTGCCGCGCGACGGCCCGGTGTCCGGCGGAACCGATCCTCGCCGCGCCGCTGGTGTCGGCGTACGGCTTCTCGAAGAGCCCGAGGCGGAACTTCTGGGTGAGGATGCGGGAGACGGCGTCATCGATCCGCCGCTCGCCGACCCGCCCGGCCTCCACCTCGGCGACGAGCGCGGAGTGGAAGTCCTTGTAGGAGTACGGCGCCATCACCATGTCGACACCGGCGTTGACCGACGTGCGCACATCGCTGACGTAGTCGCCGGGGATCTGGTCGATGCCGTTCCAGTCGCTGATGACGAAGCCGTCGAAGCCCATGCGGTCCTTGAGCACACCGTTGATCATGTCGGCGCGGGCGTGCATCTTGACCGGGCCCCGACCGTCGCCGACGAGGTCGAGCGAGGAGTACGACGGCATGACCGTGCCGACACCGCGGTCGACCGCGCCGGCGTACGGCGCCAGGTGGACGGCCTCCAGCTGCTGCCGGGTGACCTCGGTGACGCCCTGGTCGATGGTGTAGGTGCCGTTGGTGGAGGTGCCGTAGCCGGTGCCGCCGTCGCCCACGAAGTGCTTGGCGGTGGCGAGGACCTTGTCGTCGTCCTTCAGGTCCTTGCCGTTCGCGGCGCCCTGGAGGCCCTGGATGATCGTCTCCATCGACTCCACGAGGGCCGGGTCCTCACCGAACGACTCGTAGGCCCGCCCCCATCGGTCGTCCCGCGTCACGCAGAGACAGGGCGCGAAGTCCCAGGGGATGCCGGTGGCCCGGGTCTCGGCGGCCGTCACCGCGCCCGCCCGGTAGGCCGTCTGCGGGTTCCGGGTCGCGCCGAGTCCGATGTTGTGCGGCATGATCGTCGCGCCGACCAGGTTGTTGTGGCCGTGCACGGCGTCGACGCCGTAGATCAGCGGGATCTGGAAACGGGTCGCCTGCGCCCGGAGCTGGAAGCCGTCGATCATCCTGGCCCAGGCCTCGGGGGTGTTGGGCGTCGGTGTCGAACCGCCGCCGGAGAGCAGCGAGCCGAGGGCGTGGGCGGCGACGTCGCCGCCGTTCCCGACGGCGCCGCGCTCGGCCTGGGTCATCTGGCCGGCCTTCTCGGCCAGGGACATCCGCGACAGGAGGTCGGCCACCCGCTTCTTCACCGGCAACTCGCGGTTCAGATACGGCAGTCCGTGCGCGTCGACGACGACCTGCGGGGTCTCGGCCGGGGCCTTGGCGCCGGTGACCGTCAGCCTCAGCGGGACGGTCTCGGCGGGCTCGGCGGACCTGTCCTTGAGGGTGGGGACGCGGACGGTGCGCGCCGTGCCGGAGACGGTTCCGGCGGGGAAGGTGACCGTGCCGCTGACCGGTGTGTAGTCCTTGCCGGCGTCCGCGCTGCCGCCCGTGGTCCCGTACGTGACGGTCACCGGCTCATCCAACGGGGCCGACCCGGTGGTGGCGACGGTGATCCGCACGGCTGCCGTGCCGCCCTCGCGCACCGGGTAGACGGCGGCGTCGGTGGTGACGGAGGCGCGCAGCGACTGGTCCGCCCTGCCGTACAGCTCGACGCCGTCCATGGCGAACTCGCCCTGGGCGCCGGCGGGGAGGGTGACGGAGTAGCCCCAGCTCTCGGTGAGGCCGAGGACGTGGTCGATGCCGCCGACGGGCTGGTAGTCCGTACGGTAGGTGAAGTCGGCGAAGGGCAGCTCGATCTGTTTCCAGCCGCTGAAGTCGTCGGTGAAGGACGTCGTCCAGAGCTCGGAGGCCTCGCCGTTGGCGCCGCCGTCCTTGAGCTCGAAGGGGATCTTCTTGCCGTTGTCCTGACCCTCCCACCAGAACCGGACCCCCTTGTGGGCGGACCAGTCGTGGGCGGGCTCGGCGAAGGCGAAGTCGTGGGCGAAGCCGCCGTAGCCGCTGATGTCGTAGGTGCCGGTGAGGACCTTCTCGCCCTCGGGGGCGTCGGCGCGGGCGGTCAGCCGCAGCGTGGGCGGGTCGTCGTTGTCGCTGCCCCAGGTGAAGATGCCCTCGGCGGGCGGGCGCGCGAAGGGGACCTCGCCCTCGAAGCGGTCGACCGGGACCGGCGCGGGGTCGTCGGCGCCGGACGCGGGGCCGGCGGCGGTGAGCGGGAGCAGGGTGGTGCAGAGGGCGGCGGAGACGAGCAGGGCGGTTCTTCGCATGGAACGTCCCTCGACTCTCAGGATCCACTGATGACTTACCTCAAGGCGTGAGTTAACTGGTGGCCATCTTTGGCGTCAAGACTTCACGTCAGAACCGTTGCGCACTCAAGTCCTGGCCGGATCAGCGGTGTTCTCTCTTCATCTCATGAACGCGCGACCCCTTGACGCGCCCACGAAGCCGTCATTTACTCACGCCTCGCACGCCCCCATCCCCCACCCCCCAGAAGGGCTGTGCTTCATGAGGAGATCCACTCGGACGCTCGGTCTGCTCCTCGCCGGGCTCCTCACCTCGGCCGGTTTCTCCGCGGCCACTCCCGCGCAGGCCGTCGGCGAACAGGTCACCGCCTGGCTCACCACGACGGACGACGGCGGCGGACGCCATGTGGTGCGCGGGCTCCAGCCGCAGTCGCCGTTCGCCTTCCAGTCCGGCTCCGGCGGCGGTGGCGAGAACATCACCGTCGACGAGAACACCCGCTACCAGACCTTCACCGGCGGCGGCGCCTCCTTCACGGACACCGCGGCCTGGCTGATGGACGGCAGCGGCGCGCTGTCGCAGGCCACGAAGGACGACACCATGCGCAAGCTGTTCTCCCCGACGGAGGGCATCGGGCTGTCGTTCCTGCGCAACCCCATGGGCGGTTCGGACCTCGCCCGCTTCGGCTACACCTACGACGACCTGCCGGCCGGGCAGACCGATCCGGATCTGTCCGAGTTCTCGATCGCGCACGACCTCCAGGACGTCGTACCGCTGACGAAGCAGGCCCGGCAGCTCAACCCGGGGCTCACCGTGATGGCGTCGCCGTGGACGGCGCCCGCCTGGATGAAGGACAACGGCCAGCTCAACGGCGGCTGGCTGAAAGCGGAGCACTACGGGGCGTACGCCTCCTACTTCGTGAAGTACGTGCAGGCCTACCAGGCCCAGGGCATCCCGATCTCCTACGTCACCGCCCAGAACGAGCCGACCTGCTGCTCGGGCTATCCGTCGATGAGCTGGAACGCGAGCGGGCTGGCGTACTTCACCAAGAACGAACTGCTGCCGAAGCTCCAGGCGGCCGGGCTGTCCACCAAGGTGCTGGCGCACGACTGGAACTGGGACACCTACGACGCGTACGCCGCCCAGACGGTCGACGACGCGGCGGTCCGCACCCACCCGAACTTCGGCGGGATCGCCTGGCACGGCTACGGCGGTGACGTGGCCAAGCAGACCTCGGTGCACAACGAGTACCCGCAGCTGGACGCCTTCGGCACCGAGCACTCGGGCGGCACCTGGATCGCCAACCAGCAGCGCGAGGACATGATGAACATCATCGACTACACCCGGAACTGGGCGAAGTCGGTGACGAAGTGGTCGCTGGCGGTGGACCAGAACCGGGGGCCGCACAACGGCGGCTGCGGGACCTGCGACGGTTTCATCACCGTGCACAACGGGGACTCCCGGCACGGTCAGGTCGACTACACCGTCGAGTACTACACGATGGGCCATCTGACGAAGTTCGTGAAGCCGGGGGCGCACCGGATCGCGTCCACGGCGTCGTCGTCGGTGCCGAACGTGGCGTGGCGGAACCCGGACGGGTCCAAGGCGCTGATCGCCTACAACGACGCGTCCACCGCGAAGACGGTGACGATCAACTGGGGTTCGCAGCACGCCACTTACTCACTTCCGGGCAAGACCTCGGCGACCTTCACCTGGTCGGGCGCGCAGACCGAGGGCCCGTCGCAGTCGGGGGCGTTCGTGGGCCTCGCGGACAAGTGCCTGGATGTCGCGGGCGGTTCGTCGGCCAACGGCACGGCGGTGCAGCTCTACGACTGCAACGGCTCCTCCGCCCAGCGGTGGACGGTGCAGTCCGACGGGTCGGTGCGGGCGCTCGGCAAGTGCCTGGACGTCACCTCCGGCTCGACCTCCGACGGGGCGAAGGTGCAGCTGTACGACTGCAACGGCACGGGTGCCCAGCAGTGGTCGTACAGCGCGTCGACGGGCGACATGGTCAACCGCGCGGCGAACAGGTGCCTCGACGTGACGGGCAACTCCTCCGCGAACGGGTCCCGGGCGCAGATCTGGAGTTGCACGGGCGCGGGCAACCAGAAGTGGCATCTGCGGGCCTAGCGGCTCAGGCGAACGGCTCGCCGACACCCAGCAGGTTGCCCTCGCTGTCGTGGAACCAGGCGGCGCGCTCCCCGCGGAAGCCTTTGCTGGGGTAGTGCCCCTCGATGTCGGCGATGCCGTTCGTCGTGCGCAAGCCGGGCACGTCGACCTCCTCGAACTCGACGCCGCGCCGCCTGAGTTCCGCCACGAGCGCCTCGACGTCCTCGACCTGCCAGCCCATCTGGGTGAAGGTGCCGGGGGACGCCCCCGTCGACTGGTACACGGCGAACTCCGTGCCGCCGCAGCGGTACAGCAGCCCGCCCGGCCGCTCGTCGACGGGCTCCAGCCCGAGCTTCTCGGCGTAGAAGCGCCGCGCCCGCTCCAGGTCCTGGGCGGGCAGGCGGGTCGCTACCTGCCCCCGGGACAACAAGTTCCGCACCCTGTCCGTGTCCATGGCTCCACTGTGCCGTGAACGCGCGCCCGGGGGCGGGCGGCGAGGTCCGTTCGGCCTACTCGGCCGGCGTCACCCCGGCCCGCAGCAGCCCGTAGGTGTAGGCGTCCTCCAGGGCCTGCCAGGACGCGGCGATGACGTTGTCCGCCACTCCCACCGTGGACCACTCCCCCGTGCCGTCGGACGTGGCGATCAGGACGCGGGTCGTGGACTGGGTGCCGTGGACGCCCTCCAGGATGCGGACCTTGTAGTCGACGAGGTCCAGCTTGGCGAGCTGGGGGTAGATCTTCTCCAGGGCGACGCGGAGCGCGCGGTCGAGGGCGTTGACCGGGCCGTTGCCCTCCGCGGTGGCGACGATGCGCTCGCCCTTGGCGTAGAGCTTGACCGTGGCCTCGTTGGCGTGGGTGCCGTCGGGGCGGTCCTCGACGATCGCGCGCCAGGACTCGACCTCGAAGTACTTCAGCGGCCTGCCCTCGACCTCGGCCCGCAGGAGGAGTTCGAAGCTCGCGTCGGCCGCCTCGTAGGTGTAGCCCGCGAGCTCGCGCTCCTTCACCCGCTCGACCACCCGGCCGACCAGCTCCCGGTCGCCGCCGAGGTCGATCCCGAGCTCCTTGCCCTTGAGCTCGACGGAGGCCCGGCCGGCCATGTCGGAGACCAGCATCCGCATGGTGTTGCCGACCCGCTCGGGGTCGATGTGCTGGTACAGGTCCGGGTCGACCTTGATCGCGGAGGCGTGCAGGCCGGCCTTGTGCGCGAAGGCGGAGACACCGACGTACGGCTGGTGCGTGGACGGGGTGAGGTTGACGACCTCGGCGATCGCGTGGGAGATCCTCGTCATCTCCCTCAGCCGGCCCTCGGGGAGGACCTTCTTGCCGTACTTCAGCTCCAGGGCCGCCACCACCGGGAAGAGGTTGGCGTTGCCGACGCGCTCGCCGTAGCCGTTGGCCGTGCACTGGACGTGGGTGGCGCCCGCGTCGACCGCCGCGAGGGTGTTGGCGACCGCGCAGCCGGTGTCGTCCTGGGCGTGGATGCCGAGCCGGGCGCCGGTGTCGGCGAGGACCGTGGAGACGACCGCCTGGACCTGGGCGGGGAGCATGCCGCCGTTGGTGTCGCAGAGGATCACGACGTCGGCGCCGGCCTCGGCGGCGGCGCGCACGACGGCTTTCGCGTACTCGGCGTTGGCGCGGTAGCCGTCGAAGAAGTGCTCGCAGTCGACGAAGACGCGGCGGCCCTGGTCGCGGAGGTACGAGACCGTGTCGCGGACCATGGCCAGGTTCTCGTCCAGCGTCGTGCGCAGGGCCAGCTCGACATGGCGGTCGTGGGACTTCGCGACCAGCGTGACGACCGGGGCGCCGGACTCCAGGAGCGCCTTGACCTGCGGGTCCTCGGACGCCTTGGCGCCCGCGCGGCGGGTGGCGCCGAAGGCGACGAGCTGGGCGTTCCGGAAGTCGATCTCCTGCCGGGCGCGCGCGAAGAACTCGGTGTCCCTCGGGTTGGCGCCGGGCCAGCCGCCCTCGATGAAGCCCACGCCGAACTCGTCCAGGTGACGGGCGATGGCCAGCTTGTCGGCGACGGTGAGGTTGATGCCCTCACGCTGTGCGCCGTCGCGCAGGGTCGTGTCGAAGACGTGGAACGAGTCGTCGAGCTCGCTGGTTGCGGTCATGGTCGTAAGGCTCCTGTATTGGATCTCGGTCTACCGGAATGACCGGCTCCACCGCCCCACCTATGGTCCCTCACGCACTCCGCCCGGCTTCGGGTGGGCCGGAAACAGAAAAACCTCTCGCGGGTGCGAGAGGTCTGCGCGCGGGTCGAGGACGACGGTGTCCGCCCGTACTTGGTCGTACGTGGCGGTCACTGCGGACCGGCGCGCCTGCTGCCAATAATCATGGCGAACGAGAGCACGGGGGCAGTCTGGCACAAGTCGCCCCCGTGCTCACCGTCCGTCTCAGGATGCGAGCACTGTGCTGATCACCGCAGGTGGCGGACGTAGACGTGGGTGGTGTCCTGGGTGTCGTCCGGCACGAGGTCGGCGCCCCGGCTGCTGAAGGCGACCGTGCGGCCGTGCCGGTCGATCACCGAGTACTCCGCGTAGTCGGCGCTCGGGCCGCCCTGCGCCGCGGCGCTGACGAGCTCCGTGCGTCCGGTGCGCAGGTCGCGCACGTAGACCTGGCGTGCGGCGTTCGGGTCGGCCGGGGCGGCGGAGCCGAACGCCAGATACCTGCCGTCGGCGCTGAGCCGGGCGAAGCCGGTGTAGGCGGCCGGGTCGGCGGCGTCGATGCGGCGCAGGTCCCCCGACTTCAGGTCGCGGACGAAGACGTTGTGCGTGCCGTTGGTGTCACCCGGCGTCAGCTTCGAGTCCAGCGAGTTGAAGACCGCGTACCGGCCGTCGGCGCTGACCTGCGGGTACTCGCTGTGCCCGTCGGACACCGTGCCGTCCGGCGCCTGGTCGACCTGGGTCAGCTCGCCGCTGCGCACGTCACGGACGTAGGCGTCGCTCCAGTCGCCCCGGGTGGGGTACGGCACGAAGAACTGGTAGCCGACCTTGTCGCCGTCCGCGCTGATGGTCGGCTGGGTGGCGGCGGACTTCCAGGCGCCCTCGCCGGGGACCTGGCTGACGCGGACCCGCTCGCCGGTGACGCGGTCGACGCGGTAGACCCGGTTCGAGCTGTCGCCCGCCTGCCCCGTGTCGCCGGTGCGCAGGGCCACGAAGGCGAGGTGGCGGCCGTCGGCGCTGAGGGCGGGCATGCTGCCCGCGCTGTAGCCCGTGTCGACGGCGTCGTCGATCCGCTGGAGGGCGCCGGTGCGCAGGTCCTTGACGAAGATGTGGTTGTCGGCGGTGTTGTAGGTGGGGTTGGAGGTGAACGCCAGGTACCGGCCGTCGGCGCTCAGCGAGACGTCCAGGACGTTGGCGTTCCCCGGGCTGCCTTCCGCCGCGGTGCTCGCCAGGCGGGTGACGCCGGTCCGCAGGTCGCGCACGAACGCGTCGGCGACGCCGTTGGAGTCGCCCGCGACGAGGTTGTCGGCGTCGGAGACGAAGGCCAGATAGCGGCCGTCGGCGCTCAGGCTCTGCCCGTGGGAGCCACGGTTGCCGTCCGTGCCGTCCGGCGCCACGCTCGCCTTCTCGGTGTGCGGCGCCCTGGGCGCGGCGCCCGCCGACGCCCCCGACACGGTCGCCGTCGCGGCGGCCAGGGCGATGGCGAGCGCGACAACTCGCGTGGTGCTGTGCATGGTTGTTCCCCCGTAGATGGTCGTTGTCATTGAACTGTCCGCAGGAAGACGTCCGACACCCCGTTGGTGTCCCCCTCCACCAGATCGGGTGATGCCGACTCGAACGCGACGACGGTGCCGTCCGCGTTGACGGCGGGGTGCCTGGCCGGAAGGTCGTTGCGGCCGCCCCAGCGGTCGACACTGACCAACTTCCGTGTGCCGGTGGCGAGTTCGAGGAGGTGGACGGAGGGACCGGAGGTGTACGCGAGAGCGGTGCCGTCCCCGGAGAGCGAGGGCTCGCCGCCCCTGACCCGGGTCGTGGCCCCGCTGTCCAGGTCACGAACGAGGACGTCCCGGCCCTGCTGGAAGGCGACCTTGCGCCCGTCGGCGGTGAGGGAGGGTGCCGTGGCGCGCTCCGCCACCTTGCGCAGGACGCCGGTGTCCAGGTCACGGACGTAGAGGTCGCCGCCCTGCTCGAAGGCGATGTACCGGCCGTCACGGCTGATCGACGGGTGGCCGGCCGCCTCGCCCGTCGGCGCGCTGACGACGTCGGTGGTGCCGCCGTCGAACCCGAAGCGGTAGACGCGGGGGCGCGGGTGCGGGTCGGCGTCGGTGGCGGGAAGGGTGGCCGCATAGGTGACCCACTGGCAGCCGGGGTCCACGACGGGCTGCCCCATCCACGTGAAGCGGACGCCGTCGTAGGAGCCCAGGCTGGTGACCTTGCCGACGGAGCGGTTGCGGATGTGGACGCCCGCGCCGCCGTCCCCCTCGGACGGAGCCGCGTAGCCCACCATGCGTCCGCTCTCGCAGGGGGTCACATCGCTCGACGGGCGCTGGTCCGTGGAGTTGACCTGGGAGGCCCCACCGCCCGTGTCGACGAACACATCGCCCGCCGACGCGAAGGCGACGACCTTGTCCTGTCCCATCACCGGGTCGTTCGATGCCAGGGTCCGCTGCTGTCCGTCGGGCGTCAGGCTGATCCGCTCGGTGACGGACGGCATCGCCGTGGGGTTCGCCCGCAGCTCGCCGGCGAAGACGAACACGTCCGACTCCCTGTTGGTGTCGCCCGGCACGAGGTGGGAGGCGCTCGAACCGAACGCCACCGCACGCCCGTCGGCGGCCAGGGCGTCCGCACCCAGCTGGGCGTCCGCCGGCAGCGCGGCTCCCCGCCGCCCCGTCCGAAGGTCCCGTACTCGCACCCCGTCCTCGCCCGCGACGACGGCGTACCGCCCGTCCCCCGTGGCCGCGAGGGGACGTCCTTCCGCCACCCGCCGGGACTCACCGGTGCGCAGGTCGTGGACGTACAGGCCGCTCTCGGCGTCGAGGAGGACTCGGCGGCCGTCGGTGGTGAGGCGGACCAGGAACGCGGCGCCGAGGCCCACGTCGGCCTGGGTCCGCTCGCCCGTCGCCCGGTCCTTGACGAAGACGTCGGCCGGGTCCGTCTCGCTGTCGGCGCGGATGCCGTACGCGATCCGCTCGCCGTCGCCGCTCACCGAGGCGCCGTTCTTGGGGCCCTCTTCGGCCGGCGAGATCAGCTCGTCGGTGCCGGTGGCCGTGTCGCGGACGTAGAGCAGCCGGGTGGCCTGCGGGCCGCTGCGGTTCCCGAGGGTGTAGGCGGCGTGCGTGCCGTCCGGGCTCAAGGACTCCAGTCGGCCCAACTCGTTGGAGCCGGGCGGGTTCTGCGGCCACAGCCGCTCCGCACGGCCGGTGGCCCGGTCGTACAGGTACGGCGCCGTGAACCGGGTGCCCGCGGAGAAGCCGACCCGGCTGCCGTCGGCGCTCAGCACCGGCGAGCCGTAGGTGTAGCCGCCGCCGAGGTCGATCCTGGTGACCCCGCCGCCTGCCACGTCCTTCAGCAGCAGGCAGGGGAAGAACTGCGCACAGCCGAAGCCCGGCGCGCCGGAGGTGAACGCGACGTGGCGGCCGTCGGCGCTGATCGCGGCATCGCTCGACGGTCCGTCGCCCTGGCTGCCGTCGGCGGCCGTGCTGACGCGGTCGGTGCGCGGCTGCTGACGCGCGGCCTGTGCCGTGGTCGCGTACGTCCAGGTGAGGCTGAGGACGACGGCCGTGCCCAGCAGGACTCTCGGGAAGCGCGACATCAGCGCACCCTCCACACCGAGAGGGTGCCGGTGAGCCGGTCGTGGAGGTCGATCCCGGACACCCGTGCGACTGTGTGCATGCTTCCCCCTGTTGTCCCCGTGGACGCTTCACCCCCGGCCCCGCGCCGAGGGCTCGCTTCGAGGCAAACGCATCACGCGCTACAGGGTCAATCCGCAGTATTGCGTACAACCAGGGCGCGGCCTCAGGAGTCCGCGAGAAGGCTGTCGTCCAGGAACTCCCTTACGTGGCGCAGGATTTGAGCCCGGTCCGTGCCGCGTAGCCCGATCGCCACATGGATGGAGAACCCGTCGAGCAGCGCCCGCAGCCGGGCCGCGAACCGGTCCGGGTCGACGGCCCGGAACTCGCCTCGCGACACCCCCTCCGCCAGCAGGGCCACGAGGTCGCGGTGCCAGGCGCCCTCGATCGCGGCCTGGCGGTCGCGGGCGTCGCCGTCGGCGTTCTGCGAGCGGTTCCAGACCTCCAGCCAGAGCGTCCAGTGCGGGTCGCGATGGCCGTCGGGGACGTACAGATCGACGTACGCGTCGAGCCGTTCACGGGCGGGTGCGGCGCGCGTCAGCAGCCGGCCGCGCTCGGCGCCCAGCCGGCCCTCGCTCCACTCCAGGGTCCGCAGCAGCAGCTCGTCCTTGGAGTGGAAGTAGTAGAGGAGATGGCCGCTGCTCATGCCGACCTCACGGCCGAGCGCCGCCATGGTGAGCTTCTCCAGACCGCGCTCGGCGATCATCTCCATGGCGGCGGCCAGCACGTCCTCGCGGGGCGGGGCCGGGGTACGGCGGCGGGGGGACGGGGGCACGCTCATGCCGTCACCACCCGGACCGCGTCGGGCAGGAAGGAGGTCTCGTAGGGGCCGGTGCACTCGGCGGTCAGCGTCGCCACCCGCGCCCGGCACCCGGGGCACAGCTCGTTCGGCCCCTCCCGCCCGGGTACGCCGCAGCACCCGATCTCCCGGACGTCGGGGTTGTCGTCCAGCAAGCCCCTGGTGTCGTCGGGGTGGACGACCAAGGTGCCGCGGGGGCCGGCCGACATCAGGCATCCCGGTCCGTCCGGGTCGAGCATGACGGCGCCGGGAACGGCCTCCCCCATCCACTCCGGGTCCGGATGCGGGACGAACGGCGCGCCGGACGGCTTGGGGTCCACCGCGTACGTGCCCCGCGGCACGGTCGACGGGGCGTGCCGTGAACCGTCTGGATTCGTCCGCCCGTCGTGCCCGTGGCGTGCAGGCAGCTCCGACAGCGGGCGCAGCGGCGGGCTCAGACGGTGCCCGCAGACCGCACAGATCAGCACATTCACCCGACTGTTCTACCTGACGCCGGCCGTCACCGGAGCTTCGGCTGCTGCTGGGTGATGCAGTGGATGCCCCCACCTCCCGCGAAGATCGTCCGGGCGTCCACCAGCGTCACCGTCCGCTCCGGGAAGAGGCGGCGGAAGATTCCGGCCGCGATCTCGTCGCGCGGGTCGTCGAAGGCGCACAGGACGACGCCGCCGTTGCAGAGGTAGTGGTTGATGTAGGAGTAGTCGGCCCAGTGGCCGTCGGCCTCCAGGACGGTCGGCGCGGGAATCTCGACGACCTCCAGGCGGCGGCCGCGCGCATCCGTCTGCGCCTTCAGGATGCCGATGATCTCCTTCGTCACCTCGTGGTCGGGGTGCGCCGGGTCCGGCTGGTGGTGTGCGACGACGACGCCGGGTCGGGCGAAGGCGGCGACGATGTCGACGTGCCCGAGCGTGCCGAAGCCGTAGGGCGGATAGTCACCGGTGAGGCCGCGCGGCAGCCAGATCGCCTTGCGGGTGCCGAGCATGCCGTGGATCTCGGCCTCCACCTCCTCCCGGGTCCAGTGCGGGTTGCGCTCGGGTCCGAGCTGGACGGTCTCGGTGAGCAGGACCGTCCCCTCGCCGTCGACATGGATCGCACCGCCCTCGTTGACCAGCCGCGAGGCGTACGTCCGTGTCGAGCCCGCCAGGTCGGAGACATAGGCGGCGATCTTCGCGTCGTGCTCCCAGCTGGCCCAGTCCTGCGCGCCCCAGCCGTTGAACGTCCAGTCGACGGCGGCGAGTTCACGTCCGTCCGTCAGAAAGGTCGGGCCGATGTCGCGCATCCAGGCGTCGTCGAGCTCTCGTTCGACGGTCTCCACATCCGCCCCGAGCAGCGTCCGCGCCTCCTCGGACTGCCCCGGGCCGCACACCACGGTCACCGGTTCGAAACGGCGGACGGCACGGGCCACCGACGCCCAGGCGATACGGGCGGCCACGAGTTCCTCGGGGTCCTCGAAGGTCACGTTCGGCCCCGGCCAGGCCATCCAGGTGCGTTCGTGCGGGGTCCACTCGGCGGGCATGCGGAAGCCATCGGAGGCAGCAGACATGGGGGTCCTTAGAGGAAGTAGAGGCGGTTGAGGGCGACGGAGTCGGCCGCTTCCGAGCGCAGCGGGTCGCCGTCGAGGGTGACCAGGCCGGTGCGCTGGTCGACGTCGACCTGTCCGGTACGGGAGTTCAGGCGCAGATCGGCCGGCCCGATCCCGCGCGTGCCGCGCACGGCGACCCTGCGGCGCCGGGTCGGCATGGTGTCGCCCCCCTGGTCCAGGGCGGCCCGGGCGACGAACGCGACGGAGATGTCGGCGGGGGTGGCGCCGTAGGACCCGAACTGCGGCCCCAGGACCAGGGGTTCGCAGGTGTCGGTGGCGGCGTTGGGGTCGCCGGTCACGCCGTACGCCGGGAACCCGGCCTTGAGCACCAGCTGCGGCTTGGCGCCGAAGAACTCGGGCCGCCACAGCACGAGGTCGGCGAGCTTGCCGACCTCCAGCGAGCCGACCTCGTGCGAAAGCCCGTGGGCGATGGCGGGGTTGATGGTCAGCTTGGCCATGTAGCGCAGGACGCGCTCGTTGTCGTTGTCGTCGTCCGGGGCGCCGAACTCGGCCTTCATCTTCCCGGCCATCGCGAAGGTACGGCGGACCGTCTCGCCGGCCCGGCCCATGCCCTGCGCGTCGGACGAGGTGATGCCGATCGCGCCGAGGTCGTGCAGCACGTCCTCGGCGCCCATCGTCCCGGCGCGGATGCGGTCGCGGGCCATGGCGGCGTCGCCGGGCAGGTCGGTCTTGAGGTCGTGGACGGAGACGATCATGCCGTAGTGCTCGGCGACGGCGTCCCGGCCGAAGGGCAGGGTCGGGTTGGTGGAGGACCCGATGACGTTCGGGACGCCGGCCATCTTCAGCACGTTCGGCACATGGCCGCCGCCGCAGCCCTCGATGTGGAAGGCGTGGATGGTGCGGCCTTCCAGCACCCTGAGGGTGTCCTCGACCGACAGGCACTCGTTCAGCCCGTCGCTGTGCAGGGCGACCTGGACGTCGTGCTCCTCGGCGACGCGAAGTGCCGTGTCCAGCGCCCGGGTGTGGGCGCCCATGTCCTCGTGCACCTTGAAGCCGCTGGCCCCGCCCTCGGCGAGGGCCTCGACGAGGGGCGCGTCGTGGGAGGACGAACCACGGCCGAGGAAGCCGATGTTGACCGGCCAGGCGTCGAAGGCGTTGAACGCGTGCTTGAGCGCCCACGGCGAGTTGACGCCGACGCCCCACACGGGCCCGAACTCCTGGCCGATGAGTGTGGTCACGCCGGAGGCGAGCGAGGCCTCCATGATGCGCGGCGACAGCAGATGGACGTGGGTGTCGACGGCCCCGGCGGTGGCGATGAGCCCCTCGCCGGACACGATGGACGTGCCCGTGCCGACCACGACGTCGACGCCGTCCAGGGTGTCGGGGTTCCCGGCCCGTCCGATCGAGTAGATCCGCCCTTCCCGGATGCCGATGGACACCTTGCGGATGCCCAGCGCCGCGTCGATCACGACGACGTTGCTGACGACCACGTCACAGGTCTCCCGCACGGCGGCGGCCTTGAGGTGCAGCCCGTCGCGGGCGGTCTTGCCGAAGCCGGCGAGGAACTCGTCGCCGGGGCGCTGTGAGTCGGACTCGACGCGGATCGTCAGGCCCGAGTCGCCGAGCCGGATCCGGTCGCCGGCGCGCGGGCCGTGGGTCGCGGCGTACTCGTGGGCGCTGAGGCGTCGGGCCTCGGCGGGGTGGCCTCCTGGGCGGCTCATCGCTCGACCTCCTGAACAGGTGTTTCCGATACGCCGAGGTAGCCGCAGGCGGCGGCGCGGCGCAGGGCCTCGGCGCGGACGCCGGGTGCGTCCAGGGGCCCGTCGACGAGCCCGGCGAACCCGATCGCGATCCGGGCGCCCCCGATCGGCACCAGGCCGACCTCGACGCTGTCCCCCGGCCCGAAGCGCACGGAGGACCCGGCGGGTACGGCCAGCCGCATCCCGTAGGCCGTCTCCCGGGCGAAGTCGAGGCGCGGGTTGGCCTCGAAGAAGTGGAAGTGGGAGGTGACGGAGACGGGCACGGTGGCGGTGTTGGTGACCGTCAGCCGGACGGCCGCCTCGGGCTCGGCGTGCTGCGGCGCCGGCAGCAGCGCCCCCGGCGCGCGGTCGCCCAGACCCCCGCCGATCGGATCGCTGACCACCGCGAGCCGCGAGCCGTCGTCGAAGACCGCCTCGACATGCACCTCGGTGACGACGTCCGCCACGCCCGGCAGCACGTCGTCCGGTCCGAGCACGGACCGGGCCAGTTCGATCGCCTCGGCGAGGCGGGCGCCGTCGCGGGCGGCCTCGCACACGGTGTCCGCGATGAGCGCGGTCGCCTCCGGGACGTTCAGCCGCAGCCCTCGGGCCCGTCGCGCCCGGGCCAGTTCGGCGGCTCCGAAGAGCAGCAGCCGGTCACGTTCCGTGGGGGTCAGTCTCACTACGCGGCACCTCCTTGCCTTGCTCGACTTTAGAGCATCACTCTAAACACGAAATTCCATTGGCGGAAAGGTTGACAGCAAACAACGAGCGATCCAGATTGAACGTCACTCAAACCGATGGAGAGCACCCATGCCCATGGAACAGCGCGGAGTCGACACCATCCCCGAGGAGGAACGCACCAGCGGCCCACGCGATCTCGTGTCGATCCTGCTGGGGTCGAACCTCTGCCTCGGAGTGATCGTCTTCGGCTGGCTCCCCCCGTCCTTCGGCCTGGACTGGTGGGCCTCGGTGAGCTCGATCGCGGTCGGCACGCTGGTCGGCACCGCCCTCACCGCCCCGCTGGCCCTGATCTCCCTGCGCACCGCGACCAACCTGTCCACCTCCTCCGGCGCCCAGTTCGGGGTGCGCGGCCGGCTGGTCGGCTCGGTGGTCGGGCTGCTGCTCGCCCTCGGCTACACGGCCCTGACCGTGTGGATCGGCGGCGATGTGATGGTGGGCGTGCTCGGCCGGCTCGTCGGACTGCCGGCGAGCGGGGTGTCGTACGGCGTGGTGTACGGGCTGCTGGCCGCGGCGACCGTCGCGGGCGCGGTGTACGGCTACCGCGTGCTGCTCGCCATGTCCCGCGTCCTGGCGGTCGGCATGACGGCCCTGCTGGCGCTCGGAGTCATCGCCTACGCCCCGCACTTCACCACCGGCGCGATGCCGGAGGCGGGCGGCTATCTGCTGGACGGTTTCTGGCCGACGTGGCTGCTGGCGGCGGTGGCGGCGGGCCTGTCCGGGCCGATCGCCTTCATCACCCTGCTCGGCGACTACACCCGCTACATCTCCCCGACCCGGCACACCTCACGCCGGGTGCTGCACGCGACCTGGCTCGGCCTGACCCTGGGGCTGCTGGTCCCGCAGCTCTTCGGCACCTTCACGTCGTACGCGGCCCGCGCGGCCCTCGACTACGCCGGACCGCTCGTCTCCGCGTCCCCCGCCTGGTACCTGGTCCCGCTCCTGCTGGCCGCCTCGGCGGGTTCGGTCGGCAACGCCGGCCTGATGCTCTATTCCATGGGCCTCGACCTGGACGCCATCCTGCCGCGCGCGTCCCGGGCGACGGCCACGTACACGGTGGCCGTGGTCGCCACCGCCTGTGTCTTCGTCGGCCACTACTACTCGACCGCACAGGACGCGATGACCTCCTTCGTCCTGCTGCTGACGGCGATCGGCACCCCCTGGGCGGTGATCACCCTGATCGGCTTCGCCCGCTGCCGTGGCGTGTACGACGCGGAGGCCCTCCAGGTCTTCAACCGCCGCGCGCGGGGCGGGATCTACTGGTACCGGTCCGGCTGGAACATCCCGGCGACCATCTCCTGGACCCTGGGCGCGACGACCGGCCTGCTGGCGGTCTCCCTGCCGTCCTACGAGGGACCGCTGCTGGGACTGACGGGCGGGGTGGACTGTAGCTTCCTGGTGTCCGGGCTGGTGGGGGGTGTGGCGTACCTGTTGCTGACGGTCGGCGACCTCGCCCCGGTGCGGGACAGGGCCGCCTCGGACACCACGTCCGAGACGGCCCTCACGGTGCCGGCCGAGAACTAGCCCAGCTGGTGCATCCAGCCGTGCCGGTCCTCCGCCTTGCCCCGCTGGATGTCCAGGAGTGCCTGGCGGAGGCGGAGCGTGACCTCGCCGGGCTCTCCGTCGCCCTGCTGCCACTGGGCGCCCGTGCGCTTGACCGTGCCGACCGGCGTGATGACGGCGGCCGTACCGCAGGCGAAGACCTCGGTCAGCGTGCCGTTCTCCGAGTCGCGCTGCCACTGCTCGACGGAGACGCGGCCCTCCTCGGCCTGGTAGCCGAGGTCGCGGGCGACCTGGAGGAGGGAGTCGCGGGTGACGCCCTCCAGGATGGAGCCGGTGAGGGCGGGGGTGATGATCTTGTCGCCGTACACGAAGTACAGGTTCATCCCGCCGAGCTCCTCGACCCACTTGCGCTCGACCGCGTCGAGGTAGCAGACCTGCGCGCAGCCCTCGGCGGCGGCCTCGGCCTGGGCCAGCAGGGACGCGGCGTAGTTGCCGCCGGTCTTGGCGTCGCCCATGCCGCCGGGCACGGCGCGGACGTGCTCCTCGGAGACCCAGATGGAGACCGGCTTCACGCCGCCCGGGAAGTAGGCGCCGGCCGGGGAGGCGATGACGATGAACAGGTACTCACTGGCGGGCTTCACGCCCAGACCGACCTCGGTCGCGAACATGAACGGACGCAGGTAGAGGGACTCCTCGCCGCCGTGCGCCGGGACCCAGCCCTCGTCCTGCCGCACCAGCGCGTCGCACGCCTCGATGAACGTCTCGACCGGCAGCTCCGGCATGCCGAGCCGGCGGGCGGAGGACTGGAAGCGCCGGGCGTTCTTCTCCGGGCGGAAGGTCGCGACGGTCCCGTCGGGCCGGCGGTACGCCTTGAGGCCCTCGAAGATCTCCTGCGCGTAGTGCAGGACCATGGTGGCCGGGTCGAGGGAGAGCGGCGCGTACGGCACGAGCTCGCCGTCGTGCCAGCCCCGTCCCTCGGTCCACTTGATCGTCACCATGTGGTCGGTGAAGTGGCGGCCGAAACCCGGGTTGGCCAGTATCGCCTCGCGCTCGGCGGCGGCGAGCGGGCTGGCGGAGGGCTTGAGCTCGATCGTGGGCGTCGTCATGAGTGGATGTCCTTCACCGGTTTTGATTGTGGCGGGCCGCGATCACGCCAGTACTGCCTGTTGCCAGTGCTAGGACGTCCGAGCATTCCTTCGTATCGCGGCTCCGCGTTCGATTATCGCAAGCGGCTGCCGTGGACGAAATCGGCCTGTTCGACGTGATCGGCGTGAATCGCGACCCAGGGGTCGATGGTGTCACCCGGCGGCGGACATGGGGAAGCCGCCGGGTCTGAAGTAACCCGACGGCTTCGAAAGGTGTTCGAGTGGCGCGACGGGCGTCAGCCGGCTACTCGTACGGCCAGCGCGTCGCCGATCTCCGACGTGCTTCGGGCGGGCTTGCCGGTGCGCTCCGCGAGGTCGGTGGAGACCGCCTCGTCGATGCGGGCGGCCTCGGCGTCGTAGCCGAGGTGGCGCAGGAGCAGGGCGACGGACAGGACGGTGGCGGTGGGGTCGGCCTTGCCCTGGCCGGCGATGTCCGGGGCCGAGCCGTGCACCGGCTCGAACATGGACGGGAACTCGCCGCTCGGGTTGATGTTGCCGGAGGCCGCCACACCGATGCCGCCGGAGACGGCCGCGGCGAGGTCGGTGATGATGTCGCCGAACAGGTTGTCGGTGACGATGACGTCGAAGCGCTCGGGCTGGGTGACCAGGTAGATGGTCGCCGCGTCGACGTGCATGTACTCGGTGGTGACCTCCGGGTACTCCTCGGCCACCTTGTCGAAGACGTTCGTCCACAGGTGACCCGCGAAGGTCAGCACGTTGTTCTTGTGGATCAGCGCCAGCTTCTTGCGCGGGCGGGCCTGCGCACGGGCGAAGGCGTCGCGGACCACGCGCTCGACACCGAAGGCCGTGTTCACGGAGACCTCGGTGGCGACCTCGTGCTCGGTGCCCTTGCGGATGGTGCCGCCGTTGCCCGTGTACGGGCCCTCGGTGCCCTCGCGGACGACGACGAAGTCGATGCTCGGCTCACCGGCGAGCGGGGTGGCGACACCCGGGAGGAGCTTCGACGGACGCAGGTTGACGTGGTGGTCGAAGGCGAAGCGGAGCTTCAGCAGGAAGCCGCGCTCCAGGACGCCGGAGGGGACGCTCGGGTCGCCGATCGCGCCCAGCAGGATGGCGTCGTGCTTGCGCAGCGCGTCCAGGTCGGCCTCGGTGAGGGTCTCACCGGTGGCCTGGTAGCGGCGGGCGCCGAAGTCGTACTCCTTGGTCTCCAGCTTCACATCCTGCGGGAGGACGGCGGAGAGGACCTTCAGGCCTTCGGCCACGACCTCCTGGCCGATGCCGTCACCGGGAATCACTGCGAGATTGAGGCTGCGAGACATGTCGGCACCCTACTCCTCGTCCCATGGGATGACATGCGGTGTCCGCGATACGGACAGCCGGGTCGGGGACGGCACGTGCGCTTCGACTCGCGTTCACCCGGATGCCCGGCGGGTGTTGGCCGCCGCTGGGAACTTCTCCGACATGGACCTCCCCGACTTCGGTATCCCGCCCCAGCTCGCCCGCCGTATGAGCATGGCGGAACAGCACGAGTACCTGCGCACGAAACTGACCCGGCGTCGCACGCTGGTGACGGCGGGCGCGGTGGCGGGCGGGCTGCTGGCGGGCTGCGCGGGTCCGGAGTCGGGGCCGGGTGCGTCCGGTACGCGGTCCTCCGCGTCCCCCGCCACGAAGGTGCCGGGCTCGGCCGTCGCGCCGTTCGGCCGCCATCTCGCCTTCGGCGCCGACGCGAAGACGCAGATGCGGATCTCCTGGCAGGTGCCGGCCGCGGTGAAGAAGCCGTACGTCCGCGTCGGGCTGCGGCCCGACGACCTGGACCGCCGGATCGACGCCGAGATCCGCGATCTGTACACCCCCGAACTCCAGGGCATCCGCGCGGCGTTGGAGCAGTACTACGTCCACGCGGCGCTGGACTCGCTGCGCCCCGGCACGACGTACTACTACGGCGTGGGCCATGACGGCTTCGACCCGGCGGCTCCGAGGAACCGCGCGACGATCGCCTCCTTCCGCACGGCTCCCGCGAGCCCGGAGACCTTCACCTTCACGGCCTTCGGCGACCAGGGCGTCAGCGAGGCGGCCGCCACCAACGAAAAGCTCATGCTGAGCCAGAAGCCGGCCTTCCACCTGCACGCCGGTGACATCTGCTACGCGAACGTCAAGGGACTGGGCAAGGAGTCGGACGCCTACGACCCCGGTTTCTGGGACGGCTACCTCAAGCAGACCGAGTCGGTGGCCAGGTCGGTGCCGTGGATGGTGACGACCGGCAACCACGACATGGAGGCCTGGTACTCGCCGGACGGCTACGGCGGCCAGCTGGCCCGCTGGTCCCTGCCGGACAGCGGCTTCGACGCCCGGACCGCCCCGGGCGTGTACTCCTTCACCTACGGCAACGTCGGCTTCGTGGCGCTGGACGCGAACGACGTGTCGTACGAGATTCCCGCCAACCGGGGCCACACGGACGGCCGTCAGACCAAGTGGCTGGACCAGCGGCTCGGTGAGCTGCGGGCGGCGAAGGGCGTCGACCTCATCGTCGTCTTCTTCCACCACTGCGCCTACTCGACGTCCTCGCACGGGTCCGACGGGGGCGTGCGGGCCGAGTGGGTGCCGCTGTTCGCCCGGCACCAGGTGGACCTGGTGATCAATGGCCACAATCACGTCTACGAGCGGACGGACGCCGTCAAGAACGGCGAGGTCGGCCGGCAGGTGCCCATCGGCGCCGGCACGGACCCCACGCGGGACGGCATCGTGTACGTCACCGCGGGCGGGGGCGGCAAGGAGCTGTACGGCTTCCCCGCGGGCGTCGAGGAGAGCTACGAGGGGCATGTGACCGACCGGGAGTCGGTCGACACCTTCAAGTGGACCAAGTCACGCAACACCAAGGCGGAGAGCGTGCAGTGGTCGCGGGTGCGCTACCGGGGCTTCTCCTTCCTCAGCGTGGAGGCGGAGGGCGGCGCGAAGCCCCGGCTGAAGGTGTCGGCACTGGCCCAGAACGGTGAGCGCATCGACCACTTCGAGGTGCGGCGCGGCGGCTGACCGACTGGGGTACGGCGCGGGCTCAGGCCGCCTGGTGGCCGGTGGCTCCGCCGTTGTCCCTGCGGTCAAGCGCGCGCTGGAGGGCGGCCGCGGCGTTCTTGCGGTCCGACTCGGTCGTACGGGAGAGGTGACGGACTCGGCGGCGGGCGGTCGTCTCGGCCATGGGAAATCGACTCCTTCGACATTCCGGGAGTGCAGACAGGGAATACGAGACGCCGGATGGGGCGGGGAGCGGTGCCGCAGGGGTTGCCTGCACGGGGCCCGGCTCACGACCGCCATTCGCTTGATCGAGCGAGACGTTCGGCTTCTACAAAACTAAGGGAGGACGGCGCATCTGTCTCCACAATTACTCGGACTTCCTACTATCTGAGACGGCGGACTGGGTCACACCTCACTGACCTGGTCTTTCCGTCGTCGCCCCGTCAGAGCACGTCGCCGTCCCGCCAGTCGAAAACCAGCTCCGACGCGAGGTCGAGCGCACCGGCGAGCCCGGGCCGCACAAAGGTCGCGCCTTCCTCGTCCGGCAGATGCACGACGCCCTCGGGCCCCAGCGCGCAGACCCGCCCGCGCCACACCTCCCAGCCGCGTGCGGCGTACAGCGCGGCCCCCTCGTCGCTCGCGGACAGCATCCCCGCGTCGTACGCCCGGTCGGTCACCCGCTCCAGCTCCGCCATCACCCGGCCCCCGAGCCCCGCCCGCCGCGCGTCGGCCCGCACCGCGACCGCCTCGACGTACCCGACCCGCAGCCACCGGTCCCGGTACCGCACCCGACGCATGATCACCGAACCGTGCGCGACGAACCGTCCGGCGTCGTCCTGGACGAGGGCATGCACACCGCCGAGCCCGTGCTCGAAGTCCTCGTCGGAGAAGTCCCCGTCGAAGGCGTCGTCCAACAGGGCGCGGATCGCGCTCAGTTCGGCGGGGGTGAGGTCGGCGGTGTGCGCGGTGCGCGGCGTGCCCGCCGGTGCGTCGATGGTCATCGCACCAGTATCGGTATCGCCCACTCGGCTGATCCTCCGCGCCGCCCGGGAGACGGGGTCACGTCGAGGGGAACGGTGAGGTCATGAACGACACGTCGAAAGTGTTCCTCCAGGGCGGCCCCGAGGACCTGCCCGAGCGGATCGTCGGGACCCCGTCCCCCGGTCCTGATGTGAAGATCAAGCTCCGCGGCGGATACGAGCACTTCAGGCCGACCTCGCGCCAGGAGAACACCCCTCAGGGCGCGCTGCCGGTCTACGAGTGGTGGGAGCGGACGGAGATCGCCGAGTAGCGCACGCTCCGCGCACGGCGAAGGGCCGGGTCCGTCAGGACCCGGCCCTTCGCGTTGGGTTGGTGTGTCAGCCCATGTGCGGGTACGTGTAGTCGGTCGGCGCGACCAGCGTCTCCTTGATGGCGCGGGTCAGCGTCCAGCGCATCAGGTTCTGCGGGGCGCCGGCCTTGTCGTTGGTGCCGGAGGCACGGCCGCCGCCGAAGGGCTGCTGGCCGACGACGGCGCCGGTCGACTTGTCGTTGATGTAGAAGTTGCCGGCCGCGTAGCGCAGCTTCTCCATCGTGTACGCCGCCGCCGCGCGGTCGGCGGAGACGACCGAGCCGGTCAGCGCGTACGCGGACACCGACTCCATCTGCTCCAGCATCTCGTCGTACTGGTCGTCCTCGTAGACGTGCACGGCGAGGAACGGACCGAAGTACTCGGTGGTGAAGACCTCGTTCTCCGGGTCGGTGCACTCCACGACGGTCGGACGGACGAAGTAGCCGACCGAGTCGTCGTAGGAGCCGCCCGCGACGATCGTGCAGGTCGAGTCGGACTTCGCGCGGTCGATCGCGGCCTTGTTCTTGGCGAAGGCACGCTCGTCGATGACGGCGCCGATGAAGTTGGACAGGTCGGTGACGTCACCCATGGTGAGGTAGTCGACCTCAGCCGCGAACTCCTCCTTGAAGCCGGAGTTCCAGATCGACGCCGGGATGTACGCCCGGGAGGTCGCCGAGCACTTCTGGCCCTGGTACTCGAAGGCACCACGGGTCAGCGCGGTCTTCAGCACGGCCTTGTCGGCGCTCGGGTGGGCGACGACGAAGTCCTTGCCGCCGGTCTCGCCGACGATGCGCGGGTAGGAGCGGTACTTCTCGATGTTGTTGCCGACCGTCTTCCACAGGTACTGGAAGGTCTTGGTCGAGCCGGTGAAGTGGATGCCGGCGAGGTCGCGGTGCTCCAGGGCGACCTTGGAGACCTCGATGCCGTCGCCGGTGACGAGGTTGATGACGCCCTTGGGCAGACCGGCCTCCTCCAGGAGCTGCATCAGCAGCACGGCGGCGTGGGTCTGGGTCGGGGACGGCTTCCAGACCACCACGTTGCCCATGAGGGCGGGCGCGGTGGGCAGGTTGCCCGCGATGGCCGTGAAGTTGAACGGCGTGATCGCGTAGACGAAGCCCTCGAGCGGGCGGTGGTCGAGGCGGTTCCAGACGCCCGGGGAGTTCGCCGGGGGCTGCTCGGCGAGCAGGTCACGGGCGTACTTGACGTTGAAGCGCCAGAAGTCGACGAGCTCGCAGGGAGTGTCGATCTCGGCCTGCTGGGCGGTCTTGGACTGGCCGAGCATGGTGGAGGCGGCCAGCGTCTCGCGCCAGGGGCCGGCGAGCAGCTCGGCGGCGCGCAGGATGATCGCCGCGCGGTCGTCGAAGGACATCGCGCGCCAGGCCGGCGCGGCGGCGAGGGCCGCGTCGATGGCGTCCTGGGCGTCCTGCTGGGTGGCGTTGCCGTAGGTGCCGAGGCGAGCCTTGTGGTTGTGCGGCTGCACGACGTCGAAGCGCTCACCGCCGCCGAGCCGCTTCTCGCCGCCGATGGTCATCGGCAGGTCGATCGGGTTCTCGGACAGCTCCTTGAGCTTGGCCTCCAGCCGGACGCGCTCGGGCGAGCCGGGGGCGTAGCCGTGCACCGGCTCGTTGACGGGCGTGGGGACCTGGGTCACAGCGTCCATTTGTTCCGTAACTCCTTACTGAGCGGGTGTGTTGGGCTCAGCCCTTGCTGACCATCGAACGGACGAAGAAGGTCAGGTTGGCCGGCTTCTCCGCGAGCCTGCGCATGAAGTAGCCGTACCAGTCGGTGCCGTACGCGGTGTAGACGCGCATGCGGTGGCCCTCGGCGGCGAGGCGCAGGTGCTCGTCGCCGCGGATGCCGTACAGCATCTGGAACTCGTACTCGTCGAGCTTTCGCCCGGCGCGCCGCGCGAGCTCCTGGGCGATGGAGATCAGACGCGGGTCGTGGGAGCCGATCATCGGGTACCCGGCGCCCTCCATCAGAACCTTGAGGATCCGGACGTACGCCTTGTCGATCTCGTGTTTCTGCTGGTAGGCGACCTCGGCGGGCTCCTTGTAGGCACCCTTGACGAGCCGGACGCGGCTGCCGCTCTCCGCGAGGCGGCGGGCGTCGGCCTCGGTGCGGAAGAGGTAGGCCTGGATGACGCAGCCGGTCTGCGGGAAGTCCTTCCGCAGTTCCTCGTGGATGGCGAACATCGAGTCGAGGGTGGTGTGGTCCTCGGCGTCGAGGGTGACGGTGGTGCCGATCGCGGCGGCGGCCTCGACGACCGGGCGGACGTTGGCGAGGGCCAGCTCGTGGCCGCCCTCCAGCGCCTGTCCGAACATCGACAGCTTCACCGACATCTCGGCCCGGGTGCCCAGCTCCAGCTCCCCCAGCCGGTCGATGAGCGCCAGGTAGGCGTCCCGGGCGGCCTCCGCCTGCTCCGGGCGGGTGATGTCCTCGCCGACGACGTCCATCGTCAGCTCCAGGCCCCGGTCGCTGAGCTCCCGGATGATCGGCACGATCTCGTCGACCGTCTCGCCCGGGATGAAGCGGTCGACGACCTGCTTGGTCACCGGGGCCGCCGAGATCAGGCGTCGCATCCGGTCGCTGCGCGACGCGGCAAGAATCACGGGACCCAGCACGGGGCACCTCCACAAACAGCAACAAGGCGGCCGAATCCCGACCACGCGGGTACGGCACGGAGAACCACCGTGAAACCTAAGGATTCCTCCGATCGTCGGCCATCGACAGCTGTCACGCATCCGAGCCACGGATCTCAGACAGATGTATGAAGCCCGCCGGGGAATGCGGGAGAATGCCCGAGTGACGTCCGAATCCAAGGGTGACTACCAGGAGCTGGTCGACGAGATCTCGGAGCTCCTGGGCGCCCCCGCGACACTGGAGAACCGGGACTTCGAGCTGATCGCCTTCGGTGCCTACGACAGCGAGGACGAACTCGACGCGTCGGCCCTGGACCCCGTGCGCACCCGGTCGATCCTGACGCGCCGCTCCACCGCGGCCGTACGGACCTGGTTCGAGGGCTTCGGCATCACCCGCGCGACCGCCCCGGTACGCATCCCGCGCACCCCGGAGGCGGGGGTGTACCGCGGACGGATCTGCCTCCCGGTACGCCACCGGGGAGTCGTGCTGGGCTACGTCTGGCTCCTCGACGACGATCCGGGCCCCACGGACCAGCAGCTGACGGCCGCGATGCAGGTGACCGCCCGGATCGGCGCGCTGCTCGCGGACGAGGCGCAGCACGGGGCCGACCTCAGCCGGGAGCTGCGGGCGGTGCTGACCGCCGAGCGCGGCTGGCAGGGGGACATGGCGGTCGCGGAGCTGCGCACCGCCCTGGGCTCGCGCGCGGACGGCGTCCATACGGTGGTCTGTGTGGCCCCCTGGCCCTCGGCCGACCCCGACGACGCCCCGTCGGTGCGCACGGTGCCGCACGCGACCGCGCTGTGCACCCTGCCGTGGGGTGCGGCCGGGCAGAGCCTGGCGGTACTGGTCCGGCTGCGCTCACCCGAAGTGCGTACGGCGGCACAGACCGCGGCGTCCCGGCTGCTGAAGGAGGGCCCGGCCGGCCGGGACCCAGGGCGGGCGGCGGCCGGCCTGGGCGAACCCCGCACCGGCCTCGCCGACCTCGGCACCGTCTGGCAGGAGGCGTCGGCGGCGGCCCGCGCGGCCCTGGCGGAGCCCCGGCTGGGCCCGGTGGCCGAGTGGTCGCACATCGGGCCGTACCGCCTGCTGACCTCCCTCTCCCCGCAGCCGGTCCACGACCCCGCGGTGGCCCCCCTCCTCTCCCCCGCCCACCACGAACTCGCCCGCACCGCCGAGACCTACCTCGACTGCGCGGGCCAAGCCGGCCGCACCGCCGCCGAACTCGGCATCCACCGCCAGACCCTCTACTACCGCCTGTCCCGCGTGGAACAGCTCACCGGCCTCGACCTGGACGACGGCGAGGACCGACTGCTGCTGCACATGGCGTTGAAGGGGGCGCGCCTGTAGGTGTGGCGCCGGGTCAGCGGGCGGTGACCGCCGCGAGGGCGTCGTGCAGCGCGGCCTCGCTCGGCGGGCCGTCGTTCCAGTGGGCGGCGATGTGGCCGTCGGGGCGGACGAGCAGGGTGCCCCGCGGTCCCCAGAGGTCGGCGACGGGAAGGCGCTCGACGCGCAGCGGCCAGGGCGAGCGGGCGGACGGCTCCCAGCGGGCGGTGGTCAGCAGCGTGAACCACTCGCCGAACGCGTCGAGCGTGGAGCGGCTCTCCGCGAGCCAGAGGTGGGGCATGCGGTGGCCCGGTCGCGCGGTGGGCACGTAGGTCGTCCCCCCGTCCGGCGCTGCGCCACCGTCGGTCAGCACGGCGGCCGACCGGTAGGCGACGCCGAGCACGAGCCCGAGTTGCGCGAAGTACTGCTCCGACCAGGGCGGTTCGACACGGTCCGCCGCCACTTGGAACATGAGCCGGGAGTTCTCCACCGCCTGGCCGAGGGTCCGGTGGGCGACGGGCCGCCGTTCCGTCTCGTAGGTGTCCAGCAGTTCCGGCCCCGCCCACCCGTGCAGCACACCGGCCAGTTTCCAGCAGAGGTTGTGCACATCGGCCACGCCGACGTTCATGCCCAGGCCGCCGGCGGGCGGGATCGCGTGTGCGGCGTCGCCGGCCAGCAGGACCCGGCCGTGCCGGAAACGCTCGGCGACGAAGGCGTTCACCACCCAGTGCTGCACCCGCAGCACGTCGACGGGCACGTCGGTACCGACGGAGCGCGCGACGAGGCCGTACCAGTCGGCGCCCTCGGTGTCCTCCGGCGTGGGCGTGAACCAGGCCCAGCCGCCCTCGGGGTACAGCGGCAGGAACGACCCCTGTGAGGTGAGGTAGACGCCGGCGGGCTGCCGGGCCGACCACTGGCCGAGGTCGGCGTCGAACACCACGGTGGTGACCCGGCCGACCGCGCCGGGGCCCTCGGTGCCGATGCCCAGCCGTTCCCGGACGGTGGAGTTCGCACCGTCGGCGCCGAGCACACAACGGGCCCGGACACGGGACCGCGCACCGCTGCCGCGGTCGGCGAGCAGCGCGACGACGCCCGCGTCCTCCTCCTCGGCCAGATCGACGAGTTCGGCCCCGAACCGCACCTCCGATCCGGCCGCGCCGAGCAACATCGGTTCCAGCCGGTCCTGCGAGGTGACGACTCCCGTCACGGGGCTCTCGGGCACCGGCCCGTCGACCCCGATCATCGCCGCCGAGGCGAAGTCGGCGGCGTGCAGCGTGTCGCGGAAGCGGATACGGCCGTACTCCGGCGCGAAGGCCACCGCCCTGATCCGCTCGGCGAGTTCGAGCTGCCGGAAGATCTCCATCGAGCGCACGTTGACCAGCCGGGACCGCGGAAACGGCGACAGCTCACGGCGTCGTTCGACCAGCAAGGTCCGCACGCCCCAGCGTTCCAGCAGTGCTCGGGCGGTGAGCCCGACGGGCCCGCCACCGACGATCAGAACCTCCGCCTCGGCGTCCGCCACGGCCATCTCGGGCTGCATGAGATCCATCATCCGCGCCCTGCGGAGCACCGCAACGACAGGCGACGGCCGACGCTTCAGCGGGCCTGGCGCGTGGCCGCCTCGATCACCTGACGCAGCCCCTCGGTGAGCTGCTCCGCGTCGGGCGCGGTCTTCGGGTCGAAGTTCCACTGCGCGATGAGACCGGTCATCAGCGTCACGTAGAACCACCCGAGCGTGTGCGTCGTCTCGTCCGGGACGTCCTCCTCGCGCCCGCCCATGAGGAGCGGAATCAGACCGCGCCCGGCCTCCCGCTGAGCCGTCGCCAGATGGTCGCGGACTTCCGGCAGTTGGTCGCCCATGACGACGACCTCCATGCTGAGCCGCCAGATCGAACCGGGCTCGCGCATGGTGCCGATGATGTTCGACCACACCTCCTGGAACCGCTCGAGGGAGCCGGGCTCGGTGGTGAGCCCGGCGGCCCCGTCGCCCTCGAAGGCGTCACCCATCCCCTCGACCAGCGACACGTACGCCTGCGCCAGCAGCGCGTCCTTCGAGCCGTAGTGGTAGCCGATCGAGGCCAGATTGGTCCCCGACTCCTTGACGATGTCCCGCGCGGTCGTGCGCACGAACCCCTTCTCGAGGAGGCAGCGCTTGGCGCCCTCGAGCAGATCCTCACGGTGTCCCATGCGCCCACCGTACCGCCGGTCCATACATACGTCCCATACGAGCGTCTCATACGGACGTCTTAAACAACCGTTCTAGACAAGTGTTTAAGACGCGCGTACATTCACCGGCATGACGACGAACCCGACGAGCACCACCACCCCGCCGCCCCGCGCCGGCCGGCGCGAATGGACCGCGCTCGGCGTGCTGATGCTGCCGCTGCTGCTGGTCTCCATGGACGTCTCCGTCCTCTACTTCGCGATCCCGGCGATCAGCGCCGACCTGGAGCCGAGCGGCACCCAGCAGCTGTGGATCTTCGACATCTACGGATTCGTCCTGGCCGGCCTGCTGATGACGATGGGCTCACTGGGCGACCGCATCGGCCGCCGCAGGCTTCTGCTGATCGGCGCCGCGGCCTTCGGAGCCGCCTCGCTGGTGGCGGCCTACGCGAACAGCGCCGAGACCCTCATCGCGGCCCGCGCGGTCCTCGGCATCGGCGGCGCGACCCTGATGCCCTCGACGATGGCGCTGGTCCGCACGATGTTCAGCGACCCCGCCCAGCGCGCGAAGGCGATCGGCCTGTGGTCCGGGGTGATGACGGCCGGCATCGCGCTCGGCTCCGTGATGAGCGGACTGCTCGTCGAGCACTTCTGGTGGGGCTCGGTCTTCCTGGTCAACCTGCCCGCGATGCTGCTGCTGATGGTCCTCGGCCCGCTGCTGCTGCCCGAGTCGAGGAACCCCGGGCCCGGCCGCTTCGACTGGCTGAGCGTCCCCGTGTCGATGGCGGCCGTACTCCCCGTGATCTACGGCCTGAAGGAGATCGCGGCGGAGGGCTGGAACGTGCGGTACGTGGTGTCGGTGACCGTCGGCCTGCTCTTCGCCGCGCTGTTCGTCCACCGCCAGCGCACCACGGCGTCACCGCTGATCTCGCCGGAGCTGTTCCGCGGCCGCGGCTTCAGCCCGGCCGTCGTCCTGAACCTCGTCGCCGCCTTCGGCATGATGGGCTCGGCCTTCTTCACCACGCAGTACATCCAGTCGGTCCTGGGCATGAGCCCCCTGGAGGCCGCGCTGTGGAGCCTGTTGCCGTCCGTGCCCATCGGGCTGGCGGCCCCGGTCGGCGCCCAGCTCGTGCAGCGGGGCGTCCCCCGGGCCTATGTGGTCGCCGCGGGCTTCGCGTGCACCGCCTGCGGCTACGTGTTGCTGACGCTGACCGGCACCGACTCCTTGTGGCTGCTGCTGGCCGCGTGCGCCGTCCTGGCCTGCGGGGTCGTCGTCGCCATGTCCCTGCTGGCCGACCTGGCCCTGAGCACGGCCCCGGTGGAGAAGGCGGGCGCCGCCTCGTCCCTGCTGGAGACGGGCACCGAGTTCGGCGGCGCGCTGAGCATGGCCTTCCTCGGCTCCATCGGTACGGCGATCTACCGCCACGAGATCCCGGAGTCGGTCCCGGACGGGGCGCGCGAGACGCTGGGCGGAGCGCTGGCGGTCGCCGATCAGGTGCCGGGCCTGGCCACGGTCGCCCGACAGGCGTTCACCAGTGGGATGCACGGGGCGGCGATCGCGGGAGCCGCCGTACTGGCGGGAGCGGCTGTGCTGGCGTCCGTGACGCTGCGGCGGGTCGAGGTGCGGACACACGAAGACGCCGGACAGGCTGAGCGACTCAGCCCGTCCGGCGTCTAGGTGAGATCAGACCAGGTTGACCGAGCGGGCCGAGGTCGCGCCGATCTCCTCGGCCAACTCCGTCAGCACCGCCTGCGTCACCGTGTCGTCCACCGTGAGAACCGCCAGGGCCTCACCGCCGGCGACGGCACGCGAGACCTGCATGCCGGCGATGTTGATCCCGGCCTCACCGAGGATGCGGCCGACGGTGCCGACGACACCCGGCCGGTCCTCGTACCGCAGCACCGCCATGTGGTCGGCGAGGGCGAGGTCCACGTCGTACTCGCCGACCGCGACGATCTTCTGGAGGTGCTTGGGGCCGGCCAGCGTGCCGGACACCGACACCTCCTCGCCGCCCGCGAGGGTGCCGCGCACGGTGACGACGTTGCGGTGCTCGGTCGCCTCCGAGCTGGTCGTCAGCCGCACCTCGACACCGCGCTCCTGGGCGAACAGCGGGGCGTTGACGTAGGACACCGTCTCGTCGACGACGTCCTCGAAGACACCCTTGAGGGCGGACAGCTCCAGCACCTTCACATCGTGCTGGGTGATCTCGCCGTACACCTCGACGTCGAGGCGGACCGCGACCTCACCGGCGAGCGCGGTGAAGATCCGGCCGAGGCGCTCGGCGAGCGGCAGACCCGGCTTGACGTCCTCGGCGATGACACCGCCCTGGACGTTCACCGCGTCGGGCACGAGCTCACCGGCGAGGGCGAGGCGCACCGACTTGGCGACGGCGATGCCCGCCTTCTCCTGCGCCTCGTCCGTGGAGGCACCGAGGTGCGGGGTGCACACGACCTGGTCGAACTCGAACAGCGGGGAGTCCGTGCAGGGCTCCTTCGCGTACACGTCGAGACCGGCGCCGGCGACCCGGCCCTCCTTCAGCGCCGAGTACAGCGCCTCCTCGTCGACGATCCCACCGCGGGCGGCGTTGACGATGCGCACGCTCGGCTTGACCTTGCGCAGCGCCTCGTCGCCGATGAGACCGAGGGTCTCGGGGGTCTTCGGCAGGTGGACGGTGATGAAGTCGGAGACCTCGAGCAGCTCGTCCAGCGACAGCACCTTCACGCCCATCTGCGCGGCTCGCGCGGGCTGCACGTAGGGGTCGTAGGCGACGACCTTCATGCCGAAGGCGGACATACGCTGCGCGACGAGGGCGCCGATGCGGCCCAGCCCCACGACACCGAGGGTCTTCTCGGCGAGCTCGACACCGGTGTACTTGCTGCGCTTCCACTCGCCGTTCTTCAGCGCGGCGTTGGCCTGCGGGATGTTGCGGGCGGTGGCGAGCAGCAGACCGCAGGCGAGCTCGGCGGCGGTCACGATGTTCGAGGTGGGGGCGTTGACGACCATCACGCCGGCCTTGGTGGCGGCGGAGACGTCGACGTTGTCCAGGCCGACGCCGGCTCGTGCGACGACCTTGAGCTTCTTCGCGGCGGCGACGGCCTCGGCATCGACCTTGGTCGCGGAACGGATCAGGATCGCGTCCACGTCGGCGATGGCGGGCAGCAGCTCCGCCCGGTCGGCGCCGTTGCAGTTCCGGATCTCGAAGTCCGGACCGAGCGCGTCCACGGTCGCCGGCGAAAGCTCTTCAGCGATGAGTACGACGGGTTTCGAGCTCACGTGAGTCCTCACATGTCCATTGCGGACGGCCGTCCCGACGGCCGCAGGCGGTGGAGGGGTGGTCCGCGTGGAAGACGCACGACGCTGTGGGCCTGACGCGTATGTAGTACGGCAGTGTAGTGCCGTGGCAGGGGCCGTTCTGTGCCTCTGCGGAAGGATCACCCGTCCGTGATGCGACGGGATGGACAACGGGGCCGGAGCGAGCTGCTCCGGCCCCGTGGCCTGAGGCTTACGCCTCCTCGTTCACCCAGCTCATGAGCTTGCGCAGCTCCTTGCCGGTGGTCTCCAGCAGGTGCTCGGAGTCCTGCTGCTTGTACTCGTTGTACTTCTTCAGACCGCCGTGGTACTCGTCCATCCAGGCCTGGGCGAAGGTGCCGTCCTGGATCTCGGCGAGGACCTGCTTCATCTCGGCCTTGGTGGCGTCGGTGATGATCCGCGGGCCGGTGACGTAGTCGCCCCACTCGGCGGTCTCGGAGATCGACCAGCGCATCTTCTCCAGGCCGCCCTCGTACATGAGGTCCACGATCAGCTTCAGCTCGTGGAGGCACTCGAAGTACGCGATCTCCGGCTGGTAGCCGGCCTCGGTCAGCGTCTCGAAACCGGCCTTGACCAGGGCGGCGGTGCCACCGCAGAGGACGGCCTGCTCACCGAACAGGTCGGTCTCGGTCTCCTCGGTGAACGTCGTCTTGATGACGCCGGCGCGGGTGCCGCCGATGCCCTTGGCGTACGACAGGGCGAGCGCGAAGGCGTCGCCGGAGGCGTCCTGCTCGACGGCGGCGATACACGGAACGCCGCGGCCCTCCTCGTACTGGCGGCGGACCAGGTGGCCCGGGCCCTTCGGGGCGACCATGCAGACGTCCACGCCGGCCGGGGGCTTGATGAAGCCGAAGCGGATGTTGAAGCCGTGGCCGAAGAACAGGGCGTCGCCGTCGTTCAGGTTCGGCGCGATGTGCTCCTCGTAGACCTGGGCCTGGATCGGGTCCGGGACGAGGATCATGATGACGTCGGCCTCGGCGGCGGCCTCCGACGGGGTCACCACGCGCAGGCCCTGCTCCTCGGCCTTCGCCTTGGACTTGGAGCCCTCGTGCAGACCGACACGCACGTCGACACCCGAGTCACGGAGCGACAGCGCGTGGGCGTGGCCCTGGCTGCCGTAACCGATGACCGCGACCTTGCGGCCCTGGATGATGGACAGGTCGGCGTCGGCGTCGTAGAACAGCTCGGCCACTTTGGGTTCTCTCCTTGAGTGCAGATGGTGCGTCCCACCGTATGACGGTGGGGGGAAGGGAAGTTTCAGGGTCTCGCCATACGGGCGGGATCCGGACGGCCGGAGTCACCCGACCGTCCGAACGCGTCCCTATGCCGAGCGGTCGAGCGCGCGCAGCGAGCGGTCCGTGATCGACCGCGCGCCGCGGCCGATCGCGATGGTGCCGGACTGGACGAGCTCCTTGATGCCGAACGGCTCCAGCATCTTCAGCATCGCCTCCAGCTTGTCGCTGGAGCCGGTGGCCTCGATGGTGACGGCCTCCGGGGAGACGTCGACGGTCTTGGCGCGGAACAGCTGGACGATCTCGACGATCTGGGAGCGGGTCTCGTTGTCGGCGCGCACCTTCACCAGCACGAGTTCGCGCTGAACGGCCGAACCCGGCTCCAGCTCCACGATCTTCAGCACGTTGACGAGCTTGTTGAGCTGCTTCGTCACCTGCTCCAGCGGGAGGTCGGCGACGCTCACCACGATGGTGATGCGGGAGATGTCGGGGTGCTCGGTGACGCCCACCGCGAGCGAGTCGATGTTGAAGCCGCGGCGGGAGAACAGGGCGGCGATCCGGGCGAGGATGCCGGGCGTGTTCTCCACCAGGACGGAGAGCGTGTGCTTGGACATGGTCTTTTACGTCTCTCTCGCTCAGTCGTCTTCGTTGTCGCCGAAGTCGGGGCGCACGTCCCGGGCGGCCATGATCTCGTCGTTGGAGGTGCCGGCGGCGACCATCGGCCACACCATCGCGTCCTCGTGGACGATGAAGTCGACGACGACGGGACGGTCGTTGATGGCGTTGGCCTCCGCGATGACCTTGTCGAGGTCCTCGGGGGACTCGCAGCGCAGGCCCACGCACCCCATCGCCTCGGACAGCTTCACGAAGTCCGGCACGCGCGTGCCCTTGGCCTCCGGGTTGATGTCCTCGGGGCCGCTGTGCAGCACGGTGTTGGAGTAGCGCTGGTTGTAGAACAGGGTCTGCCACTGGCGGACCATCCCGAGGGCGCCGTTGTTGATGATGGCGACCTTGATCGGGATGTTGTTCAGGGCGCAGGTGGTGAGCTCCTGGTTGGTCATCTGGAAGCAGCCGTCGCCGTCGATCGCCCAGACCGCCCGGTCCGGCACGCCGGCCTTGGCGCCCATCGCGGCCGGGACCGCGTAGCCCATCGTTCCGGCGCCGCCGGAGTTCAGCCAGGTGGCGGGCTTCTCGTACCCGATGAAGTGCGCGGCCCACATCTGGTGCTGGCCGACGCCGGCCGCGAAGACCGTGCCCTCGGGGGCGAGTTGACCGATCCGCTCGATGACCTGCTGCGGGGAGAGCGAGCCGTCGTCGGGCTGGTCGTAGCCGAGCGGGTAGGTGTCGCGCCAGCGGCTGAGGTCCTTCCACCAGGCGCTGTAGTCGCCCTGGTGGCCCTCGGCGTGCTCCTTCTGGACGGCCTGGACGAGGTCGGCGATGACCTCGCGGGCGTCCCCGACGATCGGCACGTCGGCGTCGCGGTTCTTGCCGATCTCGGCCGGGTCGATGTCGGCGTGGACGATCTTGGCGTACGGGGCGAAGCTGTCCAGCTTGCCGGTGACGCGGTCGTCGAAGCGGGCTCCGAGGGCGACGATCAGGTCGGCCTTCTGAAGCGCGGTGACGGCGGTGACCGCACCGTGCATGCCCGGCATTCCCACGTGCAGCGGGTGGCTGTCGGGGAACGCGCCGAGCGCCATCAGGGTGGTGGTGACGGGCGCTCCGGTGAGTTCGGCGAGGACCTTCAGCTCGGCGGTGGCGCCGGCCTTGATGACACCGCCGCCGACGTACAGCACCGGCCGCTTGGCGGCGGTGATCAGCTTGGCGGCCTCGCGGATCTGCTTGGCGTGCGGCTTGGTGACGGGCCGGTAGCCGGGCAGGTCCATGGTGGGCGGCCAGGAGAAGGTCGTCTTCGCCTGGAGGGCGTCCTTGGCGATGTCGACCAGGACCGGGCCGGGGCGGCCGGTGGAGGCGATGTGGAACGCCTGCGCGATCACCCGCGGGATGTCCTCGGCCTTGGTGACCAGGAAGTTGTGCTTGGTGATCGGCATGGTGATGCCGACGATGTCCGCCTCCTGGAAGGCGTCGGTGCCGATCGCCTTGGAGGCGACCTGCCCGGTGATGGCGACCATCGGCACCGAGTCCATGTGCGCGTCGGCGATCGGCGTGACCAGGTTGGTGGCGCCCGGTCCCGAGGTCGCCATGCAGACCCCGACCTTGCCGGTGGCCTGCGCGTAGCCGGTCGCGGCGTGGCCCGCGCCCTGCTCGTGCCGGACCAGGACGTGGCGCACCCGGGTGGAGTCCATCAGCGGGTCGTACGCCGGGAGGATCGCACCACCGGGAATGCCGAATACGGTGTCGGCGCCGACCTCCTCGAGCGAACGGATCAGGGACTGCGCACCCGTGACGTGCTCGGGGGCGGACTGCTGTCCTCCGGATCGGGGCCGCGGCTGCGGATTATGGGCCCCGGTGGCCTGCTCGGTCATCGGCATTCTCTTCTCGATGCTGAGGGTTTTTGCGAGATTTGAGCGGAGTTACGGTGCTGCACGACTGGCGCCTGTGCAACAAAAAACCCCTCGTGCCATAAGGCAAGCGAGGGGAGCGCGCCGGGTGTGGACGCTGGGAGTTCCGGATCTGTCCGGACGTCACCAGCTTCAGCCGACGCGCTTTCCAAGTACGAGAATTCGGGTGCGCATGGCACAGACCCTCCCCCCGGCACACACCCACTGTCAAGTGGGTGGGACGGGAGTCTCATTATGTGAGCGGAGGGTGCTGCCGCCACCGAGAACGGCGGGCACACCGTTGGTGTACACCCCCGCTCCCCCGCCGGCGAACGCCGGTTCGGCCGGTCCGTGCGGAACCGGATAGTGGCCGGAACCGATCGCCCGGCGCAGCCGGTACTCGTCCAGCGGTCCGGAGAACGCCATGCCCTGCCCGTGCGTACACCCCATCGCGCGCAGCGCCACGACCTGCTCCGGCAGATCCACGCCGTCGGCCACGGACTGGAGTCCCAGGTCGCCGGCGATCCTCAGCAACCCGCTGGTGATCTTGTGCAGCCGCGCGGACTCGACGACTCCCTCGACCAGACCACGGTCCAGCTTGAGCACGTCGACGGGGAGCCTGCGCAGCGCGGTGATCGCCGCGTAGCCGGTGCCGAAACCGTCCAGGGCGATCCGGACACCGAGTCGGTGCAGACCGCTCAGACGGCGCTCCAGATCGTCCAGCGAGATGCGCGGGTCGAGGTCGGACAGCTCGATGATCAGCGAGCCGGAGGGCAGTCCGTGCCGGGTCAGCAGCGCCTCGATCGAGCCGAGCGGCATCGACCGGTCCAGCAGCCGGCGCGCGCTCATCCGTACCGCGACGGGTACGGCGAGCCCGGTCGCGGTGCGTTCGGCGGCCTGCTCCACGGCCTCCTGAAGCATCCAGCGGCCCAGCTCGGCGGTCTTGTCGCTGTCCTCGGCGACCCGCAGGAATTCGGCGGGCGTGAACAGCACCCCTTGCGAGGACCGCCAGCGCGCCTGGGCGGCGACCGAGGTGATCCGGCCGTCCTCCAGGCACACCACCGGCTGGTGCAGCAGCGCGAACTCACCGTCGTGCAGCGCGGCACGCAGCCGCGTGGCCAGCTCCGCCTTGCGTACGACGTCCTGCTGCATCTGCGGCTTGTACAGCTCGACGCGGCCCTTGCCGCCCGCCTTCGCGCGGTACATGGCGAGGTCGGCGTTGCGCAGCAACTCGCCCGCGCCCAGGCCCGTTTCGGCGAAGGCGACGCCGATGGAGGCGTTGACCCGGACATCGTTGCCGTCGATGAGGTACGGCTGGGACAGCGTCATCCTGAGGCGGTCGGCGAGCTCCAGGATGTGCCGTTCGCGGGCGGTGCGGTCACGGGTGTTGTCCCCGGCGATCAGGGCCGCGAACTCGTCGCCGCCCAGCCGGGAGGCGGTGTCCCCGCCCCGGACGGCCTCCTGGAGTCTGCGGGCGGCCTGGACGAGCAGTTCGTCCCCGGCCTGGTGCCCGATCGTGTCGTTGACGCCCTTGAAGCCGTCGAGGTCGATGAAGAGGACGGCCGTGTTGCGCAGGGCGACGCCCCGGTCGGAGGCGCGGCGGCCGGAGAGGGCCTGCTGGACGCGCTGGGTGAACAGCGCGCGGTTGGGCAGGTCGGTGAGCGGGTCGTGCTCGGCGTTGTGCTGGAGCTGTGCCTGGAGGCGCACTCTTTCGGTGACGTCCCGGCTGTTGAAGATGAGGCCGCCGTGGTGCCGGTTGACGGTCGACTCGACGTTGAGCCACGCGTCCTCCCCGGACCTGAAGCGGCACTCGATGCGCGTAGTGGGTTCCTCGAGTGGGCTGGCGGCGAGGAAGCGGCGCACCTCGTGCACCACGCAGCCCAGGTCCTCCGGGTGGATGAGGTTGGCCAGTTCCGTACCCACCAGGTCCTCCGCGGAGCGGCCGTAGACCCCGGCGGCGGCCGGGGAGACGTAGCGGAGGATGCCGTTGGGCGCGGCGATCATGATGACGTCGCTGGAGCCCTGCACCAGGGAGCGGAAGTGGTTCTCCTTCTGGGCCAGTTCCTGGGTGAGGGTGATGTTGTCGAGCAGCATGATGCCCTGGCGCACCACGAGCGCCAGCACCACGGTGCCGCCGGTGATCAGCACCACGCGGTCGACGCTGCGGCCGTTGAGGACGTTGTAGAGGATCCCCAGGGTGCAGACGGCTGCCGCGAGGTACGGGGTGAGCGCGGCCAGGGAGCCGGCGATCGGCCGGGTGGCCGGGTACCGGGTGTGCTCGGCTGTCTGTGCGGGTGTGTGGTGGTGGCTCGCGCCGCGCTGGCCGGGCACGTGCTCGTGCACCACGCGCGTGTGCCCCGCCCGGTCGTGCCGGTCGCCGTCCTCCTGCCCGTGCCGGGGCGCGGCCCAGGGGGCGTACGCCAGGAGCAGCGAGCCGGCGAACCAGCCCGCGTCGAGCAGCTGGCCGGAGCGATAGCTGTTGTGCAGCAGCGGCGAGGTGAACAGGGCGTCGCACATCACGGTGAGGGCGAGCGCGCCGATCGCCGTGTTGACGGCGGTGCGGTTGGCCGAGGAGCGCCGGAAGTGCAGTGCGAGCACCATGCTGACCAGGGCGATGTCGAGCAGCGGGTACGCCAGCGAGAGCGCGGTGTGCGCCACGCTCGTCCCGCCGCCGGAGTCGATCTTGGCCGCCTGGGCGAGCGCGAGGCTCCAGGCCAGCGTCAGCAGGGAGCCGCCGATCAGCCAGGCGTCCAGCCCGAGACAGACCCAGCCGGCCTTGGTCACCGGGCGCTTGGCCAGCACCAGGAGTCCCACGATGGCGGGCGGCGCGAAGCAGAGGAAGAACCCGTCGGCGTAGGAAGGGCTGGGCACGGGCAGCTCAAGGACGACCTCGTACCACCCCCAGACCAGGTTGCCGAGGGCCGCCATGGCCGACGAGAGCGCGAACAGCAGCCAGGCGGGTCGAAAGCGGATACGGCGGCTACGGGCGTAGCGGAAGCAGGACACGGCGGCGGCGCCGGCCGCGGCCGCCAGCCCGAAGTCGCCCATGATCAGCGCCACTTGGCTCGAACCCCAGCCGAGCGCGGAACCGACGGCGTATCCCGCGCACACCAGGGCCAGTACCAGTTGGGGATAGAGTCCCGGGCCGTTGCCCCTCGACGAGGGGCGAGGAAGCCTCATCGGCGACGGACGCCGCGCCGGCAGCGCTGCGTCGAGCGTGGTCGTGGGGGGCGGTGGCGAGCTCACCGGTCCCTCCCGGTCCGCGCCGCTCGCGGGTCCCGAGGGTCCCGCCGCGCTGGGTGGGCATGCCGCCTGCGGTTGCTGTGTCCGCGGTGGTGATGGTTGTGACGGCAGCCGTGGGTGCCGTGCCGGCCGCGTCTGCGCGTGGCCGCTCGCCAGGGTCGGCGCCGGCAGCCCCGTCGCGTCGGATCGCTCGTCCATAGGCCGTGCATCGCCCGTCGCCCCCCTCACAAATCTGACATGTCCATCCCCGGCGCCGACAGTGCGCGGCGCTGCCCCTGTCCGGACGATACACCAGTCTCGTCACTCAGGGACATAGCACCTCTACGCTCCGTGACGACCAGCGCATATGCGAGTACGGACCGCTTCCGAGGGGTTGCGGACGGTACTCGAAACGGATTATGGGCCGGTTGCACGCGACACGCGCGGCACCCGCGCGATGCTCAGCCGATCGGCGTCACGCGGGCGTCGAGCCCGTCGTAAGGATCACGTTGCGCAAGGGCTCCCGGTTCACGTAACGAGTCAACTGGTCCACCAGCAACCGCTTGGCGCGCGGCAGGAACGCGGACGTCGGGCCGCCCACGTGCGGGCTGATCAGCACGCCCGGCGCGCGCCACAGGGGGTGCTCCCGGGGCAGCGGTTCGGGATCGGTGACGTCCAGCGCGGCGGTGATGCGCCGGGTCTCCAGCTCGGCCAGCAGCGCCTTGGTGTCCACGACGCCGCCGCGGGCGACGTTGACCAGCAGCGCGCCGTCCTTCATCCGGGCCAGGAAGTCGGAGTCGACCAGGTGACGGGTGGCGTCCGTCAGCGGCGTGGAGAGGATGACCACGTCCGCTTCCGGGAGCAGGGCGGGCAGTTCGGTGAGCGGATGCACTGGTCCGCGCGCCGTGGTGCGCTCAGAGCGCGCGACGCGCGCCACCCGCGCGAGTTCAAAAGGCGCGAGCCGGTCCTCGATGGCGGCCCCGATCGAGCCGTATCCCACGATGAGGACGTTCTTGTCCGCGAGCGCGGGCCGGAAGCCGCCGAGCCACTCGCCGCGGTCCTGGGCCCGCACGAAGTCGGGGATCCCGCGCAGTGAGGCGAGGATCAGGGTGAGCGTGAGCTCACCGGTGCTCGCCTCGTGCACCCCGCGGGCGTTGCACAGCCGCACGCCGGACCGCAGATGCCGCAGTCCCGGCTCCACGTGGTCGGTGCCGGCGGACAGCGTCTGCACGACCTCCACATTGGCCATCTCCGGCAGCGGACGCTGCCCGAGACCGGGCGGCTTCATGTACGGGACGACGTAGAAGGCGCACTGTGCCGGGTCCGCGGGGAAGTCCTCGGCACCGTTCCAGAAGCGGTAGTCGAGGCCCTCGGGGAGGCCCTCGATGTCTTCCGGCGGGATGGGGAGCCACACGTCAGCAGTCATGGTCAGGAGGCTATGTCAGGCGAACTGGAGTGCAGAGGTTAGGTTGGGGTGCCGGAAGAGGGAGGGTCACGGCCAGGTGGAGCGCAGGACGATCGGCGCGGCGGCGCTCACGGTGGGAGCCGTCGGGCTCGGGTGCATGCCGATGAGCTGGGCGTACAGCTCGTCCCGGCAGCGGGGCGAGGAGTCGGTCAGGGCGGTGCACCGGGCGCTGGATCTGGGCTCGACGCTGCTGGACACGGCCGACATGTACGGCCCGTTCACCAACGAGCTGCTGGTGGGGCGGGTGTTGAAGGAGCGCCGCCAGGACGCGTTCGTCTCGACCAAGGTCGGACTGCTGGTCGGCGAGCAGCACATCGTGGCCAACGGCCGCCCCGGCTATGTGAAGCGCGCCTGCGACGCCTCGCTGCGCCGCCTACAGACCGACGTCATCGACCTGTACCAACTGCACCGCGCCGACCCCGAGATCCCCGTCGAGGAGACGTGGGGCGCGATGGCGGAGCTCGTCCGGGCCGGAAAGGTACGGGCGTTGGGGCTGTGCGCGATGGGTGCGCGCGGTGGCCGCCGTTTCGGCACCCGCCTGCACGACGCGACGATCCGGCAGTTGCAGCGGGTGCAGCAGGTCTTCCCGGTGAGCGCGGTGCAGGCCGAGCTGTCGGTGTGGTCGCCCGAGGCGCTGGAGGCGCTGCTGCCCTGGTGCGAGGCGCGCGGCATCGGCTTCCTGGCGGGGATGCCGCTCGGCAACGGCTTCCTCAGCGGCACGCTGACCCCCGGCCAGGGCTTCGAACCCGACGACGTGCGCGCCCGGCATCCCCGCTTCACGGCGGAGATGATGGCGGCGAACCAGCCGATAGTGGCCGGCCTGCGACGCGTCGCCGCCCGGCACGGGGACGGGGTCACCCCGGCCCAGGTGGCGCTGGCGTGGGTGCTGGCGCAGGGTCGGCATGTGGTGGCACTGCCCGGCACCAAGCAGGAACGCTGGGTGACCGAGAACGCGGGGGCCGCCGGGGTGCGGCTGACCACGGATGACCTGGCCGAGGTGGCGGAGCTGCCGGGGGCCCGGGGATCCTGGGACTGACGTTCGCCGGGGGCCGGGCGGCACGGATTCGGGATTCATGGATCGGGAACCTGTGCGGCGCGAGCGGTGTATGACAAGTAGAACCCGCGACGGGACCGCCGCATCGAAGGGACCTTGATCGTGCAACGTCGAGCTGTGTCGGCCGTATTGGCCGCGGCCGCGCTCCTGCTGACGGCCGGCTGTTCCTCCGACGACGGGGGATCGCCTGCCGAGGGCGACAACAAGGCGCCGAGCAGCAGCGCCACGGCCGCACCGACCCGGCAGGCGGCCGAGACCCCACCGGCCCAGGGCTCGGTCAAGGTGGTGCGCACGGTCGCCGAGGGCCTGGCCTCCCCGTGGGGTCTGGCCCCGCTGCCCGACGGCGACCTGCTCGTCTCCTCCCGCGACGAGGCCACGATCACCCGGGTCGACTCGGAGACCGGCAAGAAGACCGAGCTGGGCGAGGTGCCGGGAGTGTCACCGGCCGGCGAGGGCGGCCTCATGGGCCTGGCACTCTCCCCCGACTACGCCTCCGACCACATGATCTACGCGTACTTCACCTCGGCCTCGGACAACCGCATCGTCCGCATGCTGTACGACGAGCAGAAGCCGGCCGGCGACCAGCTCGGTGCGCCCGACACGATCTTCAAGGGCATCCCCAAGGGCTACATCCACAACGGCGGCCGGATCGCCTTCGGCCCGGACAAGATGCTGTACGCGGGCACCGGGGAGAGCGGTGACACGGGCCTGTCCCAGAACAAGGAGTCCCTGGGCGGGAAGATCCTCCGCCTGACACCGGAGGGCGAGCCGGCCCCGGGCAACCCGTTCCCCGACTCCGCCGTGTACTCGTACGGCCACCGAAACGTCCAGGGTCTCGCCTGGGACTCCCAACAGCGCCTGTTCGCGGCGGAGTTCGGCCAGGACACCTGGGACGAGCTGAACGCGATCAAGCCGGGCGACAACTACGGATGGCCCGAGGTCGAGGGCAAGTCGGACGACTCCGCATACCACAACCCCCTGGCCCAGTGGGGCACCGACGACGCCTCCCCCAGCGGCGTCGCCTACGCCGAGGGCTCCATCTGGATGGCCGGTCTGAAGGGCCAGCGCCTGTGGCGGATCCCGCTGGACGGCACGGAGGCATCGGCGGACCCGCAGGCCTTCCTGGAGGGCGAGTACGGCCGGCTGCGGACGGTGGTCTCGGCGGGCGGCGACAAGCTGTGGCTGGTCACCAGCAACACGGACGGGCGGGGCGACCCCAAGGACGGGGACGACCGGATTCTGGAGGTGCAGGTGACCTGAGCGGCGCTTACCCCTTACCCCTTACCGCTTTCCCTTGCCCCGTCGTCCCCGCCGCCTCCCTCGTCCCCGGCGTCCTCCTCGGCCCGTGCCTCGGGCGGGCGCACGACGACCTTCCCGGACGCCAGGTCTATCGGTCCCCGCCCGGGGTCGTTGTCCCCGACGTCCTCACGGGTCAGTTCCAGGCGGTTCTGTTCGTCGGTGGTGTGCTTGCGACCAGGGGAGAAGAGTTCCTCGAACGCGTTGAACACGGAACCTCCCTGAGCCGATGTCCCTTACAGCGTAAGCCTCAGCTCCCCGCCCCCGACGTGAGCGTTTCGGCGGGGAACAGACCCAGCCGGTGCGCCACCGCCGCCGCCTCGCCCCTTCCGGAGACGCCGAGCTTGCCCAGGATGTTCGAGACATGGACGCTGGCCGTCTTCGGGGAGATGAAGAGCTCCTCGGCGATCTGACGGTTGGTGCGGCCGGCGGAGACCAGGCGCAGGACGTCCCGTTCGCGGGTGGTGAGTCCGAGGGAGCCGGCCGGGTCGGCCGGGGGCGGCGCCGTCGTGAGACTCAGGCGGGCTCGCTGGGCCAGGTGTGTGGTGGCGTCGACGAGGGGGCGGGCGCCCAGATGCGTGGCGGTGGCTCGGCTGAGGCGGAGCAGTTCCGTGGCACGGGCGCGCTCGTCGTCGCCGCCGAGGGTGAGCAGTGCCTCGGCCAGGCGGTGGCGGACCCGGGCCAGTTCGTAGGGGCGTTCCAGGGCTTCGAAAGCGGTGACCACGTCCGACCAGGGGTCGGGGTCGCTCCGGCCCGCGGCCCGGTCGAGTTCGGCTCGGGTCCACGCCTCGTACGCCAGCCAGACCGGCGCGCCCGTGGTGAGCTTGCGAGCGGCTTCGAAGAGCCGTTCCAGGAAGGCGCCGCGGCCCTCCTGTACGGCGGGCAGTGCGCGGGTGTCGGACTCGGCGACGGAGGCGGCCAGCAGCAGCGGCCAGGCGTAGCGCTGGGTGCCGGGCGGGAAACCGTCGCTCAGGGCTCGGTCGGCCTCCGCGCGGGCGTCGAGGAGGCGGCCCTCGGCGGCGGCGATACCGAGGGCCAGGAAGGACATCGGGAGGTTGTTCTGCGGCATGGGGTCGTGCGTGCCGTAGTGGGCGCGGGCGGCCGCGAGGTGCCGGGCGGCGTCGGCGATGTCGCCGCGGGCCAGCGCCAGGTGGGCGAGGGCGTTGGAGCCGCCGCCGCGCGGCTTGGCGGACGGTCCCGTGCGCTGGGCGTTCTGGGCGGCCTGGGCGGCCTCGTCCCAGCGGCCCAGGGAGATCAGTGACTCGGCGAGGTTCGTCCATATCCAGGCCTCCGAGTCGCGCAGGCCCCATTGCTGGGTGAGTCGCAGGCCCTCGCGCAGGATGCCGACGGAGTCCTCGGAACGGCCGACGCCTTCGAGGACGGAGGGGAGGTTCACATGGCTGCGGCCGACCACGGCGGTGAGGCCACGGGCCAGTACCTCGGCCTTGACCTCGTACATCTGGGCCAGTCCGGCGTCCATGTCGCCGGCGTCGACCATGAGCACGCCGAGGGTGAGGCGCGCGTTCAGCTCGATGTCCTCGGCGCCCACCATGCGCGCGTACTCGACGGCCCGCTCGGCGGCGGACATGGCGTCGGGGCCGGGGGCACGGAGCATCGACCAGTTGGCCGCGGCGGCCAGCACCTCGGCGTGCACCTCGGACGGCGGCAGTCCGCGCACCAGTTCCTGCGCGGTGCCCAGCTGCTTCCAGCCGTCGCCGCGGGCCAGGGCCTGGACCAGCCGGGAGCGCTGGACCCAGAACCAGGCGGCGCGTAGGGGATCGCCCTCGTCCTCCAGCAGATGCAGGGCCTGTTTGGTGATCTTCAGGGCGCGTTCGCGTTCCCCGCAGAGCCGTCCGGCGACGGCTGCCTCGGCCATCAGGTCGAGGTAGCGCAGGGGTGTGGTCTCGGGGTCGCAGCCGCAGGGCGGGTAGACCTCGGTGTAGTCGACGGGGCGCAGGGTCGCGCGGATGTCCTCGGGGGCGGTGTCCCACAGCTCCATCGCGCGTTCCAGCAGCCGCAGTTGCTCGGCGTGGGCGTGCCTGCGGCGGGCGGCGACGGAGGCGTCCAGGACGGCCGGCAGGGCCTTGGCCGGGTCGTGGGCGTGGTACCAGTAGCTGGCCAGCCGCGTGACGCGCTCGCCGGCCGGGACGAGCGTCGGATCGGCCTCCAGGGCCTCGGCGTAGCGGCGGTTGAGGCGGGAGCGCTCACCGGGCAGCAGGTCGTCGCCGACGGCCTCGCGGACCAGGGAGTGCCGGAAGCGGTAGCCGTCACCGCCGGGCGCGGCGATGAGGATGTTGGCGTTGACGGCGGTCCGCAGCGCCTCGATCAGGTCGTCCTCCGCGAGCCGGGCGACGGCGGCAAGCAGCCGGTACTCGACGACGGAGCCGCCCTCGGCGACGATCCGCACGACCCGCTGGGCGCTCTCGGACAGGCTCTCGACCCGGACCAGCAGCAGATCGCGCAGGGAGTCGGTGAGGCCGGTGCGGCAGCCCTCGTGGGCGGCGACGGCCAGTTCCTCGACGAAGAAGGCGTTGCCGTCGGAGCGTTCGAAGATGGCGTCGACCTGGGCCGGGTCGGGTTCGTGGGCGAGGATCCCGGCGATCTGACGGCTGACCTCGGCGCGGGTGAAGCGGCCGAGTTCGATCCGGCGGACCGTGCGCAGCCGGTCCAGTTCGGCGAGGAGCGGGCGCAGCGGGTGCCGGCGGTGGATGTCGTCGGAGCGGTAGGTGCCGAGGACGACGAGGCGGCCGGTGCGCAGGGTGCGGAAGAGGTAGGCGAGGAGGTGGCGGGTGGAGGCGTCGGACCAGTGCAGGTCCTCCAGCACCACGACGACCGTGCGGTCGGCCGTGACGCGCTCCAGGAGGCGGGCGGTGAGCTCGAAGAGGCGGGCCATGCCCTCCTCGTCGGAACGGTCGGCCCCCCGGAGCGGAGCCGTCTCGCCCAACTCGGGCAGCAGCCGGGCCAGTTCCTCCTCCTGACCGGTGGCGGCCGCGGCGAGTTCGTCGGGCAGTTCGCGGCGCAGGGCGCTCAGCGCGGTGGAGAACGGCGCGAACGGCAACCCGTCCGCGCCGATCTCCACGCAGCCGCCGAGCGCGACGACGGCGCTGTCGCGCGCGGCGGCCGCGAACTCCTCGACGAGGCGGGTCTTGCCCACCCCGGCCTCACCGCCGATCACCAACGCCTGCGGTTCGCCCTCGGCGGCCTGGGCGAGGGCGTCGTTCAGTGTCTCCAACTCGACCGCGCGACCGACGAACACGGGACTGACCGACCTGCTCTCCACGAGGGTGAGCATGTCACGCGACGTCCCCGGTGCGGCAGCGGATTTCGAACGGGCCGCGTCCTCGGACGTCGGGAGGGCGCTGCCGGCCGGGCCCGCGAGAAGCCCGGCCGCCGCCCCCTTCACGCGGCACGTGCATGCCGATGCCTGCGGAAGCGGGACGTATGCGCCTCCGGTTCCGCCGCGCTCTCGGCCGTGCGCTTCGCGGCCTCGCGGCGCGCGGCACGGCGGACGCGGACCGCCTCGCGGACCAGGCGCTCGTGCTCGGCCTTGCGGATCAGTTCGGCGGAACGGACGTGGTGGAGTTCGTAATCATGCATGGCAGGGCCTCGTTCTTCCTGGTGGGACTCGGGTTTCGCATCGCTCTTTGCGATGACTCCACCTTCGTCTCCCAGGCGGGTCCGCCACATCGGGAGAGTTCCGCATCTTTGCCGGTGGGTGGGGCCTTAGACGCGCGTGAGGGGCCCCAGGCGCTCCGTAAGTACGCTACGGAGCGCCTAAGACCCCTCGTGACCTGCGGCGGTTCAGCCCACGGACGGCACGCTGAGCAGGACGTCGGTGTACTTGAGGACCGCCAGCAGCAGGCCCACCACACCGACGGCGACACCGCCCCAGGCGACCGACTTGATCCAGGTGGCCTGCGGCTTGCCGGGGGCCCCGAACGCCGGGCGGACGAGCACCACGACGCCCACGATCAGCGCGGCCATCGCGAACAGACCGGCCCACAGGGCGGCGGCGTGCCAGCCGTCGACGTAGCCCGCCTGGATCAGCTTGTCGACGTCCGCCTGGGACGCGCTCTGGTTCTCCAGCTGACCGAGGAGGTTCTCGCGCGCGGTGGCGATCGTGCCGATCCAGCTGCCGGTCAGCGACACGAAGCCCAGCGCCAGGGAGAGGACCGCGCCCGCGCCCTGGCCGACGTCGGAGTGGCTGTCTTCCGTGGCCTCGGCGGCCACCTCCTCGTCGGCGTCGGGTCCGTCCACGTCAACGGCCTCCGCCTCGGCCTCTGCCTCGGTGTCGGTCGTCTTGGTGACGTCCACGTTCTCCTCGTCGGTCTTCGACTCGGCCAGGGTGTCGTCCACTGTCTTCGTTCCCATGTCTCGCACCGTACGGACGCTCTCTGAGAGGTGTCTTAATGATCGTTGTGTGCGGCACACGCGCGTGCTTCACGCCACTCCGGGGCGAGGATCGACCACACCTCCAGGTCGTGCCGCACCCCACGATAGGGGTGCGCCTGACGGCGTACGCCCTCGCGGGTCATGCCGAGGCGCCGGGCGATGTTCAGGCTGGGGGTGTTTCCGGCGGCGGCGACCCATTCGACCCGGTGGATGCCGCGCTCCTCGACCGCCCAGTCGATGAGCACCCGCATGGCCCGGGTGACGAGCCCGCGTCCGGTCGCGGCGGGCTCCAGCCAGCACCCGACCTCGCAGTTGCCGTTCGCGGCGTCGAAGTTCAGCGCGAGGACTCCGCCGACGAGTTTCCCGTCCAGCCAGATGCCGTGGTACGACGCCGTGTCGCCGGCGCGCATGTCGGCGTACCGCTGGAGCGTCTCCCGTGCCGACGCCGGGTCGGTGACCGTCGCCCCGAAGGGGATGTACTGCCCGATGAACTCCCGGCCCCGGTCCAGGTGGGCGAGGAACTCCTCGGCGTGCCAGGGCTCCAGGGGCCGCAGCTCGGCCCGGTCGTCACCCAGGGATATCGCGTACATCGCCCCGCTGCTCCTTCTCCAGTTCCGCCACGACGTCGGTGAGCCTCTCATGCGCGGCACGGCACTCGGGCGGCTCGATGCTGATCCGGGGCATGCGCTTGTCGAGCCAGCGGGGCAGCCACCAGTTGGCGCCGCCGAGCAGGTGCATCAGGGCGGGGACCAACAGCGTGCGCAGCACGAAGGCGTCGAGGGCCACGGCGGCGGCCAGCGCGATGCCGAACATGGCGATCACGCGGTCGCCGCTGAGGACGAAGGCGAGGAAGACCGAGATCATGATGACCGCGGCGGAGTTGATCACCCGGCTGGTCTCGGCGAGGCCGACCCGGACGGCCCGCCGGTTGTCGCCGGTCTCCAGCCACTCCTCGTACATCCGGCTGACCAGGAAGACCTGGTAGTCCATGGAGAGGCCGAACAGCACCGACACCATGATGACCGGCAGGAACGGCTCTATCGGGCCGGCGCGGCCCAGGCCCAGCAGTTCGCTGCCCCAGCCCCACTGGAAGATCGCGACGACCACGCCGAAGGCGGCGGCGACCGCGGCCACGTTCATCACGGCGGCCTTCAGCGGAATGCCGACGGACCGGAAGGCGAGCAGGAGCAGCAGACAGCCCAGGCCCACGACGACACCGACGAACAGCGGCAGCTTGCCGACGATCACGTCGGCGAAGTCGTCGTATCCGGCGGTCATACCGCCGACGTGCACATCGAGCGAGGTGCCGGTCTCGGCGCGCGGCAGCACCTCGTCGCGCAGCCGGTCCACGAGTTCGCTGGTCTGCCGTGACTGCGGGGAGGACTCCGGTACGACGGTGAGGTACGCGGTGTCGCCGCCGGTGTTGTAGGTCACCGGGGTCACCGACGCGACGCCCTCGGTGTCCCGCAGGCGCGCGTCGAGGTTGTCCAGAGCGAGCTTGTCGTCGCCGCCGTCGACCTCGGTGACCAGGGTGAGCGGACCGTTCACGCCGGGGCCGAACCCGTCGGCGAGGAGGTCGTAGGCCTGGCGGGTGGTGGAGCTCTTGGGGTCGTTGCCCTGGTCGGAGGTGCCCAGGCGGAGGCCGAGGGTGGGCAGGGCGAGGACCGTGATCACGGCCAGGGCGAGGGCGCCGAGGGCCTTGGGGTGGCGCTCCACGAACGCCGACCAGCGGGCCGCGAAACCGGTCGGCAGCTCGGGCTGGGGCCCGTGCTCGGCCAGCCGGCGTCGCTCGCGGCGGCTGAGGGCGCGCATGCCGATGAAGGACAGCAGGGCGGGCAGCAGCGTCACGGAGGCGGCGACCGTCAGGACCACCGTCAAGGACGCGGCTATCGCGACTCCGTTGAGGAAGCTGAGCCGGAGGATCAGCATGCCCAGCAGGGCGATGCACACCGTGGCACCCGCGAACACGACCGCCCGTCCGGTGGTGGCCACGGCCTTCGTGATCGACTCGGTGACGGGCAGGCCGCGTTTCAGGCCGCGCCGGTGTCTGGTGACGATGAAGAGCGCGTAGTCGATGCCGACGCCGAGCCCGATGAGCATGCCGAGCATGGGCGCGAAGTCGGCCACGGTCATGGTGTGTCCGAGCAGCGCGATCCCGGCGTACGCGGTGCCGACGCCGACCAGGGCGGCGGCGATGGGCAGCAGCGAGGCGGCGAGCGAGCCGAAGGCGAGGAACAGCACGAGCGCCGCGACGGCCACGCCGACGACCTCGGCGAGATGCCCGCCGGTCGACTCGGTGAGCGCTACGGCGCTGCCGCCCATCTCCACCTGGAGTTGGTCGCTCCCGGCGTCCCGGGCCGCGTCCACGACGGCCTGTGCCTCGCCGCCGGCGAGGTTCTCGGCGCTGTCGTCGAAGGTGACGGTCGCGTAGGCCGTGTGCCCGTCCTCGCTGATCCGGTCGGCGCCCTGCTTGCCGTACGGGCTGTCGACCGTGGCCACGCCGGGCAGTTCGGCGATCTCGTCCAGGGCGCGCGTCATGGTCTGTTCGACGGCGGCGGCCCGGACGGTGCCGGACGTGGTGTGCCAGACAACGGTGTCGCTGTCGCCGCCGAGGCCGGGGAAGCCGTCCTGAAGGAGCTGGGTCGCGCGGCCCGATTCGGTGCCGGGGACGTGGTAGTCGTTCGAGTACGCGGTGCCCGTCACGGCGGCGGCCGCGGTGACCCCGCCGAAGGCGAGCAGCCAGAGCAGTACGGCGACGAGGCGTCGTTGGACACACCAGCGTGCAAGAGCTGCCACGAACGTGCTCCCGGAGGGGATTTATGGATCTTTGGCCGGGATCAGTCGTCCAAGAAAGTGAACAGCCCGCAAAGAACGCATGAGCGATGTGAAGCAAACTCTCGCAGGCCGAAAAGATCGTTTGCCTCGTTCGTGGGTTTATTCACAGGAGTGGGAGGCAGATCACAGGACAGTAACGGTGACTCTGTCGTCCCTGCGTGACGCCCTTCACATCCGCCTTTCCTCTCAGTCGAACTGATCTCCCAGCGCCATCACCATGACGCCGGTGACGAGCAGCCACAGCGCCCGGCGGGTGCGGCCCCGCGAGCCGAGGAAGGCGGCGAGCGCGCACACGGCGGCGCCGACGGCGTAGGCGGCCGGGACGAGGGCCGGGGCCGTGCCGGTCGCGCGTCCCGCCGACGCGGCCAGCCCGGCGAGGGCGAGCAGCGCCCCGGTCACGGCCGCCGTCCAGCGGGCCCGCCGCGCCACCTGTGCCGGGTCGTCGGCGTCGTCCGGCTCCAACTGGTCCTCGGGCTCCAACAGGTCATCCGGCTTCGCCAGGCCCTCCGGCTCCGCCGGCCGTTCCTCCCCCGCCTCCGCTATCTCGGAATCACCGCGTCCGCTCATGGCGGGCGAGCGTAGCGCGTCGTGCTGAGAATCCGGATGCGGGGGCGTCTGGCCGGCTGTTAGCTTCCGCAAGTCAGCCGTAGTGCGGCACACCGCCGCCGACCTGGGCAGGTGCATTGTTTGAGCGTCCGACCGAGCTCCTCCGTATCCCTTTCCGCTTCCCCGGACTCAAGGAGCCCGTTCACCGATGCCAGACATCATCCCGCCGACGACAGGGCCCTCGGATGAGGACCTAGCCAAGCGGCTGACCCACCCCCGCTACCCGCGCAGCGCCGGCTACGACCCGCGCTGGGTCGTCGAGAACCAGATGGGCCCGAACGCCCTCTGGCTGCTGGAGTGGCTCGCCCCCGCCCTAGGCCTGGACACGCTGCGCCCCTGCGCCCGCGTCCTCGACCTGGGCTGCGGCCGGGCGATGACCTCCGTCTTCCTGGCCAGGGAGTACGACGCCCAGGTCACCGCCGCCGACCTGTGGATCGAACCCGACGACAACGCCCGGCGCGTCGCCGAGGCCGGTTTCGCCGACCGGGTGCTGCCGGTGCGCGTGGAGGCGCACGACCTGTCGTTCGCCGAGGGCAGCTTCGACACGATCGTGAGCGTCGACGCCTACCAGTACTTCGGCACCGACGATCTCTATCTGCCCACGCTCACCCGTCTGTTGAAGCCGGGCGGGCGGATCGGCGTCGTCGTACCCGCGCTGCGCGAGGAGCCGGCCGGCATCGAGCCGCCGGAGCACCTGAAGCCCCACTGGGAGCCCGACTACTGGTGCTTCCACTCCTCCGACTGGTGGCGGCGCCACTGGACCCGCAGCGGCGCCGTCGAGGTCGAGGCCGCCGACTGGCAGCCGGACGGCTGGCGGGACTGGCTGCTGTGGTGCGACGTCATCGCCGAGGAGAGCCCGGACGAGTTCCATCGCACGATGGCCCGCCGGGTCGGCGAGATGGTGCGGCTGGACGAGGGGCGCGCGCTGGGGTTCGTACGGCTCGTGGCACGCCGTACCTGACTCCGTGAGCAGCACAACGGCCCCGGAGGGTCTGCCTCCGGGGCCGTACGCGCTTCGGCTCAGCCCTCGCTGACGCCCAGCTGCTCCAGGATCAGCTCCTTGACGCGGGCCGCGTCGGCCTGACCCCGGGTCGCCTTCATGACCGCGCCGACCAGGGCACCGGCCGCGGCCACCTTGCCGCCGCGGATCTTGTCCGCGATGCCCGGGTTGCCGGCGATGGCCTCCTCGACGGCGGTGGTGAGGGCGCCCTCGTCGGAGACGACCTTCAGACCGCGCTTGTCGACGACCTCGTCCGGGGTGCCCTCGCCGGCGAGAACGCCCTCGATGACCTGGCGGGCCAGCTTGTCGTTCAGGTCGCCCTTCGAGACCAGCTCGGTGACGCGGGCCACCTGCGCCGGCGTGATGGCCAGCTCGTCGAGCGCCTTGCCGGACTCGTTGGCGCTGCGGGCGAGTTCGCCCATCCACCACTTGCGGGCGGAGGCGGCGTCGGCACCGGCGTCGATCGTGGCGACGATCGGCTCCAGCGCGCCGGCGTTGAGGATCGCCTGCATCTCGACGGCCGAGATGCCCCACTCCGCCAGGAGCCGGGTACGGCGGACCAGCGGCAGCTCCGGGAGGCCCGCCCGGATCTCCTCGACCCACTCGCGCGAGGGGGCCACCGGCACCAGGTCCGGCTCGGGGAAGTACCGGTAGTCCTCGGCCTCTTCCTTCACGCGGCCCGAGGTCGTCGACCCGGTGTCCTCGTGGAAGTGCCGCGTCTCCTGGATGATCGTCCCGCCACCGCTGAGCACGGCGGCGTGCCGCTGGATCTCGTAGCGGGCCGCGCGCTCCACGGACCGCAGCGAGTTGACGTTCTTCGTCTCGGAACGGGTGCCGAACTTCTCGGTGCCGTTCGGGCGCAGCGACAGGTTCACGTCGCAGCGCATCTGCCCCATCTCCATGCGGGCTTCCGACACGCCGAGCGCCTTGATGAGCTCGCGCAGCTCGCGGACGTACGCCTTGGCGACCTCGGGAGCGCGCTCGCCCGCGCCCTCGATCGGCTTGGTGACGATCTCGATGAGCGGGATGCCGGCGCGGTTGTAGTCGAGCAGCGAGTGCGAGGCGCCGTGGATACGGCCCGTCGCGCCGCCGACGTGCGTCGACTTGCCGGTGTCCTCCTCCATGTGGGCGCGCTCGATCTCCACGCGGAAGGTCTCGCCGTCCTCCAGTTGCACGTCGAGGTAGCCGTTGAAGGCGATCGGCTCGTCGTACTGGGAGGTCTGGAAGTTCTTCGGCATGTCCGGATAGAAGTAGTTCTTCCGGGCGAAGCGGCACCACTCGGCGATCTCGCAGTTCAGCGCGAGACCGATCTTGATGGCGGACTCGACGCCGGTCGCGTTGACGACCGGCAGCGCGCCGGGCATGCCGAGGCAGGTCGGGCAGGTCTGCGAGTTGGGGTCGGAGCCCAGCTCGGTGGAGCACCCGCAGAACATCTTGGTCTTGGTGCCGAGTTCGACATGGACCTCAAGGCCCATGACGGGGTCGTACGACGCCAGCGCGTCCTCGTACGACACCAGGTCGGTCGTGGTGGTCACGGTGAAACTTCCCTCTCAGCCCATCAGGACGTCGTCGTCGCCCAGCCGCTTCAGCTCGCGGTAGAGGATGGCGAGGCCGGTGACGATGGCGGCGGCGGACACGGCGGCGTCGATCAGGACCAGCGTGTCGTTCTCGGCGCGGGCCTTCTTGAAGCGCTTGGCGACACCGAAGGCGCCGAACGCGGTGCCGGCGATGGACAGGTACGTACCGGACTTGGACTTCTTGAAGTCCTTGGCCTTGGACAACTTGCTCACAGCGACGGTGCCTCCTCCAGGAGCGGGTGCCCCCACTTTTCCACGAAGGCCGCCTCGACGGCCGCCCCGACCTTGTACAGACGGTCGTCCTGCATCGCCGGGGCGATGATTTGCAGGCCGACGGGGAGGTTGTCCTCCGGAGCCAGGCCGCACGGCAGCGACATGGCCGCGTTGCCGGCGAGGTTCGTCGGGATGGTGCACAGGTCCGCGAGGTACATCGCCATCGGGTCGTCGGCGCGCTCGCCGATCGCGAAGGCGGTGGTCGGCGTCGTCGGGGAGACGATCACGTCGACCTGCTCGAAGGCCTTCTCGAAGTCCCGCGTGATGAGCGTGCGGACCTTCTGGGCGCTGCCGTAGTAGGCGTCGTAGTAACCGGAGCTCAGCGCGTACGTGCCGAGCATGATGCGGCGCTTCACCTCGGGGCCGAAGCCCGCCTCACGGGTGATCGACGTGACCGCCTCGGCGGAGTTGGTGCCGTCGTCGCCGGTCCGCAGGCCGTAGCGCAGGCCGTCGAAGCGGGCGAGGTTGGAGGAGCACTCGGAGGGCGCGATCAGGTAGTACGCCGAGAGCGCGAGGTCGAAGGACGGGCAGTCCAGCTCGACGATCTCCGCGCCCAGCTCCTTGAGGAGCTCGACGGACTCGTCGAAGCGCTGGATGACGCCGGCCTGGTAGCCCTCGCCGCGGAACTGCTTGACGACGCCGACGCGCATGCCCTGGACACTGCCGTTGCGGGCGGCCTCGACGACCGGCGGGACCGGGGCGTCGATGGAGGTGGAGTCCATCGGGTCGTGCCCGGCGATGACCTCGTGCAGCAGGGCCGCGTCCAGGACCGTACGGGCACAGGGCCCGCCCTGGTCGAGGGAGCTGGAGAAGGCGACCATGCCGTACCGTGAGACCGCGCCGTACGTCGGCTTCACCCCGACCGTGCCGGTGACGGAGGCCGGCTGGCGGATGGAGCCGCCGGTGTCGGTGCCGATGGCGAGCGGGGCCTGGAAGGACGCGAGCGCGGCGGAGGAGCCGCCACCGGAGCCGCCGGGGATCTTGGTGAGGTCCCAGGGGTTGCCGGTCGGGCCGTAGGCGCTGTTCTCGGTGGAGGACCCCATGGCGAACTCGTCCATGTTGGTCTTGCCGAGGATGACGACGTCGGCGGCCTTGAGACGCTTGGTGAGCGTGGCGTCGTAGGGCGGGATCCACCCTTCCAGGATCTTCGAGCCGACGGTCGTCGGAACGCCCTCGGTGGTGAAGATGTCCTTGAGCGCCAGGGGCACGCCGGCCAGCGGACCGAGCTTCTCGCCCTTGGCCCGCTTCTCGTCCACGGCACGGGCCTGGGCGAGCGCCCCCTCGCGGTCGACGTGCAGGAAGGCGTGCACCTTCTCGTCGACGGCCTCGATCCGGGCCAGGTGGGCCTCGGTGACCTGTACGGCCGTCAGCTCGCCGGAGGCGATCTTCTCGGCCGTCTCGGCGGCCGAGAGCTTGATGATGTCCGTCATGGCGATTAGTCCTCCCCCAGGATCTGCGGCACCTTGAAACGCTGCTGCTCCTGGGCCGGGGCGCCGGAGAGCGCCTGCTCGGGGGTGAGCGACGGACGGACCTCGTCCGCCCGCATGACGTTCGTCAGCGGGAGCGGGTGCGAGGTCGGCGGTACGTCTTGGTCGGCGACCTCACTGACGCGGGCGACCGCGCCGATGATGTCGTCCAGCTGTCCCGCGAAGTGCTCGAGCTCTTCGGGCTTCAGCTCCAGACGCGCCAGCCGGGCGAGGTGGGCGACCTCCTCGCGCGTGATGCCAGGCATGCAGCGATCCTCTGGGGTGAGTGTGTGTGGTTTGGCCCAATCCTATGGGTCGGGGGCGTGTGCCCGTGAAACGGTTTCCCCGGCCCGCGCCCGTCAGCGCCGCCGGCCGTCCCAGGCCTCGCTCCTCATGAAGTGGTTGTCGTACAGCTCCTGCACCTCCAGCAGGCTCTCCGGGGTGGCCTCGCCGAGGGCGATGCGCTGGAGGTGGCGGAAGTACTCGAAGCGCTCGACCCCGGGTGTGATGACGATCAGCAGGTCGGCGTCGGCACCGGGCACGGCGGCGAACGCGTGCGGTTTGCCGGGCGGTACGACGACGAGGTCGCCGGGGCCGGCGGTGACGACGTCGTCGCCGGAGAGGATCTCGGCGGCGCCGTCGAGCAGGAAGAACATCTCGGCGGAGTTGTCGTGCCAGTGCGGTTTGGCGCCGTCGGCTCCGCTCGCGAGCGTGACGCGCTGGGTGGACAGCGCACCGCCGGTCCGACTGCTGTCGGCCAGCAGCCGCATGGTGGTCGGCGCGCGGCCGACGACCTCCGCCTCGCCCTCGCGGACGATCACGGACTCGTCGAACTTCGGAACGAACAGGGACATCTGTGGTACCCCCCGTGCGAGATCGATGACGGCGGTGTCGAGGTCCTCAGAGGTCCTCAGAGGTCCTAAGAGCCCTCAGAGGTCCACGGAGGTCCTCAGACGAGGAAGAGCAGGACGGCGCTGATGAGAACGATGACCGCCGTGGCGAAGTGAATCCCGAAGGCCACCGCCTTCGCTCCGCCGTGCCGCAGCACTATCAGTGTGTCGAAGAGCGGCACGATCGCCACGGCGAGCATGAACCAGGCCTCGGCGCGGGCGCCGGCGAAGAACAGCAGCGCGAGACCCGCCAGGCCGAAGGTGCCGTCCCTCAGGCCCTTGATGGAGAGATAGGCGCCGGCGTCACCGTCCGGCCGGGCCGGGACGCCGTAGCCGGTGGCGGCGGACTCGGGCTGGAACAGGAACCGGTACCCGAGGAACACGCAGAACAGGTTGAGCACGACGGCCAGGGTGTAGGCGGTCACGGTCATGACTTCGACTCCTCGCTAGCACTGCTAGGGACAAGAGCGAAGCTAGCAGAGCGTCGACAGTTGCGCTAGCACTGCTAGAATTTCTGGCATGTCGATCCAGACGCGCAAAGAGCGCGAACGAGCGGAGCGCGAGCGGCTGATCGTCACGGCCGCGCGGGAACTCGCGGAAGCGGAAGGCTGGGACGCGGTGACGACCCGGCGGCTGGCGGCGGAGATCGAGTACAGCCAGCCCGTTCTCTACAGCCATTTCAAGGGCAAGGGCGCGATCATGGCCGCGGTGGCCGTGCAGGGCTGCGCGGACCTGGCCGCCGAGTTGCGTACGGCCCGTGAGGCGGCGAAGGGCGAGCGCGCGGCCCTGGCCGCGGTGGGCGAGACGTACACGGCCTTCGGGCGGCGCCGGCCCGCCCTGTACGACGCGATGTTCACGCACGCGTCGGAGCTCCCGTTCGCCACACCGGAGGCGCCGGCACCGCTGAAGGAGGCCTTCGGAGAGCTGGCGAGCGCGGTCGAACCCATCGCTGCGGAGGGCGAGGACCCGGGTCTGCTGACGGAGACGTTCTGGGCCGGACTGCACGGCCTGGTGACGCTTATGCGCAGTGGCCGGTTGCCGGAAGGGGCACACGAACAGCGACTGGCGCTGCTGATCGGGCACTTCACGGCGGGGAGGGCCTGACCGGTCACGGCGGGGAGGGCCTGACCGGCCGACTCAGCGCTGCGGCCGACCTGATCGGGCGACCCCGCGTCGGGGGGGGAGCTAGCGGGTGCCGGGCGGCGGGGGTGGCGGCATGGGGCGCTGGGTGCGCGGGCGGCGGGGGCGGCGGCGACCGTCGGTGGACGCGCGGGCGACGGTGGGCGGGCGCTGGTCTGCCCGGGCCAGCGCCCGCCGCGCACTGGACGAGCAGGGCCGATCGGACACGGGACGGCGGGGAGAGCGTCTACGGCATCCCGGGCGGCGGGCAAGAGCACCCAACCGCCCCGACGGCACGGACAGCGCCGGCCCGGACACGGGACGGCAGGCGACACGCCGGCCCGAACACTGAGCGGCGCGGGAAACGCCCGCCGGCCCTGAGGTCGCGTCGGATCAGGTCAGGTCAGGTCACTTCGTCGGTCGCCGCGGCCGGCAGGGCCGCGCGGGGGCGCTGCCAGCCCCGGGACCCGCGAGCCCGCAGCCACGCCGTCGTCTCCTCGGGCGGCATCGCCGCGGCCACCAGCCACCCCTGCACCGCGTCGCAGCGCAGATCCCGCAGCCGTTCCCACGTCTCGTCGTCCTCGACGCCCTCGGCGACCACGAGCAGCCCCAGCGAATGCGCCAGGTCCACGGTGCAGCGCACGATCTCCGCGTCCTCGTTGTCCACCGCGAGCCGCGCCACGAACGAGCGGTCGATCTTCAGCTCGCTCACCGGCAGCCGCCTGAGGTGCACGAGGGACGAGTAGCCGGTGCCGAAGTCGTCCAGCGACATCTTCACGCCGTGCCCGGTCAGGCCGGCCAGCGTGTCCGCGGCGCGCTGCGGGTCCTCCAGCAGGACGTGTTCCGTTATCTCCAGTTGGAGCGCTCCCGCCGGGACTCCGTGCCGGGCCAGCCGCGCGGCGACCGAGCCGGCGAAGCCGGGTGTGTGGACGTCCCTCGGCGAGACGTTGACGGCGACCGGGACATACAGCCCCTGGGCGCGCCACTGGGCCACCTGCGCCAGCGCCGTCTCCAGCACGTACTCCGTCAGATGCGGCATCAGCCCCGACGACTCGGCGATCGCTATGAACTCGTCCGGCGGCACCTTCCCGCGTTCGGGATGTACCCATCGCACCAGCGCCTCCAGCCCCGCGACCTGCCCGTCGAAGCGGACCTTCGGCTGGTAGTGCAGCTCGACCTCGTGCGCGTCGAGGGCGCGGCGCAGATCCCCGAGCAGACCCAGCCGGTCGGGGGTGTTCGAGTCGCGCTTCGACTCGTAGACCTCCACGCCCGTACGGTCCCGCTTCGCCTGGTACATCGCCACGTCCGCGCGCCGCAGCAGTCCCTCGGCGTCGAGCGCGTGGTCCGGGAAGACCGCCACACCGGCGCTGGCCTCCAGGACCAGGGTGAGGCCGTCCAGGTCCAGCGGGGAGCTGAGGGCGGTGACAAGGCTGCGGGCGACCCGGGTCGCGGACGTGGTGGAGTCGGCGACGGGTAGCAGGACGGCGAACTCGTCACCGCCGAGCCGCGCGGCCTCCGCTCCGCGCGGCAGGGCGAGGCGCAGCCTGTCCGCTATCTGCAACAGCAGCCGGTCACCGGCCAGATGACCCAGCGTGTCATTGACCGACCGGAACCGGTCGAGGTCGATCAGCATCAGGGCGGACCGGGCGCCGATGCGTTCGGCGTCGTCCAGCGCGGTCCAGATGCGCTCCAGCAGCCACTGCCGGTTGGGCAGCCCGGTCAGCGGGTCGCGCAGTTGCTCCTCCGCCCGGGCCCTGGCTATCCACAGCGTGGAGTCGAGGGCGACCAGGGGGATCGAGAACAGCGGCAGCAGCAGGGGTTTGGCGATGGCGACGACACACACCAGCGGGGCGATGCCGAGCAGCGCGACCGCGACCAGGCCCTGACGCACCAGCGCGGTGCGCTCGACGGTGGGCAGGCCGCCGCGCGGGGACTGGAGGTACCACAGCAGGACCCGGGTGACCGCGAGATAGGCGGTCGCGACGAGCACCACGCCGGGGGCGGTGTAGAGCGTCCAGGTGTCGGGGTTCCAGGGGGTCTCGACGGTGGGCACCCGGCCGAAGGCGGCCAGCACAAGGGCGCCGGCCGCGATCCCGAGGATGTCGACGGCGCCGTGCAGCACACCCTGCCGCCACCGGTTGCGGCGGGCGACACCGACCAGGACGACGACGGTGAGGCTCACCATCCCGGCGGGCACCCAGCCGTACAGCATCAGTACGGCGATGGTGAGGGCGGCGCCGGAGCCGGTGCCGCCCCACCAGCGGGCGCGGCCGAGCGCGACCAGGTGGCCGACGATGATGCCGGTCAGCACGGCCAGCGACCAGCCGACCGTGCCGGACGGGAAGAGCGCGTGGTTGTCGGTGAACGCCCGGTAGAACCCGGCACCTAGAACGAACCCGGCCGCCGCGACGACGGCCGACGGCAGCGCGGGCCAGGACAGGTGGTGGTCGTGATCGGGGTCCGACAGCCCGGCGGTGCGCTCGGGGCCCAACTGCCGGACGGCGCGGCCGTCCACCATGGTGGGCGGCCCGATGGCGCTCCCCGCGCCTCTTTCCACGCGCGAACGCTCCGCGCTCCGCGACACCCGTCCCCGCCATGCGTCGGTCATCCGGCGCAGCCGCGAGCGCGGGGTGGCGCTCTCGGTCGGTTCCATTCCCGTCCCTCTCACACCCGGCGGTGCCCACGCCACGCGGCCCGATGCCCGACAAAAACCTTCAACGGCACCGCGTCGGAAACCCTGCCCCCGGCCCTTCGAAGCCCTTCAAGAGCAAAGGGATGCCCCGACCGCAGCTGGGCACGGCAGGCGCACATCTCAACAGTAGGCCGCAGAAGGCTTCCACGGGCAGCGGTCGTCGACGGTTGCCCGAATGCGCCCCAGCCACCCGTATGCATCTGGTATGCGCCGATCGGGTGGCCTTCAACCGCTACTCCTCCGCGGAGAGGGCAACTTCAGCCGCCGCGTCGGGCCCCTGTTCCAACAGGACGTTGAAGCCGTCCTCGTCCAGAACAGGCACCTTCAGCTGCATGGCCTTGTCGTACTTGGACCCAGGGCTGTCACCTACGACAACAAAGGACGTCTTCTTCGAAACGGAACCGGTCACCTTCGCTCCACGGCTCTGGAGCGCGTCCTTGGCTCCATCGCGCGTGAAGTGCTCCAGTGTGCCGGTGACGACGACCGTGAGCCCCTCCAGCGGGCGCGGGCCCTCGTCCTCACCGGTCGACTGCTCCTCCAACGGAACCCCGGCGGCCTTCCACTTGCGGACGATCTCGCGGTGCCAGTCCTCGGCGAACCACTCCTTGAGCGCCGCGGCGATGATGGGACCGACGCCGTCGGTCGCCGCGAGCTCCTCCTCACTGGCCTGATCGATGCGGTCGACCGAACGGAACTCGCGCGCGAGGGCCTGCGCCGCCACCGGCCCGACATGGCGGATGGACAGCCCGTTGAGGAACCGGGCGAGTGGGCGCTGCTTGGCCGCCTCGATGTGCTCCAGCAGCGCGAGGGTGTTCTTCTTCGGCTCGCCCTTCTGGTTGGCGAAGACCGTGACGACCTTCTCCTCGCCCGTCTTGGGGTCCCGCTTGGGCAGGCCGCTGTCCGGATCGAGGACGTAGGCCTTGATGGGCAGCAGCTTCTCCACCGTCAGGTCGAACAGGTCGCCCTCGTCGACCAGCGGCGGGTCGGCCGGCTCCAGCGGACGGGTGAGCGCGGCAGCGGCCACCCCACCGAAGTGCTCGATGTCGAGGCACTCACGTCCCGCGAGGTAGGACACCCGCTCGCGCAACTGCGCCGGGCAGGCGCGGGCATTGGGGCAACGGAGGTCGATGTCGCCCTCCTTCATGGGCCGAAGCGCCGTACCGCACTCGGGGCACTCGCTCGGCATCACGAACTCCCGCTCGCTGCCGTCGCGCAGGTCGACGACCGGGCCCAGGATCTCCGGGATGACGTCCCCGGCCTTGCGGAGGACCACGGTGTCGCCGATCAGCACGCCCTTGGCCTTGACGACCTCCTGGTTGTGCAGCGTCGCGAACTCGACCTCGCTGCCCGCGACGGTGACCGGCTCGACCTGGGCGTACGGTGTGACCCGGCCGGTGCGGCCGACGCCGACCTTGATGTCGACGAGCTTGGTGTTGACCTCTTCCGGCGCGTACTTGTACGCGATCGCCCAGCGCGGTGCCCGCGCGGTGGAGCCGAGGCGGCCCTGGAGGCGGATCTCGTCGAGCTTGACGACGACTCCGTCGATCTCGTGCTCCACGGAGTGGCGGTTCTCGCCGTAGTGAGCGATGAACTCCCGCACACCGCCGAGGTCGTCGACCACCCGGTTGTGCGGCGATGTGGGCAGGCCCCAGGTCTTAAGGAGGTCGTAGGCCTGGGAGAGACGGGTCATGCCCGAGAAGCCCTCCAAAGCACCGATGCCGTGCACGACCATGTGCAGCGGGCGGGTGGCGGTGACGCGCGGGTCCTTCTGGCGCAGCGAACCCGCGGCGGCGTTGCGGGGGTTGGCGAAGGGCTTGTCGCCCGCCGCGACGAGGCGCTCGTTGAGTTCGAGGAACTTCTCCATCGGGAAGTAGACCTCGCCGCGGATCTCCACCAGGTCGGGGACCTTGTCGCCGTGCAGGCGGTCCGGGATCTCCGCGATCGTGCGGACGTTGGGGGTGATGTCCTCGCCGGTGCGGCCGTCGCCGCGGGTGGCCGCGCGAACGAGGCGGCCGCGCTCGTAGGTGAGGTTGACCGCGAGGCCGTCGACCTTCAGCTCGCACAGGAAGTGGTACGTCTGCTCGCCCAGTTCGCGCGCGATGCGGTCGAACCAGGTGGCGAGCTCGTCGTCGTTGAAGGTGTTGTCGAGCGACAGCATCCGCTCGCGGTGCTCGACCGCCGTGAACTCCGTCTCGTACGACCCCGAGACCTTCTGGGTCGGCGAGTCCGGTGTGCGCAGCTCCGGGTACTTCTCCTCCAGCGCCTCCAGAGTCTTCAGCAACTTGTCGAAGTCCGCGTCGCTGACGACCGGAGCGTCCTTCACGTAGTACCGGAAGCGGTGCTCCTCGACCTGCTCCGCCAGCTGCGCGTGCTGTTCGCGGGCCTCGGCGGGCACCGCCGTCGTCTCCGCTTGCTTGTCGCCGGCCACCGTGTTGTCCTCCCGTTACTCTGGGTTGTCCGCGAGGGATCTCGCCGCCCGGACGCAGTGGGCGAGTGCCCGGCGTGCGTACTCGGGGGAAGCCCCCGCGAGTCCGCACGACGGGGTGACCGTGACGGCCTCCGCGAGAAGCGCCGGTGACAGCCCCAGCCTGCGCCACAACGTCCTGACACCCATGACGCTACCGGCAGGGTCTGACAATGGGCCGTCCGTGCCGGGGACGACACCTGCGAAGAGCCGGGTGCCGCCTTCCACCGCCTCGCCGATCGCGTCGTCGTCACGCTCGGTGAGGAGTGAGAAGTCGAAGGAGACGGCCGCGGCACCCGTCCGGCGCAGCAGGGCGAACGGCACGTCCGGTGCGCACGAGTGGACCACGACGGGGTTGTCGCCGTGAACCCCGACGACGTCGCGGAGGCCGGCCTCGACGATCTGCCGGTCCACGGCCCGGTGGGTCCGGTATCCGCTGGCCGTCCTGACCTGGCCGCGCAGTACCGCGACGAGGGAGGGCTCGTCGAGTTGCAGGACGATGCGGGCGCCGGGGACGCGGCGCCGGACCTCCGCGAGATGCTGCCGAAGCCCTTCGGCGAGCGAGGCGGTGAGGTCGCGGCAGGCGCCGGCGTCGGAGAGGGCGGCCTCGCCGTTCCTCAGCTCCAGCGCGCCGGCGAGCGTCCAGGGCCCCACGGCCTGGACCTTCAGCTGCCCCTCGTACCCCTGGGTGAACTCCTCCAGCGCGTCGAGGTCCTCCCCCAGCCAGGACCTGGCCCGCTTGGTGTCCCGCCCCGGCCGGTCCCCGATCCGCCACCCGCTGGGCTCCACGCGCGCGTACAGCTCCACGAGCATCCCGGCGGTCCGGCCGATCATGTCCGCGCCGGGGCCGCGGGCGGGCAGTTCGGCGAGGAACGGGAAGTCCTCGAAGGACCCGGTGACGGTCTTGGCGGCCTCACGGGCGTCGCCGCCCGGCATGGAGCCGATACCGGTGGCGGGGGCGAAGGCGAACGGGCTGTTTTCACTCACCCGGGAAGCCTATGCAACGCTCCGCACCGGTCGGCACCCATCCAGCCCGGTCAGCGGCCCGGCCGCACCGTCAGGTCGTTCACCTCCGCGTCCCTGGGCAGGTCCAGAGCCATCAGGATCGTCGTGGCCACCGACTCGGGGTCGATCCACTGCGACGCGTCGTACGCCTTGCCCTCCTGCTGGTGGACCTTCGCCTGCATGGGGCTGGCGGTGCGGCCGGGGTAGACGGAGGTCACCCGGACGCCGTTGCCGTGCTCCTCGTGGCGCAGGGAGTCGGCGAGAGCCTTGAGGCCGTGCTTGGAGGCGGCGTACGCGGACCACTCGGCGCTCGCCCGCAGGCCGGCGCCGGAGTTCACGAAGACCACGTGGCCCTGGGTGGCGCGGAGTTGGGGGAGGAAGTGGCGGGTCAGCTCGGCCGGCGAGACGAGGTTGACGTTGAGCTGGTGGCGCCAGGACTTCGGGGTCAGGTCGCCCACCGGGCCGAGGTCCACGACGCCGGCGATGTGCAGCAGGGAGTCCACCTGGTCCGGGAGCGACTGGTGGGAGAAGGCCCAGGACAGCTTGTCCGGGTCGGCCAGATCGCCGACCAGCGTCTTCGCGCCGGGGAACTCCGCCGCCAGTTCCTTCGCGCGGCCCGCGTCGCGCGCGTGGAGGACGAGTTCGTCCCCGCGCGCGTGCAGACGGCGGGCGACGGCCGCGCCGATGCCGGAACCCGCTCCGGTGATCACATGTGTAGCCATGCCCGCCATGCTCGCATCAGGCACCGTCAGGCGACGCCCCGGCTCTCCTCCAGGTACGCCAGCGCCCCGACCGGCTCCTCCGCGAAGAACACCAGGTCGGTCAGCGCGCGCGGCAGGAAGCCCTCGTCCTCCATGCGCCGGAACTGCTCCTTGAGGCCGTCGTAGAAGCCCGCGGTGTTGAGCAGGACCACCGGCTTGTCCGTGTGGCCGTGCTTCTTCAGCTCCAGGATCTCCGTCGCCTCGTCGAGGGTCCCGGTGCCACCGACCATGATCACCACCGCGTCGGCCTTCTCCAGCAGCAGCCTCTTGCGCTCGGCGAGGTCCTTGGCGATGACCATCTCGTCCGCGCCCTGCCGGGCCTTGGCCGCCAGGAAGTCCACGGAGACCCCGCACAGCCGTCCTCCGGCCTCCTGCACTCCGTCGGCGACCACCTTCATCAGTCCGACGTCGGAGCCGCCCCACACGAGCGTGTGCCCGCCCTTGCCGAGCAGTTTCGCGAACTCGCGCGCGGGTCGGGTGTAACGGTCGTCGAGGTCGGCGGCGGAGAGGAAGACGCAGATTCGCATGGGGCCACCGTACGCGGGAAGAACCCGGCGCCCGCGAGCGCTTGTGTCGATATGGCTGACGGACACACGATCACGATCGAGCAGGGCACCCGACGCGTGCGGGTGGTGCGCGGCGACCAGGTCCTGGCGGAGAGCGACCGCCCCCTCCTCCTGCGGGAGACGGGCTGCCCCGTGCGCTACTACATCCCGCCCGAGGACGTACGGCTGGACCTGCTGAAGCCCTCCGAGACGCACACGTACTGCCCCTTCAAGGGAACCGCCTCCTACTGGTCGCTGCCGGACGCGGCGGACCTCGTGTGGGCCTATCCGGACCCGAAGCCGGACGTGGCCGAGATCAAGGACCACCTCTGCTTCTACGAAGTCGAAGTGTCGTGAGTGATTAGTTCCGCCCCGTGCGGCAATCTCCACAGACATGGACAAGAACATCACCTCGGCCGACGGCACCTCCATCGCCTACGACATCACCGGTGAAGGCCCGGCGGTGATCCTGATCAGCGGGGCGATGTCCACGGGGGGCACGGTCGCGCCGCTGGCCGTGCCCCTGTCGCAGGGGTTCAGGGTCGTCGTGTACGACAGGCGCGGGCGCGGTGAGAGCGGTGACACGGCCCCGTACGCGGTGGAGCGCGAGGTCGAGGATCTCGCCGCGCTGATCGAGGCGGTCGGCGGGCAGGCCGCGCTGTTCGGCACCTCGTCGGGCGGCGCGCTCGCGCTCGAAGCGGCGGCGAGCGGGCTGCCGGTGCGCCAGGTCGCGGTGTACGAGACGCCGTTCGCCGTCCACGAGGGCGGCGCGAAGGAGCGCGCGGAGTACACCGAGCGGCTGACGGAGGCGCTCGCCGAGGGGCGGCGCGGGGACGCGGTCGCGCTGTTCCTGCGCCTGACGGGGATGGCCGAGCAGATGATCCAGGGCGCCCGCCAGTCCCCCATGTGGCCCGGCATGGAGACGATCGCGCCGAGCCTCGCCTACGACAACGCCGTGATGGGCGACGGCCTGGTGCCCCGGGACCGGCTGGCCTCGATCACGGTCCCGGTGCTGGCCGTCGCGGGCGGCGCGAGCCCCGCGTGGATGCACGAGGCGTCACGCGCGGTCGCCGACACCGTGTCCGAGGGGGCGTTCCTGAGCCTGCCGGGGCAGACGCACAAGGTGGAACCGGAGATCCTGGGGCCGGTGCTGGTGGAGTTCTTCGGGGCGTGACCGGGGGCCGGCCGCCGAAGGGCGGCGGCCCCGCGGAGGGCAGCGCGCGGAACCTCAGACGGCCGTCGGCGTCGCCCGCACCGTGGACGCGATCGTCGCCGAGCCCACGACGCGCGTGCCGTCGTACAGGACGATGGCCTGGCCGGGGGCGACGCCGCGGACCGGCTCGGTGAAGGTGACCTCCAGGGAGCCGTCGATCAGCTCGGCGGTGACCTCGGTCTCGCCGCCGTGGGCGCGCAGCTGGGCGGTGTAGGTGCCGGGGCCGGTCGGGGCGGCGCCGCACCAGCGGGGCTTGACCGCGCTGAGGGCGCCGACGTCCAGGGACGCCGCGGGGCCGACCGTCACCGTGTTGTCGACCGGCGAGATGTCCAGGACGTAGCGCGGCTTGCCGTCGGCGGCGGGATGGCCGATGCGCAGGCCCTTGCGCTGGCCGATCGTGAAGCCGTACGCCCCCTCGTGCGTGCCGAGCTTGGCGCCCGACTCGTCGACGATGTCGCCCTCCGCCTTGCCGAGGCGGTTCGCGAGGAAGCCCTGGGTGTCGCCGTCGGCGATGAAGCAGATGTCGTGCGAGTCCGGCTTCTTGGCGACCGCGAGGCCCCGGCGCTCGGCCTCCGCGCGGATCTCGTCCTTGGTGGTCACCGTGTCGCCCAGCGGGAACATCGCGTGGGCGAGCTGCCGGTCGTCGAGGACCCCGAGCACGTACGACTGGTCCTTGGCCATGTCGGAGGCGCGGTGCAGCTCGCGCGTGCCGTCCTCCAGCAGGACGACCTTGGCGTAGTGGCCGGTGCAGACGGCGTCGAAGCCGAGGGCCAGCGCCTTGTCCAGCAGGGCCGCGAACTTGATCTTCTCGTTGCAGCGCAGACAGGGGTTAGGGGTGCGGCCGGCCTCGTACTCGGCGATGAAGTCCTCGACGACGTCCTCGCGGAAGCGGTCGGCGAGGTCCCACACGTAGAACGGGATGCCGATGACATCGGCGGCGCGGCGGGCGTCGCGGGAGTCCTCGATGGTGCAACAGCCCCGCGCGCCCGTGCGGAAGGATTGAGGGTTCGCCGAGAGCGCGAGGTGGACGCCGGTGACGTCGTGGCCCGCTTCGGCCGCGCGGGCGGCGGCGACGGCGGAGTCGACCCCGCCGGACATGGCGGCGAGGACGCGGAGGGGGCGGGAGGGCTGCGCGGTGTCAGTCATAACCCTTCCAGGGTACGGGGGCGCGGGAACCAGGGCTGCCGAGTATCCGTTGACGATCACATGGGACAGCGGAAGGCTTCGAAGGACGGCGACCGGAAGGTCGGGCGTCGTGCGTTGCTCATCGGCGGGACGGCGGCCGCGGTGGGCTCGGCCGTGCTGGCCCGCGACGAGCTGGCGCGCCTGTGGTGGCGGGTGCCCGGCGTGCAGAAGCCGCGCAAGGAGGGCGAGGTCGATTTCGCCGGTGCGCGGTGGGTGGCGGCGTCGGACGCGAACTGGCGGATGGCCGACCGGCCCGACGACTACGGCATAGACATGGTGATCATCCATGTCACCCAGGGCAGCTTCGACAGTGCGGTGAAGGTCTTCCAGGACCCGGAGCACGGGGCGGCCGCGCACTACATCGTCCGCAAGGACGGCCACATCACGCAGATGATCCGCGAGCTGGACGTGGCGTACCACGCGGGCAACCGCGACTACAACGAGCGCAGTGTCGGCATCGAGCACGAGGGTTTCGTGGACCGCCCCGAGGACCTCACGGACGAGATGTACGAGGCCTCGGCACGGCTCACGGCCCGCATATGCGCGCGCTACGACATCCCCGTGGACCGCGAGCACATCATCGGGCACGTGGAGGTGCCGGGGACCGACCACACGGATCCCGGGGAGCACTGGGACTGGGACCGGTACATGAAGCTGGTGCGGGCGGCGCGTACGGCGAAGGCGTAGCCGCCTACGTCAGGCCTGCCGCCCTTGCCCGTTCCACCGCCGGTCCGATCGCCTTGGCGAGCGCCTCGACGTCCGCCTCCGTGGAGGTGTGGCCGAGGGAGAAGCGGAGGGTGCCGCGGGCCAGGTCGGGGTCGGTGCCGGTGGCCAGGAGGACGTGGCTGGGCTGGGCGACGCCCGCGGTGCAGGCGGAGCCGGTGGAGCACTCGATGCCCTGGGCGTCCAGCAGCAGGAGCAGGGAGTCGCCCTCGCAGCCGGGGAAGGTGAAGTGGGCGTTGGCCGGGAGGCGGCCCTCGGGTGCCGGGTCGCCGCCGAGGATCGCGTCCGGGACCGCCGTACGGACCGCTTCGACGAGGGCGTCGCGCAGGGCGCCGATCTCCCGGGCGAACCACTCCTGCTGTTCGGCGGCGAGCCGGCCGGCGACGGCGAAGGACGCGATGGCGGGGACGTCGAGGGTGCCGGAGCGCACATGGCGCTCCTGGCCGCCGCCGTGCAGCACGGGCACGGGCGTCTGATCGCGGCCGAGGATCAGCGCGCCGATGCCGTAGGGGCCGCCGATCTTGTGGCCGGACACGGTCATCGCGGCGAGGCCCGAGGAGCCGAAGTCGACGGGGACCTGACCGAAGGCCTGGACCGCGTCGGAGTGCAGCGGGACGTCGAACTCCGCTGCCGCCTCGGCGAGTTCGCGGACCGGCAGGAGCGTGCCGATCTCGTTGTTGGCCCACATCACGGTGGCCAGGGCGACGTCCTGCGGATTGCGGGCGATGGCCGCGCGCAGGGTGTCCGGGTGGACCCGGCCGTGGGAGTCGACGGGAAGGTACTCGACGTCGGCGCCCTCGTGCTCGGCGAGCCAGTGGACGGCGTCCAGGACGGCGTGGTGCTCGACGGGGCTCGCCAGGACCCGGGTGCGGGCCGGGTCGGCGTCGCGGCGGGACCAGTACAGGCCCTTGACCGCGAGGTTGTCGGCCTCGGTGCCGCCGGCGGTGAAGACCACCTCGCTGGGGCGGGCGCCGAGTGCGTCCGCGAGGGTCTCGCGGGCCTCCTCGACGGTTCGCCTCGCTCGGCGGCCGGACGCGTGGAGGGAGGAAGCGTTGCCGGTGACGCTCAGCTGGGCGGTCAGCGCCTCTGCCGCCTCCGGAAGCATGGGGGTCGTCGCGGCGTGGTCGAGGTAAGCCATGGTGGCCACGATTCTAAAGGGCGCCGGTGACCGACCTCGTTCCGTATCGAGGACCGCATTGAAGTCCGTAACGAGGACCGCATTGAGGTCCGCAAGGAAGTCCGTATCGAGGTCGGTAGCGAGCCCTTACCGGCCTCGGCCGGGTCATGCGCCCCTGCTCGCCACCCCCTGGGGGCGGCGGCCCTGCTCGCCCGCCGCTAGAAGCTCCACGACAGGGTGCTGTCCATCTGCATGAACGCCAGCAGGACCACCAGGTCGGCGACCCCCAGCCCCATGCCGAGGTACGCCCGCCCCTTGCGCTGGGTGCCGCGCCAGAGGGACGCCGCCGCGAGCACGATGGCGGTCGGGCCGAGGAAGACGTTGAAGACCAGCAGGCCGAGCAGGCCGAGGATGAAGGACGCCACGGCCATGCCGTCGGCGTCGCGGGCACGTGTGCGGGTGCGGGTGCCGGTGCGACCCGCGGCCGGTGCGGTGAGGTGCATGGGTGTCAGCTCCTGAGAGGTCGGTTCGGACCGGTCGGTGGTGTCAGTTGCGGCGGGCGTGACGCTCGCGGGCGGCGAAGACGCCCAGCCAGACGGCGATCACGGCGGCGGTGACGGCCGTGAAGGCGAGCGGCGCGTGGGCGACGGTGCCCAGCAGCACGCCCAGCAGCAGGAGCGCGGCGACGAGGAACAGCATGGGTCGGATCCCCCTTCGAGATCTCGCACTATGGGATCTCTCGCTTCGATCTCTCTCGTTACAGTTGGGTGAACAGTTGTAGTAACAGTTGTTCACTGACTCTCAAGTCTAGCGCGCTCTACGGCTTTTCAATTCCAGAGAACAGTTGTTAACTGCATGGCATGAGTCACACCCTCGGCATTCGGCAGGCCCAGAAGCAGAAGACCCGGCAGTCGCTCCTGGACGCGGCGTTGGGACTGCTGGAGGAGCAGAGCCTGAGCAGTCTGGGCCTGCGCGAGGTCACCCGCGCCGTCGGCGTCGCCCCGACGGCCTTCTACCGGCACTTCCGCTCCACCGCCGACCTCGGCGTCGCCCTCGTGGAGGAGGCACTCGGCAGCCTGCACCCGATGATCCGCACGATCGTCTCCTCGGCCGGCGACAGCGACCGACGTATAGAGAGCGCGGTCGAGTTGATCGCCCGTCATGTCGAGACGCACCCGGCCCACGTCCGCTTCATCGCCCGCGAGCGGCACGGCGGGGTGCAGTCGGTGCGGGAGGCCATCCAGGACCAACTGGCCCGGTTCGCCGAGGAGGTGAAGGTCGCACTCGCCAAGGACCCCGTCTCCGAGGGCTGGAACGACGACGACCTCCTCATGCTCGCCAACCTCTACGTCGACCAGATGCTGATGACGGCGTCGCTCTTCCTGGACAGTCTGGAGGCACCGGAGGAGGAGCGAGGGCGCGTCGCCCAGGTCGCCACCCGGCAGATGCGGCTCATCAGCATCGGCCGCGCGCACTGGCTGGACTGAGCGCCGACGGCACCCGGACCGGGCACCGGCGAGACATGAGGGGCGGCACCCCCGGCCATCGGGAGTGCCGCCCCTTTCGTACCTGGCGCCGGGCGTCGTACGACGTCCGTGTCAGCTCTTCGTCGCGGATGCCGCCGCGCTCGGCGCACCGCTCGGCGCACCGCTCGGGGCGCCACTGGGAGCGGTGCCGCCACCCTGGCCCCCGCCCGGACCACCGCAACCGCCGGCCTGTCCCCCGCCGGGGCCGCCCTGGCCGCCGCCCTGCCCCCCACCGGGGGCACCACTGGGCGCACCGCCGGCCGCCCCGGACGCCCCCGCCGAGGGCGCCCCCGAAGGCGCCCCGCTCGGCATGCCCGAGGGCGCGCCGCTCGGCGCACCCGACGGCTGCCGGCAGGAGGACGACTGCTGACCGGAGTTGCCGCTGTTCGAGGTCGACGACGAGTCGCCGGACCCACAGGCCGCCAGGGCCAGGGGCGAGAGCGCCAGCAGGGCCACGGCGGGGAGGAGACGCGCACGCTTCATGAGAAACAGCTCCATGGGAGATGAGGAAGTCCTTGGGCCGGAACTCAACCAACGCCGCTTAGGGCTTCCTTGAGGCCCCGCTGTTGATCACCTGTGCGACGGGCAAAGCGGGCCTCAAAGCACCTCGTGGACCTGCCTGTTCCCCGGGAGCCGTGCGCCACCGGCTGGTACAGGGCCGTGACAGAGGCGGACGCCTCAGCCGAGCCTGACGCGCGCCAGCTGCCTCGACTGCGCCACCAACCGGTCCGCGCTGTCCCAGACTTCCGCGTCCTCCTCCAGGAAGCCGCCGGCGAGGTTGCGGGTGGTGACCGACACCCGTAGCGGCCCCGGCGCCGGGCGGCACCGCACATGTGCGGTCAGCTCCACCGTCGGCACCCACCCCGAGATGCCGATCTCGAACGCGGTCGGCGGCAGCGCGTCCACGGCCAGCAGCAGCGAGAGCGGGTCGGCGTCGCGCCCGTCGGCCAGACCGAACCACCCGCGCATCTCGCCCTTGCCCGAGGGCTGCCCGAGCGCCCAGCCCAGGGTCGACGGGTCGAGCTTGAGCATCAGCCGGTCAGTGATGGCCGAGCTGCCGGAGACCGGGGCCGGGCCGTCCTCGGGGCCGAAGCAGTGCTCCATGGGCGGGAACGCCGGCGGCTTGGCCGTCGTACGGACGTCGTCGGGGAGGGAGTCCAGGTCGCCGTAGGAGGCGAGGACGCGGATCCGCTCGACCTCCTGGCCCTCGTCGTCGTACTGGAGGAGCGAGGCCTGGCCGGTCGAGAGCGTCCGGCCGGTGCGCACCACGTCGGTGCGGACGATCGCCGGGCCCGGCTGGGACGCCGTCAGGTAGTGCGCGGAGATCGTGAAGGGGTCGTGGTGCGGCAGGGCGTCCGCGAGGGCGCGGCCGAGGACGGCCAGCAGATAGCCGCCGTTGACGGCGTTGATGATCGTCCAGCCGGCGGAGAGATCGATGTCGTAGACGCCGGGCTCGCGTCGGATGACCGCGGTGTCGCGGTCGAACTCGCTGTCGCCGATCGTGGCCCGCGGGGCCTTCGGGGTTACCGGGGCCGTCGGGGCTACCGGGGCCGTCGGGGCAGAGGCTGCTTCTGGCATGACTGAACGCTACAACAGCAAACTACTAAGCGGTAGCTTTTCACTGACGAAGCGATGGCATTCCGGCGAGATGTGGGCAACTTCTCGTCAAGTGTCCCTGCTCGCCCGAAACCCGGGACCCGATCTCCCCCTCTATCAGGACATGAGTCTCACCGGGACCCCGTTCCTCTACACGCTCGTCGCGCTCTGCCTGGTCGCCGTCGTGCTGCCGCTCGCCCTGTGGTCGCGGGTGCGCGGACCCAGGGCGGTGCGGGCCGTCGCGCGGGTGCTGATGGTGCTGTTCGCCCAGGGCACCGCGGTCGCCCTGGTCTTCGCACTGGTCAACAACTCCAACCAGCTGTACGACAACTGGGGCGACCTGCTCGGCACCAGCGACCATGTGCACGAGGCCGCCGACCTCGGGGCGAGCGGCACCGGCGGGATCGCGCTGGAGAGGCTGCCCAAGCTCAAGCAGACCTTCAAGCCGGGCAAGGGCCCCGGCATGCGGGCCGAGGGCGGGGTGCTCGTCACCCACCTCAAGGGCCGGGTGTCCGGGGTGCACGCCGAGGTCAACGTCTGGCTGCCGCCGCAGTACCACGAGCCCGCGTACCGCAATCACCGGTTCCCGGTCGTCGAGGTGCTGCCGGGCTACCCGGGCTCGTCGAAGGCCTGGTACGGCACGATGGACGCGCCCCAGCAGCTGGCCCCGCTGATGCGCGCCGGCCAGATCGAGCCGTTCATCATCGTCTCGCCGCGCACCACGCTGCTGCCCGGCAAGGACACCGGCTGCGCGAACATCGCCGGCAAGGTCAACGCCGACAGCTGGCTGAGCATCGACGTGCCGAAGATGGTCATGGACAACTTCCGGGCACAGGCCGCGCCGGACGGCTGGGCGGTCGCCGGGTACTCGGCGGGCGCGCACTGCGCGGCGAAGCTGGCGGTCGCGCACCCCGACCGGTACCGGGCCGCGGTCAGCATGTCCGGCTACAACGACCCGGCAGCCGTACCGCAGTCGCTGGCCGGCGGGTCCCCCGCCCTGCGCGCGGCCAACAACCCGTATGAGCTTCTGAAGAACTCCCCGGTTCCGCCGCGCGTCGCGCTCTACCTCTCCGGTCAGCCGAACGACGGATACGAGACGGCCATGGCGCTCAAGCGGATCGCGAAGGCGCCCACCACCGTGGACGTGGTGTTCGTCCCGAGCAGCGCCGGCGGCCACACCATGGCGCTGTGGAAGCCGCAGGTCGTGCCGGCGTTCCGCTGGCTGACCGAGGTGATGGGGAGCGGGCACGGCACCCGTACGGCGCCCGGGACTACTCCTCTCGCACCGTCGACCGTCGGTTCCAGGCACGCGGAGCTCGCCAGTGGAACCTCATCGCCAGCAGCCGCAGCACGAAGGCCGTGACGGCCGCGAGCGTGCTGGTGAGCGGGGTCAGCGCGTCGTAGTGGATGCACAGGACGGTCATCGTGGCGCCGACGATCGCCGGGACCGCGTACAGATCGCGGTCCCAGCGCAGCAGCGACGGCACCTCGTTGGCGAGCACGTCGCGCAGCACACCGCCGCCGACGGCGGTCGCGAGGCCGAGGGCCACGGATGAGGTGAGGTTCAGGCCGTAGTCGTACGCCTTGGTGGTCCCGGCGACGCAGAACAGGCCGAGGCCGGCCGCGTCGAAGACGTTCACGCCGGTCTGGATGCGCTCCACGTGCGGATGCAGGAAGAAGACGAGCCCCGCGGCAAGCAGCGGGGTCAGGAAGTAGCCCAGGTCCGTGAAGGCGGCCGGGGGTACGGCACCGATCACCACGTCCCGGAACAGCCCGCCGCCCAGGGCGGTGACCTCGGCGAGGACGGCGATGCCGAAGACGTCGAAGTTCTTGCGGACGGCCAGCAGGGCGCCGGAGATCGCGAAGACGAAGATGCCGATCAGGTCGAGCGTGTGCTGGACGGACGGGCTGAACAGTTGCTGGAGCACTCGTACATTCTTGCGCAGCACAAAGCCCCCGCCTTGCAAAGGAAGGCGGGGGCCCGGGCTGGGTTACTCGTCGTCGGCCGGGCTGTCGCCCTCGGCCTCGGCCTTGGACGCCTCGGCCTTGGACGCCTCGGTCTTGGACGCCTCGGTCTTGGACGCCTCCGCCTTCTCAGCCTGTTGCGGCACCGAACCCTCGCCGACGATCTCCGCGGCCACCGCGGCCGACGTCGTCGCCGACTCCGCCAGCACCTCGTCCGCCACGAGCTCGGCCGCCTCCTTGGCGGCGGTGAGCAGCACCGTGTCCTGCGGGGCCTGGTCCTCGAAGTTCTCCGGGTGGTGGCAGGCGACCTGCTGGCCGGTCCGCAGCTCCAGCAGCGGCGGCTCGGTCGTCTTGCAGATCTGCGTCGCCTTCCAGCACCGGGTGTGGAAGCGGCAGCCGCTCGGCGGGGCGATCGGCGAGGGCACGTCGCCCTTGAGCAGGATGCGCTCGCTCTTGGCGTTCCTGCGCCTGGGGTCCGGTATGGGGACCGCGGACATCAGCGCCTTGGTGTACGGGTGCATCGGCGCCTTGTAGAGCAGGTCGCGGTCGGCGAGCTCCACGATCTTGCCGAGGTACATCACCGCGATCCGGTCCGAGACGTGCCGGACGACCGAGAGGTCGTGGGCGATGATCACGTACGTCAGGCCCAGCTCGTCCTGGAGGTCGTCGAGGAGGTTGACGACCTGCGCCTGGATGGACACGTCCAGCGCGGAGACCGGCTCGTCCGCCACCACGAGCTTGGGGTTGAGGGCGAGCGCGCGTGCGATGCCGATGCGCTGGCGCTGACCGCCGGAGAACTCGTGCGGATAGCGGTTGTAGTGCTCGGGGTTGAGGCCCACCACCGACAGCAGCCGCTGGACCTCCTTCTTGATCCCGCCCTCGGGCGTGACGCCCTGGAGCCGGAAGGGGGCGCCGATGATCGTGCCGATGGTGTGCCGCGGGTTGAGCGAGGAGTACGGGTCCTGGAAGATCATCTGCACGTCACGGCGCAGCGGACGCATCCCGCCGACGCCGAGGTGGGTGATGTCCCGGCCCTCGAACTCCACCGTGCCGGCGGTGGGTTCGAGCAGCCTGGTGATCAGCCGGCCCATCGTCGACTTACCGCAACCCGACTCCCCCACCACGCCGAGGGTTTCACCGGACCGGACCTCGAAGTCGATGCCGTCGACGGCGTGCACCGCGCCGACCTGGCGCTGAAACAGCCCCTTCTTGATCGGGAAGTGCTTCTGGAGCCCGGACACCTTGAGCAGGACCTCGCCGGGTGCGGCGTCCTTGGTCAGGGTGGCGCCGTCGCTCTGCACGGGAGTGGTCACGGCTTTGTCCTCGCTCACAGCTTCGGCGCAATCTCTTCGGTCCAGATACGCTCCCGCTGCTCCGTGGTCAGATGGCAGGCGGCCCAGTGCCGGCTGCCGGCCTCGGTCAACTCGGGGCGGACGGTGCGGGTGACGTTGTCCTTCGGGAGGTCCGCGTACGGGCAGCGGGGGTGGAAGGCACAACCCGACGGGACGTTGATCAGCGAGGGCGGGGAGCCCTTGACCGGGATGAGACGGTCCTGCTGCTCGCGGTCCAGGCGCGGCATCGAGCCGAGCAGACCCCAGGTGTAGGGGTGACGGGGCTCGTAGAACACCTTGTCGGCCGGTCCGCGCTCGACACAGCGGCCGCCGTACATCACGAGGATGTCGTCGGCCAACTCGGCGACGACGCCCAGGTCGTGGGTGATGATGATGACCGCCGAGCCGAACTCCTTCTGGAGGTCCCGGATGAGGTCCAGGATCTGCGCCTGGACGGTGACGTCCAGGGCGGTGGTCGGCTCGTCCGCGATGAGCAGTTCCGGGTTGTTCACCAGCGACATCGCGATCATGGCGCGCTGGCGCATACCGCCGGAGAACTCGTGCGGGTAGCTCTCGGCCCGCTTGTCCGGCTGCGGGATGCCCACCCGGTCGAGCATCTCGACCGCACGGCGCTTCGCGGTCTTCTTGTCGACGTCGTGGTGGATGCGGTACGCCTCCACGATCTGGTGACCGATCGTGTAGTACGGGTGCAGCGCGGACAGCGGGTCCTGGAAGATCATCGCCATCTCGCGGCCGCGCAGCTTGCGCACGTGGTCCGGGTCGGCGGACAGCAACTCGGTGCCGTTCAGCCAGATCTCGCCGGAGATCTGGGCCTTGCGCTTGCCGTACTGGCCAGCCGTGTGCAGGCCCATGATGCCGAGCGAGGTCACCGACTTGCCGGAGCCCGACTCGCCCACGATGCCGAGAGTCTTGCCCTTCTCCAGCTGGAAGCTGAGCCCGTCGACGGACTTGACCAGACCGTCGTCGGTCGGGAAGTGCACCTTCAGATCGCGCACTTCCAGGAAGGAGGTCGGGGCCGGCGAGGTGCCCGTGGGCTCGCCCACGGCCGCTCCGCTCTTGCTCAGTTCGGTCATGCCAGCCTCACTCGGGGGTCGATCACGGCGTACAGGACGTCCACCACGAGGTTGGCGATGAGCACCGCGACAGAAGTGATCAGGGTGACGCCCAGAATGACGGGCAGGTCCTGGTTCTTGATCGCGTTGAGCACCGCCTGGCCCAGACCGGGCAGGCTGAACGTGGTCTCGGTCAGGATGGCGCCACCGATGAGGGCGCCGAGGTCCATGCCGAGCATGGTCATGATGGGCGTCATCGTCGAGCGCATGGCGTGCTTGCGGATGACGACGCCTTCGCGCAGGCCCTTGGCCCGTGCGGTGCGGATGTAGTCCTCGCCGAGGATCTCCAGCATGGTGGCGCGGGTGATTCTGGCGTACATCGCCGCGTACAGGAACGCGAGGGTGATCCAGGGCAGGATCATGCCGCCTAGCCAGCCGGTGAAGCTCTCCTCGAGCGGCACGTACTCCGCGTTGATCCAGCCGAGGCCGTAGGAGAAGATCGCCAGGCTCAGCAGGCCGGTGAAGTAGATCGGGAGCGAGACACCCGCGAGGGCGACGACCATCGCGCTGCGGTCCCACAGGGAGCCCCGCTTGAGCGCGGAGAGGACACCCGCCGCGACACCGAACAGCAGCCACAGCACGGCGGCGCCGAGCGCGAGACCCAGGGTCACCGGGAAACGGTCCGTCAGCACCGGCCAGATGGCCTGCTCGCTGCGGAACGAGTAGCCGAAGCAGGGCGCGGCGCACTCCGTGACATCTCCGCCGCCCGAGTAGGTGCGGCCCACGAAGATGCCCTTGAAGAACTCCCAGACCTGGACGTAGATCGGTTCGCTCAGACCGAGCTTCTGCCGCACGGCCTCGACGGCCGCAGGGTCGGCCTGCTTGCCCACGAAGCTGGTGGCGATGTCGACACCCGCCCACTTGGGGACGAGGAAGAAGATGCCGAAGACCACCATGATGATGACCACGAGCATCACTATGGCGGCGAACAGCCGCCTGATCAGGTAAGCGAGCACAGATCTCGGCCCGCTGCGGACCGCGGGCCACCAGAGGTTCTCCGGTGGCCCGCGGTCACGCCGCGCCGGCCTTCACCTGCCTTTCGTGCCGTACGGCGGGTGTGCCGGGTTTACTTCGCGGACTTCAGGCCGAGGTTGACGAAGTCGTACATACCGCTGTACGCGTCCGTCGTGTAGACGTTGGCCAGGTTGCTCCCGCGCCAGTTGATGAACTTCTCGAAGACGAAGGGCAGGTAGTACGCGCCCTCCATCACCTTGTGGTTGATCTCCGTGGCGGTCTTGGTCTTCCCCGCGTCGTCCAGCGTCGTGACGTAGGTGTCGAAGAGACCGTCGATCGTCTTGTCCTTGATCAGGGCGAAGTTGTTGTTGCCGCTCTCAAGGATGTACTTGCTGTCCCACAGCGGCATGCCATAGCCCTGGACGGACGGGAAGTCCGGGCCCCAGCCCATGATGATGATGCCGTAGCCCTTCTTCTTCACGTTCTCGGGGCTACCGATGATGCCGGTGGTCTGCGAGCCGTCGTACTGGTCGATGTCGGCGGTGATGCCGACCTTCTTCAGCGACGCCTGGAGGGACTCGGCGGTGGCCACCTCGGCCGGCTTGTTGTTGCGGACGGCGATGGTGGTCTTGAAGCCGTTCGGCTGACCGCAGGCCTTCAGCGCTTCCTTGGCCTTGTCGACGTTGCCCTTCTTGTTGGCACCGGCGAGCTCGTACGGGTCGTACTTCTGGCCCTCGGAGCCCGGAACGGCCGGCGGCAGCATGTTGGTACCGATGTCACCACCGGCGATCGGGCCGCCGCGCGCGTTCTGGAGCGACACGTGATCGGCGCCGTAGATGACGGCCTTGCGGCACTCGATGTTGTCGAAGGGCTTCACGCTCTGCGGGAAGACCGCGTAACGGATGTAGCCGGAGACCGGGTTGTCCAGGTTGTCCTTGTGCTGCTTCAGGGCGGTGGTGCGGCCCTGCGGCGACATGCCGGTCTGGTTGATGTCCAGGTCGTAGTCGCCCGCGATCAGGCGCGCGTCCATGTCGTTGGCGTTCGTGAAGAACTTGATCGTGATCTTGTCCGGGTACGCCTTGCGGACCGGGTCCGAGGCCTGCTTCCACTCGGTGTTCCGGACCAGCGTCAGGTCCTTGCCCGGGTTGTACGACTCGAACTTGTACGGGCCCGAGGAGAAGGGGTGCAGGCCGTACTTGGACTTGGTGTCCTTGTCCTGGCGGACCGGGGAGGCCGACGTCAGGGCCAGCATCTCCTCGAAGTCCGAGTTGGCCGTCGGCAGCTTGAAGACGATGGTCTTGTCGTCCGGCGTCTCGATGGCCTTCAGACCCAGCTTGTCCGCGGACTTGTCCTTGTACGGGCCCTGGTACTCGCCCTTCGGGTCGAGCACGTCCTTCAGGTAGACCGGACCGCCGGACAGCACGTCCTGCGCCCAGACGCGCTCGATGCCGTACTTGACGTCCTTGGAGGTGATCGGCTTGCCGTCCTCCCAGGTTATGCCGTCACGCAGGGTGTACGTGTACGTCTTGCCGTCGTCCGAGATCTTGGCGAGACCGGAGGCGAGGTCCGGGGTCAGCTCGGTGCCGGCCTTGCCCGGCTCGGTCTTGCTGGTGACGAGCTGACGGCTGTAGTAGCGGGAGAAGTTCCACATGAAGCCGTAGTAGCCGCGCGTGGTGTCCCACGAGTCGGCGTCCTGGGCACCGGCGAACTTCAGCGTGCCGCCCTTCTTGGCGAGCGAGGCTTGGGCGACCTTGTTGTTCGCGGCATCGAAACCGGCCGCCCCGCCCTTAGACCCCTCGTCGTCGTTGCCGCCGCCGCACGCCGCCGTGGTGAGCAGCGCGGCGACCACGGCGGCAGCGGCCATGGCCTGCTTGCGTCGCCCTGAGGTGCGTTGGGTAGTCACGATCTCGGATCCTCCGGTCTTGAAGAGAGACCCCGTGTGGGTGCCACGGGTCACTGGGAAACGGCAGTTCAGCGGGAGCCCTTCGGGTCGAGCGCGTCACGCACGCCGTCGCCGAAGAGATTGAAGGCAAGAACGGTGATGAAGATCGCCACGCCCGGGATCACCATGTACATCGGATCCGAGTCGTAGTAGTCGATCGCGCTCGAAAGCATCTGCCCCCAGGAGGCCGTGGGCGGCTTGACGCCCACGCCCAGGAAGCTGAGTGCCGCCTCGGTGAGGATGTTGGTGGGGATCATCATCGTCGTGTACACGATGATGGGGGCGACGAGGTTGGGCAGCAGTTCCTTGAACAGGATGTAGAGCCGCCCGGCGCCGAGCGATCTGGCCGCCTCGACGTACTCCCGCTCGCGCAGCGAGAGGGTCTGGCCGCGGACCACTCGCCCGATATAGGGCCAGCCGAAGAAACCGATGACCAGGATCATCACGAACAGCCGGACACCGGTACCGCTCAGCCCGAGCATCTCGTTCGGCATGACGGAGACCAGCGCGATGATGAACAGCAGCTGCGGGAAGGCCAGCAGGCCGTCCATGATCCGGCTGATGACGGCGTCGACCCAGCCGCCGAAGAACCCGGCCAGCACGCCCAGGACGGTACCGATGACGACGGCGACCAGCGCGGACAGGAAGCCGACGAGGAGTGAGATCCGGGCGCCGTAGACGATGCGGGCGAAGATGTCGCGACCGTTCACCGGCTCGATACCGAGAAGATGGTCGCCGCTGATGCCGCCGAAGGAACCTGTCGGAGTACCGAACAGCGGGTCGATCAGCTCCTCGTGGTGCGCCTCGGGGTCCTGGCCCACGAGGCTGGTGATCAGCGGCGCGAGCAGGGCGACGGCTATGAGCACGAGCACCACGATGCCGCCCGTCAGGGCGAGCTTGTCCCGCTTCAGGCGCTCCCAGGCGATCCGGCCAAGGGAACGCCCCTGTACCGCCTTTGCGCCTGTGGCCACCGCCGCTTCCTCGGCCGCGCTCGGGGCCGCTTCCGCGGTCGGCTCGTGCAATGGTGCCGTCATGTGGCAGGGACCCCTCTCAACCGGCGTGAGCCGGCCCGCGCTTGCCGCTTGTGGCGGCGTGATCAGTCCGTCGTACTCGTCGTCGTACACAGGGGCGAGCTCCCCTGGAGCGGGAGTCTTCAACGCTTCTGCGTTTTGTTGCCAGAGTTGGCGATGAAAGGATGCGCAACCGTGATGCTGTCTGGGGGGTTCCGTTATCCGAACAGCGGGTAACGATCGGCGGACGCGAGCCAGTTGGGGCGTATGAGGGCGGACCGGGACCTTCCGATCCCATCTACGCGCGAAGATGCGCCTACGAAACCGCAGTCAACGGCCGTGTGCACCTACGAAGTCGGGATGCCGACTGAACGGTAGGTTAGCGCGCCAAATGATCAGTAACGACCCTGTGCCGGAGGGTAACCGTAACCACCGGCGGGTGCCTGCACGGGAGCGGCGTGCGCCTCGCGGTCGTAGAACGGACGGGTGCCCGACCGCATCCACATCGCGACCGGGTCGTCCTCGTCGGACATCGCCACGGTCGACACCGGCAGCCCGTCCGGGACCGCGCCGATCGACTGGAGCATCATCGAGCGCACCGAGTCCACCGCGGGCGGGCTGGTGTCGTACACGTCGAGCCCGATCGCGAGATACGGCGCGCCGAGCGCCGGCTGCACCCAGGCGCGGCGCAGGGAGCGGACGGCCGGGGTGCGGTGGGCGTTCTGCGCGAGCAGGGCGTAGAACTGCGGGATCTCGATGCCGGGCTCGGTCAGCCGCAGCGGTCCGGCGGGCTGGCGGTCCAGGCCGGTGGCGATGCGGCGCAGGTCGAGCCAGGGGATGCCGACGCCGCCGCCCGGGGCGTGCGGGTTCAGCCAGAGTCCGTAGTGGTCGGGGTAGAGGGCGCGGGCCACCTCCACGCCGTCGACCACTTCGTAGCTGCGGTTCCAGCCGCTGGCCGACAGCTCCTGGGCGGAGGTGACGCACGGCGCGTAGCCGTAGCCCTCGACCTCCATGTTTCCGTACTGGGCGTCCGGGGAGCCGGCCTGGCCGTGCCAGAGCAGCATCCAGATCTGGCCGGTGTTCGGGGTCGCGAGCGCGCGCAGGAGGGCCTCGTAGGCGTCGTAGCGCCCGGGGGTCACCTGGCGCAGCATGTGCTCGACCTGTCCGGTCGCAGCGGTGCCGCTCGCGCTCACGTCTTACCGCCTCTTCGGGAAGTTGGCTTTGTGCCCAGCTTAGGCGCTCCGCAGGGAGAGCCGGGGAGAGCCGGGGACTTGATGTCGGCTGCGGGGCGCGGGGCGGGTGTGGCCGGTCGCACCCGCGGGGCGGGCCCGTGTGCCCCGCGCCCCCCGGGTTCTCAGGGTTCCCGCGTGTAGAAGGGCCGCACCCGCTGCCGCATCCACTCGATCACCGGGTCCTGGGCCACGTCCAGCAGCACCAGGTTGACCGGCCAGGCGATCGGCGCGCTGCCCAGCGCGCGGGCGAGGGCGTCCGTGGGGGCGGCGCGCAAGTCGCCCTCCCAGTGGGCGAGTTCCACGCCTATGAACATCACCGGGTCGGCCGTCTCGATCGCGGCCAGACAGCGGCGGGCCGTGGTGACCACGCCGGTCTCGGCGAACGCGGCCGACGCCGCCGCGAGGAAGTCGACCGGGTCGTCCTGCCAGTCGGGCTCGTAGAGCTTGACGCGGCCGCCGGAGGTGAGACCGTCCAGCGGGGTGCGGTTCACCCGGCAGAGCTCGGCTACCGCCGCCGGGGGGAGCGGGAGGCCGACCACACCGTCCGGGTTCAGGGCGATGCCCACCTGCGGGGGCAGACCGCGGGCGAACTCCACTGCCGGGGCGACCGTGTACGACATGTGCGCGCCGACGACCTGGCGGAACTGTTCCTCGGAGCTGAAGACCGGGACGTATCCCTGGCCGTCGATCTCCACGGTGGGCAGGTCCAGCGGGCCGCTGTGCGGGCCGCCGCCGCTGGGCAGGGGCACCCACACGAAGCTGCGGCCGAGCACCTCGACGATCCTCCCGCCCGCCGAGGGCATGCCGAGGGAGGCCGAGAGCACCTCCTCCAACTCGTTGCCGGGCCAACCGCCGTGCGGAAGGAGGTGTGCCGGTGCCGGGAAGTCCGCGGGGAGATCCGCTGGGATGTCCATCTGTCTGACCGCCTGCTGTGAACCACGTCTGTGGCGAAAAGGCTATCCGGTGTCCGGCCCGCGCAGTTCTACGGGCGGTCATCCGGCAGATACGGCCGGTCAGCCCCCGTCCGACGGCCGGCAGCGGCTGCTCGTCCGCCGCCCCGGCCGGGGGTGAGCCGTCACCTCACCCCACGAACCCGATCCGCCGCAGCACATCCACCGCGTCCCGATCCACCAGCACGGCCGAGCCGCACCCCTGCGGCAGATCGCCCTTCGTCACCGAGCGGAGCAGGCGGGCGGCGGCGCGGCGGTGACGCAGGAAGGCGTAGCGCGAGACGCCCCGGCCGCGCTCTCGCTGGCCCTCCAGGGCGGTGCGAGGGGCCACGTCCAGCAGGAGCAGGTGGAGGGTGCCGCCGCGGCGGCGGGCCTCGCGGGCCAGCCAGGCGCGCACCCAGGCCTGCGTACCGCAGTCGTGCACGACGACGCCCTCGCCGGTGCGCAGGGCACGGCGCAGACCGGCGTAGTGGGCGAGGCGGACGAGGGGGCGGTAGACGGTGTAGGGGAGGTAGCCCGGCATCCGGGCGTCCCAGCGGTCCCGGGTGTCCTGGGAGTCGACACGGATGCCCTTCACCGTCCGCTTCATCAGCGTGGACTTGCCGCTGCCGGGCAGACCGGTGATGACGACGAGGTCCCTGGGGCCGAAGAGCAAGGCGTGCGGGCTGTGACCGGAGCGCTCGCGCAGATCGCGGACCACGGGCGCTGGGCACGTGGCGCGGGCCTCGGCGGCCGGGGCGGCGGGCTGCTTGGGCAGCGCGAGGCCCGAGCTCGTCGCGTACGCCGTGGTGCGGTTCACCGTCATCGTCCTCCTCCGGGGTCAGGATTCCCCATCCCCACTGAGCGTAAAGAGAAGGTAATAGAGGATCTCCCGTATTTTCGTTCGCTTCCTGCCACAAGCCGGTTACAGAGACGCCCCTGCCGTCGACGAGCCCGGCATGCAATGATGGCGGCGCCAACTGCATACCGGCCGTTTGAATCCGCGCGGGAGAGTCCCCGGCAGTGCATCGCCAGGGCGCCGAAGGAGCAAGTCCCTCCCTTGAATCTCTCAGGCCCCGTTACCGCGCGGGCGAGGCACATCTGAAAAGCGAGTCACCCCTTTTCGCGAGAACAGGCGTGGCTCCACCCAAGGTGCAAGCCGTGATCGTCCCCGTGGCGGTCGTGGCGAACCTCTCAGGTTCCGATGACAGATGGGGAGGAACGACCTCGCCCGTCCTGCCTTGGGAGACGACCGTCCGATGAGCAGCAGCACCGCACCCCGTCGTACCGCGCTCGATGCCCTGCATCGCTCGCTCGGCGCGACGATGACCGACTTCGCCGGCTGGGACATGCCCCTGCGCTACGGCTCCGAACGCGACGAGCACAACGCCGTGCGGACCAGGGCCGGGCTCTTCGATCTCTCCCACATGGGCGAGATCACCGTCACCGGCCCGCAGGCCGCCGCCCTGCTGAACCACGCCCTGGTCGGCAACATCGGCTCCGTCGGCGTCGGCCGCGCCCGCTACACGATGATCTGCCAGGCCGACGGCGGCATCCTCGACGACCTGATCGTCTACCGGCTCGCCGAGACCGAGTACATGATCGTCGCCAATGCCTCCAACGCCCAGGTCGTGCTCGACGCGGTCACCGAGCGCGCCGCCGGCTTCGACGCCGAGGTGCGCGACGACCGCGACGCGTACGCGCTGCTCGCCGTCCAGGGCCCCGAGTCGCCCGGCATCCTGAAGTCGCTGACCGACGCCGACCTCGACGGCCTGAAGTACTACGCCGGCCTGCCCGGCACCGTCGCCGGCGTCCCCGCGCTGATCGCCCGTACGGGCTACACCGGCGAGGACGGCTTCGAGCTGTTCGTGAAGCCGGAGCACGCCGTGGAGCTGTGGCAGGCGCTGACCAAGGCGGGCGAGGGCGCCGGTCTGGTGCCCTGCGGGCTGTCCTGCCGGGACACGCTCCGGCTGGAGGCGGGCATGCCGCTGTACGGCAACGAGCTGTCGACCTCCCTCACCCCCTTCGACGCCGGGCTCGGCCGGGTGGTGAAGTTCGAGAAGGAGGGCGACTTCGTCGGGCGCGAGGCGCTGTCCGAGGCCGCCGAGCGTGCCTCCGAGAACCCGCCGCGGGTCCTGGTCGGCCTGATCGCCGAGGGGCGTCGCGTCCCGCGCGCCGGGTACCCGGTCGTCGTCGGCGGCGAGGTCATCGGCGAGGTCACCTCCGGCGCGCCCTCCCCCACCCTGGGCAAGCCCATCGCCATGGCCTACGTCGACGCCGCGCACTCGGCGCCCGGCACGGCCGGTGTCGGCGTGGACATCCGCGGCAGCCACGAGCCGTACGAGGTCGTGGCGCTGCCGTTCTACAAGCGCCAGAAGTAGCAGCAGAAGCGGCGAAGACAGCGCCGGAAAGTAGAGACTGACAGCGGCGCCCGCGTGACCCTGGGCACATTTCCGCTGCTCACGCACGTTTCCATCGGTCCCCCATTCATCACCACTCCCGCGCGTACAGGAGAATTCAGGCCATGAGCAACCCCCAGCAGCTGCGCTACAGCAAGGAGCACGAGTGGCTGTCGGCCGCCGAGGACGGCGTCTCGACGGTCGGCATCACCGAGTTCGCGGCCAACGCGCTCGGCGACGTCGTCTACGCCCAGCTCCCCGAGGTCGGCACGACGGTGACCGCGGGTGAGACCTGCGGTGAGCTGGAGTCGACCAAGTCCGTCTCCGACCTGTACTCCCCGGTCACCGGCGAGATCACCGAGATCAACGAGGACGTGGTGAACGACCCGGCGCTGGTGAACTCCGCGCCCTTCGAGGGCGGCTGGCTGTTCAAGATCCGGGTCACGGAGGAGCCGGCCGACCTGCTGTCCGCCGACGAGTACGTCACCCACACCGCCGGCTGAGGAGATACATCCCCTTATGTCTGACAAGTCTCTTCTCAACACGCCCCTGCACGAGCTGGACCCGGCGATCGCCGCCGCGCTCGACGCCGAGCTGGAGCGCCAGCAGTCCACGCTGGAGATGATCGCCTCCGAGAACTTCGCGCCGGTCGCGGTGATGGAGGCGCAGGGCTCGGTCGCCACCAACAAGTACGCCGAGGGCTACCCCGGCCGCCGCTACTACGGCGGCTGCGAGCACGTCGACGTCGCCGAGCAGATCGCCATCGACCGGGTGAAGGAGCTGTTCGGCGCCGAGTACGCCAACGTCCAGCCGCACTCGGGCGCCTCCGCCAACCAGGCCGCCCTGTTCGCGCTGGCCCAGCCCGGCGACACGATCCTCGGCCTGGACCTGGCGCACGGCGGCCACCTCACGCACGGGATGCGGCTGAACTTCTCCGGCAAGCAGTTCAAGGTCGTCCCGTACCACGTGGACACCGAGACCGGCCTGGTCGACATGGCCGAGGTCGAGAAGCTCGCCAAGGAGCACCGGCCCAAGGTGATCATCGCCGGCTGGTCGGCGTACCCGCGGAAGCTGGACTTCGCCGAGTTCCGCCGGATCGCCGACGAGGTCGAGGCGTACCTGTGGGTCGACATGGCCCACTTCGCCGGTCTGGTCGCGGCGGGCCTGCACCCGAACCCGGTGGAGCACGCGGACGTCGTCACGTCCACCACCCACAAGACGCTGGGCGGCCCGCGCGGCGGCATCATCCTCGCGAAGAAGGACTTCGCCAAGAAGCTGAACTCCTCCGTCTTCCCGGGCTTCCAGGGCGGCCCCCTGGAGCACGTGATCGCGGCGAAGGCGGTCTCCTTCAAGGTCGCGGCCTCGGAGGAGTTCAAGGAGCGCCAGCGCCGCACGGTGGACGGCGCGCGTCTCCTCGCCGAGCGCCTGACGGCGCCGGACGCCCGCGAGGCCGGTGTGAACGTCCTGTCCGGTGGCACGGACGTGCACCTGATCCTCGTCGACCTGCGCGAGTCCGAGCTGGACGGCCAGCAGGCCGAGGACCGCCTCCACGAGGTCGGCATCACGGTCAACCGCAACGCCGTCCCGAACGACCCGCGCCCGCCGATGGTGACGTCGGGTCTGCGCATCGGCACGCCCGCCCTGGCCACCCGCGGCTTCACGGCCGAGGACTTCGCCGAGGTCGCGGACGTCATCGCCGAGACGCTCAAGCCGTCGTACGACGTCACGGCGCTCAAGGCCCGGGTCAAGGCGCTCGCCGACAAGCACCCGCTGTACCCCGGTCTGAACAAGTAGTTCCTTTTTGTGGGGTGTCCCGCACACTGGTCGGTGAGCGGGCGGGACACCCCGCGGAAACCTTTCGCACCACCCCCGTATTGAGGAGTCCCCCGTGGCCATCTCGGTCTTCGACCTGTTCTCGATCGGCATCGGCCCGTCCAGCTCCCACACGGTCGGCCCGATGCGCGCGGCACGCATGTTCGCGCACCGCCTGCGCAACGAGGACGTGCTGTCCTCGGTGGCGTCCATACGCTCCGAGCTGTACGGCTCGCTCGGCGCGACCGGCCACGGCCACGGCACCCCGAAGGCCGTCCTGCTCGGCCTGGAGGGCGCCTCGCCGCGCTCGGTGGACGTGGAGACGGCGGACGACCGGGTCGAGAAGATCAAGTCGGAGGGCCGCCTCAGGCTCCTCGACGAGCACGAGATCCCCTTCGACTTCGACAACCACCTCGTACTGCACCGACGCAAGACGCTGCCCTACCACGCGAACGGCATGACGCTGTGGGCGTACGACGCCTCCGGCGCGGAGCTCATGTCCAAGACGTACTACTCGGTGGGCGGCGGCTTCGTCGTGGACGAGGACGCGGTCGGCGCGGACCGCATCAAGCTCGACGACACGGTCCTGAAGTACCCGTTCCGCACGGGCGACGAGCTGCTGCGTCTGACGCAGGAGACGGGCCTGTCGATCTCCGCGCTGATGCTGGAGAACGAGCGGGCCTGGCGCACCGAGGAGGAGATCCGCGAGGGCCTGCTGGAGATCTGGCGGGTGATGCGGGAGTGCGTGTCCCGGGGCATGTCGCGCGAGGGCATCCTGCCGGGCGGTCTGAAGGTCCGCCGCCGGGCCGCGAACACCGCCCGCAAGCTGCGCTCCGAGGGCGACCCGAAGGCGCTCGCCATGGAGTGGATCACGCTCTACGCGATGGCCGTGAACGAGGAGAACGCGGCCGGCGGCAGGGTCGTGACGGCCCCCACCAACGGCGCGGCCGGCATCATCCCCGCGGTGCTGCACTACTACATCAACTTCGTGCCGGGCGCGGACGAGGAGGGCGTGGTCCGCTTCCTGCTCGCCGCGGGCGCGATCGGCATGCTCTTCAAGGAGAACGCGTCCATCTCCGGCGCCGAGGTCGGCTGCCAGGGCGAGGTCGGCTCGGCCTGCTCGATGGCGGCGGGTGCCCTGGCCGAGGTGCTCGGCGGTTCCCCGGAGCAGGTCGAGAACGCCGCTGAGATCGGCATGGAGCACAACCTCGGTCTCACCTGTGACCCCGTCGGCGGCCTGGTCCAGATCCCCTGCATCGAGCGCAACGGCATGGCCGCGGTCAAGGCGGTCACCGCGGCCCGCATGGCCATGCGCGGCGACGGCTCCCACAAGGTGTCCCTGGACAAGGTCATCAAGACCATGAAGGACACGGGCGCGGACATGTCGGTCAAGTACAAGGAGACGGCGCGGGGCGGGCTGGCGGTCAACATCATCGAGTGCTGACCGGCCTCGACCGGACCGGCGTCGAATGTTGACAATTCCACGTCAGGTACGCGTCAGCCGTGGCACGGTGGGGCATACAGCCAGTCCAACTCCTCTCCCCCCACCGGCACTTCCGGGAGTCCCCCCATGATCCGCGGCATCGACGTCAGCGCGTACCAGTCCTCGTCCTACAGCACCGACGGCCTCTCCTTCGTCTTCATCAAGGCGACGGAGGGCCGCTCCTACATCAACCCCAAGCTCACCGCCCAGACCGAACGCGCCCGAGACGCCGGCCTGGTCGTCGGCTTCTACCACTTCCTCTGGCCCGGCAACCTCTCCGCCCAGGCCGACTACTTCGTGAGCAAGGCCCCCGAGAAGGCGGGCGACATCCTCGCCGTCGACTGGGAGACGACGAGCGAGGGGACGCATGCGAGCAACGCGGAGAAGGACCTGTTCATCCGCAAGGTGAAGGAGAAGCGGCCCAACAACCCGGTCGTCCTCTACTGCAACCGCAACTACTGGTTGAACGTGGACACGACGTCGTACGCCGGGGACGGCCTCTGGATCGCCGACTACGTGACCGCCGGCAAGCCCCGCATCCAGGCCAAGTGGCGCTTCCACCAGTACACGGACGACCCGCTGGACAAGAACGTGGCGGACTTCGCCAGCAAGGCCGCGCTGCGGGAGTGGGCCGAGAACGCCTGACGGTCGCGCGGCCGCCGCGCATGACGAAGGGGCGCCCTTCCCCCCGGGGGGAGGGCGCCCCTTCGTGGGGGCGTCACTTGCTCAGGTAGGACCAGAACTCGTCGAACGACAGGAGCTTGTCGCCGTTGAGGTCGCGGCTCCTGATGATCGCCTCGGCGACGGACTCGGTGACGTTCCAGTCGCCGCCCTGGGCCAGCGCGGACTTGAACTCGGCGGCGGTGATGGTGCCGTCACCGTCCGCATCGATGCGCTCGAACTGCTTGCGTGCTTCCTCGATGTCGATCTGCGCCACCGATCCGCCCCTTTTCGTCGTGCCTTGATTGCCTTGCTGACGGACGTCAGATTATCCGGCCACTCGTGCCTCCAGTGCGGCGACCACCCAGGCGAACTCCTCGCGGTGCGCCGACTCCGGCCCACGGCCCTTCACGGCGCACAACAGCTCGCGGTAGCGGGCGACCTCGTCGTTCACGCCGGACTTCAGGCGTTCGAGCACGGCGGCCGGGTCGGCGTCGCCGAGCAGGTCCCGCAGGATCCGCCCGGCCTCGGGCGACGTCGGCGCGATGCCCTGCCCGCGCGCCTCGGCGGCCAGGTGCACCAGCTTGCGGGCGAACCACATGGACGCCCCGGCGGGCACCCCGTCCCCGCGGCCGGCCGCGTTGAACTCGGCCACCCTGCGCATCCGCGCCCGGAAGCGCGGGTCCTGGATCAGTTCGGCCAACTCCACCCAGGCGTCCACCTGTTCGGACGCCGGCTCGTCCGGCAGGTCCACCGCCATCTCCCGCATCCGGTCACGGATCACCGGGTCGGCCGTGTCCAGTCCGTGGAACATCTCGTCCACGAACTGCCTTCTACGATCACGTCTGCGAGTGTGGGCCTTCCAGTGGGTGGAGACTCAAGCGGCGAGGGCGAGGGGTGGCGGCCGTGGCGGAGACCTTGCGGGACATTCTCGACGCGGCGGCGCGCGGCGTTTTCCCGCCCCCGGACGGACGCACGACGGTCGTTGCCCAGCCGTCCCCGCGGACCGCGGGCGTCCTCGCCTTCACCGCGCACTCCGTCGTCTTCACCGACGAGGATCCGGCGTGGGTGTACGACACCCTGCGCGGCGTGGACTGCGACGCGCTGGCCGCGCCGATGAATCCGCGCTTCCTGGCGGCCCTCATGGAGCGGACGGGACGTCGGACCGAGACCGTCGACTCGGTGCTGACCGGAACCCCGCTGCGGGGTGAACCGCCGCTCCCGCTCAAGGAGATGGAGGACGTCGGCCATCCCCGGATCGGCTACGCCCGGACCCGGCGCGACGAGGTGCGCGCGTGGGCGGCTCCCGGTGGGGTCCTGGTGACGGGCCGCGGGGTCGCCGGGCGGCTGGAGGTGTCGGTGGAGGTGGACGAGGCGGTACGGCGGCGCGGGCTGGGGCGGTTGCTGGTGACGGCCGCCCGGCATCTCGTCACGGAGCCACTGTGGGCGCAGATCGCGCCGGGGAACGCCCGCAGTGTGCGGGCGTTCCTGGCGGCCGGCTACCGGCCGGTGGGCGCGGAGGTGCTGCTGCACGCCCGGTAGGCACGGCGGGGTGTCAGTGCCAGGCCTCGAAGTGCGGGTTGCTCTGGCAGCCGCTCATGATCTCGACCTTGGTCGTCTTGTTCACCGGGCAGACGCCGATGACGTACTTCCGGTCGATACCGCCAGGGAAGGCCACCTCGACCTGGTCGGCCCATTTGTGGGCGTCGCCGATGGTCTTGTTGACGTCGATGCCGCCGGGGGCGTCGATGTAGTAGTTCCAGCCGGACTTCCACCACTTCTTGTACAGGTCGTGGTCGTACGTCGTGGAGACGTACGGGGAGGGCTGGTTGACCAGGACGTACTTCTCCAGGTCGTACTGGCCGGTCTCGACGTCCCTGGGCTTGAAGCCCTCCTGGAAGACGGTCTCCGGGCCGCGGCCGTCGGCCCGGTAGAGCGTGCCGCAACTGGTGCGCCAGGCGGGTTCGGGGGTGATGCGGTCGACGTCGACACCGCGGTCGGCCGCGGCCTTGATCGGGTCGTCGAAACGGACGGGACAGGCGGCCGGGGCCGGGGCGGCCTTGACGGCTGCGGCCGCGGCTGAGGCGGGGGCGGTCGCGGGAGCCGTGGCGGCCGTCGTGGCGAAGACGGCCGAGAGGGACAGGACGGCGGCAGCGGCCCGCCGCCGCAGGCGAGTTGTGATCATGGGCAGCACGATCGCGGGCCTACGGCGGCGGGTCGGGGATCTTCACTCGTTCGGCGGCGTGTCCGCTGACCGCGGGTCAACCGGGCGCCGGACGGGCTGAGATGTCTAGCGGTCCGCCACCCTCATCTCGAACCACGTCGTCTTGCCGCGCGGCAGCAGGTCCACGCCCCAGCGGTCGGAGAGTTTGTCGACCAGGAACAGGCCCCGGCCGCTGATGTCCATCTCCTGGACCGGCATCAGACAGGGCAGGCCGCGGGACGGGTCGCGGACCTCGATGCGGATCCAGCCGCGGCGGCGGCGCATGCGGAGGCCGAAGACGCGGGCGCCGGTGTGGCGGACGGCGTTGCCGACCAACTCCGAGACCAGCAGGACCGCGTCCTCTGTCATCTTCGGGGTCAGGCCCCACTGCCGTAGCACCACGACCTGGGTCAGCCGGCGGGCCGTCGCGGCCGACTCCGGGCGAGAGGGGAGCGGAACCTCCGCCTCCGTGGGATTACCGAAAAGTTCCAGCGCCTTCGAGGCAGCTTCGTCCTCGACCGCCGGCGACCAGCGCGCCGCAGCCGCACGGCCGTTTCCCCGCGGGTGTTCGACACCCTCCAGCCCCGCCATGCCCCCATCATGGCCGCCCGCGGCGCCCGTCGGGGCCGTTCCGGAGGAATACATCCCCCGGAAGCTCTCATTCCGCAGGGCTCGGTTGGCATATGTCAGGGGCAGTTCGGGACCCTCAACGACCCGCCTGACCTGCGGCGAAGGGTCTGCTGGAGGCAATCGACGGGCTCCCTCGACAAGACACGCTTAAGGTTGCCTTAAGGCTGCCATAAACCGCCCCTTCGAGGGACCCGGATCAGACACGACGTCAATTGCAAGTGGTTCGGCGGAGTTTCAGGGGTGAGACCGGACGAGATTGCGCGAGGCTCAGAGGAACTTCGCCTTGCCCGGACCCTCCTCCACGAAGCTCCGCATCCCCCGGTCCCGGTCCTCCGTGGCGAACAGACCCGCGAACCAGCCCCGTTCCACCGCCAGGCCGGTCTCGATGTCCGTCTCCAGGCCCGTGTCGATGGACTCCTTCGCCGCACGCAGCGCGATCGCCGGGCCCTGCGCCAGCTTCGCCGCCCAGGCGTGCGCCTCGGCGTAGACCTGGTCCGCCGCCACGACCCGGTCCACCAGGCCCAACTCCCGTGCCTCGTCGGCCTTCACCATCCGGCCGGTGAAGATCAGGTCCTTCGCCTTGGACGGGCCGACGAGACGGGCCAGACGCTGGGTGCCGCCCGCGCCCGGGATCAGGCCGAGCAGGATCTCCGGCTGGCCCAGCTTGGCGTTGTCCGCGGCGATCCGGTAGTCCGCGCACAGCGCCAACTCGCAGCCGCCGCCGAGCGCGTAGCCCGTCACGGCCGCGACCACCGGCTTCGGGATGCGGGCCACCGCGGTGAACGACTCCTGAAGGCCACGGGCCCGCAGGACCATCGCGGTGTGGTCCATGGCCTGCATCTCCTTGATGTCCGCGCCCGCCGCGAACACCTTCTCCCCGCCGTAGATCACCACGGCCCGCACGTCGTCACGCCGGGTCGCCTCCTCGGCCAGCTCCTTGAGCCGGTCCTGGGTGGCGACATCCAGCGCGTTCATGGGCGGGCGGTCGAGACGGAGGGTACCGACACCTTCGGCGACTTCGAGATTCACGGTCATGCGAGCAGGTTAACCGCGACTAACGGAGGCGGCCCCGGTGCCGTACCTCACACGAGGCCGTACACCGGGGCCGCAGCGCGGAACAAGGCGTGCTTACGCCTTCCACTTCTCCCAGGACATGTTCCAGCCGTTGAGGCCGTTCTCCGGAGCCACCGTGCCGTCCGCGGAGTTCTTCACGACCACCACGTCGCCGATGATCGAGTGGTTGTAGAACCACGCCGCCGGGGTGTCCTTGCTCCAGGCGCCCTTGACGTCGCGCAGGCCGACGCAGCCGTGGCTGGCGTTGGTGTTGCCGAAGGCGCCGCCCGCCCAGTAGTTGCCGTGGATGAAGGTGCCGGAGTCGGTCAGGCGGATGGCGTGCGGCACGTCCTTGATGTCGTACTCGCCGTCGTAGCCGACCGTGTCGCCGTTCATGCGGGTCTGCACGAACTTCTCGGTCATGACCATCTGGCCGTTCCAGGTCGCGTACCCGGGCGCGCCGGTGGTGACGGGGATGGTCTTCACGACCTTGCCGTCCTGCATGACCTTCATCTTCTTGGCCTTGGCGTCGACGACCGAGACCTGGTCGCGGCCGATGGTGAAGGAGATCTTCTTGTCCTGCTCGCCGTAGACGCCGTCACGGCCCTCGACGCCGTCGAGGTTGAGGTCGACGGTGACCTTCGTGCCTTCCTTCCAGTACTTCTCGGGCCGGAAGTCGAGGCGGTCGTTGCCGAACCAGTGGCCCTCGACCTCGACGGCCGGTTCGGTCTTGATGGTGATGGCCTTCTCGACGTCCTCGGGGCTGGTGATGCCCCGGTCGAAGCGGATCGAGAACGGCATTCCGACGCCGACCTCGGAGCCGTCCTCGGGGGTGAACCGGCCGAGGAAGGTGTTCTTCGGCGTCAGGGTGGTGAAGTCGGCCTCCTTGGCGGACTCCAGGCCCGCGGCGTCCTTGGCGACCGCGTGCACCGTGTACTTCGTGGCGGCGGCGAGGTGGGTGGACGGCGTCCACGTGCCCCCGTCGCCGGTTATCTTCCCGGCTATCGCGCCGCCCTTGGCGTCCTTGACCTCGACCGAGGTCAGCTTGCCCTTGGCCGCGGTCACCTTCAGCGCACCGCTGGTGTCCACCGACTTGGCGCCGTCCCCCGGGGCTATGGTCACGACGGCCTGCGACTTCTTGGCCTCCGCCGTGCCGGCGTCCCCGCCCTTCCCGTCACCGGCACCCGAATCCGCTCCGCCGCCCCCACCGCACGCGGTGACCGTCAGCAGCAGCGCACCCGCGACCGCGGAAAACCCCACGCGCCCGCGTCCACGTCCGCCAACCGACGCCCCCGATATCGGCCGCACGTTCAAAGTCGTACTCCCCTCCCCGGGCCTGGTCCGACCCGCGCCCCCGCGCGCCCGCCGCGCGCATCGGCGCATATTAACCACATGGCCAGGCACGTCGGCGCCGCGCGATTGTCACCGTTCCGTTCCAACATCGGCCGGCGGTCCGCCGGTGGTGCGCCTCGCCCAACTCACCCCCCTGACCGATTACTTCACCGCGCTGCCTGCCTTCCACTCCTTCCAGCCCATATTCCACCCTCCGAGCCCATTGTCGGGAGCGACCTTTTTGTCATTGCTGCGGACGACCTCGACGACGTCCCCGATCAGACTGCGGTCGAAGAACCAGCCCGCGGGCGTGTCGGAGCCGCCGCCCTTGACGTCCCGGAGGCCGACGCAGCCGTGGCTGACGTTGCTCTGCCCGAAGATCGCGGCGTCCGCCCAGTAGTTGCCGTGCAGGAAGGTGCCGGAGTCGGTCAGCCGCATGGCGTGCGGGACGTCCGGGATGTCGTACTCGCCCTTGCCGTTCTTCTTCTTGAAGCCGACCGTGGCGCCGTTCATCCGGGTCAGTTCGAGCATCTCGGTGACCACCATCTTGCCGTTGTAGGTGGTCATCTTCGGGGCGCCGGCCGTGATCGGGACGGTGGCGAGCAGTTCGCCGTCGCGGCGGACCTCCATGGTGTGCTCGACGGCGTCGACCAGGGAGGTCTGGTGGCGGCCGACGGTGAAGGAGAAGGTCTTGTGCTGGAGTCCGTACACACCGCGGGCGCCCTCGACGTCCCGCAGCCGCAGGTCGACGGTGACCTGGGTGCCGGGCTTCCAGTAGTCGCGGGGGCGGAAGTCGAGACGGCTCCTGCCGAACCAGTGCGGGCGGATCTCCACGGCCGGCTCGGCCGTGACCTGGACGGCGCGTTCGACGGCGGCGCGGTTGTCGATCTCCCGGTTGAACTCCAGGGAGACGATCATTCCGGTGCCGACGGTGGAGCGGTTCTCGGGGGCGACGTATCCGATGAACCGCTTGTCGGGGACGTACGTGGTGAAGGTCGTGTGCCGTGCGCTGCGGCGCCCGTGGCCGTCGACGGCCACCGCGTCGATCGTGTATCTGGCGGCCAGCGCGAGCCCGGGGTCCTCGGGCTCCCAGCGCAGGCCGTCCTCGGAGATGTGCCCGGACACCGGGGTGTCCTGGGCGTCCTGGGACTTGACGACCTTCACCGACTCCAGGCGTCCGCTGGGCACACGGACGAGCAGTTCGTCGTCGGGGCGTGCGCCCCTGGAGCCGTCGTCGGGTGTGACCCTGATGACGTCCTCGGGCGCCGGCGCCTTGCCCAGCATCTCGCCGGCGCCGCCGTCCGTGGTGCAGCCGACCGCTCCGGCCAGCAGACCTGCCCATGTCACTACGGCGGCCAACGCGGCCCTCGCGCGCCGCGCGCGCCCTTGTACGTGCCTCACGAAGACCCCAACGACCGGGGTGGGTCCGGGGAAACGTGAGTGCGAGCCCGGCGGTGGGAAGAACCTTGGGGAGGACGACGCGACGGGGAGCCGCGGCTGGGACGACCGTGGGCTCTCTTTCCATATCGTGTGGTCCGTGAGCCGTGGGAGGCCACAGGTGTCGAGCGCAGCCGAGCAGGAGGCGGTGGCCGGTGCGGCCGTCGTTGGGGAGGGGCGCCCGGCCGCCGTCGTGAACGGCGTGCGGCCCAAGGCCCCTGCCGTGCCCGTGTGGCCGGGCACGCCCGTGCCGCTCGGCGCCCGTTTCCGGGTCGGTCCGGACGGGGTGGCGGGCACCAACTTCGCGTTGTGGGCCGGCGGGGCGGAGGCCGTCGAGCTGTGTCTCTTCGATGAACAGGGCAAGGAGACGCGGGCCAGGCTGACCGAGCTGACGCACGAGATCTGGCACGGCTTCGTGCCGGGTGTGATGCCCGGTCAGCGCTACGGCTACCGGGTGCACGGCCGCTGGGACCCGTGGACCGGCGGCCGCTGGAACCCGGCGAAGCTGCTGCTGGATCCGTACGCCCGCGCGGTGGACGGCGACTTCAGCCTGCCGCCGGAGGTGTACGGGCACGTCCGCGACTGGCCTCAGCAGCATGTGGCGGACACCGTGCGCGACGAGCGGGACTCGGCGCCGTACGTCCCGAAGGGCGTCGTCGTCCACGATGACGACGACTGGGCGGACGACCGGCGGCCGAAGACGCCGTGGGCCGACTCGGTGATCTACGAGGTACATGTACGGGGGTTCACGAAGCTGCACCCCGGGATTCCGGAGGAACTGCGGGGCACCTACGCCGGTCTGGCGCATCCGGCGGCGATCGAGCACCTGGTGAAGCTGGGCGTGACGGCGGTGGAGCTGCTGCCGGTGCACCAGTTCGCGCACGAGGACCATCTGCTGCGCAAGGGGCTGCGCAACTACTGGGGCTACAACTCCATCGGCTACTTCGCCCCGCACGCCGCGTACGCCGCCTCCGGTACGACGGGTCAGCAGGTCGGCGAGTTCAAACGGATGGTCCGCGCGCTGCACGCCGCCGGGATCGAGGTCATCCTCGACGTCGTCTACAACCACACGGCGGAGGCGGGCGAGCTGGGCCCGACGCTGTCGTTGAAGGGCATCGACAACCGGGGGTACTACCGCTTGCAGTCGGACGCGCGCCGGTACGCGGACTACACCGGCTGCGGCAACACCCTGCACGTCGTCCAGCCGCATGTGCTGCGGCTCATCACCGACTCGCTGCGGTACTGGGTGACGGAGATGGGCGTCGACGGCTTCCGCTTCGACCTGGCCGCCGCGCTGGCCCGCTCCATGCACGACGTCGACATGCTCTCGCCGTTTCTCGCCGTCATCGCGCAGGATCCGGTGCTGCGCCGGGTGAAGCTGATCGCCGAGCCGTGGGACGTGGGGTCGGGCGGCTACCAGGTGGGCGCCTTCCCCCCGCTGTGGACGGAGTGGAACGACCGCTACCGCAACGCCGTGCGGGACTTCTGGCGGGGCGCGCTCCCGGACGTACGGGACCTGGGGTACCGGCTGTCGGGGTCGAGCGACCTGTACGCGTGGGGCGGGCGGCGGCCGTACGCGTCGGTGAACTTCGTGACCGCGCACGACGGTTTCACACTGCGGGACCTGGTGTCCTACGAGCGCAAGCACAACGAGGCCAACGGTGAGGGCAACCGGGACGGTTCGAACGACAACCGGGCCTGGAACTGCGGCGCCGAGGGCGCGACGGACGACGAGCAGGTACGGGCGCTCAGGCGCCGGCAGCTGCGGAACCTGCTGACGACGCTGCTGCTGTCGACGGGCGTGCCGATGCTGGTCGCGGGCGACGAGCTGGGGCGCACCCAGCGCGGCAACAACAACGCCTACTGCCAGGACAACGAGATCAGCTGGCTGGACTGGGGGCTGCTGGAGGAGCCGGGTTGGAAGGCGCTGTTCGACCTCACGGCCCGGCTGATCGAGCTGCGGCACCGGCATCCCGTGCTACGTCGGCGGGCGTTCTTCTCCGGGCGCGCGCACTCGGCCGACGGGCTGCGGGACCTGGCCTGGTTCACGGCACGCGGCTCGGAGATGACGGAGCGGGACTGGTACGCGCCCGCCGCCACGCTGGGGATGTATCTGTCCGGGCGGGACATCCCGGGGCGGGACGAGCGCGGGGCGCCGATAGTCGACGACAGCTTCCTTGCCGTGCTGCACGCCGGGGACCGGCCGGTGAGCTTCGTGCTGCCGGGGCCGCCCTGGGCGGAGCGCTACGAGGTCGTCGTCGACACCTCGCACGAGGAGCAGGAGGCGGCGCCGGGCGTGCGGCACCGGGCGGGAGCGGCGATCACGGTGCCGGCGCGGGCCGTGCTGCTGCTGAGGGTGGACGGCTGATCGGCCCAGGGCAAGGAACCCGTTCGCGGGCGGAGGGAGAGGTGTACGACCCCTCGAACACGCAGGTAGTAGGACCAGCGACCGACCGCGGACCGGCCAAAACTCGGTGGGCAGTGTCAGTGGCGATCCGTAGGCTCGCTGCTGATGGTGACGACACGTGCAACCGCAGAGGACAGGTCCGAACGATCCGCCGTACGTACGCTGCTGCGCCTGTGGCCGTACGTGCGGCCGGTGCGCGTGCGGCTCTTCACCGCCGCGTGCGTGGCGATCGTCGCCTCGTGTCTCTCGCTGGTCATTCCGCTGGTCCTGAAGTGGATGGTCGACGGTCCGGTCGCCGACCGGGATCCGGCCGGGGTGTGGCTCGGCGCGCTGTATCTGCTGCTGCTCGGGCTCGCGGAGGCGCTGCTGTTCGGACTGCGGCGCTGGCTGGTGGCACGGCCGCTGGCCGGCGTCGAGGCGGGGATGCGGGCGGATCTGTACCGCCGTCTTCAGCGGCTGCCGGTGGCCTTCCACGACCGGTGGGCGTCGGGACAGCTGCTGTCGCGCGGCACCACCGATCTGATGCTGCTGCGCATGTTCCTCGCCTTCCCGCTGACGTTCCTGCTGGTCAACGGTGTGACGATCCTGGTCGGTGTGGTCATCATGCTGCTCCAGGACTGGACGCTGGGTCTGGTGATCCTGGTCCCGGCCGTGCCGGTGATGGTGACCTGTGTGATCTTCGAGAAGCGGTACGCCGAGGTGGCGCGGCGCGCACAGGACCAGGTCGGCGATCTGACGACGGTCGTCGAGGAGAGCGTGCTCGGGATCCGGATCATCAAGGGGTTCGGGCGGCACCGCAGTCAGGCGCTGGCGTTCCGGGAGCTGTCGGGCACCCTGCGCGGCACCGAGCTGCGCAAGGCGCGGCTGCTGGCGACGATCTGGGGTGTCATCGTGACGCTGCCGGAGCTGGCGATCGGGGCGGCGCTGGTGCTGGGCGCGGTGCAGGTGGCGGACGGGGAGCTGTCGGCGGGCACGCTGGTGGCGTTCCTGTCGACGGCGCTCGCGCTCAGATGGCCGGTCGACTCGATCGGGTTCCTGCTGGCGATGAGCCAGGAGGCGGCGACGGCCACGGAGCGGTACTTCGAGGTGATGGACGCGCAGCCGGAGGGCCACGAGATCTCGACGGCGAAGGAGAACCGTACGGACCTCGGACTCCGGTTCCACGGCGTGCGGTTCCGCTACCCGGACGCCCCCGCCGACTCACCACCGGTCCTCGACCGGATCGACCTCCACATCCGCCCCGGCGAGTCCATGGCCCTGGTCGGTGCGACCGGCAGTGGCAAGACGACCCTCACCGCCCTCGTCCCCCGCCTCCACGAGGTGACGTCCGGCCGCATCACCCTCGACGGCCAGGACATCACCGCGATGCCCCGGGAGGCGCTGCGCGAACTGGTCGCCGTCGCCTTCGAGGAGCCCACGCTCTTCTCGGCCAGCGTGGCGGACAACGTTCTCATGGGGGCCGCAGCCGGCGCCGGCAAGCCCGAGATGGAGCGGGCGCTCGCCGTCGCGCAGGCCGCGTTCGCGCACGACCTGCCGCGCGGGACCGGCACCCAGGTCGGCGAGCAGGGGCTGAGTCTGTCCGGCGGGCAGCGGCAGCGGCTGGCGCTGGCCCGCGCGGTCGTGGGCAGACCCCGGTTCCTCGTCCTGGACGACCCGCTGTCCGCCCTCGACGTGCACACCGAGGCCGCGGTCGAGGCCGCCCTGCGGGACGTCCTCGCGGAGACCACCGCCCTCATCGTCGCCCACCGCCCGTCCACGGTGCTGCTCGCGGACCGGGTCGCGCTGCTCTCCGACGGCCGCGTCACCGCCGTCGGCACCCATCACGAACTGCTGCGCAGCAATGCCGAGTACGCCCATCTGATGGCCGGGACCGAGGAGGCCGAGCGATGACGGCGACCACCGCCACCGCACCGGGCAAGGAACAGCCGGAGAGGGAGGAGCCGGACCGGGGACCGGTCGAGGGCGACCCGTTCGACCGGGACGTCCTGCCCACTCCCCCGGGCGCCACCGCGGCCCTGCTGCGTTCCCTGCTCGCCCCGATGAAGGCGCGCGTCGCCGTCACCACGCTTCTGCTGCTGCTCCAGCAGGCGGCGGTGCAGGCGGGCCCGCTGCTGGTGGCGTACGCCATCGACTCGGCCGTACCGGCGTTCCGGCGGGACGACCTGGGGCCGCTGTTCGCGGTCGCGGTCGGCTATCTGCTGTGCGCGCTGGTCTCCGGCACGCTCCAGTACGCGTTCATCCTGGCCTCCGCCCGCGTCAACCAGGACGTGCTGCTCGACCTGCGGGGCCGTATCTTCCGTCATGCCCAGGCCCTGAGCGTGGACTTCCACGAGCGCTACACCTCGGGGCGGCTGATCTCCCGCTCCACCACGGACGTGGAGTCCCTGCGCGAGCTCCTCAGCGAGGGGTTGCAGGAGCTGATCACCGTCATCCTGTCCTTCGTCTACATCTCGGTGATGCTGCTGTGGCTGGACCTCGGCCTGGGCGCGGTCGCCGTGGCCTCGTTCGCGCCGCTGTATCTGCTGGTACGGCTGTACCAGCGGCGGGCCGGCCGGGTGTACCGGCTGCGCTCCACCGCCATCGCGGCCGTGATCGTCAAGTTCGTCGAGACGATGAACGGCATCCGCCCGGTGCGTGCCTTCCGCCGCGAGGCCGCCAACGACGCCGACTTCAGGGTCCTCAACACCCGGCACGAGCGGACGAACGGCGACGCGCTGCTGGAGATGGCCCGTTACGTCGTCGGCTCCCGGATCGTCGCCAACACGGCCGTCGCGGGGATCGTGCTGTGGGGCGCCTACCGGGTCGCGGGCGGCACGCTGGCCCTCGGTGTGCTGGCGGCGGCCGTGCTCTATCTGCGGAGGCTGTACGACCCGATCGACCGGCTCGGCATGTTCCTGAACTCGTACCAGTCGGCGGCGGCCTCCCTGGAGAAGATCGCCGGACTGCTGGCCCAGACGCCTTCCGTGCCCGAGCCGTCGGCGCCCCGGCAGCTCCCGGACCTCCGCTCGGAGCACCCCGGCCGCGAGGTCGTCTTCGACGAGGTCCGGTTCGGCTACCGCACCGGCGGCGAGGTGCTGCCCAGCTTCGACCTCGCGATCCCGGCCGGGCAGACCGTCGCGGTCGTCGGCTCCACCGGCGCCGGCAAGTCGACGCTGGCCAAGCTGCTGGCCCGGTTCTACGACCCCTCCGACGGCCGGGTCCTGCTGGACGGCGTCGACCTGCGCGAGCTGGCCGTGCCCGAGCTGCGGCGCGGGGTGGTGATGGTGACGCAGGAGGCGTTCCTGTTCTCCGGCACCGTCGCCGAGAACATCGCCATCGGGCGGCCCGACGCCACCCGCGAGGACATCGAGCAGGCCGCGAAGGCCATCGGCGCGCACGACTTCATCAGCGCCCTGCCCGACGGCTACGACACCGACGTACGCAAGCGGGGCGGCCGTATCTCGGCCGGTCAGCGCCAGCTCGTGGCGTTCGCGCGGGCGCTGCTCGCCGACCCGGCCGTGCTGATCCTGGACGAGGCGACCAGCTCCCTGGACATCCCGGGCGAGCGGGCCGTGCAGCGCGCGATGTCGACGGTCCTGCACGGCCGTACCGCCGTCGTCATCGCCCACCGGCTGTCCACCGTGGAGATCGCCGACCGGGTCCTGGTCATGGAACACGGCCGGATCGTGGAGGACGGCACCCCGGCCGAACTGATCGCCGGGACAGGCAGGTTCGCGGATCTGCACCGGGCCTGGCGGGACAGTCTGGCGTAGGGACACGGCACGGCTCGGCAGGACAGCGGACGGGGGAACGGGGAACGATGATCGACGCGTACGAGGATCCCGGCGAGCCCGATCGTCGCGGTGGGGCACGCTACTTGTGGTGGCTGGTCACCCAGCAGGCCGGGCGGTCCGTGCTCGGCGCGCTCATCTCCGCCGTGTGGATGGTGCTGCTGGCGGCGGCGCCGTATCTGCTCTCGCGGGCCGTGGACGAGGGGCTGGCAGCCGGTGACCAGGCGGCGCTGGCGGCGTGGACCGGTGTGCTGGCCGGGGTGCATGTGTTCAACGCCTGGCTGAGCATCATGCGGCACCGCACGATGACCCGGGTCCGGATGGACGCGATGTTCCGCACGACCAAGGTCCTGGTCGGCCAGTCGGTCCGGCTGGGCGCCGCGCTGCCGCGCCGGGTCGGCGCGGGGGAGGTCGTCACGATCGGCGTGGGCGACGTCCAGACGATCAGCAACTCCCTGACGGTCATCGGACCCGGTTTCGGCGCGGTCGTCGCCTATCTGGTGGTGGCCGTGCTGCTGGTGTCCGTGTCCGTTCCGATCGCGGTGGTCGTGCTGCTCGGGATGCCGGCGATCGCCGTACTGGTCGGCCCGCTGCTCGGCCGGCTCCAGGGCACCGAGACGGAGTACCGGGAGCGGCAGGGCGTCCTGACCGCCCGCATCGCCGACCTCGCGGGCGGACTGCGCGTCCTCAACGGCCTCGGTGGCAAGGACCTGGTGGCCGACGCCTTCCACCGCGACTCCCAGCGGCTGCGCGCGCAGGGGTACCGGGTCGGGTCGGTGACCAGCTGGGTGCAGGCGCTGGGGCTCGGACTGCCGACGCTGTTCCTGGCCGTGGTGACCTGGCTGGCGGCCCGCATGGCCGCCCAGGGGTCCATCACCGTGGGCGAGTTGGTCTCGGTCTACGGCTATGTGGCGGTTCTGGTCCGCCCGGTGGCGTTCGTCGTGGAGATGGTCTACCAGGTGGCCCGCGGTGTGGTGGCGGCCCGTCGGGTCGTACGGTTCCTGCGGCTGGAGCCCATGACCGACACCGGCCGGCGTGACGCCCCCGCGGAGCCGGCGGCGCTGTACGACCCCGAGTCGGGGGTGCGGGTGTCGCCGGGCCGGCTGACGGCGCTGGCCGGCGCGCTGCCGGCGGACGCGGCGGCCGTCGTGGACCGCCTCGGCCGCTATGTCCCGTCGGCGGCGACCTGGGGCGATGTCCCCCTCACCGAGATCGCGTCACCGCAGATCAGACAGCGCGTCCTGGTCGCGGACCCCGAGGCGGACCTGTTCGCGGGCACCCTGCGCGAGCTGGTCGCCGGGCACACGGACCGGGACGATCAGGCGATCGCGCGGGCGCTGCACGCCGCCGTCGCCGAGGACATCGTGCGTGGCCTGCCCGACGGCCTGGACACCCCGATCGACGCCCAGGGCCGCAACCTCTCCGGCGGCCAACGCCAACGCGTCCGCCTGGTGCGCGCGTTACTGGCGGATCCGGAGGTCCTGCTGGCCATCGAGCCGACGTCGGCCCTGGACGCCCACACCGAGGCGCGGGTCGCGCAACGCCTGCGCACCGCACGGCAGGGCCGTACGACCGTGGTGACTTCGACGTCCCCGCTGGTCCTGGACCGCGCGGACGTCGTGCACTACCTGGTCGACGGCAAGGTGGCGGCCACGGGCACCCACCGGGAGCTGCTGGACGCAGAGCCGGGCTACCGGGCCCTGGTGGCGCGGGACGAGGACGCCGAGGAGCTTGCCAGGTGACGGACGAACAGCGCCGCTCGGGGAAGCGGGGAACCGCGCGACGAGCCACCCGGAACCCGCACCCGGCACGAGACGTGAAGCCCCGAGCGCTCCCCCGCGCCACCCTCCCCGTCGCCGCGCCCGAGGACGTACGCCGAGCCACCACCCGCCTCGTCCGAGCCGACGCCAAGGCGTTCACCACCGTCCTCGCCCTGAACTCCCTCGCGGCGGTCGCCGGCCTGGCGAGCCCCTGGCTGGTGGGCCGCATCATCGACGAGGTCCGCGCCGGCCACGGCGTCGCGACGGTCGACAAGCTGGCCCTGGCCATCCTGGTCGCGGCGGCAGCGCAGCTGCTGCTGGCCCGCTGGGCCCGCTACGTCGGCCACCGGTTCGGCGAACGCACCCTCGCCCGGGTCCGCGAGGAGTTCGTGGACCGCGCCCTCGCCCTCCCCGCGAACGTCGTGGAGCGAGCCGGCGCCGGTGACCTCACGGCACGCGGCACCGCCGATGTCGCCCTGGTCGGCACCACCCTGCGCGACGCCGGCCCCGAACTGCTGATCAGCTCCGTGCAGGCGCTGTTCCTGCTCGGCGCCGTGATCGCCCTGGACCCCCTCCTCGGGATCTGCGCCGTGCTCGGCTTCGGCGGCATCTGGTGGGCCCTGCGCTGGTATCTGCGCCGGGCACGGGACAGCTATCTCGCCGAGGGCGCCGCCACTTCGGAGGTCGCGGAGATCCTCGCGGCGACCGCGACCGGCGCCCGCACGGTGGAGGCGCTGCGTCTGGAGGCGCGGCGGGTCGCGGCCAGCCGCGACGCCCTGGAGACCTCCCGCCGCACGCGCTTCCGCACGCTGTTCCTGCGCAGTGTCTTCTTCCCGGCGGTCGACGTGTCGTACATCGTCCCCGTCGCCACGGTCCTGCTGCTCGGCGGTTTCCTGCTGGAGCGGGGCGCGCTGAGCCTGGGTTCGGTCGTGGCGGCGGCCCTGTATCTGCAACGGCTGTCCGAGCCGCTGGACGAGATCCTGATGCGGGTCGAGCAACTCCAGAGCAGCGGCGCCTCGTTCGCCCGTGTGGAGGGCCTGGCGCGCTCCCCGCGGGCCACGGCGACCGACGCGCCGGCGCCCGCCGACGACCGGATCGAGGTGACCGGCGTGCGCTACTCCTACGACCGGGGCGGCGAGGTCCTCGGCGGCGTCGACCTGACCGTCCGGCCGGGCGAGCGCCTCGCGGTGGTCGGCCCCTCCGGCGCCGGCAAGACGACCCTGAGCAGACTGCTCGCGGGCGTGGACGCGCCGACCGCCGGCTCGGTCACGGTCGGCGATGTGCCGGTCGTCGCGCTCGGCCCGGAGCAGTTGCGCCGCCAGGTCGTGCTGGTCACCCAGGAGCACCATGTCTTCCTCGGCACGGTCCGCGACAACCTCCGTATCGCCGAGCCGTCCGCCACGGACGAGGAGCTGTGGGCCGCGCTCACCGCGGTCGGCGCGGACACCTGGGTGCGGCGCCTGCCCGACGGACTCGACACGGCGCTGGGCGACGGGGGCCGCCGTACGGACGGCTCGCAGGCCCAGCAGCTGGCCCTCGCTCGCGTGGTGCTGGCCGACCCGCACACCCTGATCCTCGACGAGGCGACGGCCCTGCTCGACCCGACGACGGCCCGGCACACCGAGCATGCCCTCGCCGCCGTACTGGAAGGCCGTACGGTCATCGCCATCGCGCACCGCCTGCACACCGCGCACGACGCGGACCGGGTCGCGGTGATGGAGAACGGCCGCGTCACCGAGCTGGGCACCCATGACGAGCTGGTCGCGGCGGACGGGGCGTACGCCGCGCTGTGGCGGTCCTGGCACGGGGAGCGGCCCGCCCCGCCCGGAGCGGCGCGGGCCTGATCAGGCGATCTATGCTCGATGCCAGCACTGTCCGGCTCTCCTGGGGAAGTCCCGTTGAACTTCTGGTCGATCTACGAGCACGGCTTCGCACGGGTCGCCGCCTGTACGGGCCACACCGTCATCGCCGACCCGCGCGCCAACGCGGAGGCGGTCCTGCGGCAGGCGCGGGCGTGCGCGCAGGAGGGCGTCGCGGTCGCCGTCTTCCCCGAGCTGGGCCTGACCGGCTACTCGATCGAGGACCTGCTACTCCAGGACGCGGTGCTGGACGAGGTGGAGGAGGCGCTCGGCGCAGTGGTGGCCGGGTCCGCCGAGCTGCTTCCGGTGCTGGTCGTCGGCGCCCCGCTGCGGCATCGCCACCGGATCTACAACTGCGCGGTGATCGTGCACCGCGGCCGGATCCTCGGCGTGGCGCCCAAGTCGTACCCGCCGAACTACCGCGAGTTCTACGAGCAGCGGCAGATCGCGTCCGGCGAGGACGAGCGCGGCGGGACGATCCGGATCGGCGGCGAGGAGGTCCCGTTCGGGATCGACCTGCTCTTCGAGGCGCGGGACGTCCCCGGTCTGGTGCTGCACGCCGAGATCTGCGAGGACATGTGGGTGCCGGTGCCGCCGAGCGCGGAGGCGGCGCTGGCCGGCGCGACCGTGCTCGCCAACCTCTCGGGCAGCCCGATCACGGTCGGCCGGGCCGACGACCGCCGGCTGCTGTGCCGGGCGGCGTCCGCGCGCTGCCTGGCGGCGTACGTGTACTCGGCGGCCGGTCTGGGCGAGTCGACCACGGACCTGTCCTGGGACGGGCAGACCATGATCTACGAGAACGGCGCCCTGCTCGCGGAGACGGACCGCTTCCCGCTGGACGACCAGTACGCGGTGGCCGACGTGGACCTGGACCTGCTGCGGCAGGAGCGGCACCGGATGGGCACGTTCGACGACAACCGGCGCGCGCACGCCGGGCGGACCGGTGACTTCCGCAGGATCGACTTCCGGCTCGACCCGCCGACGGCCGACCTGGGGCTCAGGCGCCGGGTGGAGCGCTTCCCGTTCGTGCCCGCCGACGCCGACCGGCTGGCCCAGGACTGCTACGAGGCGTACAACATCCAGGTCGCGGGCCTCCAGCAGCGGCTGGGCGCGATCGGCGGCCCGAAGGTCGTCATCGGGGTGTCCGGCGGTCTGGACTCCACGCACGCGCTGATCGTCGCCGCCCGGGCGATGGACCGCGCCGGGCGCCCGCGCAGCGACATCCTGGCCTTCACCCTGCCCGGCTTCGCCACCAGCGACCACACCAAGGACAACGCCCACAAGCTGATGAACTCGCTCGGCGTCACCGCGGCCGAGCTGGACATCACGCCGACCGCGCGGCTGATGCTGAAGGAGATGGGCCACCCGTTCGCGTCCGGCGAGCCGGTGTACGACGTCACCTTCGAGAACGTGCAGGCCGGTCTGCGCACCGACTACCTGTTCCGCCTGGCCAACCAGCGCGGCGGCATCGTGCTGGGCACCGGCGATCTGTCGGAGCTGGCGCTGGGCTGGTCCACGTACGGCGTGGGCGACCAGATGAGCCACTACAACGTCAACTCCGGTGTGCCGAAGACGCTGATCCAGCATCTGATCCGCTGGGTCATCGGCAGCGGGCAGTTCGACGACGAGACCGGCCGCACCCTGTCCGCGATCCTCGACACGGAGATCAGTCCGGAGCTGGTGCCCGGCGAGGAGATGCAGTCGACCGAGTCGAAGATCGGGCCGTACGCGCTGCACGACTTCACGCTGTTCCAGGTGCTGCGGTACGGATTCCGCCCGTCGAAGATCGCCTTCCTGGCGTGGCACGCCTGGCAGGACGCGCAGGCCGGTGCCTGGCCGCCCGGCTTCCCCGAGGCGAAGCAGGTGGCGTACGACCTGGCCGAGATCCGGCACTGGCTGGAGGTCTTCTGCCGTCGCTTCTTCGCGTTCGCACAGTTCAAGCGCTCGGCGATGCCGAACGGCCCGAAGGTCTCGGCGGGCGGTTCGCTCTCGCCGCGCGGCGACTGGCGCGCGCCGTCCGACGGGAACGCCGCCGCGTGGCTGCGGGATCTGGCCCGGATCGACTCCTAAGCCGTCCGGTCCGTTTATCGAACGTGAACTCCCGGACAACGAACGATTTCCGGCCAACTTCCTGACGCGGTCCTGACAGAAACCGCAGTCACCTGCCACTCTTCCCACGGCCGCGACACAGCAACCCCACAGCACCGTCACACGGCGGTGCCCGCGGCTGAACTCTCGCACGCGCACGTCCAGTTCCCGCACGCGCACGTCGTTCTGCGTACCACTTCGCTCTGCCCGGACGGCCCACCCGCCGACCGGTCTCCCCTGGCCGCGTGATCCGCGGCCGCGCAGAAGGAGTCAGTGTTGAGAGACAGTTCCTCCCACAGACGCACCCCCCACACGGCGTCCCGTCGGGCCGCCGCCGTCGCCCTCGTCGGCGTCTCCGCCCTGATCGCCGCGGCCGTCCAGTCGGGCGCCGCCACCGCAGCCCCGGAGAAGGCACCGTCGGCCGCGGGCAAGGTCATACCGGGCGCCGAGTCCGTCAAGCTCTCCCCGGCCCAGCGCGCCGAGCTGATCCGCGAGGCCGACGCCGGCAAGGCGGACACCGCCAAGGACCTGGGCCTGGGCGCCAAGGAGCGGCTGGTCGTCCGTGACGTCGTCAAGGACGCCGACGGCACGGTCCACACCCGCTACGAGCGGACCTACGACGGTCTGCCCGTCCTCGGTGGCGACCTGGTCGTCGAGACCACGAAGGCCGGCGCCACCAAGGACGTCGTGAAGGCGACCCGCGCCGCCATCAAGCCGGCGACCACGACCGCCGCCGTCCCCGCGGCCAAGGCCCAGAAGCAGGCGCTGGCCGCCGCGAAGGCCGAGGACGCCAAGAGCCCGGACGTCAACAAGGCGCCCCGCAAGGTGATCTGGGCGGCGAACGGCAAGCCGACCCTCGCCTACGAGACGGTCGTCGGCGGCCTCCAGCACGACGGCACCCCGAACGAGCTGCACGTCATCACCGACGCCGCCACCGGGGCCAAGCTGTACGAGTACCAGGCCATCGAGAACGGCACCGGCAACACGATGTACAGCGGCTCTGTCACCCTCGGCACCACGCAGTCCGGGTCGACGTACAACCTGACCGACGGCGCGCGCGGCGGCCACAAGACGTACAACCTCAACCGCGGCACCTCGGGCACCGGCACGCTCTTCTCCGGTCCCGACGACGTGTGGGGCAACGGCAACCCGTCCAACCTGGAGACCGCGGGCGCCGACGCGCACTACGGTGCCGCGCTGACGTGGGACTACTACAAGAACGTGCACGGGCGCAGCGGCATCCGGGGCGACGGCGTCGGCGCCTACTCCCGGGTCCACTACGGCAACAACTACGTCAACGCGTTCTGGTCCGACAGCTGCTTCTGCATGACGTACGGCGACGGGTCGGGCAACACCCACCCGCTGACGTCCATCGACGTGGCCGCGCACGAGATGACGCACGGCGTCACCTCCAACACCGCGGGCCTCATCTACAGCGGCGAGTCCGGCGGTCTGAACGAGGCCACCTCCGACATCTTCGCCGCGACGGTCGAGTTCTACGCGAACAACTCCAACGACGTCGGTGACTACCTCGTCGGCGAGAAGATCGACATCAACGGCGACGGCACCCCGCTGCGCTACATGGACAAGCCGAGCAAGGACGGCGCGTCCAAGGACGCCTGGTACTCGGGCATCGGCTCGATCGACGTGCACTACTCGTCGGGCCCGGCGAACCACTTCTTCTACCTGCTGAGCGAGGGCAGCGGCACCAAGACCATCAACGGTGTCACGTACGACTCGCCCACCTCGGACGGCCTTCCGGTCACCGGCATCGGTCGTGACAAGGCGGAGAAGATCTGGTTCCGCGCGCTGACCACCAAGTTCACCTCCAACACCAACTACGCGGGCGCCCGCACCGGCACCCTCGCGGCGGCCGGTGAGCTGTACGGCACCACCAGCGCCGAGTACGCGGCGGTACAGCACGCCTGGGCCGGCATCGCGGTGGGCTCGCGTCCCGGCGGCGGTGGCGGCACCTCCTTCGAGAACACCGCCGACGTGGCGATCCCGGACCGGGGCGCGGCGGTCACCTCGCCGATCACCGTCTCCGGACGGACCGGCAACGCGCCGGCCAACCTCCAGGTCGCCGTGGACATCGTCCACACGTACGTCGGTGACCTCAAGGTGGACCTGCTCGCCCCCGACGGCACGGTGTACACGCTGAAGGGGTACGGCACCGGCGGCAGCTCGGACAACCTCAACACCACCTACACGGTGAACGCCTCCTCCGAGGTCGCCAACGGCGTCTGGACGCTCCGGGTCCAGGACAACGCGGCCATCGACACGGGCTACATCAACAGCTGGAAGCTCACCTTCCCGTAGGCCCGTTGAAGGCCCGTTGACGGTCCGTCTCTGACAGGGCGTCGTCTCGGTGGGTTCAACTCCCGCCGGGACGGCGCCCGTTCACATTTCCGCAACGTTCACCCGACGGTCAAATCTTGGCCAACATCACTTGCGCAGTCCTGACATGTACGCGCCTGGGATGTCACTCTTCCCTCACCCGCCGCACAGCACCGATGCACCTCCCCCACAAAAGGAGCTCGTGTGACCCCCCTCTACGCGCGTCGCAAGCGCACCACCCTGGCCATCGCCACCGCCGTGGCCGCCGGGGCCCTCCTCACCACCGCCCTGACCACCGGTGGTTCGGCCGCCGCGGCCCCCGCGGACGCCGGCACCAAGGCCGCCCCGCTCGCCGTACCGGTCGCGCTCGCCCCCGCGGCCCGCACCACCCTGATCAAGGACCAGCAGGCGAAGGCCGCCGAGACCGCCGACGGGATAGGCCTCGGCGCCCAGGAGAAGCTGGTCGTCAAGGACGTCGTCAAGGACGCCGACGGCAGCGTCCACACCCGCTACGAGCGCACCTACGCGGGCCTGCCGGTCCTCGGCGGCGACCTGGTCGTCCACGAGTCGGCGAGCGGCGCGAGAAAGGGCGTGACGAAGGCGACGTCGGCCACCATCAAGGTCGCCTCGCTGAAGCCGGCCATCACCGCGGCCAAGGCCGAGAGCCAGGCGGTCTCGCGTGCCGAGGCGGCCGGCTCGGAGAAGACCGAGGCGGACAAGGCGCCCCGCAAGGTGATCTGGGCGGCGAACGGCAAGCCGACCCTCGCCTACGAGACGGTCGTCGGCGGCCTCCAGGACGACGGCACCCCGAACGAGTTGCACGTCATCACCGACGCCGCCACCGGCAAGAAGCTGTACGAGTACCAGGGCATCGAGACCGGCACCGGCAAGAGCCTGTACTCGGGCACGGTCACCCTCGGGACCACCAAGTCGGGTTCGACGTACCAGCTCTACGACACCACTCGCGGCGGCCACAAGACGTACAACCTGGCCCGCGGTACCTCCGGCACCGGAACGCTGTTCACGGACGCGGACGACACCTGGGGCACCGGCACGGCCTCCAGCTCCTCCGCCGACCAGACCGCCGCCGTCGACGCGGCCTACGGCGCGCAGGAGACCTGGGACTTCTACAAGGAGACCTTCGGCCGCAGCGGCATCAAGAACGACGGCAAGGCCGCCTACTCGCGGGTCCACTACGGCAACGCGTACGTCAACGCGTTCTGGGACGACAGCTGCTTCTGCATGACGTACGGCGACGGCGAGGGCAACACCAACCCGCTGACCTCGCTGGACGTGGCCGGCCACGAGATGACCCACGGCGTCACCTCCAACACCGCGGGCCTGAACTACACCGGTGAGTCCGGCGGCCTGAACGAGGCCACCTCCGACATCTTCGGCACGTCGGTGGAGTTCTTCGCCAACAACTCCTCCGACGTCGGTGACTACCTCATCGGGGAGGAGATCGACATCAACGGCGACGGCACCCCGCTGCGCTACATGGACAAGCCGAGCAAGGACGGCGCGTCCAAGGACAGCTGGTCGTCCTCGCTGGGCGGCCTGGACGTCCACTACTCCTCGGGCCCGGCCAACCACTTCTTCTACCTCCTGTCGGAGGGCAGCGGAGCGAAGACGATCAACGGGGTGAGCTACAACTCCCCGACGTCCAACGGCTCGACGGTCACCGGGATCGGCCGCGCCAAGGCCGCCGCGATCTGGTACAAGGCGCTGACCGAGTACATGACGTCGACGACGAAGTACAAGGCCGCCCGCACGGCGACCCTGAGCGCGGCGTCCGCCCTGTACGGCTCCACCAGCACCGAGTACAAGACGGTGGCGGCCGCGTGGTCGGCCATCAACGTCAGCTGACGCGAACGTAGCGCCAGGGCGGCACCCGGGACGAAGGCGGCCCCGGGTGCCGCCCTACTCTTGGGACCCATGTCCTTCACGTACGACGACGTCGGCGCGACCCGGGAGAACGGCTTCTGCCCGCCCGGCTTCCACCCCATGCACGTACGCACCCGTATCGGCGAGGGCGAGGACGTCTTCCGCCGGGCCGCCGAGGCGGTCATGACCTGGGAGATGCACCGCGCGATGGGCGTCGGCATCGAAGTGTCGGCCGACCGCGCGGCCCCCGACGTGGACGTCACCGTCACCCTGGCGGGCGTCATCAAGGCACCCTGCCGGATCGTCTGGACGGTCGACGAGTACCGCCGCATCGGCTGGGCCTACGGCACCCTCCCCGGGCACCCCGAGTGCGGCGAGGAGGCCTTCCTGGTCGAACGCACCGGCGACGGCACGGTCTGGCTCACGGTCCGCGCCTTCAGCCGCGCGGCCAAGTGGTACTCCCGAGCGGGCGGGGCGGCCACGCGGGGCTTGCAGCACGCCTACGCGCGGCGGTGCGGGACGGTGCTGCGGCAGATCTGCGAGCGGGAGTTCAAGGAGGAGTACTGAACGGCGGCTTCCTCCTTGAAGCACCCCGAGCCCCGCGGCGTTCCCCCTACCGCATCAACAGCCCGGCCCCCTCCCCCAAGTCCTCCGAAGGCACCGCCACCAGCCCCAGCTCCGCGCTCGACGCGAGCAGTCGGTGCGCCGGCAGGATCCGGACCGTGTAGCCGTACGGACCCGTCCGGTCCAGGGACAGGGGGCCCTCGTACGTCCAGCGGCCCTCCGTGTCCGGGCCTCCCGTCGGCTTCAGCGGGACCGTCGACGCGTCCGCGATGCGGTCCTCCGGGTCGACGCGGCCCGACACGGCCTGGACCTCCACGTCGTCCGGGACCAGCTCGCCGAGGCCGACGCGGACGTGCAGGGTGAGGGTGGTGCCCAGCTCCGCCGTGGCCGTCGCCACCGACGTCTCCACGTGGTCGACGCTCACGTCGTGCCACGCCGAGCGGACCCGGGACTTCCAGAGAGCCAGTTCGCGCGCCGCGTCCGGCGTCATCGCGCGGTGGGCGTGCGCGGCCGGGGTGTAGAGGCGCTCCACGTACTCGCGGACCATCCTGCCCGCCAGCACCTTCGGGCCCAGCAGGGTCAGGGTCTGGCGGACCATCTCGATCCAGCGGTCCGGCAGGCCGGCCTGGCCGCGCTCGTAGAAGCGAGGGGCCACCCGCTGCTCCAGCAGGTCGTACAGCGCCGCCGCCTCTATGTCGTCCCTGCGGTCCGGGTCCGTGCCGGTGCCGTCGGCGGTCGGGATCGCCCAGCCGAAGTCGGGCTGGAACCACTCGTCCCACCAGCCGTCCAGGACCGAGAGGTTGAGGCAGCCGTTCAGGGCCGCCTTCATGCCCGAGGTGCCGCACGCCTCCAGCGGCCTGAGCGGGTTGTTCAGCCAGATGTCGCAGCCGGGGTAGAGCTTCTGCGCCATCGCCATGCCGTAGTCGGGCAGGAAGACGATCCGGTGGCGGACGCGCGGATCGTCGGCGAACCGCACCAGCTCCTGGACCAGGCGCTTTCCGCCGTCGTCCGCCGGGTGCGCCTTGCCGGCCACCACGATCTGGATGGGCCGCTCCGGGTGCAGAAGCAGGTCCATCAGGCGGTCGCGGTCCCGGAGCATCAGCGTCAGGCGCTTGTACGACGGGACCCGGCGGGCGAAGCCGATCGTCAGGACGTCGGGGTCCAGGACCCCGTCGATCCAGCCCAGCTCAGCCGTCCCGGCGCCGCGTTGCCGCCACGACGCGCGCAGCCGCTCGCGCACCTCCAGCACCAGCTGCTCGCGCAGCGCCCGCCGCAGCTCCCAGACGTCCTGGTCCGGGATCTCACCGACCGCGTCCCAGCGGTCCGAGCCGCCGACGGTCATCGCGTCCTCGGTGCGCTGGGCGCCGATCTGGCGGGCGCCGAGGCGGAACACCTCGGGGGCCACCCAGGTCGGGGCGTGCACACCGTTGGTCACCGAGGTGATCGGGACCTCGTCGGGGTCGAAGCCCGGCCACAGGCCCGAGAACATCTCGCGGCTGACGTTCCCGTGCAGCAGTGAGACGCCGTTGGCGCGCTGGCCGAGGCGCAGGCCCATCACCGCCATGTTGAAGAGGTTCGGTTCGCCGCCGGGGTAGGTCTCCATGCCGAGCTGGAGGACACGTTCGACGTCGATGCCGGGGAGTTCCGCGGCGGGACCGAAGTGGTGGGCGACCAGCTCGCGGTCGAAGCGGTCGATGCCGGCCGGGACGGGTGTGTGGGTGGTGAAGACCGTGCCGGCGCGGACGGCTTCCAGGGCCGCGTCGAAGTCCAGGCCGACCTCCTCGCAGAGCTCGGCGATGCGCTCCAGACCGAGGAAGCCGGCGTGGCCCTCGTTGGTGTGGAAGACCTCGGGGGCCGGGTGGCCGGTGAGCCGGCAGTACGTCCGGACCGCCCGCACCCCTCCTATGCCGAGCAGCATCTCCTGGAGCAGCCGGTGCTCGCTGCCACCGCCGTAGAGCCGGTCGGTGACCCCGCGTTCGCCGAGGTCGTTCTCCTCGACGTCCGAGTCCAGCATCAGCAGTGGGACCCGGCCGACCTGGGCGAGCCACACGCGCGCGTGCAGCGATTTGCCGTTGGGCAGGGCGAGGGAGACCTGCGCGGGGGTGCCATCGGGCTCCTTCAGCAGGGCCAGCGGCAACTCGTTGGGGTCCAGGACCGGGTAGTGCTCCTGCTGCCAGCCGTCCCGGGACAGGGTCTGGCGGAAGTAGCCGTGGCGGTAGAGCAGCCCCACGCCGATCAGCGGTACGCCGAGGTCGCTGGCCGCCTTGAGGTGGTCGCCGGCCAGGATGCCGAGGCCGCCGGAGTACTGCGGCAGGGCGGCCGTGATGCCGAACTCGGGTGAGAAGTAGGCGACGGCGGCCGGGAGCTCGGCCGACTGGCCCTGGTACCAGCGGTCGCCGGTGACGTAGTCGTTGAGGTCGCCGGCGACGGCCGTCAGCCGGCGCAGGAAGCGGCGGTCCTCGGCCAGCTCCGCGAGCCGTCCGGGCGAGACGCTGCCCAGCAGCCGTACGGGGTCGTTGCCCGAGGCGGCCCAGCGCTCGGGGTCCACGGACTGGAAGAGGTCACGGGTCTCCGTATGCCACGACCAGCGCAGGTTGCGCGCCAGGTCGCTCAGGGGCCGGAGGGGTTCGGGGAGGACAGGTCGGACGGTGAATCGACGGATCGCCTTCACGGTTCACCTCGGGCAGCGCGTGGCAGGGGGCCCACGCCGGTGTGGGTCCCGTCATCGCCCCCGACGGTATCGGTATGCGGGGCTTCGTAACCACAGTGCGTCTTTTCGGTCATCACTGGCGGTGACTGGCTGTCAAGCAGCTAGGAGCGGAGCACGTACGTCCGAAAAACGCCGCAACCCTTGCGGATCTCCCATGGCGGATATGGCTGATTCCGCCCCCGTAGGCCTTCTTGTGGCGACTTCTCACGTCACGAGAGGGTGACAGATGGCGTACCGGCCACGCCGGGTGCACCCGGCGAACGACGGCCGCCGTGCGCCGAGTTGAGGAGGGGAACTCACACCATGGCACGGACGCGCACACGGCGTCTGCGCCGGGCAGCCGGGCTGACCGCGGTGACCTGCGTCGCCGCGCTCTCGGCCACGACCTTGCCCGCGCACGCCGCACCGGAGGGGCGGATACTCGGCGCCGGAGAACCCGGCTCCGTCAGCGGCAGTTACCTCGTGACACTCAAGGGGGGAACGAAGGCTCCGTCGGCGGCCGGAAAAGGCCTGGCCGAGAAGTACGGGGCGAAAATAAGCCACACCTACGGCACGGTTCTCAACGGCTACGCCATCCGGGCCGACGCGAGACAGGCGAAACGGCTCGCGGCCGACCCCAGAGTCGCCTCGGTCGTCCAGGACACCCGCGTGGCCCTGGAGCACACCCAGAAGAACCCGCCGTCCTGGGGCCTGGACCGCATCGATCAGGCCAATCTTCCACTGAGCAAGAGCTACACCTGGCCCGAGTCCGCGGGCGCCGGGGTGACGGTGTACGTCATCGACACCGGCATCCGTGTCTCGCACAAGGACTTCGGCGGCCGGGCGAGCTACGGCTGGGACTTCGTGGGCGACGACAGAACGGCGAGCGACGGCAACGGCCACGGCACCCACGTCGCCGCCACCATCGCGGGCCGGCAGTACGGCGTGGCCAAGAAAGCCAAGGTCGTGGCCGTGCGGGTGCTCGACAACTCCGGCGCCGGCAGCACCGCAGACGTCATCGCGGGCATCGACTGGGTGACCCGGCACGCGAAGAAGCCGGCGGTCGCGAACGTCAGTCTCGGGGGGTACCGCAACACCCAGTTGGACGCCGCCGTACGCAACTCCATAGCGTCCGGAGTCACCTACACGGTGGCCGCAGGCAACGACGGGCTCCCCGCGGGCCTGTACTCCCCCGCGGCGGTGAAGGAGGCCATCACCGTCGGCGCCACCGACCAGCGGGACGCGAGGGCCGGCTTCTCCAACTTCGGCCCGGCGCTGGACCTGTTCGCCCCGGGCGTAGGGATCACCTCGGCGTCGTACGCGAGCGACACCGGCAAGGCGACCTACTCCGGTACGTCGATGGCGTCACCGCACGTCGCGGGCGTGGCCGCGCTCTATCTGGCCGACCGTCGCAAGGCGTCGCCCGCACAGGTGTCCAAGGCGCTCGTGGCACAGGCCGGGTCCGGAAAGGTCTCCGGCCGCGGGCTCGGCTCACCGGACAAACTCTTGCGGGTTCCGGGCCCGTAGCGTCCTCTTCACGGCCAGTTGCGGACACCGGCCCCGTTCCCGAGGAACGGGGCCGGTCTTGTGCGTAGACATACGCGTGAGTAGTTAACAAAGTGCCGGATTGCCCACCCGAATAGGGTGGGAAGGCTCCTCCCCGGTACACCCCACCCGTGCGCCCCCGGGCGCACACCACGCGGCGGAGCCGCAGTTCGACCCAGCACCACGCAGGACCAACCTCCCCACAGCCATCCGCCCACCCAAGATGACGCGGACAGGAGCGGTCATGCCCGCCATGCACCACCAGTCGTCCTCACCCCCGACGCCCCGCACCGACGCAACCCCGGCCCCGCGCGCCACCGCCGCCGACCACGGACCGCCCGCTCCGGAGCGACCCTCCGCGACCGACGCGGCCGGAGGTGTCGGGCGCATACCGGTTCTCGACGTCCGCCCGATCGTCCAGCACGGGCGCAGGCCCGCGAAGGCGGTGACCGGTGAGACCTTCGAGATCTCGGCGACCGTGTTCCGCGAAGGACACGACGCCGTGGCCGCCGATGTCGTACTGACCGACCCGGACGGCCGTCCGGGCCCCTGGACCCCGATGCGTGAACTCGCCCCCGGCACCGACCGCTGGGGCGCCGACGTCACCGCCGGTGCGCCGGGTCACTGGACCTACCGGGTGGAGGCGTGGGGCGACCCCGTCAGCACCTGGCGGCACCACGCCCAGATCAAGATCCCGGCCGGGATGGACACCGACCTGGTGCTGGAGGAGGGCGCGCGGCTGTACGAACGCGCCGCCGCCGGAGTACCCGAGAGCGAGGGGCGGCAGGTGATCGCCGCCGCGGTGGAGGCGCTGCGGGACGAAAGCCGCCCGGCCGCCTGGCGGTTGGCGGCGGCGCTGACGCCCAAGGTCGACGCCGTATTGGGCCGGTATCCGCTGCGCGATCCGGTCTCCGCGTCGGATCCGTTGCCGCTGCTGGTGGAGCGTGAACGCGCCCTGTACGGCTCCTGGTACGAGTTCTTCCCCCGCTCCGAGGGGACGGCCGCCCAGCCGCACGGCACCTTCGAGACCGCCGCGCGCCGGCTCCCGGCGATCGCCGCGATGGGCTTCGACGTCGTCTACCTCCCGCCGATCCACCCGATCGGCACCACCTTCCGCAAGGGCCCCAACAACACCCTCTCCGCCGGCCCCGACGACGTCGGCGTGCCCTGGGCCATCGGCTCCCCCGAGGGCGGCCACGACGCCGTCCACCCCGACCTGGGCACCCTCGACGACTTCGACCGCTTCGTCGCCAGGGCGGGCGAGCTGGGCCTGGAGATCGCCCTGGACTTCGCCCTCCAGTGCTCCCCGGACCACCCCTGGGTCGACAAACACCCCGAGTGGTTCCACCACCGGCCCGACGGCACCATCGCCTACGCCGAGAACCCGCCGAAGAAGTACCAGGACATCTACCCCATCGCCTTCGACGCCGACATGGACGGCCTGATCACCGAGACCCTGCGCGTCCTGCGGCACTGGATGTCCCACGGCGTGCGGATCTTCCGCGTCGACAACCCGCACACCAAACCGGTCGTCTTCTGGCAGCGGGTGATCGCCGACATCAACCGCACCGACCCGGACGTCATCTTCCTGGCCGAGGCCTTCACCCGCCCGGCCATGATGCACACCCTCGCCCAGATCGGCTTCCAGCAGTCCTACACGTACTTCACCTGGCGCAACACCAAGCAGGAACTGACCGAGTACCTCACCGAACTCTCCGGCGAGGCCGCCTCCTACATGCGGCCCAACTTCTTCGCCAACACCCCCGACATCCTGCACGCCTACCTCCAGCAGGGCGGCCGCCCCGCCTTCGAGGTCCGCGCCGTGCTCGCCGCCACCCTCTCCCCGACCTGGGGCCTCTACAGCGGCTACGAACTGTGCGAGAACACCCCCCTGCGCCAGGGCAGCGAGGAATACCTCGACTCGGAGAAGTACCAGATCCGCCCCCGCGACTGGGAAACCACCGACACGATCGCCCCGCTGATCACCCGGCTCAACAGCATCCGCCGGGAGAATCCGGCCCTGCGGCAGCTCCGCGACCTCCACTTCCACGACGCGGACCAGGAAGCGGTGATCGCGTACTCGAAGCGGGAGGGCTCGAACACGGTTCTGGTGGTCGCCAACCTCGACCCTCACCACACCCAGGAGGCCACGGTCTCGTTGGACATGCCGCAACTCGGCCTGGACTGGCACGAGTCGGTACCGGTGCGCGACGAGCTCACCGGCGAGACCTATCACTGGGGCAGGGCCAACTATGTGCGCCTTCTGCCTGGCGGCGCGCATGTGCTTGTCGTCGGCTGGGGGTCCGGGGGTTATCCCCCGGATGGGCACAGCCGTGTTCTGCGACCGTCCACCCCGCAGATCGGAGGGTCTTGAGCGTCATGACCGTCAACGAGCCCGTGCTGGACACCTTCGAGGACACCCCTGCCAAGGATCGTGACCCCGACTGGTTCAAGCGTGCCGTCTTCTACGAGGTCCTGGTCCGCTCCTTCCAGGACAGCAACGGCGACGGCGTCGGCGACCTCAAGGGCCTGACCGCCAAACTCGACTACCTGCAATGGCTCGGCGTCGACTGCCTGTGGCTGCCGCCCTTCTTCAAATCCCCGCTGCGCGACGGCGGCTACGACGTCTCCGACTACACCTCCGTCCTGCCGGAATTCGGAGACCTCGCCGACTTCGTCGAATTCGTCGACTCCGCCCACCAGCGCGGCATGCGGGTCATCATCGACTTCGTCATGAACCACACCAGCGACCAGCACCCGTGGTTCCAGGAGTCCAGAAAGGACCCCGACGGCCCCTACGGCGACTACTACGTCTGGGCCGACGACGACAAGCAGTACGCCGACGCCCGCATCATCTTCGTCGACACCGAACCCTCCAACTGGACCTACGACCCGGTCCGGGGGCAGTACTTCTTCCACCGCTTCTTCTCCCACCAGCCGGACCTGAACTACGAGAACCCGACCGTGCAGGAGGAGATCCTCTCGGCGCTGAAGTTCTGGCTGGACCTGGGGATCGACGGATTCCGGCTGGACGCGGTGCCGTATCTGTACGCGGAGGACGGCACGAACTGCGAAAACCTTCCGGCGACGCACGAGTTTCTCAAGCGGGTGCGGAAGGAGATCGACGCCCACTACCCGGACACGGTTCTGCTTGCGGAGGCCAACCAGTGGCCGGAGGACGTGGTCGACTACTTCGGTGACTACGCCAGCGGTGGCGACGAATGCCATATGGCGTTCCACTTCCCCGTCATGCCGCGCATCTTCATGGCGGTGCGGAGGGAGTCGAGGTACCCGGTCTCGGAAATCCTCGCGAAGACCCCGGCCATTCCCTCGGGCTGCCAGTGGGGCATCTTCCTGCGCAACCACGACGAGCTGACCCTGGAGATGGTCACCGACGAGGAACGCGACTACATGTGGGCGGAATACGCCAAGGACCCCCGCATGCGCGCCAACATCGGCATCCGCCGACGTCTCGCGCCCCTCCTCGACAACGACCGCAACCAGATCGAGCTGTTCACCGCCCTGCTGCTGTCGCTTCCCGGCTCGCCGATCCTCTACTACGGCGACGAGATCGGCATGGGCGACAACATCTGGCTCGGCGACCGCGACGCGGTGCGCACGCCCATGCAGTGGACCCCGGACCGGAACGCGGGATTCTCTTCGAGCGACCCGGGACGGCTGTATCTGCCGACCATCATGGACCCGGTCTACGGCTACCAGGTGACGAATGTCGAGGCGTCGATGTCCTCGCCGTCCTCTCTCCTGCACTGGACCCGGCGCATGATCGAGATCCGCAAGCAGAACCCGGCGTTCGGACTCGGCTCCTACACCGAGCTCCAGTCGTCGAATCCGGCCGTGATCGCGTTCCTGCGCGAATACGAGGACGATCTCGTCCTGTGCGTGAACAACTTCTCGCGGTTCGCGCAGCCCACGGAACTCGATCTGCGCAGGTTCAACGGCCGACATCCCGTCGAGCTGTTCGGCGGGGTGCGATTCCCGGCCATCGGTGAGCTCCCGTACTTGCTGACGCTCGGGGGCCACGGCTTCTACTGGTTCCGGCTGCGCAAGGACGCCGCCTGACAGCCCGGCGGGGCGGTTTCCACCGCCCCGCCCGGGGCACGCAGAAGTAACACCCCGACCCCCCGGGGAAAGGACGCGACGCCATGTCGGAAGCCGTCACCCGTACCGTCACCGCCCCGCCCGGCCTCCTTGCGTCACTGGATCCACTGCTGCGGGAGTGGCTGCCACGGCAGCGCTGGTTCGCGGGCAAGGGGCGTCCGGTCACCGGATTCACGCTGGTCGCGGCCACCGAACTACTGCCGCCCGGCGGCAAGCTGGGCCTGTACCACCTGCTGGTGCGCGCCCATCAGCCCGTCGCGCCGGTGCCGGGCGCACCCGAGCAGCCCGCCGACTGCTACCAGTTGGTCATAGGCGAGCGCGAGGCGCTGCCGCCCCGGCTGGCGCCCGCGCTGATCGGACACGTGACCGAGGGCCCGCTCACCGGACGCACGGTGTACGACGCCCTCCACGACCCCCGCCCCGCCGACCTGCTCCTCGAAGCCCTGCGCACCGGGGCCCGCATCGGCGCGCTGCGCTTCGAACGGGACGGCGACCAGGAGATCCGGTCCGCCCTGGTCCCGCGCCTGGTCACCTCCGAGCAGTCGAACTCGTCGGTGATCTACGGCGATACGTTCATCCTGAAGCTGTTGCGCCGGGTCGTGCCCGGCGTCAACCCCGACCTGGAGCTGCCGCTCGCCCTGGCCGGGGAGGACTGCGACCGGGTGCCCGCGCCGACCGCGTGGTTCCACGCCGAGCTGGCCGGCGAGTCGTACGTCCTCGGTGTGCTCCAGCCTTTCGTGCAGGGCGCGGCGGACGGCTGGGAGCTGGCGCTGCGCGAGCTGGCCAAGGGCGAGGACTTCGCCGCCGAGGCGCGGGCACTGGGGCGCGCGACCGCCGAGGTGCACACGGCGCTGGCGCGTACGCTGCCGACCGTGACCCTGGGCCACACACAGGTGCAGCAGCTGGTCGACGGCATGGTCGAGCGGCTCGACTCGGCCGCCCAGGCGGTGCCCGCGCTGCGGCCGTACGCGCCGGGTCTGCGTTCCGCCTTCGAGGCGCTGGCCGAACTCGCCGCCGAGGGCTGCACCTGGACCGCCCAGCGCATCCACGGCGATCTGCATCTCGGGCAGTGCCTGCGCTCTCCCGGCGGCCGGTGGTGGCTGATCGACTTCGAGGGCGAGCCGTCGAAGCCGCTGGCCGAGCGGCGGATGCCGCAGCCGCCGGTGCGGGACGTCGCCGGGATGCTGCGCTCCTTCGACTACGCCGCGCACTCCGCCGAACTGCCCCTGCCGGGCTGGGCCGAGGCCTGCCGGGCCGCGTACTGCTCCGGGTACGCGCAGGTCAGCGGCGCCGATCCACGGACCGATCCGGTGCTGTTGCGCGCGTACGAGACCGACAAAGCGATCTACGAGGTCGTCTACGAGGCCCGGCACCGCCCGGACTGGCTCCCGGTGCCGATGGCCGCGATACACCGCCTCGCCGCGGACGCCGGCACCCCCTCTCCCTCGACTCCCCCGACCCCACCTGCGCCTAGGAGGCCCCGCCCGTGACCCCCCGCACCACTCCCTCCAGCGGTTCGGAACCCGAGAACACGGCCGAGCAGTCGGCCGAGAAGACGAGCGTCGCCAAGAGGGCGACGACCAAGGCCGCGGAGGCCGCGGAGGCCGTGCAGAAGGGGACGGCGAAGAAGGCGACGGCGAAGAAGGCCGGGCAGAAGAAGACGGCCGCGAAGAAGACGGCCGCCACGAAGGCTCCGGCGAAGAAGGCGGCCGCCGAGAAGACCGTCGCGAAGAAGGCGGTGACGAAGAAGGCCACCGCGAAGACCGCCGTGTCCAAGGCGACGGCATCCAAGGCGGCAACGTCCAAGGCGGCGGCCAAGGCGACGGCCTCGAAGAGCGCGGCCGGCAAGGCCACCGGGTCGAAGGATTCAGGGGCGAAGGACACCACGACCAAGAAGGCCGCCAAGAGGATTCCCGCGCAGAAGGCGGCGCAGAAGAAGATCCCGGCGCAGAAGGCGGTGCCGAGGCCGGCGGAGCCGGTGGAGGTGGCCGTCTCCCCGGCCCTGGACGCCGGCGACCGCGACCGGCTGCTGGCCGGCACCCACCACGACCCGCACGCCGTCCTCGGCGCGCATCCGGTCCCCGGCGGTGTCGCCTTCCGGGCCTTCCGGCCGTACGCCCTGTCGGTGACCGTGGTCGCGGGGAGCCTGCGGGCCGAACTGCACGACGACGGCGAGGGGTTCTTCTCGGGGCTGCTGCCGCTGCGGGAGGTGCCGGCGGGTTACCGGCTCCTCGTGGAGTACGAGGGCACGGTCCAGGAGACCGAGGACGCCTACCGCCTGCTGCCCGCGCTGGGTGAGCTCGATCTGCATCTGATCGGCGAGGGCCGGCACGAGGAGCTGTGGCGGGCGCTCGGCGCCGAGCCGATGACCCACCAGGGCGTGACCGGCACCCGGTTCACGGTGTGGGCGCCGAACGCGCGGGGTGTGTCCCTGGCCGGCACCTTCAACTTCTGGGACGGCACCGGGTATCCGATGCGCTCGCTCGGCGGCACCGGCGTCTGGGAGCTGTTCGTGCCCGGCATCGGTGAGGGCGAGCTGTACAAGTTCGAGATCACCCGGCCGGACGGCACGAAGACGCTGCGCGCGGATCCGATGGCCCGCCGGACCGAGGCCCCGCCCAACACCTCGTCCGTGGTGTACGCCTCGCGGCACGAGTGGGGCGACGCCCAGTGGCTGGCGCGGCGCGGCTCGGTGCCGACGCACGCGGCGCCGTTCTCGGTGTACGAGGTCCACCTGGCGTCGTGGCGTCCCGGGCTGACGTACCGCCAACTGGCCGAGCAGCTCCCCGCGTACGTCAAGGACCTGGGCTTCACCCATGTCGAGCTGATGCCGGCCGCCGAGCACCCCTTCGGCGGCTCCTGGGGCTACCAGGTCACCGGCTTCTACGCGCCCACGGCCCGGCTCGGCACGCCGGACGACTTCAAGTACCTCGTCGACGCCCTGCACCAGGCCGGGATCGGCGTGCTCATGGACTGGGTGCCGGCGCACTTCCCGCGGGACGACTGGGCGCTGGCCGAGTTCGACGGGCGTCCGCTGTACGAGCACGAGGATCCGCTGAAGTCCGCGCATCCCGACTGGGGCACGCTGGAGTTCGACTTCGGCCGGCGCGAGGTGCGCAACTTCCTGGTCGCCAACGCGCTGTACTGGTGCGAGGAGTTCCACATCGACGGGCTGCGGGTGGACGCCGTCGCCTCGATGCTCTACCTCGACTACTCGCGTGAGCCGGGGCAGTGGGTGCCGAACGAGCACGGCGGGCGGGAGAACCTCGACGCGGTGGCGTTCCTCCAGGAGATGAACGCGACCGTGTACCGCCGGGTGCCGGGGGTCGTGACGATCGCGGAGGAGTCCACGGCCTGGGACGGCGTGACCCGCCCGACGCATGTGGCGGGCCCGGGGGGCTTCGGCGGGCTGGGCTTCGGGCTGAAGTGGAACATGGGCTGGATGCACGACTCGCTGGAGTACATGGCGAAGGAGCCGGTGCACCGCAAGTACCACCATAACGAGATGACGTTCTCGATGGTGTACGCGTACAGCGAGAACTACGTCCTGCCCATCTCCCACGACGAGGTGGTGCACGGCAAGCGGTCGCTGGTGTCGAAGATGCCGGGCGACTGGTGGCAGCAGCGCGCCAACCTCCGCGCGTACCTGGCCTTCATGTGGGCCCACCCGGGCAAGCAACTGCTCTTCATGGGGCAGGAGTTCGCGCAGGGCGCCGAGTGGTCGGAGGCGCACGGGCCGGACTGGTGGCTGCTGGACCCGGCGTACGGGGCGGAGCCGGACCACCGAGGGGTGCGGGACCTGGTCCGCGACCTGAACACGGTCTACCGGCATACGCCGGCGCTGTGGCAGCGGGACACCGATCCGTCCGGGTTCCAGTGGGTGGTGGGTGACGCGGCCGACGACAACGTCTTCGCGTTCCTGCGCTTCGACGCGGAGCGGGCGCCGCTGCTGGCGGTGTCGAATCTGTCGCCGGTCGTGCGCGACGACTACCGCCTCGGTGTCCCCGACGACATCCCGGCCTGGCACGAGACGCTGAACACCGACGCGGCGCGGTACGGCGGCGGCGACGTCGTCAACCCCGACCCCCTCAAGCCCGAGCCCCAGCCCTGGCACGGCCGCCCTGCGAGCATCCGGCTGACCCTGCCGCCGCTGGCGACGGTGTGGCTGCGTCCGGCCTAGGAGGGCGCCGCCTCAAGCGCCGGACGGGCTGAACCGGTCACCCGTCCGGCGCTTCGGAGCGTCACCCCAGGCCACGCGGCAGTCGGCCCGTGTGCAGCACGCCGAGCCGCTGTGTCGCCCGGGTCAGCGCCACATACAGGTCGCTCGTGCCGTACAGGCCCGGCTCCACCACCAGAACCGAGTCGAACTCCAGGCCCTTCGACTGACGCGGGTCGAGGAGGACGACGCTCTTCGTGAGGTCGGGTTCCGTGTCGGCCGTGACGTCGTCGAGACGTGCGGCCAGCCTGCGGTGCAGATGGCGGGGTGCGATCACCGCGAGCCGGCCCTCGGTGGGGGTGAGCTCACCGACGGCCTTGGCGACGGCGTCCGGCAGGTCGTCGGTGGCGCGCACCCAGGGCCGTACCCCGGTCGAGCGAACCGAACTCGGCGGTTCGAAGTCCGGGTGCTCCGCCCGCACGACCGCCGCCGCCAGGTCCATGATCTCGACCGGTGTGCGGTAGTTGACTCCGAGGCGAGTGTGCTCCCAGCGGTCCTCGACGTACGGCTGGAGGATCTGCCGCCAGGAGCCGACGCCCGCCGCCTCCGCGGTCTGGGCCGGGTCGCCCACCAGCGTCATCGAGCGGGTGGGGCTGCGCCGCATCAGCAGCCGCCAGGCCATCGGCGACAGTTCCTGCGCCTCGTCGACGATGATGTGCCCGAACGCCCAGGTGCGGTCCGCCGCCGCCCGCTCGGCCGCGCTGCGGTGGTCGTCCTCCTCCTGGCGTTCCGCGAAGCGCTCGGCGTCGATGATGTCGTGCGCGGAGAGGATCTCGCTGTCCTCGTCCTCCTTGTCGTCGAACTCGTAGGTGCGCGAGGCGTACGACACGTCCAGCACGCCCTGCGCGTACGCGACCTGCGTCTCCCGTTCGCGTTCCGCCCGCGCCCGGACCAGCCGGTCGTCCTCGCCGAGCAGTTCCGCCGCCTCGTCCAGCAGCGGTACGTCCGCGACGGTCCACTCCCGGGTCACGGGCCGGCGGACGGCGGCGGCGTCCTCGTCGGGGAGGTAGCCGACCGGGTCGGCGAGGAAGTCGGCGACCAGGCGCTGCGGGGTCAGCCGCGGCCACAACTGGTCGATGGCCGCCCACACTTCGGGGTTGTCGGCGATCTCGTCGCGGATCTGGGTGATGTCGCTGGGGTCGAGGAGGCTGCTGCCGTCGTAGGGGTCGGTGCCGACCCGCTCGGCGTACAGCTCGGTGAGCGTGTTGAGGATGTGCCCCTCGAAGTGTTCGCGGGCCGCGTTGTGCTGGAGCTTCGCGGCCCGGGTGCGCTCACGGGCGACCCGTACCAGGTCGTCGTCGAGCATCAGTACCTCGCGGTCGTGCTGGATCGCGATCACCGGATCGGGCAGCGCCTGCCAGTCGCGTACGACTTCGGCGAGCACGTCGGCCATGTCGGCCCGGCCCTTCACCGCGGCCGCCGCGCGCGAGTCGGTGGCCGTCGCCCGCACGCCGGGGAACAGTTCGCCGACCGTGGCGAGCAGCACGCCCGTCTCGCCCAGCGAGGGCAGCACCTCGCCGATGTAGCCGAGGAAGGCGGGGTTGGGGCCGACGATCAGGACCGCGCGCCGGGCGAGCAGTTCGCGGTGCTCGTAGAGGAGATAGGCGGCTCGGTGCAGGGCGACCGCGGTCTTGCCGGTGCCCGGACCGCCTTCCACCACCAGCACCCCGCGGTGCGGTGCCCGGATGATCTCGTCCTGCTCGGCCTGGATGGTCTGCACGATGTCGCTCATCCGGCCCGTGCGCGCGGAGTTCAGCGCGGCGAGCAGCACGGCGTCACCGGTCGGGTCCTCGTGGCCGGTCCGCTCCTGGTCGCCGAGGTCCAGGATCTCGTCGTGCAGGGCGGTGACCGCACGGCCGCTGGTGGTGATGTGCCGCCTGCGCCTGAGGCCCATCGGGGTGTGGCCGGTGGCCAGGTAGAAGGGGCGGGCGACGTCGGCGCGCCAGTCGATCAGGATCGGGGTGCGCTCGGCGTCCTCGGTGCGCAGCCCGATCCGGCCGATGTGGTGGGTGACGCCGGAGGCGAGGTCGATGCGGCCGAAGCAGAGCGAGCCGTCGACGGCGTTCAGCGCGGCGAGCAGCCCCGAGCGCTCGACGACGAGGATGTCCCGCTCCAGCCGTGCCTGCATGGGCGTGTTGCCTTGGGCGAGCGCGTCCGTGACGGAGTCCTCGGTGTCGCCGCGCAGCGCGTCCACGCGCGCGTACAGACCGTCGATGAATTCCTGTTCGCGACGCAATTCATCGTCTTGAAATTCGGTGTTTGACAATTCCGCTCCCGCCCGGATATACTGTGCTCACTGAACTTCTTCGCGGCTCAATCCACTTGAAGTCGCGAACCATTGAATATACGCAAAGAAATCCCCCGAGCGCAATTGCTCGAGGGATTTTTCTGTATTCCGGTGAGATCGGGAGCCGGCTCAGAGCACGTCGGCCAGCTCCGCCAGCAGCCGCCGCTTGGCCCGCGCCCCCACCATCGACCTGACGGGCTCACCGTCCCGGAAGACCATGAAGGTCGGCATCGACAGCACCTTGTAGGCGTTCGTGGTTAGCGGGTTGCTGTCCACGTCCAGCTGCACCACCTTCAGCCGTTCCCCCTCCTCCGCCGCGAGGGCGCTGAGCACCGGCCCCATCTGCCGGCACGGCGGGCACCAGTCGGCGGTGAACTCCACCAGCACCGGCAGCTCCGCCCCGATCACCTCCGCCTCGAAGTCCGCGTCCGTCACCTCGGCCACGCCCGACGCCTTGATCACAGCTTCTGCCCTCCCAGTTCGCACAACGGTGGCTCCCCTCCGGCCGTCGCCAGCCGTACGCCGATCTCGGCCCGCACGGCCTCCAGCTCGCCGATCAGCACGTCGAGCTCGTCCAGCTTGCGCCGGTAGACCGCGAGCGAGGCGGGACAGGTGTCGCCCTCCGGGTGCCCGGCCCGCAGACACTCCACGAAGGGCCGGGTCTCCTCCAGGTCGAACCCGAAGTCCTGCAACGTCCTGATCTGCCGCAGCAGCTTCAGGTCGTCCTCGTCGTACGTCCGGTACCCGTTGCCGCTGCGCCGCGCGGGCAGCAGCCCGCGCGACTCGTAGTAGCGCAAGGTGCGCGTCGTGGTCCCGGCCCGCGCGGCCAGCTCGCCGATTCGCATGCCTACGAACGTAAGCCTTGACGCCGACGTCAGGGCAAGCGGCGTTCGGAATGACGACAGCCGGACGCCCGGCCCCGGTTCAGGCGGGGCCGGGCGTCCGGAGCGCGCAACGTCTACGCCTTGGCGAGTTCCTTCTCCCCGCCCTGCTCCGGCACCTCGGCCGGGGCGTCGCCGTGGTCGTCCAGCAGCGTCTTCTCGTCGAACGGCAGCTGCCCGGCGAGCACCTGGTCGACGCGCTCGCGGTCGATCTCCTTCGTCCACGTGCCGATCAGGACCGTGGCGACGGCGTTGCCCGCGAAGTTCGTCAGGGCGCGGGCCTCGCTCATGAAGCGGTCGATGCCGACGATGAGGCCGATGCCGTCCACCAGGGCCGGCTTGTGCGACTGGAGGCCGCCCGCGAGCGTGGCCAGGCCGGCGCCCGTCACACCCGCCGCGCCCTTGGAGGCGACCAGCAGGAACAGCAGCAGCGGGATCTGCTCGCCGATCGACATCGGCGTACCCATGGCGTCGGCGATGAACAGGGACGCCATGGTCATGTAGATCATGGTGCCGTCGAGGTTGAAGGAGTAGCCGGTCGGGACGGTGATGCCGACCACCGGCTTGCTGACGCCGAGGTGCTCCATCTTCGCGATGAGGCGCGGCAGCGCCGACTCGGAGGAGGAGGTCGACAGGATCAGCAGGAACTCACGGCCCAGGTACTTGAAGAGGGTGAGGACGTTGAGGCCGGCGACGACCCTCAGCAGCACGCCGAGCACGAGGAAGACGAACAGGAAGCAGGTGACGTAGAAGCCGAGCATCAGCACGGCGAGGCTCTTCAGCGCGTCCAGACCGGCGGAGCCGGTGACGGCGGCGATGGCGCCGAAGGCACCGATGGGGGCGGCCCACATCACCATGGCGAGGATGCGGAAGACCAGTCGCTGGATGTGCTCCACGCCACGCAGGATCGGCTGTCCGGCCGGGCCCATGGCCTGCAACGCGAAGCCGGCGAGCAGGGCGATCAGCAGCGTCTGGAGGACCTCGCCCTCGGTGAAGGCGGAGACGATCGTGGTGGGGATGACGCCGAGCAGGAACTCGGTGGTGTCCTTGGCCTCGGCGTCGACCTGGGCGTGTCCTGCGTCCTTGACGGCGTCGGTGAGCGCGAGGCCGGTGCCCGGCTCCAGGATGTTGCCGACGACGAGACCGATGGCGAGGGCGACCAGGGACATCGCGAGGAAGTAGACCAGCGCGATACCGCCGACCGCACCGACCTTCGCGGCCTTGCGCACCGAGCCGATGCCCAGGACGATCGTGCAGAAGATGATCGGCGAGATCATCATCTTGATCAGGTTCACGAAGCCCGTACCGATGGGCTTCAGCTCGACCGCGAAGTCGGGAGCGGCCAGACCCACGGCGATACCGAGGGCAACCGCGATGATCACCGCGATGTAGAGGTAGTGCGTGCGGTCCCGTTTGGCGACCGGTGCGGCAGGTGCCGTATCGGGGGAACTGGCGGCGGCCACGGCTGCCCTCCTTGACGTCTTCGTCGGTTGACTCACCGGCGTGCGGCTCACGTCCGGGGTGGGGGGTTCGCTGATCGGCTGCCGAGCCCCGGGGGGCGGGGATCGTATTCAGCGATGCGGTGACTATCTCCCGCCATGTGAGGGCGGTCACCCTTCCGTTCATTTAGTTCACCATCAGCCGGCGAGGCAGACTGACGGCATGCGCATCCCCGTCCCGAGACCCCGCAGCCTGGCCGCCCAGCTCTTCGCGATGCAGGCCGTGCTGATCGCGGTGCTCGTGGCCGGGTACGCGGTGTTCACCTACGTCAGCGACCGCGGCCAGGCCGAGGACGCCGCCGGGCGGCAGGCCAAGGCGGTGGCGCAGTCGATCGCCGACGCGCCGTCGGTGCCGGAGGCGATCCGCGGCGCCGACCCCACGGCCGAGCTCCAGCCGTACGCGCTGCGGGTGCAGCGTGACGCCGAGGTCGACTTCGTCACGATCATGAATCCGAAGGGGATCCGCTGGACGCACCCCGACGAGCAGCAGATCGGCCAGCACTTCCGCGGCCACACCGAGCGCGCGCTGCGCGGGGAGCCGTTCACCGAGACGTACACCGGCACGCTCGGTCCGTCCGTCCGGGCGGTCGTGCCGATCTACGCCGGTGGCACGGACCGGGCGCACATCGTGGGGCTGGTCAGCGCGGGCATCCGGGTGGAGGAGATCAGCAAGCGGGTCCAGGAACAGCTGACCGCTCTGATCGGGGTGGCGGCGGGCGCGCTGACGCTGGGCGCGATCGGGACCTACGTCATCAACGCGCGCCTGCGCCGGCACACCCACGGGATGAACGCGGCCGAGCTGAGCCGGATGCACGACTATCACCAGGCGGCGTTGCACGCGGTGCGTGAGGGGCTGCTGATGCTGGACGGGCAGTTCCGGGTGGCGCTGATCAACGACGGCGGCCGGGAGCTGCTCGGGGTGGACGGGGACGTGGTGGGCCGGTCGGTCGCGGAGCTGGGCCTGCCGGCGCCGCTGACGGGGGCACTGCTGGCGTCGGAGCCGAGGGTCGACGAGGTGCATCTCACGGCGGAACGCGTACTGGCGGTGAACACGTCCCCGGTGTCGGGCGGTGAGCGGCGCGGCACGGTGGTGACCCTTCGGGACGTGACCGAACTCCAGTCCCTGATGGGCGAGTTGGACTCCGAGCGAGGCTTCACCCAAGCCCTCCGCTCGCAGGCGCACGAGGCGGCGAACCGCCTGCACACCGTGGTCTCGCTGATCGAGCTGGGGAGGGCCGAGGAAGCCGTCGAGTTCGCGACCGCCGAGCTGGAACTGGCCCAGGCCCTGACCGACCAGGTCGTCGCGGCGGTGAGCGAGCCGGTGCTCGCGGCCCTGCTGCTGGGCAAGACGGCCCAGGCCAACGAGCGGGGCGTGGAGCTGGTCGTGTCGGAGGACAGCCGGCTGGACGACGGCCTGCTGCCGGACCCGCTGCCCGCCCGGGACCTGGTGACGATACTGGGCAACCTCATCGACAACGCCGTGGACGCGGCGCAGGGAAGCGTGGGGGCACGGGTGACGGTGACGGCGTACGCCGAGGGCGGTGAGCTGGTGCTACGGGTCTCCGACACCGGCGCCGGCGTGGACCCCGCCCTCGCCGAGACGGTCTTCCAACGCGGCTTCACCACCAAGCCGGCCGGACCGGGGGGCCGGGGGCTCGGCCTGGCCCTCGTACGCCAGGCGGCGATCCGCCACCACGGGACGCTGTCGGTGACGGAGGCCGACGGGGGTGGAGCGGTTTTCGAGGTGCGGTTGCCGTTGGGGGCGGTTCCGGAGGGCGGGGCCGCACCGGCACGCGAAGCCGGATCCGCGGGCGGCGGCGCTCTCGCAGCCGCGCCGGCGAACGGATCCGTACCCCCCTCCCGATCCGCGTCCCCGGCGTCAGCCACTCCCGCCGAGCGGGCCGTCATTTCGAGAGGTGACGTATGACGACCGGCGAGGGGCAGCAGATTCGGGTGCTGGTCGTGGAGGACGATCCGGTCGCCGCGGACGCGCATGTGATGTACGTCGGGCGGGTGCCCGGGTTCGTCGCGGTCGGCAAGGCGCACACCGGGGCGGAGGCGCGGCGGGCGCTCGACCGAACGCCGGTGGATCTCTTGCTGCTCGACCTGCATCTGCCGGATGTGCACGGGCTCCAGCTGGCCCGGTCGTTGCGGGCGGCGGGACATCACGCCGATGTGATCGCGGTGACGTCGGCCCGGGATCTGGCCGTCGTACGCGAGGGCGTGTCGCTCGGCGTCGTGCAGTACGTGCTGAAGCCGTTCACCTTCGCGACCCTGCGGGACCGGCTCGTGCGATACGCCGAGTTCCACGCGGCGGTCGGTGAGGCGAGCGGACAGGACGAGGTGGACCGGGCCCTCGCCGCGCTGCGCGCACCGGGCCCGGCGGCGCTGCCGAAGGGCCTGAGCGCGCCGACGCTGGAGCGGGTGACCGGCGCGGTGCGGGACGTCGAGGAGGGGCTCACGGCCGCCGGAGTCGCCGAGGCCGTGGGGATCTCGCGGATCACCGCCCGGCGTTATCTGGAGCATCTGGTGGAGGCGGGCAGGGCCGAGCGCGCACCGGTCTACGGCCAGGTCGGGAGGCCGGAGTTGGTGTATCGGTGGGTGCCGGGGGCAGGTATGGGCCGGTAGGAACGGCCGAACGCTCCACCACCTGGGCATCGTCCGGAACACCGGCCGGCGATCCGCCCGTCGATCCGCCCGGCCTCAATCCGGCGCACACGCATTGACCTGACTAGACCACTCCTCTTAGGTTCACCGGGCAGACAACCCCAGGCCACAACGCCGTAGGCCCCAGGAGGTCATGCCCGTGCGCCCCACCGCCGTCCTCCCCGCAGTCCTCGCCCTCGCCGCCGCAGCCACGCTCACCGCCTGTGGCGGCGGTTCCGGCAGTGATCCGGACACCCTCAAGGTCTCCTTCAAGCAGTCCACGGACAACTCCATCAAGGTGATGGACACCTATCTCGCGGACATCAAGAAGCAGTTCGAGAAGGCGAACCCCGGCAAGAAGGTCGAGTTCGTCCCGATCAAGGCCCCGGACTCGGAGTACTACACCAAGCTCCAGCAGATGCTCCGCTCCCCCAAGACCGCCCCGGACCTGGTCTACGAGGACACCTTCCTCATCAACTCGGACATCACCAGCGGGTACTTGAAGCCCCTCGACCCGTACCTCGCCAAGTGGCAGGACTGGGACCGGTTCATCGACACGGCACAGGCCGCGGCCAAGGGCGAGGACGGCAAGACGTACGGCGTCCCGGACGGGACGGACACCCGGGGGCTGTGGTTCAGCAAGGACATCTTCGAGAAGGCCGGCCTGCCCGCCGACTGGCAGCCGAAGACCTGGAACGACGTCCTCGACGCCGCCCGCACCATCAGGGACAAGGTCCCGGACGTCATCCCCCTGAACGTCTACACGGGCAAGCCCGTCGGCGAGGCCGCCACCATGCAGACCTTCGAGATGCTGCTGTACGGCACGAACGACGGCACCAGCGACCCGCTGTACGACAAGGGCACGAAGAAGTGGGTCGCCGGCAGCAAGGGGTTCAAGGACTCCCTCGCCTTCGTCGAGACCGTCTACAAGGAGAAGCTCGGCCCGGACGTCTCCGACGCCCTCGACCCCAACGTCATGACCCGTGTCCGCGGCGAGTGGCTCCCGCAGGGCAAGCTCGCCATCGCCCTCGACGGCTCCTGGCTCCCGCAGGACTGGCTGGCCGGCAGCGGCCACGAATGGCCCGAGTGGTCCGACGAACTCGGTCTCGCCGCCATGCCCACCCAGAACGGCCAGGCCCCCGGCAAGGTGAGCATGTCCGGCGGCTGGACCTGGTCCATCCCGGCCAAGGCGGGCAACCCGGACCTGGCCTTCGAGTTCATCAAGACGATGCAGACGAAGGCGAACGCCCAGAAGTGGTACGTCGCCAACTCCGGCATCGCCGTGCGCAAGGACGTCGCGAGCGACCCCGCCTACGTCGAGGCGCAGCCCGGCATCAAGTTCTTCACCGATCTCGTCGCGAGCACGCACTACCGTCCCGCCTTCCCGGCGTACCCGAAGGTCTCGACGGCCGTACAGGAGGCGATGGAAGGCGTGACGACGGGTGACATGTCGGTCGAGGAAGCGGCGAAGGGGTACGACGAGGAGCTGAAGTCCGCGACGGACGACCAGGTGATCGAGAAGTGACCGACGGCTTCAGCGCGGACCGGGGCGCGTGCACATGACCGCCGAGGCACCGCACGCGGCGGCGGGCCCGGGGAACCTCAAATCCCCTGCGGGCCCGCCGGCTTCCCGCCCCGCGGGCCGCAGGCCGGCTCCGTGGCTGCGTACGCTCACCCGAGCCCTGCCCGTCTCCCCCGCCGTCGTCCTGCTGCTGCTCTTCCTCGCCGGGCCCATCGCCTACTGCGCCTACATCGCCTTCACCGACCTCCAGCTCACCGGCCAGGCCGAGGAGTCGTTCGTCGGCTTCGACAACTTCCGTACGGCGTTCGGTGACGAGGCATTCCTCAACGCGGTCTGGCTCACCCTGGTCTTCACCGTCGTCTCGGCCCTGGTCGGCCAGAACACCCTGGGCCTGGGCCTGGCCCTGCTCATGCAACGCGCCTCGAAGCCGGTCCGCACCCTCACCGGCGGCATCGTCATCACGGCGTGGGTCCTGCCGGAGGTCGTCGCCGGCTTTCTGCTGTACGCCTTCTTCCGGCGCGAGGGCACCCTGAACGCCATCCTGGACTGGCTCCATCTGCCCAGCCAGAACTGGCTGTTCACGCTGCCGATCCTGGCGGTGTCGTTCGCGAACGTGTGGCGCGGCACGGCCTTCTCGATGCTGGTCTACACGGCGGCGCTGGCCGAGATCCCCAAGGAGGTCACCGAGGCGGCCCAGGTCGACGGCGCCGGCGGCTGGCGCCGCACGTGGCACATCACGCTCCCGATGATCCGCCGCTCCATCGGCACCAATCTGATGCTGATCACCCTTCAGACGCTGTCCGTCTTCGGGCTCATCTGGGTGATGACGAGGGGCGGTCCGGGCGGCAAGAGCCAGACGCTGCCGCTGTTCATGTACGAGGAGGCGTTCCAGAAGAGCATGATCGGCTACGGCACGGCGGTCGCCCTGCTGCTCCTGGTGGTGGGGTCGCTGTTCTCGGTGGTCTATCTGCGTCTGCTGCGAACGGAGGTCTGACGCGCATGTCCCGGACCCTGACGAAACGCGGGACCACGCACCGGCTGGCCGCCGACGCCGGCCTACTGGTGCTGGCCGCCGCGTTCGTGCTGCCGCTCGCCTGGGTGGTCCTCTCCGCGCTCGACCCGAGGGCCAACCTCCAGGTGAAGCTCCCGGACGGCCTGACCCTGGACAACTTCGACGCGGTCCTGACCCCGGAGATCACCTTCACCCCGCTGCTCAACAGCCTGCTCCTGTGCGGCGGCGGAACGGCTCTGACGGTCGCGTGCGCGGCGCTCGCCGCCTACCCCCTGTCCCGCTTCCGCTCGCGCTTCAACCGCCCGTTCCTGCTCACGGTCCTGTTCGCGACGAGCCTGCCGATCACCGCGATCATGGTGCCGGTCTACGCCCTGTTCGTGCGGGTGAACCTGATCGACACCATGCAGGGCACGATCTTCTTCTTCGCCGCCTCCCAACTGCCGTTCGCCATCTGGCTGATGAAGAACTTCATGGACGGGGTGCCGAAGGAGCTGGAGGAGGCCGCCTGGACCGACGGGGCGTCCTCCCTCCAGTCGCTGGTACGGATCGTGCTGCCGCTGATGGGCCCTGGAGTCGCCGTCGTCACGGTCTTCTCGTTCGTGATGATGTGGGGCAACTTCTTCGTGCCGTTCATGCTGCTGCTCACCCCCGACCAGATGCCGGCCTCCGTCAGCATCAACGAGTTCTTCGGCAACCGGGGGATGGTGGCGTACGGCCAGCTGGCGGCGTTCTCGATCGTCTACTCGACGCCGGTGATCCTGCTGTACGTGCTGATCGCCCGGCGGCTGGGGGGAGGGTTCGCGCTGGGCGGGGCGGTCAAGGGGTGACGTCGTCGGGCAGCACGCCCGCCCGGAACGCCTCCACCCCCACGACCCGGCGCACCCGCACCGGCTCGATCAAGAGCATCACCCGACGCTCTCCGGGCAGCAGCCACGGATAGCGCTCCTCACCGATGTACTTCTGCGCGAGCCGGTCCATCGCCCGCTCCGCCGTCTCGCCCTCCACGAACCGGACGACCCGGCCCCGGATCTCGGCACGGTCGTAGGGGTTCTCCGGGTCGTGGTGGGACAGCGAAACGTTGGGATTGAGCCGCAGGTTGTCCACCTTCACCCGCCCCATGGACGTGTTGACCATGACGTACTCGTCTTCGATGTCCGCCCACATGGGCGACACCTGCGGCATCCCGTCCGGGCCGATCGTCGCCAGATGCCAGAAGTTCGGCGCGAGAAGACGCTCGCGAATATGCCCGCTGAGCTTGCCGTTCACCGTCGGTCACCACCTTCCGGGCCGCCACCGTGACGCCCCGCCGCCATCCTGACCGGCAGCCCGCACAGCTCGACAGACGATCTTCGGCCACCGGCGAACCCGCCAGTAGCCGTAGCTTCCTACAATCCGTGATCCTGGCCGAACAGACCGTAGTCACCGCACTCCGCCCGCCCTACGTTGTGGCGCGTGCACCGACCCCCAGCTCAGCCGAACCAGCCGCCCAACCGCTCCGGGCGCCGCAACCCGCCCACTCCCCCGTTCAACGCCCCCGCCGCCCGCAGACTGCGCGCCGCCCTCAACATGGGGCCCGAGCACGTCGCCCACGGCCTGCGCACCTCGTACGGACTCCCCTACGTCACCGAGGACCTCGTCATCGCCTGGGAGCGCGAGCTCACCGCCCCCGACAGCGGCGAACTCACCGCGCTGGCCGGCGTCCTGTGGTGCTCGCCGGGTGAACTGCTCGGCAAGCCGCGGACCCTGCGCGAGCACCGCATCGCCCGCGGACTGGCACCCGAGGACGTGGCCCGTGCCGTCGGACACGACGTCCCCGGGTACCTGCGCATGGAGGAGAACGACGACTGGCGCGGCAACGACCGTCAGTCCGCCGCCCTCGCCGACGTACTCGGCCTGACCCTCCCCGACTTCATCACCGTCACGGGCCGCGAGACCCGGCTCGCGGATCTGCTGCGCAGCGCGGTGACGACGCGCTGGCAGGCGTACGTCCGCCCGGTCGGCAGGATCGCGCCCCTGGACCGGCGCCTGCTGGAGACCACCCTCCAGGAGCTGCACCGCAGCTACCAGGGGCAGATGACCGCCACGCTGAGCTGGGGCGGCGGCAGCGGTGACTCCAGCGCGGCCGGCCGCGAGTTCCTGGACCGGATCGTGGAGCGGTTCTGGCAGACCGTCCAGGGGAACACCGCCTGAGCGCTCAGTGGTCGTTCGCCAGATGCAGCGCGAGCAGGTCCACGCCGTAGTCGTTGCCGTTCGGCGTCCGGATGATCGTGTGGATGTGCTGCTGGGTCGGCGTCCCGCCGGGACCGCCCATGCCGCCCCCGCTCGACTTGGTGCCGTACGCCAGCGGGGACTGCGCGTCGTACTCGATCAGTACGACCGGGCTGTGCACCCGGTAGTAGAAGGCGGAGCTGTCCTTCGTCTCGCCGATCCAGTAGAAGTACGTGTCGTCGAGGTGCTTCTCGACCTCCGCCAGCCTGACCTTCGCGTGCCCCTCGTTCATGTAGCCGACGTAGACGCCGACCAGGTCGAGCAGCTTCTGCCGCTGGGCGGCGGTGAGTTCGGAGCAGTTCAGGCCCTCGTAGGCGAGTTCGAGGTTGTCGGCGCCCGCGCCGGCCTTCATGTCGGCGCCGGACTTCTGGGCCGTGGTGGAGATCGCCTTCGCCTGCTGTGCCCCGGTCAGGGAGCGCAGCATCGCCAGGCCCGCCTCGGTCTCCGTCCTGAATGTGACGATCTTCTCGCCCTGGTACGTCGCCGAGGTGGGCTCGGAGCCCATGAAGGTCGGGGTCATGACGACCTGGTCGCCCAGCACGAAGCAGTTGATCGCCAGGTGGTGGCCCTCGTACTGGAAGCCCCAGGGCTTCGTGGTCGAGGGCGTGCCCATGAAGGTGAAGTAGTAGTGGCCCTCGGTGAGGGTCTCCCGGCCGCCGCCGTTGTACTCGCCCAGGTAGGCGTTGAGCTTCATGATGTTGCGGGACTGGGTGAGGCCGTCGGCGGACAGGGCCGCGCCGAGCAGGGCGAAGCCGAGGTCGCGCTGCTTCTCGGTGAGGTCGCCCATGCGGACGCCCTTGCGCGCGTAGCCGTCGACATTGCTCCAGGCCAGCCACTCGTCGTCCTGGACGTCGTACCGTGCGGAGCGCCTCTCGGAGCTGGAGAGGCCGTCCAGGAACGCCTGCGCGGCCCTGACCGTGGCGTCGGTGGAGACGCCGGTGGAGTGGATCGAGTACAGGTCGTCCTGGACCTTGCCGTCCGTGGTGACGCCCACGAAGTCGGCGTACTTGACCTCGGTGGCGCCGGGGCCCATGCCCCCGCCCCCGCCGGGCATTCCGGAGGGCGCGGCGCTCGGCGACGAGGCCGCCGTCGAGGAGGACCCGTCGGAGCACCCGGTCACGCCGGTCATGGTCGCCACCGCGGCGGCACCGCCGAGCAGCAGCGACCTGTTCATGAACCAGCGGCGGGTGCGCTCCGCGCCGGGGGTGCGTGGTCTGTGGTGATGTCCGTGTCCGTGCATGGACACCAAGGTCCAGGGCGGACCTGAAGCGGCGCTGGGTGAAGTCTGTGAGTCGGTACGGCGATCCCGTACCGGACCCGGTGCTAGAACACCGACTCCGCCTCGTCCATCCGGTCCTTCGGCACCGTCTTGAGCTCAGTCACCGCCTCGGCCAGCGGCACCATCACGATGTCGGTGCCGCGCAGCGCGGTCATCCTGCCGAACTCGCCCTGGTGCGCGGCCTCCACCGCGTGCCAGCCGAAGCGGGTGGCGAGGACGCGGTCGTACGCGGTCGGCGTGCCGCCGCGCTGGACGTGGCCGAGAATGACCGGCTTGGCCTCCTTGCCGAGGCGCCGCTCCAGCTCGAAGGCGAGTGCGGTGCCGATGCCCTGGAAGCGCTCGTGCCCGAACTGGTCGATCTCGCCCTTGCCGTAGTCCATGGTGCCGTCGGCGGGGTGGGCGCCCTCGGCGACGCAGATCACGGCGAACTTCTTGCCGCGCGAGAAGCGCTCCTCGACCATCTTGACGAGGTCGGCGGGGTCGAACGGGCGCTCCGGGAGGCAGATGCCGTGCGCGCCGGCCGCCATGCCGGACTCCAGCGCGATCCAGCCCGCGTGGCGGCCCATGACCTCGACCACCATCACCCGCTGGTGGGACTCCGCGGTGGTCTTCAGCCGGTCCATGGCCTCGGTGGCGACACCGACCGCCGTGTCGAAGCCGAACGTGCGGTCGGTGGAGGAGATGTCGTTGTCGATGGTCTTCGGGACGCCGACCACCGGCAGACCGGCGTCGGACAGCATCCGCGCCGCCGTCAGCGTGCCCTCGCCGCCGATCGGGATCAGCGCGTCGATGCCGAAGTCGCGGGCGATGTCCACCGCGCTCTCGCACGCCTCGCGCAGCCGGTCGCGCTCCAGCCGGGACGAGCCCAGGATGGTGCCGCCGCGGGCCAGGATGCCGCTGACCGCCTCCAGGTCGAGGCTGCGGTAGTGGCCGTCCAGCAGGCCCGCGTAACCGTCCTCGAAGCCGATCACCTCGTCGCCGTACTGGGCGACGGCTCGGTGCACGACCGACCGGATCACGGCGTTCAGGCCGGGGCAGTCGCCGCCTGCGGTGAGAACTCCGATACGCATCGTGCTGTGTCTCCTGCTCGCTGTTGATACCGGTGAGCCAGTCCGATTGTTTCACGTCGCCGAGGGCGATGTCGCTCCCCTACTGACGGGCGCCTTATCCACAGCCAAGGGTATTGTCAAGAGGGTTTCGCTCACCCCACTGGGCGATTTTGCGACCCGCCGATGGACGCCAGTCGAAACGATCAGACGAAACGGAGACGACGCGTGACGCGCAGCGTGTACGTGACGGGCATCACCCGCGGCGACGGCCGCCAGGTTGTCGAACTGGGGGTCATGGAGCTCCTGACCCGCCAGGTCGACCGGGTGGGGGTGTTCCGGCCGCTGGTGCATCACTCCCCCGACCGCCTCTTCGAGCTGCTGCGGGCCCGCTACCGCCTCTCGCAGGACCCGGCGACGGTCTACGGCATGGACTACCACGAGGCGTCCGCCCTCCAGGCCGAGCGCGGGACGGACGAGCTGGTGTCCACGCTCGTCGACCGGTTCCACGCCGTCGCCCGCGACTACGACGTCGTCCTCGTCCTCGGCACCGACTTCGCCGACACCCAGCTCCCGGACGAGCTGTCGCTCAACGCCCGGCTGGCCAACGAGTTCGCCGCGTCGGTGATACCCGTCGTGGGCGGACGGGGGCAGACCACCGAGTCGGTGCTCGCCGAGACCCGCAACGCCTACCGGGCGTACGAGAACCTGGGCTGTGACGTGCTGGCCATGGTCACCAACCGGGTCGCCCGGGACGACCGGGACGAGATCGCCGAGCGGCTCGACTCACGGCTGCCGGTGCCCTGTTACGTCGTCCCGGACGAGCCCGCCCTGTCCGCGCCGACGGTCTGGCAGATCGCCCAGTCGCTGGACGCGAAGGTCCTGCTCGGCGACGACTCGGGGCTCGCGCGCGACGCCCTCGGCTTCGTATTCGGCGGCGCGATGCTGCCGAACTTCCTGACCGCCCTGACCCCCGGCTGTCTGGTCGTCACCCCGGGCGACCGCGCGGACCTGGTCGTCGGCTCGCTGGCCGCGCACAGCGCCGGCACCCCGCCGATCGCCGGTGTGCTGCTCACCCTGGACGAGCGGCCCGGCGACGAGGTCCTCACCCTCGCCGCCCGCCTCGCCCCCGGCACCCCGGTGCTGTCGGTGCCCGGCTACAGCTTCCCCACCGCCGAGCAGCTCTTCTCCCTGGAGGGGAAGTTGAACGCGGGCACCCCGCGCAAGGCGGAGACCGCGCTCGGCCTGTTCGAGCGATATGTCGACACCGGCGACCTGCTGAAGCGGGTCTCGGCGCCCAGCACCGACCGGGTCACCCCGATGATGTTCGAGCACAAGCTGCTGGAGCAGGCCCGCTCGAACATGCGCCGCATCGTGCTGCCCGAGGGCACCGAGCCGCGCGTCCTGCACGCCGCCGAGGTGCTGCTGCGGCGCGGGGTGTGCGACCTGACCCTGCTCGGCCCGGTGGACCAGATCCGCAAGAGGGCCGCCGACCTCGGCATCGACCTGGGCGACACCCAGCTGATCGACCCGGCCTCCAGCGAGCTGCGCGACCGGTTCGCCGAGCGCTACGCCGAGTTCCGCGCCCACAAGGGGGTCACGGTCGAGTTGGCCTACGACGTCGTCTCCGACGCGAACTACTTCGGCACGCTGATGGTGCAGGAGGGCCTCGCCGACGGCATGGTCTCGGGCGCCGTCCACTCGACGGCGGCGACCATCCGGCCCGCCTTCGAGATCATCAAGACCAAGCCGGACGCCGACATCGTCTCGTCCGTGTTCTTCATGTGCCTCGCCGACCGGGTCCTCGTCTACGGCGACTGCGCGGTGAACCCGGACCCGAACGCCGAGCAGCTGGCCGACATCGCCATCCAGTCGGCCGCCACCGCCGAGCAGTTCGGCGTGGAGCCGCGGATCGCGATGCTGTCGTACTCCACGGGTACGTCCGGTTCCGGCGCCGACGTCGACAAGGTGCGCGAGGCGACCGAGCTGGTGCGGCAGCGGCGGCCCGATCTGAAGATCGAGGGGCCGATCCAGTACGACGCCGCCGTGGAGCCGTCGGTCGCCGCGACCAAGCTGCCGGAATCCGAAGTGGCCGGACAGGCAACGGTTCTGATCTTCCCGGACCTCAATACGGGTAACAACACCTACAAGGCCGTGCAGCGCTCGGCCGGCGCCATCGCGGTCGGCCCGGTGCTCCAGGGCCTGCGCAAGCCGGTGAACGACCTGTCCCGGGGCGCGCTCGTCTCGGACATCGTCAACACCGTCGCCATCACCGCGATCCAGTCCCAGTCCCCCGCCCCGACCACCGAGAAGGCTCCCCTCCAGTGACCGCGACCCGCGTCCTCGTCCTGAACTCCGGCTCCTCGTCGGTGAAGTACCAGCTGCTCGACATGCGCGACAACAGCCGGCTGGCCGCGGGCCTCGTCGAGCGCATCGGCGAGGACGTCTCCCGGCTGAAGCACACCCCGCTGGCGGGCGACGGCGAGAGCCGTGAGTGGACCGGGCAGATCGCCGACCACGAGGCCGCTCTGAAGGCCGTGGCCACGGAGCTCGCCAAGGACGGCCTCGGGATCGACTCCCCCGAGCTGGCCGCGGTCGGCCACCGCGTGGTGCACGGCGGCAGGCACTTCACCGAGCCGACCGTCGTCGACGACGCCGTGCTCGCCGAGATCGAGCGGCTCATCCCGGTGGCCCCGCTGCACAACCCGGCCAACCTCAGCGGCATCCGCACCGCCCAGGCGCTGCGCCCGGACCTGCCCCAGGTCGCCGTCTTCGACACCGCGTTCCACACCACGATGCCGGAGTCGGCCGCCCGCTACGCGATCGACGTCGAGACCGCGGACCGGCACCGGATCCGCCGGTACGGCTTCCACGGCACCTCGCACGCGTACGTCTCCCGGGCCACCGCGAAGCTCCTGGGCAAGACGCCCGAGGAGGTGAACGTCATCGTGCTGCACCTCGGCAACGGCGCGTCGGCGTCCGCCGTGCGCGCCGGGAAGTGCGTCGACACCTCCATGGGGCTGACGCCCTTGGAGGGGCTGGTGATGGGTACGCGATCGGGTGACCTGGATCCCGCCGTCATCTTCCATTTGGCGCGTGTTGGCGAAATGTCCATTGCGGAAATCGACACTCTTCTCAACAAGCGGAGCGGATTGATCGGCCTGTGCGGCGACAACGACATGCGGGAGATCCGCCGACGGATCGATGAAGGTGACGAGCGGGCCCAATTGGCCTTCGACATCTACATTCACCGTCTGAAGAAGTACATCGGCGCCTATTACGCCGTGCTCGGCCGGGTGGACGCCATCGCGTTCACGGCCGGCGTAGGCGAGAACGCGGCGCCGGTGCGGGAGGCCGCGGTGGCGGGCCTGGAACAACTGGGCCTCGCGGTGGACCCGGAGCGGAACGCCGCACGCGGTGACGAGCCGCGACTGATCTCGCCCTCGGACGCGCGGGTGGCGGTAGCGGTGGTGCCGACGGATGAAGAACTGGAGATCGCGACGCAGACCTACGCACTGGTGAGGAAGAGCAACGACTGAGTAACACGACTGAGCAATACGCGGCTCATTTGTATCTTCCGCCAGACGGAATATTCCGTAGCGAAACAAACCGATAGGATCGCCCCATGCGCCGTTCGAAAATCGTCTGTACTCTCGGCCCCGCGGTCGACTCCCACGAACAGCTTGTCGCGCTGATCGAGGCGGGCATGAATGTGGCCCGCTTCAACTTCAGCCACGGCACGCACGAAGACCACCAGGGGCGGTACGAGCGCCTGCGCGCCGCCGCCGAGGAGACCGGCCGGGCCATCGGTGTGCTCGCCGACCTCCAGGGCCCGAAGATCCGTCTGGAGACCTTCGCCGAGGGCCCGGTCGAGCTGGAGCGCGGTGACGAGTTCGTCATCACGACCGAGGACGTCCCCGGCGACAAGCACATCTGCGGCACGACCTACAAGGGCCTGCCGGGCGACGTCGCCAAGGGCGACCAGATCCTCATCAACGACGGCAACGTCGAGCTGAAGGTCACCGGCGTCGAGGGTCCCCGGGTGACGACGATCGTCATCGAGGGCGGCGTCGTCTCCGACCACAAGGGCATCAACCTGCCCGGCGCGGCCGTGAACGTGCCGGCGCTGAGCGAGAAGGACGTCGAGGACCTCCGCTTCGCGCTGCGCATGGGCTGCGACCTGGTCGCGCTGTCCTTCGTGCGGGACGCGGGCGACGTGCGGGACGTGCACAAGGTCATGGACGAGGTCGGCCGCCGCGTCCCGGTCATCGCCAAGGTGGAGAAGCCGCAGGCGGTGGCGAACATGGAGGACGTCGTGATGGCGTTCGACGGCGTGATGGTCGCCCGTGGCGACCTGGCCGTCGAGTACCCGCTGGAGAAGGTCCCGATGGTGCAGAAGCGGCTCATCGAGCTGTGCCGTCGCAACGCCAAGCCGGTGATCGTGGCGACCCAGATGATGGAGTCGATGATCACCAACTCCCGCCCGACCCGCGCCGAGGCCTCCGACGTGGCCAACGCGATCCTGGACGGCGCCGACGCGGTCATGCTGTCGGCGGAGTCGAGCGTGGGCGCGTACCCGATCGAAACCGTGCGGACGATGTCGAAGATCGTCACCGCGGCCGAGCAGGAACTCCTCTCCAAGGGCCTCCAGCCCCTGGTCCCCGGCAAGAAGCCGCGCACCCAGGGCGGTTCGGTCGCCCGCGCGGCCTGCGAGATCGCCGACTTCCTCGGCGGCAAGGGCCTGGTCGCCTTCACCCAGTCCGGCGACACCGCCCGCCGCCTGAGCCGCTACCGCGCGGCCCAGCAGATCATCGCGTTCACCACGGACGAGTCCACCCGCAACCAGATGACGCTGAGCTGGGGCGTGGAGCCGCACGTGGTGCCCTTCGTCAACAGCACCGACGAGATGGTCGACCTGGTGGACCAGGAGATCGTCAAGCTCGGCCTGTTCAACGAGGGCGACATCGTGGTCATCACGGCCGGCTCCCCGCCCGGCGTGCCGGGGACGACCAACATGGTGCGGGTGCATCACCTTGGGGGCCGCGGGCGGGACTGACCGCGGACGGCCTCGTAAGGCTCTCGTACGACGTTGAGGGCGCCCCCTGTGAAAGGGGGCGCCCTCAACGCTTGTGCGGCTCCCGAACGGGCTTGTGCGGGCGTCCGGTTGGACGTCCGGGTCAGTCGGTCACGAAGTTGTGCAGCCCCGGCACGTGCAGGGTGCCGCCGAACTGGCCGGCCTGGGTGACCTTCACCTTCGTGAAGTAGATCAGCGGGATGTTCAGCGGCGGCGGGTTCTCCGGGTCGAACGTGACCGGGATCAGACCGAGCAGGTTCCCGGAGATGCTCTCCGTGTACATCACGGTCTTGCCGTTGCGGATGGTCGAGGTCGAACCCTCGGCCGCCTGCACGTGGTAGGTCTTGCCGGACTGCTTGTCCGCCACCGTCTGGTGCAGGTCGCCGATGTCGGTGCCGTCGGAGATGACGTACTTCAGCACCTTCTTCTTGGTGCCGTTGGCCGTCTTCACCTCGACGATGCCCTGGTAGTCGGCGCCCTTCAACAGCAGCGAGCTGGCGTTCAGGTACCACGGGTCGTCGGGCAGCGGCAGGGTGTTGTCGACGCCGCCCTCCTCGTCCGTGGCGGCCGGGCAGTCGTCCGGGTCCGTGGTGGAGCTCGCGGAGGGGCTCGGCGTGGCGGTGGCCTCGTCGGCAGCCTCCTCTGCGGCCTCGGTGGCGTCGTCCGCCGCCTCGGACGCCTTGTCGGTGACGTCCCCGACGGTGTCCTCGACCTTGTCGGTGACCTTGTCGGTGGTCTCCTTCACGGGGTCGGACGCCTCGGCGGTGTCCGTGCCCGACGCGTCGGAGGAGCCGGACGAGCCGGACGTGCCGGAGGACGCCTCCTCGCTCGCGCTCGCCGACGGCGTCGGGCTCGCGCTCTCCTCGGCCGTCGAACCGCCGGTGAAGATGCCCTCGATGGCGTCGCCGATGCCCTCCAGCAGGCCGCCGCCGCTCTCGGACGGCGAGGGGGACGCCGTGGCCGAGTCGCCGGACTGGGCCTCGCTCGACTTGCTCGCCGAGGGCGACGGGGTGGGCTCGGCCGCGTCGTCGGAACCTGAATCCGACGAAGAGGAGTCACCCGCCGAGCCGGACGAGTCCGAGGAGTCCGAACCCGACGTGTCCGAGGAGTCGGAGTCGTCCGCGGAATCCTGGCCGTCGGAGGCCGACGGCGTGGGCTCCGCCGTCTCGTCCTCGTCCGTGGACTCGTCGGCGCTCGGCGACGGGGACGCGTCGTCCGTCAGCGCCGCCACACAGGCCTTGTACTCGTCCGCGGTCAGGCTGTTGGACGTCGGCTTGGTGGCGTTGTCGCTGTCGGCCTGCGCCAGCGTGGGCGTGAAGCCCATGCCCATGAGGACGGCGGTCGGCATCGCCGCCAGGGCTATCGCCTTGCCGGCCGGCATCTGGAATCTGGTGAACAGCGGCTTCTTGGGCGCCGCGTGACGCGGCCCGGTTCTCACACGGGACTTGTCCACCTCAGTCCCGTGGGTCACCTCGTCAGCCGGCACTGTGCCTCCCGTTCGCCCCGTTCGCCGGGCTCGTTCCTGACAGATCGTTCGGCTCGCCCACCACGGGCTTCAGGATCGTGGTGTCGGGGTCCGCGGCACCCTCGGGTGCGCTCCCCCCGCCCGTCGTCTCCGTCTTCGCCGGCTGTGCGTCGGCGTCCCCGCCGGGCACCCATGCCACGGCCATGGCCCCGCCCACGAGGGCGAAGAGGAAGCCGATGAGGAAGCCGCCGAGGTTGGAGAGCGGGATGGAAACAAGTGCCAGCAGGATCGCCGCGATGCCCGCAAAGGTGCGGACATGCTTCTGGAACCAGAGAGTGAAGCCGAGGACGACGAGCAGCACACCGATGATCAGGGAGCTGGAGCCCCCCGCGGTCTGCATCGCCAGCGTCAGGTGGCCGATCTGAAGGTTCGCGTAAGGGAAGTAGGCGATGGGGAATCCGCCGAGCATGACGAACAGGCCGGCCCAGAACGGCCGCGTACCGCGCCAGGCGCGGAAGTTCCGCCGAAAGACCCGGAGGTAGTGCTCGTCATGGCCGGGCGCGGCAGGAGTCTCGGCGCTCATCGAAAACAGCTCCCTGGTACGGCTTTGCTGTGGTGGTGGTGCGAAGTTGATGCGGTGATGTGTCGCGGCCGTGTGACCACATGTGAAGAAAGCGGGCGGAGTGTGGACGGGCGGGGGCGCCATCGGCTCCCCCGCCCGTCAGAGAGTGCTTAGTAGCACTCCTTGACACCCGTCGACAGCGACATCTTCAGACCGCTGAGCTTGAAGGTTCCGGCGGTGGTCGCCCACGCCGTCTGCTTCACGCCGACCAGCGTGGCCACGTCGGCCTGCTGGGCGAACCCGAAGGGGTTGGCCTGCTCGCCGCCACCCTTCATGCCCGGACCCTTGTTGGCGTCCTTGGCGGCCACACCGATGTCGATGTTCTCGAACGTGGCGTCGGCCTTGAGGTCGGCCACGTCGATGTACAGGTTCTTGGCCTCAACCGGCTTCTTGGGGTCCTCGCCTGCCCGCAGGATCAGGCTGACACTCCCGAGGATCGGGATGTCGGGAGTGACCACGGACTGGCACAGGTTGTTGATCGTCGCGGTCTGGAACCCGGAGACGGCGACGGGGTGAACCGTCTTCTTGCCGGAGAGCGTGTAGCCCTCGTCAAGAGCGCCGTACTGCGAGAAACCGTTACCGACGAGCTTGTCGGTGGTGACCTTGAACGACTGGCCGGAGACACTGAACGACGCGGCGAGAGCGCCCTGCGCGAGGGCGACACCTATCGCAGCCGTGGCGGCGACGCTGGGCACCATGACCACAGCGAACCGCTTCCATCTGGTCCCGCCACGCACCTGGGACTCCATATTTCCTCCTTCTCGGACGTACATCTCCTGACCCTGGCTGCCGCTGTCGGCTCAACCGGGCAGGGATGGGAGAAGTGCTACGTCCTCGGGAAGGAGAGCGCCCGTACTCGCAGGCGCGAATCGCGCCCGAATCACCGGCGATCACCCCCGAGCGACAACCACTGGTCGCGCCTGACACGCATCACGCACAACCCTGCTGGACAGGCTTCGCCGGGTGGGCGAAGACCCCCCTGTCCAAGAGCCGGCGCCACTGCCGCCGGCTCTGCTCGGTGGGGACCCAGGAACTCCCGCGACCCGACCGGCTGTCGGGGTACGGAAACGGACCGAGCGTGGCCGATCGTGGTGCATTCTGGCCGCCCGCACAAGGGGCTTCGTTACTCGGTAGTAACGGCCGGATAACCGAACAACGACCCGTAGGTCTCGGACAGCGACTGAGGGTGGCTCCTGACGACCGGACAAATCCAGGAATCGCCAGACAGAAGCCGACAGAACGACGCCCGCGACTTACCCGCAGTAACTGCGGCCGCGATTACCAAGATTTGGTAAAGCGCGGCCGCATTGGTCCTGTGTCGGCAGATCTTTCACTCGGGCAACACAGCCCCGAGCGTTTAACGACTGGTCAGAACAGGGCCACCGCCCCGCTCGCAAACTCGGTCAGAACAAGGCACGCGCCAGCGCCCTGCGCGCCGCCGCGACCCGCGGATCCTCGGCCCCCACGACCTCGAAGAGCTCCAGCAGCCGAAGCCGTACGGTGTCCCGGTCGTCACCCGCCGTGCGCCGCACGGTGTCGATGAGCCGGCCGAAGGCGTCCTCCACATGCCCGCCCACCAGATCCAGGTCGGCGGCGGCGATCTGCGCCTGCGCGTCGGCCGGCTTCTCGGCTGCCTCCTTGCGCACCTGCTGCGGATCGGCACCCTGCACCCGCTGGAGCAACTCGGCCTGGGCGAGACCCAGTTTGGCCTCGGAGTTCGCCGGGTCCTCGCTGAGCACGTTCTGGTACGCCCGCACGGCACCGGCGAAGTCGCCCGCGTCCAGGGCCTGTACCGCGGCTTCGAGCAGGGCGTCGTACGGACCGGCCGGCACGGTGGGAGCCGCCGGCACACCGCCCGGCTCGGCGTCCGGGTCGACCGTCAGACCGGTCAGGCCGAACCGCTGCTCGGCCACCGCGACGAGCTGCTCCAGCGTCTCGCGGATCTGGGCCTCGCCGGCCGCCCCCTGGAAGAGCGGCAGCGCCTGTCCGGCGACCACGGCGAACACGGCCGGGATCCCCTGCACGCCGAACTGCTGCATCAGCATCTGGTTGGCGTCGACGTCGATCTTGGCGAGGAGGAAGCGGCCGTTGTACTCGACGGCGAGCCGCTCCAGCACCGGGCTGAGCTGCTTGCAGGGCTCGCACCACTCGGCCCAGAAGTCGATGACGACGGGCACCTCGGCGGACCGCTGAAGGACGTCCCGCTCGAAGCCCGCCTCATCCACATCGATGACGAGGTCGGCGGGCGACACGGCGCCTGTTCCGCCCTGTCGCGCGGATTCGGCACGCGCCTGCTCCGCCTTCGCCTTGGCCTCCTGGGCCGCCTTCACCGCGGCGAGGTCGACGACTCCGCTCATGGACATGTTCCGTGGCTGCATGCGTCTATCCTCCCCCGTTCGGCGCGCGCGTGTGAAAAGTGGTCTGAAAGCCGGTCCCGCTCGATGGTGTTCGGCGCCGGGTCCCCACCCCACGCCTGTGGTCGTCGCTTTCGCTACGAGTCGTAGCGTAATGGCAAGACGCCCCTCACCGACACCACCCTCCCGTGATCTCCCTCACGACCGCACAGGAACCGCCCGGATATGGTCAGGGGATGCAGAGCCGCACCGCCGCCACCCGTCCCGGACGCCCGCGCAGCGCCGCCGCTGACGCCGCGATCCTGGCGGCGACGCGGGAGGCGCTGGTCGAACTGGGGTGGTCCAAGCTCACCCTGGGAGACGTGGCCACGCGTGCAGGGGTTGCGAAGACGACCTTGTACCGCCGCTGGCCCGGGAAGAACGAACTGGTCGTGGACGCGGTGGCGGAGCTCTTCGATGAGCTGGAACTCCCCGACTGCGGCTGTCTCGCTGCCGACATCGAGGGCGTGGTACTGCAGTTCGCAGCGATCCTGGCCCGCCCGGAGGCAAGGAACGGGCTGATGGCGGTGGTGGCGGAGTCGACCCGGGACGATGCCCTGAGGGAGCGCATCCGCGCCTCGATCGTCGACCGCCAGAAGCACCTCGTCGTTCAGGGCCGCATCCGGGCGCAGAAGCGCGGCGAGCTTCCTCCGGAAACGGGTCCGGAGGAAGCCGCACGCACCGTGGATCTGATCTTCGACGTGGTGGCCGGTGCGGTGGTCCACCGCACCCTGGTGAGCGCCGAGCCGATCGACGCCACCTGGGCGCAGAGCTTCACCGCGATCCTGCTCAACGGCCTGACAGGATCCACGACAGCTTGACGCCCGTCCGAGCGGCGCGCCCCGTCCGTCAGTCCGTGTCCGGAATTGACTGCAGCGTCCCGTCGTCGACGACGAGCTCGTGGTAGCCGAAGCGCTCACCGAGCTCGTGGTACCGCTGGTACCGCGACTCCGTGACCGGCACCAGGTACGCCTTCAGGACCCGCAGGAAGAGCCGGAACCCGAGGTCGGGATCGACCTTCACGACCACCTGCTCCAGCGCGGCCACCACCTCGGCCCCGCCGGCCAGGACAGCGGCCTCCACGGCCGGCGCGGCCGCGCGGATCTCCTCCAGGACCGCCTCCTTCAGCGGCCCGTCCACCGGAGGTCCCGGCGGCACGGGAGTGAAGGACGGCTCGTCGCGGCGTATCCGTTCGGTGCAGATCCGGGCGATGTCGCCCAGCCAGGCGCGCCCGTCCTGCCGCACGTCGTCCGGGTTGTACGGGAGGCCGACCGCTGCCCGCCGCAGGAGTTCGATCACCCGGGTGGGCACCGGCGACCCCAGCAGACGCAGGGCGTCCTCCAGGAGCGTGGCCGCATAGGCCCTCCCGTCCCCCCAGTCGGCCGCGCCGGCGACGATCTCCTCCGACGTGGCCTCACCGGCCCAAGGGCCGGCGAACCACTTGGTGAGCCCGCTGAGCCCGAAGTCGACCCAGATGTCTTGTCGTCGCACCGTCACCTCACGGCTTCTTACCCTTGGGGTACGCGGTATAGACCATGTAGCCCGGCTTGTGCTTGGACCTCTTCAGCGTGATGGACACGATGTTCTCGGAGGGCCAGCTGTCACCGTTGCGGTGGTGGACGGTGCCGAGGGATGCCGAGTCGTCCAGCTTCACCTCGAACGAGAGGAGGTCCTTCGCGCTTTCGGAGTCCTTCGGCGTCTCCCGCATCCACTTCTCCAGCCGGTCCCGGTTCTTCTTGTTCTGAGTCGGGGACATGCCCGTCAGCCACTTCTTCATCGCGTCGTCCACGGCGGCCTGGGCCGTATCCAGATCCTTCCAGACACCGGTCACACCGGGGTGGGTGTCCGGGTTCTTCTCCCAGTCGCGCTGGGCCTTGTCGCGCGCCTGCTGCGGAGTGGTGTCGACGTGGTCGTCAATCGTGTGGGCGCCGCGGTCATTCTCGTGCAGGCGCAGGTTCATGCAGTTGTGGACGAGGACGTCCCTCGCCGGGGCGCCTGCCGTGCCCACGTAGAAGGTGTGCAGCCCGTCGACCGTCAGGTCGTACACCGTGGTCGGTGCCAGACCTGACCGGTCGCGCAATGCGCTGACGACGCGGGACGCGCCGTCCGGCCCGCGCAGCCGGTCGCCGGTCCGCAAGTCGGCCACGAACGTCCAGCCGCGCCCTGCCAGGTACACCCGGTGCCCGGCCGTGCTGGTCAGGACATTCCCGTCGGCGAAGGATATGTCGACAAGCCGCCGTGTGCCGTGCCGGAACGTGTCCGTGACCGGCCGGGCCGCGTGGGCACCGGTGTCGGGATCCGTCGCGAGGACCATGTCCCCCTCGCGGACCGAGCCGATCGGCCGGCGCGTGCCGTCCGCCATCAGCACCGGCGTGTCCGCCAGGAAGCTGTTGACGCGGCAGCTTGTCAGAGCGTCCTCGACTATGTTGACGCTCTGTTCGAGGCCGGCCAGCGTCTGAGGACTCACGTCCAGGGCCTTCAGCGCCTTGAACGCGTCGGCGACTCCGACCCCGGTCTTCAAGGCGGCGTCGAGCGCGCGGATCGCGTCGGCGACCTTCGTGAACACCTTGCCCGGGATGAAGTTGGACGCGAACCAGGCGCAGCTCGACTTGTCGCCGTGGTAGCAGCGGACGGCGTCGCCCAGGACGATCTCGTACAGGACCGCGCCGAGCGTGTCGCCGAAGAGGGTCTGCCAGCCGATCCGGGTGATCTCGCCCAGGCTGAAGTGGTGGGTCCACTCCCGCTTCTGGTCGCGGAGGGTCTCCGTCTTGAGGAAGACGGTGTCCGCCTTCGGGCAGCCGCTCTCGGTGGCGGGGACCTCGGGGTTGGCGCAGAAGTAGTAGCTGACCGTGATGTCCACGTGCAGCTCGTACGTCACCGTGCAGCCGCCCGGCACGTAGTCGGCGCACTTGTTGAGCTGCTTGGTCGGCCCCGCCTCGGTCATCTTGTCGATGATGTAGAAGACCCCGCCGACACCGGTCCCGGCGCCGTCCTGGACGACCTGGTTGGCCTCCTTGCGCGCGGCCGACTCGGCCGCCTCCTGGGCCGACTCCGCGTACTTCTGGGCGTCCTTGGCCGCTTCCTCGGCCGCGTCGGCCTCGGCGTCGGCGCGGGTCGCTGCCGCTCGGGCGTCCTTCGCCGCCTGCTCGGCCTCGGAGGCGGCCGTACGGGCGGCTTCCGCGTCCAGAGCGGCCTGGTCGGCGGAGGACCGGGCGGCAGTGGCGTAGCCCTCGGCGCGGCCAGCTGCCTTGTCCGCGGCGTCGGCGTCCACCGTGGCCTGACGGTCGTACTCGATGGTGCGGGCCAGTGAAGCCTGCGCGTCCGCCGCGTACTTGGCCGCTTCGGCGGCGTAACCCAGTGCCTCCTTCGCCGACTTACGTGCGTCCGCCGCGAAGCCGGCTGCCTCCGCGGCCAGCGTGTACGCGGCCTTGGCGTCACCGGTCGCCGCGTTCGCGAGGCTCTGCGCCTGCGCCGCGTTCTTCTTGGCGTTGGCGGCGTGCGCCTCGGCCACCGCCTGCTGCTGCTCGGCGATCGTCTTCGACGACTGGCCCGCCAGGACGACCAGGCCCGCGGCCGAGTCGGTGGTGATGTACTGCGAACCGAGCTGGATCGCGTCGTTGGCCGGCGCCGCCACCTGCTGCGCGGCGTTGCCGGCGTCCTCCGCCGCCTGGGCGGTGGTGTAGGCGTGACCGGCCGCTTCGGCCGCTCCCGCGACCGCCTTCACGGCTTCGGCCTTCGCTGCGGCGGCCTCTGCCTTGGCCTTGGCGGCTTCCTTCTCCGCGTCGTCGGCCAGCTTGACCGCGGCGCGGGCGGCGGAGGCGGCTGCCTGGGAGGCCTTGATGGCGTCCGCGGCGGCGCTCGTCGCCGTCTTCACGGCGGCGTCCGCCTTCAGCTTGGCGGCCTGGGCGTCGTCCGCGTCGGACCGGGCCCGCTTGGCGGCGGCCTCCGCGCGCGTGGCGGCGGCGTCCGCGTCGGCCGCGGCCTTGGTCGCCGCGTTCGCCTCGGAGCGAGCCGACGCGGCGGCCGACTCGGCGTCGTCGGCGGCCTTGTCCGCCTCGTCGGCGGCGGCCCGGGATTCCTTGGCGTCGGAAGCCGACTCGTGGGCCTCGGCGTAGGCGTCCTTGGCGTCGGCCTTGGCGCGCGCCGCGTTCGCCTTGCTCTCGGCGTCCCACGCGTCGTCCCGCTTGCCCTTCGCCCGGTCCCGGGCGGCCTCGGCGTCCTGTCGCTTCTGCCGGGCGGTGGACTCGGCCGTCTCGGCGCGGCCCTTGGCCTCGCCCGCCGTCTTCGCGTAGCCCTGCGCGTTCTGCTTGTGCTGGGCGGCCTCGGCCTGCTTCGCGGCGGCGGTCTCCTTCTCCTTCTTGGCGGTGGCCTCCTCCGCCTCCGCCGCGAGCCGCTTGGCGTGCGCGGTGGCGGCCGCGGCCTTCGCGTCCGCCTCCGCCTTCTGCGTCTCGGCCAGCTTGGTCTTGGCGAGGTCACGGGCGGCCTTGGCGTTGTTCGCCTGGAGGGCGGCTGCCTCGGCGGCGGCCTTCGCCTGCGCGCGGGCCTCGTTCGCGGCGGCCGTACGGAACGCCGCCTTCGCCTGGGCTGCCTGCGTCAGCGCGCGGGCCGCGATGGTCTCGCTGTCACTGGCGGAGGCGCGGGTGGCGGCGTACGCCGTGTCACCGGCCTTGGACAGCGCCTCCAACGCGGCTGCCGACGCCTTGGTGACCTGGGCCTTCTGCTGGCCGACGAGGAGCCCACGGCCCCTGGGGGCACCGGCCTTGTCGGCGATGGAGTACGCGGCCTGCGTGGCGGTGTCCGTCGTCGTGGCGGCCGTCTTTGCCGCCGTGAGCTGGGCCTTGATCAGGTCGAGCTGCTTCTTCGACTCGGCCTGGGCCTTGGCGATGTCCGACTTCACGCGGTCGAACTGGGCCTTGGTCGGGTAGTCGAGGTCGTCGGTGCCGTTGTGACCGGAAGGGACGATGTCGAACTTCTGCGGGGTCTTGCCGGTGCAGTCCCACATCCGGCCGTCCTGGCTGTTGGTGTACGTCGCCAGGTCGAGGCAGTTCTTGGTCGCCGGGTTGTACAGGCGGGTGGTGCCGTGCGTGCCGTACTCCCACTTCTGGGAGACACCGTTGGTGCAGGGCATGATCACCACGGCGGTCCCGTTGGTGTTCGCGCCGCCCTTGACGGTCAGGCACTTGCCCGAATTGGGGTTGACCAGGGTGTCGCCGCTGATCTGCCACTTCTGCGCCGCGCCGCCGTTGCAGGTGTAGATCTGCACGGGTGTGCCGTTGTCCTTCTTGCCGCCGGCCACGTCGAGGCACTTGTCGGAGGCGCCATTGGCATGCACGACGAACGGGCTGTCACCGATCCAGCCGGGGCCGCCCGCCGACCAGTAGTCCTGCCAGCGGACCAGGTGGTCGGCCCGCCAGGAGTAGCCCAGCATCTCGCTGAGCGCCTTGGAGCCGGCGGCGAGGGCCTTGGTGGCGGAGCGGTTCGCGGTCAGGATCTGGTTGCGCTGAGTGGCCTGCGCCGCGATCTCCTGCTGCCACTCGGCGGTCGCGGTGGCGACCTCCGTGCCGAGGACCTTGTTCGGGTCGATGGGCGTGCGCCAGGCGCAGGAGGCGAACCGGGCCTTCAGGTCCTCCACCGCGATGCGGTACTCGACGCTGCCCGGTTCGGGCGCGTTACGGGGGAAGCCTCCGGAGGACAGGAAGAGGCGGGCGTTGTCGGCGCCCGTCGGTTCCGGGGACCAGTTCACCAGGTCGTCCCACGCCCGGTGTTCCTCGTACGCCTGGTTCCAGTTGGGCTGCGTCGCGTCGGGGTCGGCGCCGTACAGCGGGGTACCGAGGTCCTTGACCGCCTTGACCGTGGCGTCGTCGGCTCTCGGAGTCGGGTCCTTGTAGAGGTCACCCTCGTTCTTCCAGAACTGCTCCCCGATCCAGTTGGACAGGCCGGTCTGCTGGAAGAAGGTCGGACGGGCGTCCGCGCTGGTCCCCGGCGGCCACTCGAAGTCGGCCTTCGACTGGAAGCCACTGGGTGTGGGCAGACCACTGATCTGGAAGTCCCGGAGGTGGTCGTGAAGAGCCGTCCCCTCCTTGTCGGCGGCGTCCCTGTCCTTCTCGAACGCGACCGCCAGCGGTGTCTGCTCCCAGTACTCCGGGTTCGCCGCCTCGTGCAACTTGTCCGACGGCTGGTTGAGCCCGTCCTGCGCGACGGCGGACGTCGCGGGTCCGCCCATCCGCAGCATCTCGCCCAGCAGGCACTGATCTTTCCGGACCTGCTCGGCGGCCTTGGCGTCGAACCCGTCATAGCTGTCCGCCACGGGCGCGGCGTCGTCCCGGGCGTAGCGGCTCAGCAGATCCGGCTGAACGGCGAGCCCGCCGAGCAGGGCCACGGCGACGCCGGAGGTGAGCAGGGACGCGAGGGGTCCTGGTCTGAAACGAGCATGCGTGAAGAGCCGATGTCTCGGCATGGTGATCCGTCCTCCCCGCGGCGACGGTGTTCCCCCGGTCGCCGATCGACGCGCTCCAGATGACGGGGTGGTCGGCCCCGCCCGGCGCGGAGATCACCATATGCATATGTGTCGGGTGCAGGACAAGGAATTAAGGTGTGGTCCGTGCGCGAAATGTGAAGGCCGGGCCCGGGGAGCAGAAGAACTCCCCAGCCCCGGCCCCGGACCCGGGCCAGCCGTCCCAGGTGGCTCAGAAGCCCGCCGGCTCCGTGTACACCCCCCACTCCTCACGCAGCACGTCGCAGATCTCGCCCAGGGTCGCCTCGGCCCGTACGGCGTCCAGCATCGGCTCGATCATGTTGGTGCCGCCGCGGGCGGCGCTCAGCATGGCGTCCAGCGCGGAGCGCACCGCGGCATCGTCGCGCCCCGTCCTGCGCGCGCCGAGCACCCGCACCTGCTCCCGCTCCACCTCATGGCTGACCCGGAGGATCTCCAGGTCGCCGGTGACGGAGCCGGTGTGCACGTTGACGCCGACGACCCGCTTCTCGCCCTTCTCCAGGGACCGCTGGTACCGGAACGCCGACTCGGCAATCTCACCGGTGAACCAGCCGTCCTCGATCCCGCGCAGGATCCCGGAGGTGATCGGCCCGATCGGGTGCTGCCCGTCCGGGTGCGCGCGCAGCCCGCGCTCCTTGATCTGCTCGAAGATCTTCTCGGCGTCGGCCTCGATCCGGTCGGTCAGCTGCTCGACGAACCACGAACCGCCCAGCGGATCGGCCACATTGGCGACCCCGGTCTCCTCCATGAGGACCTGCTGGGTGCGCAGGGCGATCTCCGCGGCCTGCTCGGAGGGCAGCGCGAGGGTCTCGTCCAGGGCGTTGGTGTGCAGCGAGTTCGTCCCGCCGAGCACGGCCGCCAGCGCCTCCACGGCCGTACGCACCACGTTGTTGTACGGCTGCTGGGCGGTCAGCGAGACCCCGGCGGTCTGGGTGTGGAAGCGCAGCCACTGCGCCTTGTCGGTCTTCGCGCCGTAGACGTCCCGCATCCAGCGGGCCCAGATCCGGCGGGCGGCGCGGAACTTGGCGATCTCCTCGAAGAAGTCGAGGTGCGCGTCGAAGAAGAAGGACAGACCGGGGGCGAAGACGTCCACGTCGAGGCCGCGCGAGAGGCCCAGCTCGACGTACCCGAAGCCGTCCGCGAGCGTGTACGCCAGCTCCTGCGCGGCCGTCGCCCCGGCCTCGCGGATGTGGTAGCCGGAGACGGACAGCGGCTTGTAGGCGGGGATGCCGGCCGCGCAGTACTCCATGAGGTCGCCGATGAGGCGCAGGTGCGGCTCGGGCTGGAAGAGCCACTCCTTCTGGGCGATGTACTCCTTGAAGATGTCGGTCTGGAGCGTGCCGTTGAGGACGCCCGGGTCGACGCCCTGGCGCTCGGCCGCCACCAGGTACATGCAGAAGACGGGAACGGCCGGCCCGCTGATGGTCATGGACGTCGTCACATCGCCCAGCGGGATGTCCTTGAACAGGACCTCCATGTCGGCGGCCGAGTCGATGGCGACCCCGCAGTGCCCGACCTCGCCCAGCGAGCGGGGGTCGTCGGAGTCGCGGCCCATCAGGGTCGGCATGTCGAAGGCGACGGAGAGACCGCCTCCGCCGTTGCCGAGGATCATCTTGTAGCGCTCGTTGGTCTGCTCGGCGTTCCCGAACCCGGCGAACTGCCGGATGGTCCACGTCCGCCCTCGGTAGCCGGTCGGATACAGCCCACGTGTGAAGGGGTACTCCCCGGGCCATCCGATCCGCTCGAAGCCCTCGTAGCCGTCGCCCGGCCGGGGCCCGTACACCGGCTCCACGGGGTCCCCGGAGAGCGTGGTGAAGTCACCGTCACGCTTGCGCGCGGCGTCGTACCGGGCCTGCCAGCGGCGGCGGCCCTCCTCGATGGCGTCAGCGTCCATACCGACAAATTTACTTTGACGTCCTAGTAATTGTCGACGGCTGGCGAAGATTTACTTGGACGTCCTACTAATGCCGTGCCGGTAAGGACGGGAACAACCGCCGCGAAGGTACTCCGCGGCGGCTCCGGTCCAGCCCTGGAAGGGGCCTTCCGTCAGGCCTTCGCGACCGCGGCCGCGTCCTGCTCGACCTGCGCCTCCAGCTCGTGCGTGATCTTGCGCTCCACGAAGAAGGCGGCCGTCGGGATCGTCCCGGCCAGCAGCACCCACAGCTGGCGCTTCACCGGCCACTTCGCCTTGGAGCCCAGGTCGAAGGCGAAGACCAGGTACAGGACGTACAGCCAGCCGTGCGCGATGCCGACCACGCTCGTGAAGCTGTCGGCGCCGTCCATCTTCAGCAGGTACTTGGCGATGACGCCCAGCGTGAGCAGGACGAGGAGGACACCGGTCACGTAGGCCATGACGCGGTAGCGCGTCAGCACGCTCTTCTTCATGCGTACGAGCGTAACCACCCGTTCCGGCAGATCTTGCCCCGGGCCCCCCGCCCCCGGCCGGGGGCTCAGCTCTCCTCGAAGTCCTGCGCGGCCACCCGCAGCGGGCGCAGCATCGCGAAGATCTCCCCGCACTCGTCGGCGTCGTACACCCCGAGCCCGAAGTCCATGGCCATCAGATCGCGGGTGGCCGCCTCGACGACCTCGCGGCCCTTGGCGGTGATGGAGGCGAGGGTGCCGCGTCCGTCGTTGGGGTTGGGGCGCTTGGCCACCAGTCCGGACCTGACCAGCCGGTCGACGGTGTTGGTCACCGAGGTGGGGTGCACCATCAACCGCTCGCCGATCTTGGACATCGGCAGCTCGCCGTCCTTGGAGAAGTTGAGCAGCACCAGCGCCTCGTACCGCGCGAACGTCAGGCCGTACGGCTTGACCACCGAGTCGACCTCGGCGAGCAGGATCTGGTGTGCGCGCATGATCGAGGTGATGGCCGCCATGGACGGCACGTTTCCCCAGCGCTGCTTCCAGAGCTCGTCGGCGCGCGCGATGGGATCGAAGGGAAGACTGAGCGGCTTCGGCACGGAGCCGACCTTACCGGCCGGTCATATGCTGGTCAGCCCCGTCTCGCCCATCGGTCCGCTCGCGCTACTCGCCCTGCCCCGCCTCCCTGATGTGGAAGACCCCGGTCCACCGGTCGTCGTGCAGACAGGCGTTCATCGGCCCGACCAGAACCCGGTGGGCGGAGTCGCTGCGCCAGCGCTCGATCGCCTCCAGGTCCGCCCATTCGCTGGTGAGCAGCCACTGTGCGGGATCGTCCAGGGAGCGGCACAGTTGTTCGCCGAGGTGCCCGGGGAACCGGGCCGCTCCCGCACGGACGTCCCCGTACGACCGTACGAACTCCGCCTCCATCCCCTCACGCACCCGCAGCAGCCGGACCACCCGTACCCGCGCCGGGGCGGAGGCGGGGGCGGTCACGACGGGTCGAGGACGACGGGAAGCTCGGCCAGTCCTCGGAAGGCGGGGAACGGTACGGTCATCCAGCGCGCGTCCTCGGGCGGCTCGGCGAGGGTCACCTGGGGGAAGCGTCCGAAGAGCGAGTTGAGCGCGGTCTGCATCTCCAGCCGGGCCAGCGGGGCGCCGACGCAGTAGTGCGGTCCGTAGCCGAAGGAGAGATGCGTCGCCTGGACGTTCGGGCGCCGGATGTCCAGCTCGGCGGGTGCGTCGAACATCTCCGGGTCGCGGTTGGCGCCGGTGATCGAGATCTGCACGAGCGCGCCCTTGGGGATGAGCGTGTCCCGGAGCACGATGTCTTCCTTGGCGTAGCGGAAGGTGGAGTTCTCCACCGAGCTCTCGAAGCGCAAGACCTCCTCGATGGCCGCGGTCATCGAAGCCGTGTCCCGCAGGGCCAGCGCCTTCTGGTCCGGCCGGCTGAGCAGGTGGTAGACGGCGTTGCCGATCTGGTACGCCGTCGACTTGTGGCCCGCGAACAGCAGCACCCAGGCCGTCGAGACGAGTTCGCCGTCGGTGAGCGAGCCCTCCTGGTCCTTGGCCGTCACGAGGGCGCTGAGCAGACCCGAGTCCGGCTCCGTGCGCTTTCGCGCGCACAGGTCCACGAGGTATTCACGCAGATTGCCCTCGGCGATCTCCAGCTTCTTTCGCGCCTCCGGCCCGAATCCGGTCTGGGCGACGGTGGCGGACCATTCCTGGGCCTGTTTGCGCTCGTTCTCCGGAACGCCGAGAAGTTCGCAGATCACCTGGAGCGGCAGCGGGAAGCAGAACTCCGGGAGGAGATTCACCGGCCCGGATGTCGGGCACCGGTCCAGGAGTTCGTCGGTGATCTGCTGAATGCGCGGCCGCAGGGATTCCACCCTTTTCGGGGTGAAGGTGCTGCCGACGATCCGGCGGAGCCGGGTGTGCTTCGGCGGGTCCGAGAAGAGCATGTTGTCGTCCAGCGCGATCGACGAGTCGCCGAAGATGCGGTGGTAGGCGTCGATGGCGCCGTACATGTCCTTGCTGAGACGGGGGTCGGCCAGCGCGGCACGGGCGTCGTCATAACGCGTGATCAGGTACGTCTGCACACCGTGGGGCGGCGACATCGGGCACACCGGCGCCGACTCCCGGAGCGCGGCGTACACGGGATGCGGGTTGGCGCGGAACTCCCGGCTGCACGAGGACGCGGCGGCCGCGGCCTCCTCGGGCGACATTGCCTCGGATTCCTCGGATGCGAACGCTTGCGTCATGGCTGGTCCCCGGGTCGGCGTGAATTTCCGTGATCAGAGCCACCGTTTCCCGGGCCGTGGGGCGCCGCAAACGGCGCTGCGCCATATGGGTCGGGTCGCCGGACGACGTGTGTGTGGCAGTCCGACTTGGTAAACATCGACGACGTGAGCGGACACGAAGCCGAATCTGTACCAGTCCTCATCGTCGGCGGATCCCTGGTGGGTCTTTCCACGTCGGTTTTCCTGGGGCGCCTCGGAATCGAGCACATGCTCGTGGAACGGCATGCCGCGACATCGACGCACCCGCGTGGCCGGGGCAACAACGTGCGGACGATGGAGATCTACCGGACCGCCGGACTCGAGGGGCGCATCCGGGACGCGGCACGCGTGCTGTCCGGGAACGACGGCATCCTCCAGGTGGACACCCTGATCGGGGAGCAGCGGCGCTGGATCATCGGGGACATCTCCGGCGGCATGGACATCTCCCGGGTGAGCTCCTCCGACTGGTGCCTGTGCAGCCAGAACGACCTCGAACCGGTCCTGCTGGACTACGCCCGTGAGCAGGGTGCCGACATCCGCTTCAGCACGGAGATGCTCTCCTTCACCGAGCACGCGGACGGGGTGACGGCCCGGGTCAGGAACCGGGACACCGGTGAGACCTACAGCGTGAACGCCGAGTACCTGGTGGCCGCCGACGGCCCCCGCAGCCCCATCCGCCATCACCTGGGGATCGGCCAGTCGGGGCCGGGCGAGCTGTTCCACAACGTCAGCGTCACGTTCCGCAGCAGGGCGTTGAAGAACCACGTCGGAGAGAAACGATTCGTCGTCTGCTATGTCACCGACCCCCGGGGCGAGGGCGCCCTGCTGCCGGTGGACAACGAGGAGCGCTGGGTGATCCACGTTCCCTGGTATCCCGACCGCGGTGAGGAGTTGGACGACTTCACCGACCAGCGGCTGACCGCCCACATCCGCGCCGCCGTCGGCGTGGCGGACATCGACGTCGAGATCACCGGCAAGGCGCCCTGGCACGCCTCCAAGCGGGTCGCCGACAGCTACCACGAGGGCCGGGTCTTCCTGGCCGGCGACTCGGCCCACGAGATGCCGCCCACCGGGGCGTTCGGGTCCAACACCGGGATCCAGGACGCCCACAACCTCGCCTGGAAGCTGGCGGCGGTGCTGCGCGGCTGGGCCTGTCCGTCGCTGCTGGACAGCTACGAGCTCGAACGCCGGCCCGTCGCCCTGGCCACCGGCACCCGCGCCTGCGTGCAGGCGGCCGACGAACAGCACCCCGGATTCAGCCCGGCCGCCGGACGCAACAACGACCCGGCCGACCTGATGACCGTGGCCCTCTGCTACCGGTACGCCTCCAACGCCGTGGTGGGTGCCGCTCCCGAACAGCCGATCGTCCCCGACGCCTTCCAGCTCGGCGGCGAGCCGGGCAGCCGGGCGCCGCACATGTGGGTCGTGCGCGGGGACAGCCGGATCTCCACGCTCGACCTCTACGAGCGCTCCTTCGTGCTGCTGGCCGGGTCCGGAGGGCAGAAGTGGCGGGCCGCGGTGGAGAAGGCCGGCGGCAACCTGGGCGTCCCCGTCGAGGCGTACCTCGTGGGCACGGGCCCCGATCACGACCTCGCCCCCGACCAGGACGCCGACTGGGCGGAGCTGCACGGCACGGCCGAGGACGGTGCCGTGCTGGTGCGCCCCGACGGTTTCGTCGCCTGGCGGGCGGACGCCGCGATGCCGGACGCCGACCGTGTCCTGACGAACGTGTTGCAGAGCTTGCTCTGCCGCGACTGAAACCCCGCCGGCCCCCACCCGAACGACGAGGACGCACATGACCCTTGCCGGACGCATCGACGTCCATCACCACTTCACCGCCCCGGCCTGGCTGGACTGGGCCGAGGAACGAGGTGTCGTCAACCGCGAGAAGCTGCCCTGGTGGACGCGCTGGGACCGGGCCGCGGCGCTGGAGGTCATGGACAAGAACGGCATCGCCACCTCCGTGATGACCGTCGCCATGCTCGGGCGGCTGCGGGAGCGCGCCGAGCGTCAGGAGAGCGCGCGCGTGGCCCTGCGGGCGGCGGCCGACGTCGTGGCGTCCGACCCCGCGCGGTTCGCGTTCTTCACCCCGATCTTCCTCGACGACCTGGAGCTGTCGTCGTGGAGCATCGGGTACGGCCTCGACGAGCTCGGTGCCGTCGGGGTGAGCACCCGCACGAGCATGGACGGGATCTTCCTCGGCGACGAGTCGCACGACCGTCTGCTCCAGGAGCTGAACGAGCGGTCCGCGGTGATCAGCACGCACCCCATGGACGTACCGGCCGGCAAGGACGGTGCCCCGGGCCTGCCGGGGATGCCGCCCTTCGTGTGCGACTTCCTGCTGGACACCACCCGGGCCGCCGTCAACCTGATCAGGAACGGCGTCCTGGACCGCTATCCGAACCTCAGCTTCGTCCTGCCGCACGGCGGGGGCTTCCTCCCCTACATGGCCACCCGGCTCGAACTCTTCGGCGGACGGATCGAGCCGCCGATCGAGCCCGGCCGGGTCCGTGACTATCTGCACCGCTTCTACTTCGACACGGCCGGCCCCATGTCCCCCTCGGCCACGCCGACCCTGCTGGCCACGGTGGACCCCGACCGCATCCTCTTCGGCACCGACTGGCCGCCCACGCCCGCGCATGTCATCGCCGACAGCGTGACGCCGGCCCTGGACAGCGACCCGTTCCTCTCCGAGGAGCAACTCCAGGGCATCAACCGGGAGAACGCGCTGCGGCTGATGCCGGGGCTCGCGCGTTCGTAGCGCTCGCCCGCACCAGAAGGCCGCCGCCCGCGCTCGGTCAGCGCGGGCGGCGGCCTTCTTCGGTGAGTCCCGCTGCCAGCGGTCAGTCCCGCTCCCAGCGGTAGAAGCAGTGGGCCATCGCGTCCTTGGGACTCCGCCAGGTCTGCGGGTCGTAGGGGCTGACGAACGTCTCCAGCCTCCGGCTGATGTCGACGAACTCGGGGTGCCCGGCCACCTTGGCGATGGCGGGTCCCGGGTCCTGCTCGGCCTCGATGAAGTGCATGTACACATCGCCGAACTGGAACAGGGAGCGCTGGGTCACCCCGACGAGGTGCGGGAGTTCGCCGCGGTCCGAGTCCGCGAAGACGCCGGCGATGTCCTTGGCGGACTGCGGGGCCATCCTGGCGACGATCAGCGCGTGGTGCATGCCGCCTCCACACGGTCGCGGATGAGGGCCATCTGGATGGGTGAGTTGCGGTTGATGATGTCGGTCATCCCCGCGTCGTCGACCGGGGCGTCGGGCTTCATGGCGAAGTCCTGCGTCCAGTGCATCCGGGTGCCGGCCGGGGTCTCCTCGTACTCCCAGACGATGTTCATGTACTCGAAGGGGCCGGTCTCGACCCGGCGGGCGCGCACGATCAGCTTCTCGCGGTCGGCGACCCGTTCCGAGACCCAGCTCCACACCTTGCCGTTCTCGTCGGGGTGCATGGTCAGCCGGAAGGTGACCGTGTCGCCCTCGCGGGAGAGCACGTCGCAGGAGGCGTACTCGCTGAACAGCTGGGGCCAGCGCTCCAGGTCGTTCGTCATGTCCCAGACGAGGTCGACGGGGGCGGCGATGGTGATCTCGTTCTCGGTGTGTCCGGCCATGTCAGGCTCCCGTCATGAATGCGCCGTTGACCAGGTCGAGGAAGGCGCGGGGGCTCTTGCAGCGCTCCGCGTCGGTGGGCAGCGCCAGACTGTGCCGGTTCTCCAGCTCACCGACGATGCCGAGGAGGCCGAGCGAGTCCAGTCCGAACTCGGCGAAGGGGGCGTCCGCACGGTCTTCGAGCTCCCGCGGGTCGACGGTCACGCCGGCGGCCTTCTTCATCAGCGCGGCCAGTTCCTCGAAGGTCAGTTGGGTCACTTCGGTGGTCATGAGGTTCTCCTTGTCTTTCTAGGCGGCGGTCGCGGGGCCTCGACGCAGGACCAGCGCCGCGTTGGAGCCCATGAGTCCCCGGCTGAGGACCAGGGCCGTGCGCAGCTCGGCCGGGCGCGCCGTGGCGGTCACCAGGTCGATGTCGTGGCAGATGTCGAAGACGCCCGGCGTCGGCGGGATCTGCCCGTGCTCCATGGCCTGCACCGCGGCCACGATGTCCAGCAGGGGCGCCCCGCAGTACGACCGCCCGATGCCGGCCTTCGGCGCGGTGACCGGCACCCGGGTGCCGTGCCGGCCGAGGGCGTCGGCGAGGGCGAGTGCCTCGGCGCGGTCCGCCTCGGGGACGCCCATCGCGTCGGCGAAGACCACGTCGATCTCCTCCGGTGCGCATCCGGCCTCGTCGAGGGCGCCGCGCACGGCCTGCGCGAGCCCCTCCCGCGAGCGGTCCCAGCGCGAGGCGCCGGTGAAGGTGGCCGCGTGTCCGGCGACCGTGGCGCGGATGGCCGTGTCCCGGCGCCGGGCCCGGTCCAGGTCCTCCACGATCAGCACGGCACCGCCCTCGGCGGGCACGAAGCCGCAGGCCGCCGAGGTGAACGGGCGGTAGGCGCGGGCCGGGTCCGCCTCGGTGCTGAGTTCGGGGTAGCCGAGCTGGCAGACGCCCGAGTACGGGGCGAGCGGTGCCTCGGCCGCGCCGACCACGACCACGTCGGTCCCTCGGTGCACGGCGCGGGCGGCGTGCGCGACGGCGTCCAGGCCGCCCGCCTCGTCGCTGGCCACCACCCCGCAGGGGCCCTTGAAGCCCTTGCGTATGGAGATCTGGCCGGTGCTGGCCGCGTAGAACCAGGCGATGGACTGGTAGGGCCCGACGAACCGGGAGCCCTGACCCCACAGCTTCTGGAGCTCGCGCTGGCCGAACTCACCGCCGCCGGACCCGGCCGCGGTGACGACTCCGACGGAGTACGGCGCCTCGGCCCAGGCGGACCTGCTCAGCCCCGCGTCCGCCAGGGCGGCGTCGGCGGCCGCCAGCGCGAAGTGGGTGAACTTGTCGGTCTGGACGAGGAAGGTCTCCTCGATCAGCGCCGACGGGTCGAAGCCGCGGACCTCGCCCGCGACGCGGAGCGGCAGGTGTTCGCAGCCCTCGCGGGTGACCCGGTCGAGGACGCTCGCGCCCTCCCTCACGTTCTTCCAATAGGTGTCGGCGTCCAGGCCGTTGGGGGCGACCACACCGATGCCTGTGACGGCGGTCTGCCGGGATCGTGGACCACTCATCGTCGTCTCCTCCCACCGGGTCCTGTCAGGAGCACCGCGGACTGGAACCCGCCGAAGCCGCTGCCCACGGAGAGCACGTTGTCGAGCCGGCGGGTGCGTGCGGTGCGCGGGACGTAGTCCAGGTCGCACTCGGGGTCCGGGGTCTCGTAGTTCGCCGTCGGCGGCACCACCTGCCGGGCCAGCGCGAGCACACAGGCGACCACCTCGATGGCGCCGATCGCCCCGAGCGAGTGGCCCACCATGGATTTGATGGAGCTCATGGGGGTGTCGTAGGCGTGCGAGCCCAGCGACTTCTTGACGGCGGCGGTCTCGTGCCGGTCGTTCTGCCGGGTGCCCGAGCCGTGCGCGTTGACGTAGTCGATCTCGGTGGGGTCCACGCGCGCGTGAGAGAGGGCGTCGTCGATGGCGCGTGCCATCTCCAGGCCCTCACTGGTCAGACCGGTCATGTGGTAGGCGTTGCCGAAGGTGGCGTAGCCGCTGATCTCGCAGTAGATGTGCGCGCCGCGCGCGCGGGCGTGCTCCAGCTCCTCCAGGACGAGGACGGCGGCGCCCTCGCCCATCACGAAGCCGTCCCGTCGGGCGTCGAAGGGGCGGGAGGCGTGCTCCGGGTCGTCGTTGTTGGGCGACGTGGCCTTGATGGCGTCGAAGCAGGCCATGGTGATCGGGGAGATCGGGGAGTCCGAGGCCCCGGCGAGACAGACGTCGGCGCGGCCCTCCTCGATGGTGTGGAAGGCGTAGCCCACTGCGTCGAGGCCGGAGGTGCAGCCGGTGGAGACGGTCTGCACCGGGCCCTGGGCGCCGAAGCGTTCGGCCACGTCGGCCGCGAGCGTGCTGGGCGAGAACGCCCGGTGCAGCTGGGGCTCGGCGGCGTGCGGGTCGACGTCCCAGCGACTGCCGCGTTCGCTGACGAGGACGTAGTCCTGCTCCAGCCGGGTCGTGCCGCCCACCGCGCTGCCCAGGGACACGGCGACCCGCCAGGGGTCCTCGGCGGCGAAGTCGACACCGCTGTCGGTCACCGCCTCCTCGGCGGCGACCAGGGCGAACTGTATGTACCGGTCGGCGCGTTCGACGACCTCGATGTCCAGGCCGTGCGCGAGGGGTTCGAAGTCGCACTCGGCGGCTATCCGGGAGCGCAGGCCCTCGGGGTCGAACAGGGTGATGCCGCGGGTCGCCGTACGGCCGTTGGACAGCAGGTCCCAGAACGCCGGGACCCCGATCCCGCCCGGGGCGACCACGCCTATGCCGGTGACCGCCACGCGCCGGGTCATGAGAGCACCCCTGGACGTTCCGGTCGCGCGCCCTCCTCCTGGACCAGCGGGTACGGCTTGACGTCGTCGCTGATCTCCGGGGCCTCGGTGTCGACGTGGCCGAGGCTCGGCTTGGGCGCCAGCGGGCTCAGGTGGAAGATCATCCGGGCCTCCTCGTCACCGACGTTGCGGAAGCGGTGCCGCATGTCGATGGGGATCATGAGGCCCTGGTCAGCGCGGAGAGGAAACGTTTCGCCATCCAGGTCGACCTCCAGCCGGCCCTCGACGACGTAGATGAACTCCTCGGAGTACGGGTGGTAGTGCTCGCTGATGCGTTCGCCGGGCCGCATGATGGCCAGGCCCATGAAGCCGCTGGTCGCGCCCACCGTGACAGGGGTGAGCAGGGTGCGCAGGTCGCCGCCGCGCTTGCGGTTGGGCTCGATCTCGTTGACGTCCACGACGCGCGGGCGCATCTTGTCCATGGTTCTGTCTCCAGGTCGGTCGGTGAGGTGGTGCCTGCGCCGTCAGGACTGCGCAGCCCTGCGGTCGGTGATCAGCGTCATGCCGGCGTGCGCCAGGAGGCGGTGGGCGTCCCGTTCGCCGGCGAGCCGGCCCATGACGCCGAGCGCGGCTCCGTCGAGCAGCCGGGCCAGGACGCCGGCCTTCCGCGGGCCGTGGATGCCGAGCGCCATGACCGGGTCGGTCTCCGGATCGCCCTGCACGTCGATGAGGCGGACGACGATGTCCTCGCGCTGGAAGACGGTGCTGCGGTGCACCGGGGACGCGGGGTCGGCCGCGGCGGCCTCGTCCTGTCGGGCGAGATACCGGGCCAGTGCCATCCCGCAGCCCTCCTTGGCCGGGTAGTGGAGGGCGTGCCGCCTGATGTCCGACGGCTCCGGGCCGCCGCGCGCCACGTGGTGGACGGGCGGCATGGCGGCACGGATGAAGAAGGTCCGCGCGGACTCGGGGTCGGCGAGGTCGCGGTCCTGCTCCAGGTACGGGTTGATGGCCTCCTCGACGGCCCGCACCTCGGGCTGGCGGGAGACGTGGCGCAGGGCCGCCATCAGGTCGCCCTCCACCTCGACGGTGCGCACGACCCGGTTGCCGTGCATGAACAGGGTGGTGCGGCGCAGCCGCGTGGTGTCGTCGACGCGGGCCTCGGGCGGGGCGTAGCCGGCCAGGATCTCGGCGACCTTGGACTCGGAGCCGGGCTTCACGGTGAAGGTCAGGGCGTGGCGGATCACGCCGTCGCCCACCCGTGCCGCCGACTGGAGCGCGCCGGTCCTGGGGCCCTCGCCGCCGGTCTCGCGGACGATGCCGTACCGCATCGAACGCAGCTCACGGACGCAGTTCTGCAACGGCCGGACCGTCTCCAGATGATCCTCGCTGTTCACCCAGGCGAGGTACGGCGGGGCGGTGGCCCATTCGCTCGTGATGACCCACTGGGAGGGGTTCTCCACGGACTGGCACAACTGGTCACCGAGGTGACCGGGGACCGAGGCGACTCGGTCGCGCATCTGCTCGTAGGCGTCCAGGAACTGTTGCTGCGCGCCTTCATGTAGGTCGACGAGCAGGAGGACGCGCATCCTGGAGCCGTCGAACGCCGACTGCGACGTGTAGGGCGAAGTGGTCATCCTTCGGACCCTTCCTTCGCGGGAGCAAGCGGCGGCCGTCCCTGTCCACCAGCGCGAACGCGGGTTTCGGCCCTGAGCCTTCATCGTGGGTCAGGGCCCTGGGCTCCGCGAGCCACGCGGGCCAATTGAGGGAACTGCCCGCCGGGCACGCCGGAATGCGTTCGCGTCAGCACAGCCCGAGGACGCGAAAGGCGCCCTCGCATTCGAGGGCGCCTTCGAACTACCCGCTCCGCACGGGGACTTGCACGTAGGCCTAGGGCCTGTCGTTTGGATCAGGCCGGCTGAGAGGGACTGCGCCTGTCGGCCGAGCCGAGCGGGGTCTGGTGCGTGCAGCTGCAAGGCGGAGGAGGGAGTCGACGCGGAGCGTCGGCGAGTGACGACAACGCGGCAGATGTGCGTGCCAGACCCCGCGACGCCGGCATGATCCAAACGACAGGCCCTAGTCGGCCAGATGCCGCTCCACCGTCTCCACCTTGGAGGTCAGGCCGTCCGTCACTCCGGGACGGATGTCCGCCTTGAGCACCAGCGACACCCGCGGTGCCCGTGCCTCCACGGCGGCGACGGCGCGCCGGACGACGTCCATGACCTCGTCCCACTCGCCCTCGATCGAGGTGAACATGGCGTCGGTGCGGTGGGGCAGACCCGATTCGCGGACCACGCGGACGGCGTCGGCGACGTACTCCCCCACGTCCTCGCCCACGCCGAGCGGCGTCACGGAAAACGCGACGATCATGCGCCCACGATTCCTTCCTTGCGGGCGCGGGAGGCGATGACCGCGTCCTCCGCCTCACGCTTGAGCTTGCGCTCGGCGAAGAAGCCGCCGGTGGGCAGGACGGAGAGGACGAAGTAGAGCGCGGCGGTCTTCAGCGGCCACTTGGCGCGGTTCCAGGCGTCCGCCCAGAAGATCACGTACAGGATGAAGAGCACGCCGTGGACCATGCCCATCACGGGCACCCCGTTGAAGTCCGTGGTCCGGCTCAGCACCGAGCAGAGCAGCAGGATCAGGAACGACGCCGCCTCGGGGGCCGAGACGAGACGGAGGCGGCGGAGGGCGGTGGCGGTCTTGATGTCCACGGGTCACCTTCGGTGGGTTCGGGGGGAGAGACGGCGGCCGGCCCGGATCAGCTTGTGAACACAAGCACAAACGCCTCGCCCATTGTGGCAAACGCCGGGGGGTGGTCGGGGCCCGGGGTCGGCGTGGTTGCCCTAAGGGTGTCGTCAGGGGTGAAGTCCACCTACGGGATCTGTCGGCGGCAGGCCCCGGCGGCTACCTTCGCTGCGTGGCGATGTTCCGACTTCAGGGCAGCAAGGTGCTCGCCGTCGACATGACCGGAGACGCCGTGAAGGCGAAGAACGGCTCGATGGTCGCGTACGACGGGCAGATGGCCTTCAAGAAGATGAGCGGCGGCGGTGAGGGCATCCGGGGGATGGTGACCCGGCGCCTGACCGGCGAGCAGATGACGGTGATGGAGGTGAAGGGGCACGGGACGTGCTGGTTCGCCGACCGCGCCTCCGAGATCAACCTCGTGAACCTCCAGGGCGACAAGCTCTACGTCGAGTCGAGCAATCTGCTCGCGACCGACGCGGGGCTGCGGACCGGCACGTCCTTCACGGGCCTGCGCGGCGCCTCGCAGGGCAACGGCCTGTTCACGACGACCGTCGAGGGGCACGGCCAGGCGGCGATCATGTCGGACGGGCCGGCCGTGGTGCTGCGGGTCAGCGCGCAGTATCCGCTGACGGTCGACCCGGGGGCGTATGTGGCGCACCAGGGGAACCTGCGGCAGTCCTTCCAGTCCGGTGTGACGTTCCGCACTCTCATGGGCGAGGGCGGCGGCGAGGCCTTCCAGATCCGGTTCGAGGGGGACGGCCTGGTGTACGTACAGCCGAGCGAGCGGAACACGATCGCGGGGGACGTGTGACATGACCTTCCGCGAGATCAACTCCAAGATGGTCGAGGCGACCGTCACGCCCGGCGCCAAGCTGTTCAGTCAGCGCGGGGCCATGCTGGCCTACCAGGGCGAGGTGTCCTTCACTCCGAACATGGCCGGCGGCCAGGGCGGGATCATGTCGATGATCGGGCGCCGGGTGGCGAACGAGGACACCCCGCTGATGACGGTCGAGGGCAGCGGCACCGTGCTCTTCGGGCACGGCGGCCACCACATCCAGGTGATCCGCCTCACCGGCGACACCCTGTGCGTCGAGGCCGACCGCCTGCTCGCCTTCGAGGGCACCCTCCAGCAGGGCACGATGTTCCTCGGTTCGCAGGGCGGGGTCATGGGCATGGTCCGTGGCCAGATCAGCGGCCAGGGGCTGTTCACGACCACCCTCAAGGGGCACGGGGCCGTGGCGGTCATGGCCCACGGCGGCGTCTTCGAGATCCCGATCACCCCGCAGCGCCCCGTCCATGTCGACCCCCAGGCCTACGTCGCCCACCACGGTGACGTACGCAACAAGCTGTCCACCGCGCTCGGCTGGCGCGACATGGTGGGCCGCGGCTCCGGCGAGGCCTTCCAGCTGGAGCTCAGCGGCAGCGGTGCCGTCTACGTCCAGGCGTCGGAGGAGAAGCTGTGAGCCACTACCCGGGCGCGGGTCCCGCCGTGTACGACCCCATGACGCTGCCCTCCGACGACAACGTGAACGCCTACACCTTCTGCGTGGAGCTCAAGGGGAGCCAGTGGTTCCTCCAGAAGGGGAAGATGATCGCCTACTACGGCCAGATGGACTTCAACGGCATCGGGCACGGGCGACTCGACCGACTTGTCCGTACGTCCTTCCATTCGCCTCTGCACGCGAGCGACTGGGTCGTCGCGGAGGGCTCGGGCAAGATGCTGCTGGCAGACCGGGCATTCGACGTGAACTCGTACGACCTGGAAAACGGCAACCTGACCATTCGCTCCGGCAACCTGCTCGCTTTTCAGCCAAGTCTTGCCCTCAAGCAGTCGATCGTGCCGGGTTTTCTGACCCTGATCGGAACCGGAAAGTTCGTGGCCGCATCTAACGGTCCGGTGGTGTTCATGGAACCCCCGATCCGGGTGGACCCGCAGGCACTCGTCGGCTGGGCCGACTGCCCCTCCCCGTGCCACCACTACGACCATGGCTACATGACCGGCGTGATGGGCGGTCTACGTGCACTGACGGGCCTCGGCGGGGCCTCCGGAGAGGAGCACCAGTTCGAGTTCGTCGGAGCCGGTACCGTCCTGCTCCAGTCGACCGAGACCCTCATGGCCGAGCAGGTCACGGGGGCGGTTCCGCCGGACGCCGGAGTGCCTGGTTCCGGGGGGTCACACACAGGGCCTTCACAACAAGCCGGGGTACCGCGCCTTCCCGGACAGCTGGGAGACCTCCAGCGTCGCTTCGGGCTGTGAGCGGTAGTCTGCGGAGTGTGACATCGAACGTGTGAGCACACAGGATTCACACGGGCGTGTCACATAATCCCTCACTAGTTCGCCTTTCAACTTCTTAGGTAGACTTCATTCATGGAGACCGAGACGGCCACAAGCTGGCTGACCGATGCGGAGCAGTGCGCCTGGCGCACCCACTTGGAGGTCAACAGGCTGTTGACGTACCAGCTCGAGAAGGACTTGCAGCCTTTCGGCCTGACGATGAACGACTACGAGATCCTGGTGAACCTCTCCGAGTCGGAGGACGTAAGGATGCGGATGAGCGACCTCGCGGCCGCCACCCTCCAGTCCAAGAGCCGCCTCTCCCATCAGATCACCCGGATGGAGAACGCGAACCTGGTCCGGCGTGAGAACTGCGAGTCCGACCGTCGCGGACTGTTCGCGGTGCTCACCGACCACGGTATGGAGACGATGCAGAAGGTCGCGCCCCACCATGTGGCGTCCGTGCGCAGACACTTCATCGATCTGCTCTCCCCCGAGGCCCTGACCGAGCTGGACAAGGCTCTCAAGCCGATCGCGGAGCATCTGCGCGGTCAGCGCGGCCGTCTGTGAGCCCGGCGAACCCGGCAGCCTAGCGAGCCCGCGGCAGGCGGAGCTCGAACAGGGCTCCGCCCGCCGGTGCCCGGCCCACGGTGAGCGTGCCACCGTGCCGGACGGCCACGTCCCGGGCGATGGCAAGACCCAGCCCCGCGCCACCGTCGTCGCGGCTGCGGGCCTCGTCGAGCCGTACGAACCGCTCGAAGATCCGCTCCCGGTCCGCCTCGGCCACCCCGTCCCCGTCGTCGGCGACGGCCACGACGGCCCAGGCCCCCTCCTCCCGGACGGTCACGGTGACCGCCGAGCGGGCGTGCCGCCGGGCGTTGTCCAGCAGGTTGGTGAGCACCCGCCCGATCTGCCCCCGCGACCCGGTCACCGGCACGGCCGGCGCGTCGACCGTCACGTTCGCCCGCCCCTCGGCCTGCTTCCGGGCCAGCGCACCGAGGTCGAACCGGGTGTCGCCGGGCCGCTCCCCCGCGTCCAGCCGGGCGAGCAGCAGCAGGTCGGACGCGAGGTCCTGGAGTCGTACGGTGTCCTCCACCGCGCCGTCGAGGTCGAGCAGCTCGGGGTGCGCGGTGCCGACTTCCAGCTGGGTGCGCAGGGACGCGATCGGGCTGCGCAGCTCGTGCGAGGCGTCGGCGACGAAACGGCGCTGGCGTTCCACCGAGGTCTGGAGGGCGGCCAGCGTCTCGTTCGTGGTCAGCGCGAGGCGGGCCACCTCGTCGTGTGTGCCCGGCACCGGCACCCGGCGCGCGAGGTCCTCGGACGCGGTGATCGCGGCCATCTCGCCGCGGATGCCCTCGACCGGGCGCAGGGCGCGCTGGGTGACCAGCCAGGTGACGCCGGCCACCACGGCGAGCAGCACCGGGAAGCCGATGAGCATGACGGTGAGGGCGGTCCCCACGGCGCTCTGCTCGGCGTCCAGCGAACCCCCGGCGTAGACGGTCAGGGTCCCCCGGTCGCCGGCCTCCACGGGGACGGCGGCGAAACGGTAGTCGGCGGTGTCGCCGTCGATCGTCGCGGAGCCGTCGGTGAACTCGGTGCCGTCGCCGATCTCGCCGGGATCGTCCCGTTCCTCCTGGCCGGTGTCGTCGTCGGTGTCCTCGCCGCCCGTCGCCGGCCTCGGCCGCACGGCGTCGGTGGCGGTGCCGCTGATCCGCTCCAGGTCGTCGTTGGCCGCGACCAGTGTGCCGCCGGCGTCGACGACCTGGACGGGGCTGTCGTCGTCCAGGTCCAGCTGGTCGTAGGCCGTCCCGGCGGCGAGCTGGGCGACGACGTTCTGCGCCGTGCGCTCCGCCTCGTTGCCGGCCTGGTCGATCAGGTTGGACCGCAACGACAGCAGCACCGCCGCGCCCGCCGCGACCAGCGCCACGGCGACGACGAGGGTGGCGCCCAGCGTGGCCCGGGACCGGACCGAGCCGAACAGCCTTCTCATCGCTCCGCCTCCAGCCGGTACCCGGCGCCGCGCACCGTCCGGATGAGCCCGGCACGCAGCTTGCGCCGCAGGGTGCTGACGTACACCTCGACGATGTTGGGGTCGCCCTCGTACGCGAAGTCCCAGACGTGCTCCAGGATCTCGGCCTTGGACACCACCTCGCCGGCCCGCGTCACGAGCTGCTCCAGGACGGCGAACTCCTTGGTGGTGAACGTCACTTCGTCGTCCCCGAGGAACACCCGGCGGGCCGCGGTGTCGACCTTGAGGTCGCCGAGGACATGCACCGGCGAGGCTCCGGCGCCCTGTCGCCCGCGCCGCAGCAGCGCCTTGACCCTGGCGACCAGGACGACGTAGGAGAACGGCTTGGTGAGGTAGTCGTCGGCGCCGGTGTCCAGCCCCTCCGCCTCGTCGTACTCGCCGTCCTTGGCGGTGAGCATCAGGATCGGCACGTCGTGACCGGCGGCCCGCAGGGCGGAGCAGACGCGGTAGCCGTTCATGCCGGGCAGCATGATGTCGAGGATCACGAGGTCGTACGAGCCCTCCGAGGCCCGGTGCAGTCCCTCCCGCCCGTCATGGACGACGTCCACGGCGTATCCCTCGGCCGTCAGCCCCCTGGCGAGCGACAGGGCCAGCCGCTTCTCGTCTTCCACGATCAACACGCTCATGGGTAAAGGTTCGCAAAGTGAAGCTGAAGATCCCTTCAGGGTCCTTCAGGTTCCTCTCAGCGTCGGTTCGGCAGATTGGTCGGCGTCGAGATGAAACGGCTCGATACCGAGACGACTCTGGAGGAACCGGGATGAAGCGCAACATCGTCATCGCCACCGTCGCCGCAGCGGCCCTGATCGGGGGCGGTAGCGTCGCGGCCTACGCGGCCGGTGGCGACGACAGCGCGCCCACGCAGCGGCAGTCGAGCGTCAAGGTCGCCGACGACCGGGACGACACCGCGCAGGACCGCGCGGACGACGCCGACGACCGGGACGACGACGCCACCGAGATCCGTTCGGAGGCCGGCGCCGCCGAGGTCACCGCCGCCGACGCCATCGCGTCCGCGCTGAAGCACACGCCGGGCACCGCCGTCTCCGCCGACCTGGACGACGACGGCTCGAACGTCTGGGAGGTGGGCGTCGTCAAGGGCGACGGCACCGGCCACGACGTCCGGGTCTCCGCGAACGACGGCAAGGTGCTCGGCGACCAGCGCGACGACGACGATGACGACGACGCCCGCGCCGACCTCGCCGCACTGAAGGGCGCCGACGTCGACGCCCGCAAGGCCGCCGAGGCAGCCGCGACGAAGGGCACCGTCACCGACATCGACCTGGACGACGACGGCCCCGCCGCCTGGAGCGTGGAGACCACGAAGGGCGAGTGGAAGGTCGACCTGAAGACGGGCAAGGTCACCCAGGACCACGAGGACCGGGACGGTCAGGACGACGGTAAGGACGACTGACGCGACTCCGTCACACGAGGGGTACGGGATCTCCCGTACCCCTCTCGCGCGCCCCACCCGCACCCCGCGCCACCGCCACCGCCGTCAGCAGCAGGACCGCGCCGGTCACCGCGAAGCAGGCATTCGCCGGCAGCCACCCGACCAGCACGCCGGCCGCCGCCGCACCCGCCGTACCGCCCGCGTTGACGGCCGTGTTGACCCAGGCGCCGGCCTGGACGCGGGCCTCGGGCGCGACGGTCTCGTCGGCGATGAGATACGCGGTGGTGATCAACGGGGACACGAAGACACCCGCGACCGCGACCGCCACGGCGAGGGTGGCAAGCCCCTGGGCCAGACCGGCCGCGCAGAGCGCCAGCCCAAGTCCGGCTGCCTGCGCCGCCAGCCGTCGCCCGGCGGACACGCGCCATGCGACGGCCCCGTTGAGCAGCCCACCGACGGCGCTTCCCGCGGACAGCGCGGCCAGCACCCAGGCCGCGCCGCCACCGCCGTGGCCGTTTCCCTCCGCGAAGGCCACCACCAGGAGTTCGGACACGCCCAGCCCCAGGCCGACCGCGGCGGCGGCGATCACCGGCCGCCGCAATCCTGGAAGCACCCGCCGCCGGACCGAGGGCGATCCCTTGTCGCGGCGGCCGGCCGGCACCGCGCGCACCACGGGCGACGACACGAATCCGGCCGTCCCCACCACCATCAGCGCCGCACCGACGAGCACCCCGACCGCCGGCGGAGCCAACCCGACGAGCACGCCCACCAGCAACGGCCCCGAGACGAAGAGCAGTTCCTCAGCGACGGCGTCGAGGCTGAAGGCCCGCTGTGTCAGCGCCCGGTCCGGCGCCAGCCGACCCCACACGGCCCGCATGGTGGGCCCGAGCGGCGGAGTACAGGTGCCCGCGGCGGCTGCCACGGCACCGAGGACGAACACCGAGGCGGCACCCGGCCGCCAGACGAGCACCGCGAGCAGCGCCAGCAGCGAGGTGTGGGCCGCCGCCATCGGCACGAGCGCCCTGCTCGGCCCGTAGCGGTCGATGAGGGCCGCCCGAGCGGGCGACAGAAAGACACTGGTGCCGGAGAACAGCGCCATGACGACGCCGGCCACCGCGTAAGACCCGGAGGCCCGGGTCACGGCGAGCATCACGGACAGCGGGGCGACACCGTACGACAGCCTGCCGAGCAGGGCGGCGGCGAAGGTGCGGCGCGCATGGGGGATCCGGAGAACGGCGGCGTACGAAGGCCGCACGACAGACGTGGCAGACACGGGAGTTCCTCGACTCGAGGCGGAAAAGGGGACGCCTGAGCGCCGCACCGGTCACGGCCGAGGGGCCGTACACCGTGCGCGCGCGGGGCGTGCCCTATGCCAGGAGGAGGTACATGTGGATCAACGTAGCAGCCTGGGCCGGGAGTTGACCATGCTCTTGCCGCGCCGCTCAGCCCTTCGTCAGTCCCGCCACCAGCTCATCCGCCGCCCGGTACGGGTCCAGCTCGCCGGCGACGATCTTCTCCGCCAGTGCCCCGAGGCGGCGGTCGCCGTGGAGGTCGGCGATGCGTTCGCGCAGGGCCGTGACGGCGATGGTCTCCACCTCGCGGGCGGCGCGGGCTCGGCGGCGTTCGGCCAGGACGCCGCGCTCCTCCATCCAGGCGCGGTGCTTCTCCAGAGCCTCCACGACCTCGTCGACGCCCTCGGCGCGGGCCGCGACCGTCTTGACGATCGGGGGGCGCCAGTCGCCGGGGCCGCGGGATTCGCCGAGGCCCAGCATGTGGTTCAGTTCGCGGGCCGTGGCGTCGGCGCCGTCGCGGTCGGCCTTGTTGACGACGTACACGTCGCCGATCTCCAGGATGCCCGCCTTGGCCGCCTGGATGCCGTCGCCCATGCCCGGCGCGAGGAGCACCACGGACGTGTCGGCCTGGGAGGCGATCTCCACCTCCGACTGGCCGACGCCGACGGTCTCGACCAGGATCACGTCGCAGCCCGCCGCGTCCAGGACGCGGATCGCCTGCGGGGCGGCCCAGGCGAGGCCGCCCAGGTGGCCCCGGGTCGCCATCGAGCGGATGTAGACGCCCGGGTCGGAGGCGTGGTCCGACATCCGGACCCGGTCGCCGAGCAGGGCGCCGCCCGAGAAGGGCGAGGACGGGTCGACGGCCAGGACGCCGACCCGCTTGCCCTGCTTGCGGTACGCGGTCACCAGGGCGGAGGTGGACGTCGACTTGCCGACGCCCGGTGAGCCGGTGAGGCCGACGACGTAGGCGTTGCCCGACAGCGGGGCCAGCGCCGCCATGACCTCCCGCAGCTGCGGGGACGCCCCCTCCACCAGCGAGATCAGCCGGGCGACCGCCCTCGGCCGGCCCTCCCTGGCCTGGGCCACCAGTGTGGAGACGTCCTGCATCACAGCTCCGTTCCGAGTAAGGACGTACCGAAATACCTGAGGCTCAGGCCTTGGGTACCCGCACGATCAGCGCGTCACCCTGGCCGCCGCCACCGCACAGCGCGGCCGCGCCCACGCCGCCGCCCCGCCGCTTGAGCTCCAGGGCGAGGTGCAGGACGAGGCGGGCGCCCGACATGCCGATCGGGTGACCCAGGGCGATGGCTCCGCCGTTGACGTTCACCCTTTCCGTGGACACGCCGAGGTCCTTCATTGACTGCACCGCCACCGCGGCGAAGGCCTCGTTGATCTCGATCAGGTCGAGGTCGGAGACCTCCAGGCCCTCCTTCTTCAGGGCGTGCCGGATGGCGTTGGACGGCTGGGACTGGAGGCTGTTGTCCGGGCCGGCCACATTGCCGTGGGCGCCGATCTCGGCGATCCAGTCCAGGCCGAGCTCCTGCGCCTTGGCCTTGCTCATGACGACGACCGCGGCGGCGCCGTCCGAGATCTGGGAGCTCGAACCCGCCGTGATCGTGCCGTCCTTCGAGAACGCCGGGCGCAGCTTGCCCAGCGACTCCGCGGTGGTGTCGCCGCGGATGCCCTCGTCCTTGCTGAACAGGACCGGGTCGCCCTTGCGCTGCGGGATCTCGATGGGGGTGATCTCGGCCTCGAAGAGACCGTTCTTCTGGGCGGCGGCCGCGCGCTGGTGGGACAGGGCGGCGATCTCGTCCTGGTCGGGGCGCACGATGCCGAGGCGGGTGTTGTGCTTCTCCGTGGACTCGCCCATCGGGATGGACTCCCACGGGTCGGTCAGACCGTCGTACGCCATCGCGTCGAGCATCTGCACCGCGCCGTACTTGAAGCCCTCACGGGACTTGGGCAGCAGGTGCGGGGCGTTCGTCATCGACTCCTGGCCGCCCGCGACGATCACGTCGAACTCACCCGCACGGATGAGCTGGTCCGCGAGGGCGATGGCGTCGAGGCCGGACAGACACACCTTGTTGACGGTGAGCGCCGGGACGTTCATGGGGATGCCGGCCTTGACCGCTGCCTGGCGCGCCGGGATCTGCCCCGCCCCGGCCTGGAGCACCTGGCCCATGATCACGTACTGCACCTGGTCGCCACCGATCCCCGCACGGTCGAGGGCGGCCTTGATCGCGAAGCCACCGAGGTCGGCTCCCGAGAAGGACTTGAGCGAGCCGAGCAACCGTCCCATCGGGGTGCGAGCACCCGCGACGATCACGGAGGTCGTGCCGTTTCCAGAAGACATGAGGTGCGATCCCCTTCCAGCTTGGACAGCCGAGGAGTGAACGAGGGTTTACTTCGAATGTACTGAGTGGCACTCCGTGCCGTCACCGGGCCGTCAGTGTGATCGCGCGCACGTTGCGTAACCACGGCCCTGGCGCTCCACTGAACAACATGCTGACGCGAATCGACCACATCGGAATCGCCTGTTTCGATCTCGACCGAACCGTCGAGTTCTACCGGGCCACGTACGGCTTCGAGGTCTTCCACTCCGAGGTCAACGAGGAGCAGGGCGTCCGCGAGGCCATGCTCAAGATCAACGAAACCTCCGACGGCGGGGCCTCCTACCTGCAACTTCTCGAACCCACCCGCCCGGACTCCACGGTCGCCAAGTGGCTCGACAAGAACGGCGAGGGTGTCCATCACATCGCTTTCGGTACGGCGGATGTGGACGGCGAGGCCGCCGACATCAAGGACAAGGGCGTACGCGTTCTGTACGAAGAGCCCCGGCGCGGCTCCATGGGGTCACGAATCACCTTCCTGCACCCAAAGGATTGCCACGGAGTACTGACAGAACTGGTCACTTCGGCACCTGTTGAGTCACCTGAGCACTGACCCTCGTACATATGGGCCGGTAGGGTTGGGGGCGGTCGCTCCCGGAACCGGGGTGGCCGCATGCCGGGGTCCGGATTTCGGGGGGCGAGCGTCGGGGCAGCAGCCCAGGCTCTGCCGTTGATCTGACACCATTCCCCGGGGGCTCCGTTCGGCGTATGGACGGAACCCGTTTGGCCAGACTTGCGACCAGGGGACGGATGGGACCGCGCAGTGCGGGGCTACGAACGCCAGGAGCGAGAGCCGGCGGCTGACGTCGATCACCTCTCTCGGTTCGAGGCCGAGATGGATCGGCTGAAGACCGAGCGGGAGAAGGCGATCCAGCACGCCGAGGACCTCGGCTACCAGGTCGAGGTGCTGCGCGCCAAGCTGCACGAGGCGCGGCGGACCATCATGTCCCGGCCCGCCTTCGACGGCGGGGACATCGGCTATCAGGCCGAGCAGTTGCTGCGCAACGCCCAGGTGCAGGCGGACCAGCTGCGCCAGGACGCCGAGCGCGAGCTCAGCCAGGTCCGGGCGCAGACGCAGCGCATGCTCCAGGAGCACGCCGAGCAAGCGGCCCGGCTCCAGGCCGAGCTGCACCAGGAGGCGGTCACCCGCCGCCAGCAGCTGGACCAGGAGCTCGCCGAGCGCCGCCAGACCGTCGAGTCGCACGTCAACGAGAACGTGGCGTGGGCCGAGCAGCTGCGCGCCCGCAGCGAGTCGCAGGCCCGTCGGCTGCTCGACGAGTCGCGTGCCGAGGCCGACCAGGCCATGGCCGCCGCGCGTGCCGAGGCCGAGCGGCTCACCACCGAGGCCCGCCAGCGCCTCACGGGCGCGGCCGAGGAGGCCCGTGCCGAGGCCGAGCAGATCCTGCTCCGGGCCCGCACGGACGCCGAGCGGCTGCTGAACGCCGCCTCGACGCAGGCCCAGGAGGCCACCGACCACGCCGAGCAGCTGCGCAGCTCCACCGCCACCGAGTCGGACGCCGCCCGCCGCCAGGCCACCGAGCTCAGCCGGGCCGCCGAGCAGCGCATGGCGGAGGCCGAGGAGGCCCTGCGCAAGGCGCAGTCCGAGGCCGAGAAGCTGGTCACGGAGGCCACGACGGCCGCCGAGAAGGCGCTGACGAACGCCGAGTCGGCCAACGAGCAGCGCATGCGTACGGCCAAGGAGCAGGTCGCCCGGCTGGTCAGCGAGGCCACCAAGGAGGCCGAGTCCACCAAGTCGGACGCCGAGCAGGTCGTCGCCGACGCGCGGGCCGAGGCCGAGAAGATCGTCGCGGAGGCCGCCGAGAAGGCCCGCACGATCACCGCGGAGGAGAGCGCGACCCAGCTCTCGAAGGCGGCCAAGACCGCCGAGGACGTCCTGAACAAGGCGCAGGAGGACGCGCAGAGGACCACCAGGGCCGCGGCCGAGGAGGCCGAGCGGATCCGCACCGAGGCCGAGGCCGAGGCGGACCGGCTGCGCTCCGAGGCGCACGACATCGCCGAGCAGCTCAAGGGCTCGGCGAAGGACGACACCAAGGAGTACCGCGCCAAGACGGTCGAGCTCCAGGAGGAGGCCCGCAGGCTGCGCGGCGAGGCCGAGCAGCTGCGCTCCGAGGCGGTCGCCGAGGGCGAGAAGATCCGCGCGGAGGCCCGCAAGGAGGCCGTCCAGCAGATCGAGGAGGCGGCCAAGACCGCCGAGGAACTGCTGGGCAAGGCCAGGCAGGACGCGGACGACCTGCGTCAGAAGGCCACCACGGACAGCGAGAAGGTCCGCACCGAGGCCATCGAGCGCGCCACGACGCTGCGCCGGCAGGCCGAGGAGACCCTCCAGCGCACCCGTCAGGAGGCCGAACGGCACCGCGACGAGGTCGTCGAGCAGGCCGAGGGCATCAAGGCCGACGCCGAGCGCGAGGCCCGCGAGCTGCGCGAGGAGACCGAGCGCGGCGTCGAGGCCCGCCGGGCGGAGGCGGCCGAGGAGCTGACGCGCCTTCACACCGACGCCGAGCAGCGGCTCGCGGCGGCGGAGCAGGCGCTCACCGACGCCCGCGAGGAGGCCGCCCGCATCCGGCGCGAGGCCGCCGAGGAGACCGACCGGCTGCGCACCGAGTCCGCCGAGCGGATCCGCACCCTCCAGCAGCAGGCCGAGGCGGAGGCCGACCGGCTGCGCACCGAGGCCGCGTCGGACGCGTCCGCGTCCCGGGCCGAGGGCGAGGCCATCGCCGTACGCCTCCGCTCGGAGGCCGCGGCCGAGGCCGAGCGGCTGAAGTCGGAGGCGCAGGACACCGCGGACCGGGTCCGCGCGGAGGCGCAGGCCGCCGCCGAGCGGCTGGCCACCGAGGCGTCCGAGACGCTGGCCGCCGCCCAGGAGGAGGCCGCCCGGCGCCGCCGCGAGGCCGAGGAACTCCTCGGCTCCGCCCGCCAGGAGGCCGACCAGGAGCGCGAGCGGGCCCGCGAGCAGAGCGAGGAACTACTGGCCTCCGCGCGCAACCGCGTGGAGGAGGCGCAGGCCGAGGCGGTACGGCTGGTCGAGGAGGCGGACCGGCGGGCGGGCGAGATGGTCTCCGCCGCCGAGCAGCACGCCCAGCAGGTCCGCGACTCGGTGACCGGGCTGCACGAGCAGGCCCAGGAGGAGATCTCCGGGCTGCGCAGCGCCGCCGAGCACGCGGCGGACCGTACCCGCCGGGAGGCCGAGGAGGAGGCGGACCGGGTCCGCGCCGACGCCTACTCCGAGCGGGAGCGGGCCAGCGAGGACGCGGGCCGCGTCCGGCGCGAGGCGAACGAGGAGTCGGCCGCCGCCAAGTCGCTCGCCGAGCGCACCGTCGGGGAGGCCATCGCCGAGGCGGACCGGCTGCGGTCGGAGGCCACCGAGCACGCGCAGCGGATCCGCACCGAGGCCTCCGACAAGATCGCCGAGGCCGAGCAGGCGGCGTCCCGTACCCGGGGGGACGCCCGCGAGGACGCCAACCGGATCCGTTCGGACGCGGCGACCCAGGCCGACACCCTCATCACCGAGGCCCGTTCCGAGGCGGAGCGGCTCCAGTCGGAGACGATCACCGAGGCCGACCGGGTGCGCGCCGAGGCGCTCGCCAAGGCGGAGAAGCTGGTCGGGGACGCCTCGTCGGAGGCGGAGCGGCTGCGCGCCGAGGCCGCCGAGACGGTCGGGTCGGCCCAGCAGCACGCCGAGCGGGTCCGCGGCGAGTCCCAGCGCGTCAAGGCCGAGGCGGCGCAGGAGGCCGAGCGGCTGGTGACGGCCGCGCGCGAGGAGGCCGAGCGCACCCTCGACGAGGCCCGCAAGGACGCGGGCAAACGCCGCCAGGACGTCGCCGAGCAGGTCGACAAGCTCATCACGGAGACCACGGCCGAGGCGGACAAGCTGCTCACCGAGGCGCAGACGCAGGCCCACAAGACGACCGCGGACGCCGAGGCGCAGGCCGACACGATGGTGGGCGCCGCCCGCAAGGAGGCCGACCGGCTGGTCTCCGAGGCGACGGTCGAGGGCAACTCGCTGGTGGAGAAGTCCCGTACGGACGCGGACGAGCTGCTGGTCGGCGCCCGCCGGGACGCCACCGCGATCCGGGAGCGCGCGCAGGAGCTGCGCGACCGCATCACCGGCGAGATCGAGGAGCTGCACGAGCGCGCCCGCCGCGAGTCCGCCGAGACGATGAAGTCCACCGGCGACCGCTGCGACGCGCTGATCAAGGCCGCCGAGGAGCAGCTCGCCAAGGCCCAGGCGAAGGCCAAGGAGCTGGTGTCGGAGGCCAACTCCGAGGCCGGCAAGGTCCGGATCGCCGCCGTCAAGAAGGCCGAGGGCCTGCTGAAGGAGGCCGAGCAGAAGCGCTCCACCCTCATCAAGGAGGCCGAGGAGCTCAAGGCCGAGGCGATCCGCGAGGCCAAGCGCACGGTCGAGGAGGGCAAGCGCGAGCTGGAGGTCCTGGTGCGTCGGCGCGAGGACATCAACGCCGAGATCTCGCGTGTGCAGGACGTCCTGGAGGCGCTGGAGTCCTTCGAGGCTCCGGGCGGCGGCAAGGACGGCGGGGTCAAGGCGGGTGCGACGGTCGGAGCACCCCGATCGGGTGGCAAGTCGTCAGACGGCTAGCGGGTCGGGCGGGTTCCGGTGTCTCCTGGGGGCCTTTGACCCGGTTTTTGGCAAGCCGTCCGACGGTTAGCCACTCAAAAGGGGTCTCATTCTCCAGATCAAACACGTATCCGCTCGATGACACACCGCTTCGGCCCCTAGGATTCCACTTATCACCTCACCGGTCTCTTTCGACAGGAACCCCATGAGCGACACTTCCCCCTACGGCTTCGAGCTTGTGCGGCGTGGGTACGACCGCGCTCAGGTGGACGAACGGATCTCCAAGCTCGTCTCCGACCGTGACAGCGCTCTCACTCGCATCACCGCTCTGGAAAAGCGCATCGAGGAGCTTCACCTCGAGACGCAGAACGCCCAGGCCCAGGTGACCGACGCAGAGCCGTCGTACGCCGGTCTCGGCGCGCGTGTCGAGAAGATCCTCCGCCTCGCCGAGGAGGAGGCCAAGGATCTGCGCGAGGAGGCCCGCCGCGCCGCCGAGCAGCACCGCGAGCTCGCCGAGTCGGCGGCCCAGCAGGTGCGTAACGACGCAGAATCGTTCGCTGCGGAGCGCAAGTCCAAGGCCGAGGACGAAGGCGTCCGGATCGTCGAGAAGGCCAAGAGCGACGCCTCCCAGCTGCGTGCCGAGGCGCAGAAGGACGCGCAGTCCAAGCGCGAGGAGGCCGACGCTCTCTTCGAGGAGACCCGCGCCAAGGCCGCGCAGGCCGCCGCCGACTTCGAGACGAACCTCGCCAAGCGCCGCGAGCAGTCCGAGCGCGACCTGGCGTCCCGTCAGGCCAAGGCCGAGAAGCGCCTCGCCGAGATCGAGCACCGCGCCGAGCAGCTGCGCCTGGAGGCCGAGAAGCTGCGCACGGACGCCGAGCGCCGCGCCCGCCAGACGGTGGAGACGGCCCAGCGCCAGGCCGAGGACATCGTGGCCGACGCCAACGCCAAGGCCGACCGCATCCGTTCGGAATCCGAGCGCGAGCTCGCGGCGCTCACCAACCGCCGCGACAGCATCAACGCTCAGCTGACGAACGTCCGCGAGATGCTGGCGACCCTCACCGGTGCCGCGGTCGCCGCGACCGGTGCGCCCGCCGCCGAGGACGAGCCGATCTCCCGTGGGGTTCCGGCCCAGCAGTCCCGGTAACGATCCGGCGCACGTCTGCTGAATTTTGGCAAAGCCCTCTGCCACTGGGGTGGCAGAGGGCTTTGTCCCGTTTTAGCGTGGGCGGCATGATCGAGCTCGAGGGGCTGACGAAGCGGTACGGCGAGAAGGTGGCGGTCAACAACCTGACGTTCACCGTCAGACCGGGCATCGTGACGGGCTTCCTCGGCCCGAACGGCGCCGGCAAGTCGACGACCATGCGGATGATCCTGGGCCTCGACCGGCCCACCGCGGGCGACGTCCGTATCGACGGCCGGCACTACGACCGGCTCACGGACCCGCTGACCTACATCGGCGCGCTGCTGGAGGCCAAGGCCTGGCACGGCGGGCGCAGCGCCTACAACCATCTGCTGTGCCTCGCGCAGAGCAACGGCATTCCGAGCGCCCGGGTGCGGGAGGTGCTGGAGACGGTCGGACTGACCGCCGTCGCCAAGAAGAAGACCAAGGGCTTCTCGATGGGCATGGGCCAGCGGCTCGGCATCGCGGGCGCGCTGCTCGGCGATCCACGGATCCTGATGTTCGACGAGCCGGTCAACGGGCTCGACCCCGAGGGCATCCACTGGATCCGGAACCTGATGAAGTCCCTTGCCGCGCAGGGCCGGACGGTGTTCGTCTCCTCCCACCTGATGAGCGAGATGGCCCTCACGGCCGACCATCTCGTCGTCATCGGACAGGGGCGGCTGCTCGCCGACACCTCGATGCCCGAGTTCATCGCGCGCAACTCACGGTCGTTCGTCCGGATTCGCACCCCGCAGCGCGAGCGGCTGCTCGACGTGCTTCAACAGGCCGGAATCACCGCCGTGCAGACGGGCAGCGGCCTGCTGGAGGTGGACGGCGGCAAGGCCGAGCAGATCGGGGAGCTGGCGGCACGCCACCAGGTCGTGCTGCACGAGCTGAGTCCGCAGCAGGCCTCCCTGGAGGAAGCGTTCATGCAGCTGACCGCGGAGTCGGTGGAGTACCACGCGCACTCCGACGCGCCGCCACCGCCGCAGCAGCGGCAGTGGGGCGAGGACTGGAAGAGGAGCTGAGCATGGCGGTCACCACCCAGGTCATCCGCTCCGAATGGACCAAGGTCCGGTCCGTCGCGTCCACCGTGTGGACGCTGTCGCTGGCCCTGGTCGTCACGGTCGCGCTCGGCATGCTGATCTCGGCCCTGTCGAAGAACGAGTTCGACGACATGAGCCGGCAGGACCAGCTGTCCTTCGACCCGACCTTCATCAGCTTTGCCGGCATGGGCCTCGGGCAGCTCGCGATGATCGTGTTCGGGGTGCTCGTGGTCTCGAACGAGTACAGCACCGGCATGATCCGCACCTCGCTGGCCGCCGTGCCACAGCGCGGCACCTTCCTGTTCGGCAAGATCGCGGTGGCGACCGGGCTGTCCCTCGCGGTCGGACTGGCCACCAGCTTCATCGCCTTCTTCCTCGGACAGGCGATGCTCGGCGAGCACCGGGCGCACATCGGCGACCCGGGTGTGCTGCGGGCGGTGTTCGGCGGCGGGCTCTACATGACCCTCATCGCGATGTTCTCGATGGGCGTCGCGGCGATGCTGCGCTCGCCGATGCTGTCGCTGGGCATCCTGATGCCCTTCTTCTTCCTGGTCTCCAACATCCTCGGCAACGTCTCGGCCACCGAGAAGATCGGCCGCTATCTGCCGGACCAGGCCGGCAGCCGGATCTTGCAGGTGGTCACCCCGATCGACGACGACAAGCCGTACGGCCCCTGGGGCGGACTCGGGATCATGGTGCTGTGGGTGATCGCGGCGCTGGCCGGGGGCTACCTCACCCTGAAGAAGCGGGACGCCTAGCGAGGTGACGGCGCTGAAAGGTTTTACCTGGCCTTGGGCGGAACCGTCAGCGCCTCGGTATCCTCCTAACCCTTACGGGGGGCGTGTGCCCCGCTGTCCTGAACCTTTCGATGGGTGCGGAGCATGATCGAGGCAGTCGGCCTGACCAAGCGGTACGGCGACAAGACCGCTGTGTACAACTTGTCCTTCCAGGTGCGGCCCGGTTCCGTCACCGGCTTCCTCGGCCCCAACGGCTCGGGCAAGTCGACGACGATGCGGATGATCCTCGGCCTGGACAACCCGACCGCGGGTCATGTCACGATCGGCGGCTTCCCGTACCGCAGGCTGCCCAACGCCCCCCGCCAGGTCGGCGCCCTGCTGGACGCCAAGGCGGTGCACGGCGGCCGCGCGGCCCGCAACCATCTGCTGAGCCTCGCCCAGCTGTCCGGCATCCCGGCCCGCCGGGTGGACGAGGTGCTGGGCGTGGTCGGCCTCCAGGACGTGGCCAGGCGGCGCTCCAAGGGCTTCTCGCTCGGTATGGGCCAGCGGCTCGGCATCGCCGCCGCCCTGCTCGGCGACCCCCAGGTGCTGCTGTTCGACGAGCCGGTCAACGGCCTCGACCCCGAGGGCATCCTCTGGGTGCGGAACCTGATGAAGTCGCTGGCCGCCGAGGGCCGTACCGTCTTCGTCTCCTCCCACCTGATGAGCGAGATGGCGCTGACCGCCGACCACCTCATCGTGATCGGCCGCGGTCAGCTGCTCGCCGACATGAGCGTCAAGGACTTCATCGCGGCGAACTCGGCCGGCTTCGCCCGGGTCCGCACCCCCGACACCGAGCCGCAGCTGCGGGAGAAGCTGGCCGGCGCGCTCACCGAGGCGGGCGGCCATGTGCTGCCCGAGCAGGACGGCGCGCTGCGGGTGACCGGGCTGGCACTCCCCCGCATCAGCGACATCGCGCACGACACCGACGTACGGCTGTGGGAGCTGTCGCCGCACCAGGCCTCGCTGGAGGAGGCCTACATGCGGATGACGCAGGGCGCGGTCGACTACCGCTCGACGATCGACCAGAAGGAAGGGCTGATGCAGCAGCTGCCGCCGGGCGCGCAGCCGCCGATGCCCGTTCCGGGTCAGGGCCAGCCGGGCTGGTACGCCCCGCCGCCGCCCCAGCAGGGACAGCCGGGCCCGTACGGCGCCCCGGTCGCGCCCGGCGCGGGCACGCCCAACCCGTACGCCCAGGCGGCCCCGCAGCCGCCTCAGGCCGCCCCGGCCCAGGCTCCGGCGGCTCCCGTGGTTCCGCCCGCGCCGCCGGCCCCGCAGAGCCCCGCGCAGCCGCCCGCGCCGCCCGCCGCCGCCCCGGCGACCCCCGCACCCGCCGCCCCGACCAAGCCCGAGGACGCCCGATGAGCACGCCCCAGCCCCCGATGCCGCACGCCGCCGCACCGAACTGGCAGGCGACGCCCGGCTCGTCGTACCCCACCTACACCTCGCCGATCCCGGTGGTGCGCACGCACCTCGGGCACGCGCTCGCCTCGGAGTGGACGAAGATCCGCTCGGTGCGCTCCACGATGTGGACGCTCGGCGTGTTCGTGCTGCTCGTCGTCGGCATCGGCTTCGCGGCCGCCGCGCTGGTCGCCGCCAACTCCTCGGATGAGGCCCTGGCCGGCGAGAGCCCGCTGTCGTTCGGCTTCTTCGGGCTGCTGCTCGGCACCATGTGCATCATCACGCTCGGCGTGCTGACCACGGCATCCGAGTACGGCACCGGCATGATCCGCACCACGATGACGGCGTGCCCGACCCGGGGACGGGTGCTGACGGCGAAGGCGATCGTGTTCTTCGTGGTCGCGTTCGTGGTGACGCTGGTGTCCGCCGTCCTCGTGGCCCTCATGGACGTGGCCCTGCTGGAGGGCTCCCGCGAGCCCACCGCCTCCGAGTGGCTGAAGGGCACGGTCGGCATCTCGTTCTACATCGCGCTGCTCGGTCTGCTCTCGCTGCTCGTCGGCTCGATCATCCGGCACTCGGCCGGCGCGATCACGGTCATGATCGGCCTCGTGCTGGCCCCGCTGGTCATCGCTCTGTTCATGTTCTCGGAGTCGCTCCAGGACCTCCAGCAGGCCCTGTTCGAGTACTCCATCCCGAACCAGCTCAGCGTCTTCTACGCCCAGTCCCTCACCCAGGATTCCGGCCCCGCCGGCTGGGACCCCCTGTGGATCATGCTCGGCGTGACGGCCGCCGCGTTCGCCGGCGCCTACGCGCTGCTGGAGAAGCGGGACGTGTAGGTCCGCTCAGAACTTCGGCGCGTTCCGGGACCGCTGCACCCGTGTGGTGCGGCGGTCCTTCGCGTTCCAGCACGCCCGGTGCCAGTGGCGGCGGTCGTCGACGCCCGAGTGGTCCGGCCAGGCGACGACGTGCGGGACGCCGTCCGGGATCATCTGGTCGCAGCCCGGACAGCGGTACGCCTTGCCCTGAGCGCTCGCGCCCGCCACATGCCGTACGTTCCAGTCCTCGCCCTGCCAGCTCTCCGAGGACTGCCAGCCGCCGTAACGGCCGGACCGGTCGTCCTCGGCGGCGGGTCCGGACGAGCCGGAGTCCTTCGGTCGGTTGCGACGCGGGGACACGGAACACCTCACGGGGCTATACAGGATGCACGGGTCATGTCCAGCCTACGCGGCGCGGACAGGGGTAGGCGTACGGCACCAACCCCCACAAGTCCCCCGGGTCGGCGATCCATTCTCCCGACAATCCGCAAATCTCTTCGTCAAGCCGTGTCCTCGGCACGTGTCACACGGTTATGCCCGGTGGGGGAGCTCCGCGTCGGAGCCAAGGAAGCAGGAAAAGAGCAATGCGCGTAGGAAGTTTCGTGTTGGCGGCCCGGTTTCCCGGGCAGGGCGACGGGGAGGCGCTGCACCGCGCGGTCCGCTCCGCCGAGGTCGCCGAGGAATCGGGGCTCGACACAGTCTGGCTGGCCGAGCACCACTTCGTGCCGTACGGCACCTGCCCGTCCGCGATCACCCTGGCCGCGTTGCTGCTCGGCCGCACCCGCCGGCTGCGGGTCGGCACCGCGGTCAGCGTGCTGCCCACCGCCCACCCGGTGGCCCTCGGCGAGCAGGCCGCGCTGCTGCACATCACCTCCGGCGGGCGGTTCTCGCTGGGTGTGGGCCGCGGCGGACCGTGGGTCGATCTGGAGGTGTTCGGCCAGGGCCTCGAGGCGTACGAGGAAGGGTTCCCGGAATCACTCGATCTGCTGTTGCGCTGGCTGCGCGAACCGTCGGTCGCGGCCGGCGGCGAGCGGTTCGGCTTCCGCGAAGTCCCCGTCGTACCGAGGCCGTCGGAGTGCCTGACGGACGTGGCCGGACCCGAGGTCGTCGTCGCGTGCACCTCCCCCGGCAGTGTGCGCCTCGCGGCCGAGCGCGGGCTGCCGATGCTGCTCGGGATGCATGTGGGCGACGAGGAGAAGGCCGAGATGGTCGCCCTGTGGCGGGAGCACGCGCGCACGGCCGGGCGTCCGGCGGAGGAGATCCTCGGCGCGGCCCATGTGTCGGCCGGCGTCTGCCAGATCGCGGACCGCCGCACGGACGCGGTCGAGACCCTCACGAAGGCGATGCCGGGTTGGCTCCGGCAGGGCCTGGAGGCGCATGTGACGGTGGACGGCCGCCATCGCGCGATGCGTGACCCGCTGGCGTACACCGAACTGCTCTGCGGGCTGCACCCGGTGGGCACGCCGCGGCTGTGCGCCGACCGCCTGGCGGCGACCAGCGAGCGGACCGGCATCTCCCGCTTCGCCCTGCTCGTCGAGGGCTCGGGCGACCTGGCGGCGACCGAGGAGAACGTACGGCGACTGGGCGCCGAAGTGCTGCCGCACCTCGGCTGAATCGCCCCGTGCGTACGGAACGGCCCGGTCCGCCAGGGGGCTTGCCGCCCCAGTACTGAATGCACCTCCCGCGTACGGAGCGGCAAGCAAGCGGCTGACCGCGTCAGCAGTCCCTGAGCTCCGGGGACTGGTTCAGCAGCTGATTGCGCACCGAGGTGAAGCGAGCCAGCGTCTCGTCGACCGAGGAGTCAAGCGGGAACACCGCCACCCGGTGGCAGTTCTGGAAGGCCAGTCGCACCCCGAAGTGCCGCTGAAGCGCGCCGCGTATCGCGTCACTCGCAAGCGCACGCAGCAGCTGGCCACGTGCCTGCTCGTCCGGCGGGGGCGTCTGGTTGTCGGCGAACGAACCGCCGTCGACCTTCAGCTGGGCCACCAGGGAGCTGATCATCTCCCATGCGTAGGGCAGGGAGGTCCGGACGCAGTCGACGAAGGCGGCTTCGTCGACCTCGCCTCGCTCGGCCTGTTCGAGTAGGGCCGGTGAGACGTCGAGCGACATGGGTTCTCCTCTCGCACCCCCGCAACAGCGGGGGTTGCCGGACAGATGCGGGAGCTCGTGACGCCGGACACGCTGTGTACACGCCTCGCGACCTCCCGTTTAATACGGTAGGCAACAGACGGTGACGGCACCAGGAGAATGCGTACATGGGCGGACCTCGTTAGGCGCACAATCGGCCAGAAATGAACAGGGGCAGTCCGGGGTGTTACGGACTCCCCCAGGGCGGATCGCGTCGACAAGGGCCCGTCGAGTAGCGTTGCGGACCATGCGTCTCGTCATTGCCCGATGCTCCGTCGACTACGCGGGCCGGCTCACCGCCCATCTGCCCACGGCGCCCCGTCTGATCCTGGTCAAGGCGGACGGCAGCGTCTCGATCCACGCCGACGACCGGGCCTACAAGCCCCTCAACTGGATGTCGCCGCCCTGCACACTGAAGGAGGGGGACGGCGAGCAGCAGGACGTCTGGACGGTCACCAACAAAGCGGGCGAGAAGCTGATCATCACGATGGAGGAGATCCTCCACGACTCCTCGCACGAACTGGGCGTGGACCCCGGTCTGATCAAGGACGGCGTGGAAGCGCACCTCCAGGAGCTCCTCGCCGACCGCATCGAGACCCTGGGCGACGGCTACACGCTCATCCGCCGCGAGTACATGACGGCCATCGGGCCGGTCGACATCCTGTGCCGCGACGCCGAGGGCCGGACGATCGCGGTCGAGATCAAGCGGCGCGGTGAGATCGACGGCGTCGAGCAACTCACGCGGTATCTGGAGCTGTTGAACCGCGATCCCCATCTCGCGCCGGTGCGCGGCATCTTCGCGGCCCAGGAGATCAAGCCGCAGGCCCGGGTCCTCGCGACGGACCGGGGGATCGGCTGCCAGGTGCTGGACTATGACGCGATGCGGGGGATCGAGGACGACAAGTTGCGGTTGTTCTGACCGACGGTCGTCCGCGGCCTGACGACGACGAGGGCCGGGTCCGCTGGACGGACCCGGCCCTCTTGTCGTGGTCGGCGGGTCAGATCACCGCATCCGTGCCGGTGCTCGGGGTGTCCGCGTCGGTGGCCGTCGGAGCGCTCGCCGAGGTGGTCTCCGCCGGGCTGGAGGAGGCCGGGCCGCTCGCCGAGGTCGAGGTGGACGGGCTCTGCGTCGGAGTGGTCGGCTCCTCGGTCGGCGTCGGATCCTCCGTGGTCGGGTCCTCGGTCGGCGTCGGTTCCTGAGTCGTCGGGTCCTCGGTCGGCGGCTTCGTCGGCGAGGTGGGCGGCTTCGTGGGTGACGACGGCGGCTTCGTGGGCGAGTGGGTGGAACCCCCGCTCGAACCGCCCTGTGTACCGCTCGGGTCGTCCGACGGGTCCGTCGGATCGTCCGTGGGCGTCGGGTCGTCCGAGGTGCCGTACGTCCCGTCGGGGCCCGGATCCGTCGGCCGGCTGGTCGCCGAGCCGGTGTCGCCGGAGCTCGCGTTGTCGTCGTTGCCCGCCTTGTCGGCGCCGAGGCTGTCGTCGCCGATGCCCTGACTGGCGGACGGGTTGACGCCGACCTGGTCGGCCGGGGTGTTCGGGTCGTTGTCGGAGGTGGCGCCGAGCGTCACCACTGTGCCGAGCACCGCCACCAGCAGCGCGCCCGCGCCGGCCGCGACGAGGTTGCGCCGGGCGAAGCTACGGACGCCGCCGCGGCCCTTGTGCGTGGCACCCGGGGACGACGGGGCGGACGACCGGTGGGTGACGAGCGTGGTGGTCTCCCCGACCGGCGGGAACGCGGCCGGCACACCACCCGGCGGCGACTGCGACTCCTCGTACCGTGCGTCCGGCACCTCCTCCCCCGCCGTCGGGGCGAAGGCGGCCACCCCCGGCGTGGTGCCGGAGCGGTCCGAAACCAGCGCGAGGGCACGGCGGCCGGCGACGGTGCCGCGCTTGTCGGCGAGGGCGCCGCGCAGCCCGGTGGAGGTCTCCAACTCGGCGCGGGCCCGGTCGAGCTGGTCCAGGCAGAGCGCGAGGACGCCCAACTCGTGGTGGAAATAGGCTTGTTCGGATACGTCACCGGCGAGGCGGGCCGCCTCGGCACCCGCGCGCAGCGCGCGCTCCCAGGCGCCCCAGTGCAGCCCCGCCGCGAACGCGGGGGCCGCCGTGCGGGCCAGCTGCACGGTCGGGCTCTCCTCGCCCTCCGCGGGCGGCGTGGTGGCGGGCACCAGCACGCCCAGGGCGGCGAGCACGGCGTCGGCCTCGGCGGACACGCGCTCCGGCGTGACCGAGGGATGCCCGGCCCACCAGGCGTAGTGCCGTACGGCGGTGAGGGCGCCCTCCTGCGCGTCCTCGGCGTATCCGGCGGCCTCCAGCTGGGCCTGCACCCCGGCGGCGAGCCGGTAGCGGGAGCCGACCGGCGAGACCAGCCCGCAGTCGGCCAGCTCGCCCAGCGCGGCGTCGGCGTGGGTGTCCCCGACGAGGGCGGGCAGATGCGCCTGGTGCGGCACCTCGCCGCCCAGGGCGACGGCGAACCTGAGGGTGGCGCGGGCCGACGGGCTGAGCCGCGAGGCGAGCAGCGGCGCCGGGCCGGCCGCCTCACCGAGCGACGGCAGCGGGGTCTGCACGCCGCCCTCGGTCTCGTACGTCGTGTCGAAGGGGACGTCGGCCGGCGGGGCGTCCTCGAAGACGCCGTACTCGTCGACGGCGTCCGCCCCGGCCCGCAACAGGTCCCGCTGCCGCAGCAGCGCCCCGGCCTGGACGAACCTGAGCGGCAGGCCCTCGGACTCGAACCACAGGTCGCCCGCCCAGTTCGCCTCGTCCTCGGTGAGGACCCGGCCGATCTGTCGCTCCAGGAGCTCCACGCTGTCGGCGCGGTCGAGTCCGCCGAGGGTCACCTCCTCGATGCCGGACTCGGCGGTCGGCGCGGGCACGTCGGGCGTGGCACCGATCAGGAAGGCGCACTCGGGCGTCGCGTCGAGCAGCTCGTCGAGCGCGGCGCCGCCGAACTCGATGTCGTCCAGCACGACGACCGCGCCGATCTCCCGCACGCAGGAGAGCAGTTCGTCCGGGTCCGGGCGGTACAGGGGTGCGCTGTAGACGGCCTGGAAGAGGTCGTACAGCAGATCGGCGGGCGTGCGGTGGAAGCCCGTGAGGCGGACCACGCCGTCGGGCGCGAGGTCCCCGCAGTCGTCGGCCACGAGGTCGAGCAGGCTGGTGCGGCCGGCGCCCCGGGGGCCGACCAGGCGTACGGAACGGCCGCGGGCGAGCATCCGTACCAGCTGTTCGCGCTCGTCCTGGCGGGCCAGCAGCGGCTGTGCGGGACGGCTCGGTCCGGGCGGGACCGGCGGCTTGGCGGCGCGGTCGGCCTCGGCGCGTTCGGCCGGGGTCGGCTTCTCGGGCCGTCCGGGCCGCTCCGCGGGCGGGCAGACCTCGATCTCGCTGCCGTCGACGGGATTGACGGTGAGCAGGAAGTCGCCCGAGACCAACTGCACCGTGCGGGCGAGTGCGGGTGTGTGCTGTCCGAAATCGGGTGTCAGAGGATCCCTGGGCGGGCGCTGGCGCGACGACTGGCCGTCAGCGTCAAGGCCGTACTCCTCGGGTCCCCGGTTGTTCGGGTCCATAGGTCAAGCCCCCCAAAAGCGTCGTGTGCCTGTGCGAAGCCCCTCCCGGCCTTGCTGCACACCGCGCTGTCGCTTCTGGTCCGGGCCCGCTCGACGGGGATGTCGGGACAGCGGGCAGCCGAACCCTAAACCTTCGCACAGTATCTACGACAGGCCGGGGTACCGCGCCGTCCGAGACATCACAGTCTCGTGAGAATTGTGCGCGACGTACGATTCGCAACCGGAACGCCCGACTGTCCCGCCCCACCCGTGCCGGGTGTCACACCCGAGGCAGGGACTCCACCCCGATGCCGCCCTCGATCGCCAGGATCCGGTGCAGTCGGGTGGCCACCAGCAGGCGCTGCATCTGCGGCGGCACGCCGCGCAGCACCAGACGCCGGCCGCAGCGGCCGGCCCGCCGATGGGCTCCCATGATCACCCCGAGTCCGGTGGCGTCCCAGAACTCAAGCTCGGACAGGTCGAGCAGCAGATCGCCGACTCCGTCGTCGACGGCCGAGTGCAGGACCGTACGGGCGTCCGCCGCGCTGCGGACGTCGAGGCGGCCCCCGACGACCAGCTCGGCGTGGTCGCCCCTGATGTACATATGCGCTCCCCAAGCGTGCGTTCGTGCTCCGCGGTGTGGTGTCTGTGTACGTGCCGGTGTCTGTGCTCGCTGTGCCTGTCTTCGCTATGAGTCTTCGATGTGGCCGGTGATGCAACCTCTGACTGCGTTGAGCGGTCAGAGGTTGCCGTCTGTAAGCGAACCGATACCGAATTCACCCCATCGCGTGACAGGTCCAGGGGCTGTGCGGTGGTCTACGAAACCTCAGTAGCTGTAAAAGCCTTGCCCGCTCTTGCGGCCGATGTCACCCGCGTCCACCATCCGGCGCATCAGCTCCGGCGGGGCGAACTTCTCGTCCTGGGACTCGGTGTAGATGTTGCCGGTGGCGTGCAGCAGGATGTCGACGCCGGTGAGGTCGGCCGTGGCGAGCGGGCCCATGGCGTGACCGAAGCCCAGCTTGCAGGCGAGGTCGATGTCCTCGGCGGAGGCGACGCCCGACTCGTAGAGCTTGGTGGCCTCGACGACGAGCGCCGAGATCAGCCGGGTGGTGACGAAGCCGGCGACGTCCCGGTTCACGACGATGCAGGTCTTGCCGACGGACTCGGCGAACTCCCGCGCGGTGGCGAGGGTTTCGTCGCTCGTCTTGTAGCCGCGGACGAGCTCGACGAGCTGCATCATCGGCACCGGCGAGAAGAAGTGCACACCGACGACCCGCTCCGGACGCTCGGTGGCCGCCGCGATCTTGGTGATCGGGATGGCGGAGGTGTTGGAGGCGAGCACGGTGTCCGGGCGCACGATCTTGTCGAGCGCGCGGAAGATCTCGTGCTTGACCTCCAGCTTCTCGAAGACGGCCTCGACGACGACGTCCGCGTCGGCGGCGGCGTCCAGGTCGGTGGTCGCGGTGATCCGGGCGAGGGCCGCGTCGGCGTCGTGCGCCTCCAGCTTCCCCTTGCTGACGAACTTGTCGTACGACGCCTTGATGCCGTCGGTGCCCCGCTTGAGCGCCTCGTCCGTGACATCCCGCAGGACGACGTCCCAGCCCGCCTGAGCGGAGACCTGGGCGATCCCGGAACCCATCAAGCCGGCGCCGATGACGGCAAGCTTCCGTGCCACTGTTGCGACTCCCCTTTGAAACGCCTTACACCCTGTTTACGTTGCTCTTCGGCGGACCTTAGCGGGCACGGGGCACTGTGTGACCGGTTAGTAACGCGAGTCACGTCTCGTCCGACGGACATCACACCGGCACGGCTCAGGGAGCGCCTCGGACGGCGTAGTTGAGCACCTTCTCGCCCAACAGCTCCTCGATGTCGTCGAGAAGGACCAGCACCTCGCGTGACACTTTGCCCGGATTTCGACCGGCGACCATCTCCCGCCCGATACCGACGAACACCGTCTGGTGGATCCAGGCGATCTGACCGGCGATCAGCCTCGGCAGCGGATCGTCGGCGCCGGCGCCGGCCTCCTCGCGCAGGGTCGTCTCCAGGTGGTCGTGGATCTCCTGCTGCATGCTCCACAGCCGCGAGCGCAGTGGCGGCGCCTCGTGGATGCAGCGCATGAAGCGGTCGTAGCCCTCCATGAGGCCGAGCCGGGGTGAGACCGCCTCGACCTCGGCGCGCAGTTCGCGCAGTACGGCACGGGCGGCCGACTCCCCCTCCGTGCGGGCGCGCACCCAGCGGGAGAGCTGGTCGACGACACCGGCGGACCGGTCGAAGAACAGGTCCTCCTTGGCCGGGAAGTAGTTGTAGACGGTGTTCACGGAGACGTCGGCGGCCTCCGCCACGTCCGCGATCGTCACGGTCACGAAGCCGTGCTCCAGGAACAGCCCGGTGGCGATGTCCGAGATCCGCTGTCTGGTCTCGCGCTTCTTCCGCTCCCTGAGCCCTTCCGCCATGACCTCATCCTAGCTTCAGTGGACTTCCTTAAACTTTGGGGTCATTGCAAAATTTAAGAGACTCTGTTTTTCTTGGGCCATGCCCATCATCAGTACGGCCGGACTGGCCCGTACCTTCCAGACCAGGCTCGGCCCGGTTCAGGCCGTGCGCGGCATCGACCTGACCGTGCGCGCGGGAGAGATCCTCGGCTTCCTGGGGCCGAACGGGGCCGGCAAGACCACGACCCTGCGGATGCTCACGACCCTGCTGGCGCCCACCGCGGGCGCGGCCACCGTGGCCGGCCACGACCTCGCGACCGACCCCGCGGGGGTGCGCCGGGCGTGCGGGTACGTGGCGCAGTCGGGCGGGGTGGACCCGCAGATCACCGTGCGGGAGGAGCTGGTGACGCAAGGCCGCCTGTACCGGCTGACGAGGCCGCAGGCGACCGAGCGCGCCGCCGAGTTGGCCCGCGACCTGGGGCTGACCGACCTCCTCGACCGCAAGGCCGGTGCCCTGTCCGGCGGCCAGCGACGCCGGCTCGACATCGCGATGGCGCTCACGCACCGCCCGAAGGTGCTGTTCCTCGACGAGCCGACGACGGGACTGGACCCGGGCAGCCGGGCCGACCTGTGGGATCTGGTCCGGCGGCTGCGCGACGAGCACGGCACGACCGTCTTCCTCACCACGCACTACCTGGACGAGGCCGACGCCCTCTCCGACCGGCTGGTCGTCGTCGACCAGGGCGTGGTCGTCGCGGAGGGCACGCCGAGCGCGCTGAAGCTGGAGTACGGCGGCTCGCTCGACGCCAGTCTCCAGGACACCTTCCTCGCCATCACCGGCCGCGGGCCTGTCCCGGCCGACGCCGCCCCCGTAGCCGTATAGGAGTCCCCGGATGCTCTTCCAGGACACGGCCCTCATCTACGGCCGCTACCTCCGCCAGTCCCTGCGCTCCCGCTTCGCGCTGCTCTTCGGCGTGCTGATGCCGCTGCTGTATCTGCTGTTCTTCGGTCCGCTGCTGACGGATCTGCCGCTGGGCGGCCAGGGCAGCTCCTGGCAGGTGCTGGTCCCCGGGCTGCTGCTCCAACTCGGCCTGTTCGGGGCGTCGTTCGCCGGATTCAGCATCATCATCGAGAAGGGCCAGGGGGTGCTGGAGCGGATGCGGGTGACGCCGGTCAGCCGGCTGGCCCTGCTGCTGGGGCAGGTCCTGCGGGACTCCACGGTGTTCGTCTTCCAGGCGGTGCTGCTGGTGCTGGCCGCCCTGGTGATGGGGCTCAGGGCGCCGCTGCCCGGCGTGCTGATCGGCTTCGCGTTCGTGGCGCTGCTGACGGTGTCGCTGGCCTCGCTGTCGTACGCGCTCGCGATGAAGGTCCGCACCCCGCAGGAGTTCGGCCCGGCGATCAACGCGATGACGATGCCGATGATGCTGCTGTCGGGCCTGATGCTGCCGATGACCCTCGGGCCCGCGTGGCTGGACGTCCTGTCGCACTTCGTCCCGTTCCGCTATCTCGTGGACGCGGTGCGGGACGCCTACGTCGGCTCGTACGCGACAGCGCACATGGGGTACGGCGTGCTGGTGGCCGTCGCCTTCACGACACTGGCCGTGACGGTCGGCACACGCGTCTTCCGAACGGCCGGGGCGTAACTAGGCTGGCCTCATGGTCAATCTGACACGCATCTACACCAGGACCGGCGACCAGGGCACGACCGCCCTCGGCGACATGAGCCGGGTCGCCAAGACCGACCTGCGGATCTCGGCGTACGCCGACGCCAACGAGGCGAACGCGGTGATCGGCACGGCGATCGCGCTGGGCGGGCTCTCCGAGGAGGTCGTCAAGGTCCTCACCCGGGTGCAGAACGACCTGTTCGACGTGGGCGCGGACCTGTCGACGCCGGTGGTGGAGAACCCGGAGTTCCCGCCGCTGCGGGTCGAGCAGTTCTACATCGACAAGCTGGAGGCGGACTGCGACAGCTTCAACGAGCAGTTGGAGAAGCTCCGCTCCTTCATCCTGCCGGGCGGCACGCCGGGCGCGGCCCTGCTGCACCAGGCGTGCACGGTCGTACGACGTGCCGAGCGCTCGACGTGGGCGGCCCTGGAGGTCCACGGCGACACCATGAACCCCCTGACGGCGACCTACCTGAACCGCCTGTCCGACCTGCTGTTCATTCTGGCGAGGACGGCGAACAACGAGGTCGGGGACGTGCTGTGGGTGCCCGGCGGAGAGCGTTAGGCACGGTCGATCAGGGCCGGACCCGCTCCTTGTCCGTGGTGAGCCGGTCCTGCTCCTCCTCGCCGGCCGGCGCCTTCCGCGGCCAGATCGTGTACGACAGGGCGATCAGGCCGTAGATGCCGACCGTGCGGATCGCGATCCACTGGAAACTGCGCAGCGAGCTGACGTCTCCGGAGTCGCCGACGTACCAGACCGCGAGCTGGAGCAGGCCCAGGGCCACCGCACCGCCGTAGACCGCCCGCATCCAGAGCCTGGCCTCGTGCGCGGCGCGGGCGCGGCCGTAGCGCGGGGGCTTCTTCGGCGGCGGGGCGCCGCCCAGGCGATGGGCGGCGTGGCCGTCGAGCCAGCGGATCGTGTAATGGCCGAAGGCCACCGTGTAGCCGATGTACAGCGCCGCCAGGCCGTGCTTCCAGCTCGGGTCGGCGCCGTTCTTCAGGTCGATCGCCGTGGCGATGAACAGGACCAGCTCCAGCAGCGGCTCGCACAGCAGCAGCACCACGCTCGTGCGGCGCCACTTCAGCAGGTAGCGGACGCCGAGGCCCAGCGCCAGCAGCACCCAGAATCCGACCTCGCAGGCGATGATGAGGGCGACGATCACAACATGCTCCCTTCGGTCACCGTTCCAGGCTCCCGTCGGGATCGGCCGCTTTCGTCGTCGGCTCCGATGAACTCGGGGTACATCGAAAGATGCAGTCCAGGACCGTTCCCCGGGATCAGGCGTCGACCGACCGCACCGTGTTGGATGGAGCCATGGTTCTCCCCCGCCCGCACCGCTTCGACGTGTACACCGCCGTCGGGGGGCTGCTAGGCGGCCTACTGCTGGTGGGCACCGGCCTGAGCACCCGGCCGGCCGACGATCCCGTCACCCTGTTCGACGGCCCTTGGCCGGTGCTGGTGCCGCTCGGCGTCATGGCGTGCTGCGAGCTGCTGCGCCGGGCGGCCCCGCGCACGGCCCTGCTGACCGGCACGGTCGCGGTCTGCGCGGATGTCGTGACCCAGGGGAACCTGGCCACGGTCATGATGTTCACCGACCTGGTGTACGCGGCGGTGCTGTACGGCCCGCTCGCCTCGGCCCGCCGCATCCAGTGGATCACCGGTCTGCTCACGGTCGCCGCGACCCTGGTGCCGTTCGCGGTGTGGCGCACCCCTCAGGCGCTGCTGATCGGCGTGGTCGTCGGCATCGTGGCGTACGGTCCCGCCGCCACCGGATGGATCGTCCGCAACCACCGCGACGCCGCCGAGGCCGCCCGTCTGCGCGCCGAACAGACCGCGCTGCTGGCCGAGATGGACCGCGCCCAGGCCGTGACCGCGGAACGCTCGCGCATGGCACGCGAGTTGCACGACATGGTGGCCAACCATCTCTCCGCCATCGCCATCCACTCCACGGCCGCGCTCTCCCTCGACGATCCGAAGACCTCCCAGGAGGCGCTGTCGGTCATCCGCGAGAACAGCGTCGACGGGCTCGCCGAGATGCGCCGGCTCATCGGCATCCTGCGCGATTCCAGCGGCGACACCGAGCCCGTGGCCGCCCCCACGCTCGACGGCCTCGACGCGCTGGTCGAGAACGCCCGCACCAACGGCCTCGACGTGCACCTCGACACGGACCCCGGCACGGTGCCCGCCCCGGTCGAGCTCGCCGCCTACCGCATTGTCCAGGAGTCCCTGACCAACGCGCTCAAGCACGCGTCCCCCGGCCGGGTCACGGTCGTGCTCGCCCAGCGGGACGGCTCCCTCACCATCGCCGTGACCAGTCCGTTCGGCGACCGCGACGGTCCGCGCGCGCCCGGCTCCGGCGCCGGGCTCGTCGGCATGCGGGAGCGGGTCGCGCTGCTGGGCGGTGAGTTCGAGGCAGGCCCGGCCGGCGACACGAACCGTGCGGACGGCAAGATCTGGGCCGTTCGCGCCACGCTGCCGCTCACCGAAGGAGACTCCGCATGATCCGGGTGCTCGTCGCCGAGGACCAGTCCGCCGTACGTGCCGGGCTGGTCCTCATCCTGCGCAGCGCGCCCGACATCGAGGTGGTCGGGGAGGCCGCGGACGGCGAGCAGGCGGTGCAGCTGGCCCGGGAGCTCAGGCCCGACCTGGTCCTGATGGACATTCAGATGCCGCGCCTGGACGGGGTGTCGGCGACCCGGCGGGTGGTCGAGGAGCGGCTCGCGGACGTGCTCGTGCTGACCACCTTCGACCTGGACGAGTATGTGTTCGGGGCGCTGCGCGCGGGTGCCTCCGGGTTCCTGCTGAAGAACACCGAAGCCCGTGACCTGCTGGAGGCGGTCCGTACGGTGGCGCGCGGCGAGGGCCTCATCGCCCCGGCCGTCACGCGGCGGCTGATCTCCGAGTTCGCCGCGAAACCCGTACGGGAGCCGACGGTGGACCCGTCCGTGCTGGACAGCCTCACCCGCCGCGAGCGCGAGGTGCTGTCCTGCTTGGGCGAGGGGCTGTCCAACGCGGACATCGCGGCCCGGCTGAGCATGGCCGAGGCGACCGTGAAGACCCATGTGAGCCGATTGCTGGGGAAGCTGGAGCTGCGCAGCCGGGTCCAAGCCGCCGTATTGGCGCAGGAGTTGGGGATCTGAGGTTTAGCTCCCGGAAGTGGTCCAGACCTATTGACCGGTGGTCCAGACCTTTCTATTCTCACCGCACCATGAGTGGGCGTGAGGCTCAGCCACGCCCCCTGACTCCCCAACAAGGAGGCGCAGCATGCGCTTCAGACACAGAGCCGTGGCGGGTTTCGCGACCCTGCTGCTCCCGCTGGCGGGCCTGGTCGGCCTCGCCAGCCCGGCCGAAGCCGCGACGTCCGCCACCGCCACCTACGCCAAGACCCAGGACTGGGGCTCCGGCTTCGAGGGCAAGTGGACGGTGAAGAACACCGGCACCACGTCCCTCAGCTCCTGGACCGTCGAGTGGGACTTCCCCTCCGGCACCTCCGTCACCTCCGCCTGGGACGCCGACGTCACCTCCTCCGGCACCCACTGGACCGCCAAGAACAAGTCCTGGAACGGCACCCTCACCCCCGGCGCCTCCGTCTCCTTCGGCTTCAACGGCACCGGCTCCGGCGCCCCGTCCAACTGCAAGCTCAACGGCGGCAGTTGTGACGGCGGCAGCGTCCCCGGTGACAATCCGCCCTCGGCCCCCGGCACCCCCAGCGCCTCCGACATCACCAACACCTCGGTGAAGCTGTCCTGGAGCGCCGCCACCGACGACAAGGGCATCAAGAACTACGACGTCCTGCGCGACGGCGCCAAGGTCGGGACGGTGACGACGACGTCGTACACCGACACCGGTCTGACCGCCGGCACCGACTACTCCTACACCGTCCAGGCCCGCGACACCGCCGACCAGACCGGCCCGGCCAGCGGCGCCCGCGCGGTGCGCACCACCGGCGGCACCACCGAGCCGCCCACCGGCGACAAGGTCAAGCTGGGCTACTTCACCGAGTGGGGCGTCTACGGGCGCAACTACCACGTCAAGAACCTGGTGACCTCGGGCTCGGCGTCGAAGATCACCCACATCAACTACGCGTTCGGCAACGTCAAGAACGGTCAGTGCACCGTCGACGACACCTACGCCGCCTACGACAAGGCGTACACCGCCGACCAGTCCGTCAGCGGCACCGCCGACACCTGGGACCAGCCGCTGCGCGGCAACTTCAACCAGCTGCGCCAGCTGAAGGCCAAGTACCCGCACATCAAGGTGCTGTACTCCTTCGGCGGCTGGACCTACTCGGGCGGCTTCGGCCAGGCCGCGCAGAACGCGGCCGCATTCGCCAAGTCCTGCAAGGCCGTCGTCGAGGACCCGCGCTGGGCCGATGTCTTCGACGGCATCGACATCGACTGGGAGTACCCGAACGCCTGCGGCCTGACCTGCGACACCAGCGGGCCCGCGGCCTTCAAGACCCTGATGTCCGCCCTGCGCACCGAGTTCGGCTCGAACTACCTGGTCACCGCGGCCATCACCGCCGACGGCTCCTCCGGCGGCAAGATCGACGCGGCCGACTACGGCGGCGCCTCGCAGTACCTCGACTGGTACAACGTGATGACGTACGACTACTTCGGCGCCTTCGACGCGGACGGCCCGACCGCGCCGCACTCGCCGCTCACCTCGTACGCCGGCATCCCGCAGGCCGGCTTCAACTCGGCCGACGCGATCGCCAAGCTCAAGTCCAAGGGCGTCCCGTCCGCCAAGCTACTGCTCGGCATCGGCTTCTACGGCCGCGGCTGGACCGGCGTCACCCAGTCCGCCCCCGGCGGCTCGGCGACCGGCGCGGCTCCCGGCACCTACGAGGCCGGCATCGAGGACTACAAGGTCCTGAAGAACTCCTGCCCGGCCAACGGCACCATCGCCGGCACGGCCTACGCCCACTGCGGCAGCAACTGGTGGTCCTACGACACCCCGTCGACCATCGCCGGAAAGATGACCTGGGCCAAGAACCAGGGCCTCGGCGGAGCGTTCTTCTGGGAGTTCAGCGGCGACACCGGCAACGGTGAGCTGGTGACGGCCATCAACAACGGGCTCAGCTGACAGGGCCCTCAAGCAACATTGACGCGCTGACCGGGCGGGGCTGCCTCGAGCCACGCGAGGAAACCGGTCAGCGCGTCTTCGCTCATGGCGAGTTCGAGGCGCGTGCCCCGATGGAGACAGGTGAGGATGACCGCGTCGGAGAGCAGCGCCAGTTCCTCCTCGCCGTCGGGTACCCGGCGGCCGGCCACCTCGATGGCGGAGCGCTCCAGGATGCGGCGCGGGCGATAGGCGTAGGAGAAGACGCGGTACCACTCGATGCGGTCGCCGTTGTAGCGGGCGACACCGTAGCTCCAGCCCTTGCCGCTGGTGTCGGATTTCTCCGGCACGTCCCAGCGCAGGGAACAGTCGAAGGTGCCCCCGGAGCGCTGGATGAGCCTTCGCCGCAGACCGAAGACGAACAGCCCCAGCACCACAAGGGCCACGACGATTCCGCACACAGTCAGAGCGAGGACCATCGACACCGACCTCCTCGTCTCCTAGGTAACGGAACGGAAAAAACTTCCATATCTGCCTCAGCCGCGACCGGCACCGGATTGCTCCGGTCCCAGCCGCGGCTGAGTGACGTCATCGCGTGCGCTCTCCCAGAGCCTAAAGGGCCCGGGCCGAGACCCCGGGGGTCAGCGCGCCGTCGCCGCCCGCAGGCGGACCTCCGCGCGGCGCTCGGCGACGTCGTCGCCCTCCGCCTTCGCGCGCTCGAGTTCCCGCTCCGCGCGCTGGACATCGATCTCGTCCGACAGCTCGGCGATCTCGGCCAGCAGCGAAAGCTTGTCGTCCGCGAACGAGATGAAACCGCCGTGCACCGCGGCGATGACGGTTCCACCTTCACTCGTACGGATGGTCACCGGGCCCGACTCCAGCACACCGAGCAGCGGCTGGTGACCGGGCATGACGCCGATGTCGCCGGACGTGGTGCGCGCGACGACCAGGGTGGCCTGGCCCGACCAGACCTCACGGTCGGCGGCGACCAGCGCGACGTGCAGCTCAGCAGCCAAGGTGGCTCCTCGGGTCACCACCCGGCGGTTCTGCCGGGTGTTGGTTACAAGTCTAGTAGGCGTGATTGAGGGGGCGGGACGAACCCCCGCCCCCTCATCAAGAGCTCAATGGCTCACGAAGACCGGTGCGTCAGGAGACGCCCAGTTCCTTCGCGTTCTTCTTCAGGTCCTCGATACCACCGCACAGGAAGAAGGCCTGCTCCGGGAAGTGGTCGAACTCACCGTCGATGATCGCGTTGAACGCGGTGATCGACTCGTCCAGCGGCACGTCCGAGCCGTCCACGCCGGTGAACTGCTTGGCGACGTGGGTGTTCTGGGACAGGAAGCGCTCGACACGGCGGGCACGCTGGACGACCAGCTTGTCCTCCTCGCCGAGCTCGTCGATGCCGAGGATGGCGATGATGTCCTGGAGGTCCTTGTACTTCTGAAGGATTCCCTTGACACGCATGGCCGTGTTGTAGTGGTCCGCCGCGATGTAGCGGGGGTCCAGGATCCGGGACGTGGAGTCCAGCGGGTCCACGGCCGGGTAGATGCCCTTCTCGGAGATCGGACGGGAGAGAACCGTCGTCGCGTCGAGGTGGGCGAAGGTGGTGGCCGGGGCCGGGTCGGTCAGGTCGTCCGCGGGGACGTAGATCGCCTGCATCGAGGTGATCGAGTGACCACGGGTCGAGGTGATGCGCTCCTGGAGGAGACCCATCTCGTCGGCCAGGTTCGGCTGGTAGCCCACCGCGGAGGGCATACGGCCGAGCAGGGTCGACACCTCGGAACCGGCCTGCGTGAAGCGGAAGATGTTGTCGATGAAGAACAGCACGTCCTGCTTCTGCACATCGCGGAAGTACTCCGCCATGGTCAGACCGGCGAGGGCCACGCGCAGACGGGTGCCCGGGGGCTCGTCCATCTGACCGAAGACCAGGGCGGTCTTGTCGATGACGCCCGAGTCCGCCATCTCCTCGATGAGGTCGTTGCCCTCACGAGTGCGCTCACCGACGCCGGCGAACACCGAGACACCGTCGTGGTTGTTGGCGACGCGGTAGATCATCTCCTGGATGAGCACCGTCTTGCCGACGCCGGCACCGCCGAACAGACCGATCTTTCCACCCTTGACGTACGGGGTGAGAAGGTCGATGACCTTGACGCCGGTCTCGAACATCTCGGTCTTCGACTCGAGCTCGTCGAAGTTCGGGGCCTTGCGGTGGATGCCCCAGCGCTCGCCGTCGTACTTCTCGTCGACGTTCAGCACCTCACCGAGGGTGTTGAACACCTTGCCCTTGGTGAAGTCGCCGACCGGCACCGTGATGGAGGCACCGGTGTCGGTGACCGGGGCCTGGCGGACCAGACCGTCGGTGGGCTGCATCGAGATCGTGCGGACCAGGCCGTCACCCAGGTGCTGGGCGACCTCCAGGGTCAGCGTCTTCTTCGCGCCGTCCTGGGCCGGGTCGGCCACCTCGACGTGAAGGGCGTTGTAGATCTCCGGCATGGCGTCGACGGGGAATTCCACGTCGACGACCGGGCCGATGACCCGGGCGACGCGGCCCGTGGCAACGGCCGTCTCAACTGTCGTCGTCATTACCTGTCACTCCCCGCGGTCGCGTCGGCCAGGGCTGCGGAGCCACCGACGATCTCGCTGATTTCCTGGGTGATTTCGGCCTGGCGGGCCGCGTTGGCAAGCCGCGAGAGCGTCTCGATGAGCTCTCCCGCGTTGTCGGTGGCCGACTTCATCGCGCGCCGCGTGGCGGCGTGCTTGGAGGCGGCCGACTGGAGCAGCGCGTTGTAGATACGGCTCTCCACGTAGCGCGGCAGCAGGGCGTCGAGGACGTCCTCCGCCGACGGCTCGAAGTCGAACAGCGGGAGGATCTCGCCCTTGGGGGCAGCCTCCTTCGCGACCTCTTCGAGGCTGAGCGGCAGCAGACGGTCGTCGAGGGCCGTCTGCGTCATCATCGAGACGAACTCGGTGAAGACGATGTGGAGTTCGTCCACGCCGCCCTCGGCCGTGTCCTTCTCGATCGCCTCGATCAGCGGAGCCGCGACCTTCTTGGCGTCCGCGTACGTCGGCTCGTCCGTGAAACCGCTCCACGAATCCGCGATCTTGCGCTCACGGAAGTTGTAGTGGGCGACACCACGGCGGCCGACGATGTAGATCTCGACTTCCTGACCCTCGCGCTCCAGACGCGCGGTCAGCTGCTCCGCGATCTTGATGGCGTTCGAGTTGAAGGCACCGGCGAGACCCCGGTCGCTCGTCAGGAGCAGCACCGCGGACCGCGTGACCGTCTCGGCCTGCGTGGTCAGCGGGTGCTTGGTGTTCGAGCCGGTACCCACCGCCGTGACCGCGCGGGTGAGCTCGGTCGCGTACGGCGTGGAGGCCGCCACCTTGCGCTGCGCCTTGACGACACGCGAGGCGGCGATCATCTCCATCGCCTTGGTGATCTTCTTGGTCGCGGTGACGGATCGGATGCGACGCTTGTAGACCCGGAGCTGGGCTCCCATGAGTCAGGTCCCTTCCTTACGTCACTTGGCGGCGGCCGGGGCGTCCTCGCCGAGAAGCTTGCCGTCCGAGGTCTCGAACTGCTTCTTGAAGTCGGCGATCGCGTCGGCAACAGCGGTGAGGGTGTCGTCCGACATCTTGCCGCCCTCCTTGATGGAGGTCATGAGGCCCTGCTCCTTGCGGTGCAGGTACTCCAGGAGCTCCTTCTCGAAGCGGCGGATGTCGTTGACCGGAACGTCGTCCATCTTGCCGGTGGTGGCACCCCAGACCGAGACGACCTGGTCCTCGGTGGCCATCGGCTGGTACTGAGCCTGCTTGAGCAGCTCGACCAGACGCGAACCACGCTCCAGCTGCGCCTTCGACGCGGCGTCCAGGTCGGAACCGAAGGCGGCGAACGCCTCCAGCTCGCGGTACTGGGCCAGGTCCAGACGAAGACGACCGGAGACCTGCTTCATCGCCTTGTGCTGCGCGGAACCACCGACTCGGGAGACGGAGATACCGACGTTCAGCGCGGGGCGCTGACCGGCGTTGAACAGGTCCGACTCCAGGAAGCACTGGCCGTCGGTGATGGAGATGACGTTGGTCGGGATGAACGCCGAGACGTCGTTGGCCTTGGTCTCGACGATCGGCAGACCGGTCATCGAGCCGGCGCCCATGTCGTCGGAGAGCTTCGCGCAGCGCTCCAGCAGACGGGAGTGCAGGTAGAAGACGTCACCCGGGTAGGCCTCACGGCCCGGCGGGCGGCGCAGCAGCAGGGACACGGCGCGGTAGGCGTCGGCCTGCTTCGAGAGGTCGTCGAAGATGATGAGGACGTGCTTGCCCTCGTACATCCACTGCTGACCGATGGCCGAACCGGTGTACGGCGCCAGGTACTTGAAGCCGGCCGGGTCGGACGCCGGGGCGGCGACGATGGTCGTGTACTCCAGCGCGCCGTTCTCCTCCAGCGCGCGGCGGACCGACGCGATCGTCGAGCCCTTCTGGCCGATGGCGACGTAGATGCAGCGGACCTGCTTGTTCGGGTCGCCGGTGCGCCAGTTGTCGCGCTGGTTGATGATCGTGTCGACGGCCAGGGCGGTCTTGCCGGTCTGGCGGTCACCGATGATCAGCTGACGCTGGCCACGGCCGATCGGGGTCATCGCGTCGACGGCCTTGTAGCCGGTCTCCATCGGCTCGTGCACCGACTTACGGGCCATGACGCCCGGAGCCTGAAGCTCGAGGGCACGGCGGCCGGACGTCTCGATCTCGCCGAGGCCGTCGATCGGGTTGCCGAGCGGGTCGACGACGCGGCCGAGGTAGCCCTCGCCGACCGCCACGGAGAGGACCTCACCGGTACGGGCGACCGGCTGACCCTCCTCGATGCCGCTGAACTCACCGAGGATGACGGCGCCGATCTCGCGCTCTTCCAGGTTGAGCGCGAGGCCGAGGGTGCCGTCCTCGAACTTCAGCAGTTCGTTGGCCATGGCCGAGGGCAGGCCCTCGACCTTCGCGATGCCGTCGCCGGCAAGGGTGACCGTACCGACCTCCTCGCGCGAGGTCGCGTCCGGCTTGTACGACTGGACGAAGTTCTCCAGCGCGTCCCGGATCTCCTCCGGCCGGATCGTGAGCTCCGCCATCTGGGTTCCCTGCTCTCCTTGTTGGGCCCGAAGTTTCACTTTGGGGGGATGGGGACTCCCCCCTGAACGAGGTGAATCCTCTGCACGGCCCAACATGGGCCGTCGTAAGTACGTACTGCTATGAAGTTGCTGCTAGCCCGCCAGTCGGCGGCCGGCGTCCTCGATGCGGTCCGCGAGGGAGCCGTTGATGACCTCGTCACCGACCTGCACCCGGATTCCGCCGACGACCTCGGGGTCGACGTCGAGGTTGAGGTGCATCTGGCGGCCGTAGAGCTTGGCGAGGGCGGCGCCGAGGCGCTGCCTCTGGCCGTCGCTCAGCGGCACAGCCGAGGTGACGACTGCCACCATGCGGTCCCGGCGCTCGGCGGCGAGCTTGGACAGGGACTCCAGTCCCGACTCCAGGCTACGTCCACGCGGCGCGGTCACCAGACGCGTCACCAGACGCTCGGTGGTCGCCTTGGCACGGCCGCCGAGCAGGCTGCGCAGCAGCTCGCCCTTGGCCGAGGCGGCGGCGGAGCGGTCGGTCAGCGCGGCGCGCAGCTCGGTGCTGCCGGAGACGATCCGGCCGAACCGGAAGAGCTCGTCCTCGACGTCGTCGAGCGTGCCCGCCTTCTGGGCGGCGGTGAGGTCGGCGGTGTTCGCCAGCTCCTCCAGCGCGTCCACCAGGTCGCGGGACTGCGACCAGCGGGAGCGCACCATGCCGGACAGCAGGTCGGCGGTCTCGCCGCCGACCTGGCCACCGAGCACGCGCTGGGCCAGCTCGGCCTTGGCCTCGCCGGCCTGCGCCGGGTCGGTCAGGACCCGACGCAGCGACACCTCGCGGTCGAGCAGCGCGGTGACGGCGGCCAGCTCGTCGGCGAGCCGTCCGGCGTCGGCGGACGTGTTGTCCGTCAGCGCGTCGAGTCGCTCGCGTGCGGCTGCCAGGGCCTCGCGGCTCGCTCCGTTCATCGTCCGGCCTCGGCCTTCTCCTCGAGCTCGTCGAGGAAGCGGTCGATGACGCGGCTCTGCCGGGCGTGGTCCTCGAGGGACTCGCCGACGAGCTTGCCGGCCAGGTCGGTGGCGAGCTTGCCGACGTCCTGGCGCAGCGCGGACGACGCGGCCTTGCGGTCGGCCTCGATCTGGGCGTGACCGGCGGCGACGATCTCCTCGCGCTGCCGCTGGCCTTCCGCGCGCATCTCGGCGATGAGCGTGGCGCCCTGCTCCTGCGCCTCCTGGCGCAGACGCGCGGCCTCGTGCCGGGCCTCGGCGAGCTGGGCCTTGTACTGCTCCAGAACGCTCTGGGCCTCGGTCTGGGCGGCCTCGGCCTTCTCGATACCGCCCTCGATGGCCTCGCGACGCTCTTCCAGAACCTTGTTGATGTTCGGGAGGAGCTTCTTGGCGAGGAAGCCGAAGACGATGACGAAAGCGATGAGGCCGATGACCACCTCGGGCCACGGCGGAATGAGGGGGTTTTCCTTGTGCCCCTCTTCAGCCGCCAGCACAAACAGGGCGGAGTTCACATCAGTGCCTTTCGTCGAAAGGGTCGGTCGTCAAGGCTCGTCTTAGTAGACGAACGGCATGACCAGACCGATGAGGGCGAGCGCCTCACAGAAGGCGAAGCCCAGGATCTGGTTGGCACGGATCAGACCGGCGGCCTCGGGCTGCCGAGCCAGGGCCTGGGTGCCGTTACCGAAGATGATGCCGACGCCGACGCCGGGGCCAATGGCCGCGAGACCGTAACCGACGGAACCGAGGTCACCGGTGACAGCAGCGAGGGTGGAGGCCATGAGAGTTCTTCCTTCTCTTTACGGACCGGTGGGGGTTGGCCACCGGACGACTTGGTATTCGAAAGCGGAGGTGCTCAGTGGTGCTCGGCGAGCGCGCCCTGAATGAAGGTGCAGGTCAACAGGACGAAGACGTACGCCTGGACAGCCTGGATAAAGAGCTCGAAGGCGGTCATGACGATGACCATCGTGAACGAGACGGCCGAGTACGCGATGCCGACGCCGTTCAGCATGTACCAGCTGGCGATGGTGAACAGCAGCAGCAGGGTGTGACCGGCGAACATGTTCGCGAACAGTCGTACCGCGTGCGTGAACGGGCGGACGAGCAGGTTCGAGGCGAGCTCGATCGTCATCGACAGCGGCAGCACCGCGCCCAGCGACTTGTCGTAGCCGCTGAAGTTCTTGAAGGCGCCGACGAATCCATGCCGCTTGAAGGTCAGCGAGACCCACAGCACATAGACGATCAGGGCCAGGATCAACGGGTAGGCGATGATCGACGTCACCGGGAAGGCGGCGACGGGGACGATCGACCAGAGGTTCATCATCCAGATGAAGAAGAACAGCGAGACGGCGAGCGGGACGTACTTCTCGCCCTCCTTCTTGCCGATCGTCTCGTAGACGATGCCGCGGCGGACGAAGTCGTAGCCCGCCTCGACAACCATCTGGAGCTTGCCCGGGACGACGCTCGGCTTACGGAACGCGGCCCAGAAGACGCCCACCACGATGATCGAACCGAGCAGCGCGAGCAGCATCGGCTTGTTGAAGTAGAAGGCGTTGCCGTCCGCGTCACCCATCAGCGGCTCGAACATGAACGAGTGCAGGCCCGGAGCGACAGTGTCGAAGCCACATCCATCGAAGAGGTGGCAGTTCGTGTCGAAGGCGAGCACCTGCGTCGGGTCAGCACTCACCGCGGGCTCCTTCATCGTGGCGCATGGATACGGCAACCTCGTTGTGTCGGCGCGGCGGACAGCCGCAGTTCGGCACGGGACTGGTGTTTCGGATATGAGGGCGGCTGTGGGGCATCTCGCCTCGCGATTGAGCAGGCGTCAGCTCAGATGCCCGCGCCCGCGATGCCGCAGTTGGCACCGGACGATAGCAGGATCTCTCAAGCGGCTTTATCCCGGCCCTACCCCTCACGACGAGGGCCCCGTCTTTTCGGGCTTGCCGTCCTTGGCGGAGGTGCCCGAATCGGGTTCGACGTAGAGGATCTTGGCCTTCATGTGAGCACGCGTCTGTGCGGCGATCCACACGAGAGTGCCCACGACGAGCGTGATCGCGAAGGCCCGGGGGTTGAACAGCGTCGTGTTCTTGAAGACGGAGAGGAAGACGAACAGCAGCAGGATCTGAGCCGCGTAGAGCATCAGGCCCATCGCCTGGAACAAGTGCGGAAGCGATTTGGCGGTGCGCTGCAGAACGTAGAGACCGAGCCCCATGAACAGGATCACCACAAGCGTCGCGACGACCGCCCCGACCGCACCATCGCCACCGGCGACCACACCACTGACGACGGCTGCAACAGCGCCGGCGGCAGCTGTGGGCACAGCAGCCTGGAGCAAGGTCCGGACGTCATTGGACGGCATGGCGGCAACTCCGCTTTCACGGTGGGGGCAGGGTGTCGTCATGGACGAGCGTAGTCCCGGGCGGAGAGAGAACCTCACGCCGGTGGACCGTCGCACTGCGGTCCTTCGGCTCTGTCCCGGGGTTCTCGTGAACCGTATCACAAACTATTTGATGAGGTCTTTACCTGGGGATGTGCTCGCTGTCACACATGAGAGTGACAGCGCGCGTCTGTGCGGGAACGCCGCCGACTTGTCTGGTATTGGGATGCTTCGCTCCCCCATGACTTGGCAATGCTCTAGTCAGATTCTTACCTTGGGCGTTCTCTTACGTTGACCGTCAGCGCGACGTACCGGCTTTACGCCGGTCCAGGGGCCGCGAACGAGCGCCCATCGCGGTCGCCCCGTTGACGCCCGCGACGCCCGCCGCGACCGGGGTGCGGGGTTCCTCGTCCTCGGCTTCCGTGTCGGCGTCCGCGGTCTGCGGTGTGGTGGCCGCCGGCTCCGTGACGGCTCCGCGGCGGCGGTAGCGCGGCGGTACGAAGTGCTCCGCCCAGCGCGGGGTGCGCGGGGTGAAGCGCGGGAGGAGGAGCAGGACCAGGCCGATGGCGCTGAGGAAGACCACGCCGAGCACGATCCACATGGACGCCGAGTTCACCGAGTAGGCCAGGGCGCCGAAGGCGATCAGGGCCGACCAGAAGTACATGATCAGCACCGCGCGGCTGTGGGAGTGGCCGATCTCCAGCAGGCGGTGGTGCAGGTGGCCCCGGTCCGCGGCGAACGGCGACTGGCCCTTCCAGGTGCGCCGCACGATCGCCAGCACCAGGTCGGCGGCCGGGATCGCGATGATCGTCAGCGGGAGGAGGAGCGGGATGTAGACGGGCACCGTCTGGTGCACCGCCGCCTTCTCCGACCCCGCGAACAGCTTCAGCGCGTCCGGGTCGACCTGTCCCGTGATGGAGATCGCGCCCGCGGCGAGGACCAGGCCGATCAGCATCGAGCCGGAGTCGCCCATGAAGATGCGCGCCGGGTGCATGTTGTGCGGCAGGAAGCCCAGGCACATGCCCATCAGGATCGCGGAGAACAGGGTGGCCGGGGCGGCGGCCTCGATGCCGTACGACACCCAGACGCGGTAGGCGTAGAGGAAGAACGCCGCCGACGCGATGCAGACCATGCCGGCCGCGAGGCCGTCCAGGCCGTCGACGAAGTTGACCGCGTTGATGGTGATGACGACCAGGGCGACGGTGAGCAGGGTGCCCTGCCACTGGGTCAGCGCGACGTTGCCGACCGTCGGGATGGGCAGCCACAGGATCGTCAGACCCTGCATGACCATGACGCCGGCGGCGATCATCTGGCCGCCCAGCTTGATCAGGGCGTCGATCTCGAACTTGTCGTCCAGCACGCCGATCAGCCAGATGAGCGCCGCTCCGGAGAGCAGCGCCCGCGGTTCGTTGGACTTCTCGAAGACCGTACTGAGGTTGGTGAGGTGGTCCGCGACCAGCAGGCCCGCGCACAGGCCGAAGAACATCGCGATACCGCCGAGCCGCGGAGTGGGTTCCCGGTGCACGTCACGTGCCCGGATCTCCGGCATCGCTCCGGCCACGATCGCGAACTTACGTACCGGCCCTGTCAGCAGATACGTCACCGCGGCCGTGATGCAGAGCGTCAGGAGGTATTCACGCACAGGCTTCCCCACAAGTCTCGCTGGCCATCTCAGCCCCACACCCTAGCGACGGACTCGTATGCGACGCATATGTGTGGGGACTTCCGGGTAGCGACGATGGTTGCACGCGCGGCTGTGTGCCCAGGTGCGTGTACCCCGCCTCAACCGGGATACGGCGGAAATCTACCGGTGACCTCCCGCACTTCTTCACGGGCCTTGTGGCTTTCGGTCGCACCGCTCAGCACGCTCGCCAGCAGCGCGCCGAGCCACTCCATCTCCTCCTCGCCCATGCCCTGGGTCGTCACGGCGGCGGTGCCGAGGCGCAGGCCACGGGCGTCGCCGTGCGGGAGGGCGCAGCAGTCCAGCACGATGCCGGCCGCCGCGAGCCGGCCGCGGGCCTCACGGCCGCCGACGCCGAGCGGCGCCGGGTCGGCGGTGATCAGGTGGGTGTCGGTGCCGCCCGTGGTGACGACGAGCCCCTGCGCGGCGAGGGCGTCCGCGAGGGTGCGGGCGTTGGCGACCACCTGATGGGCGTACACGGCGAACGCGGGCGTGGCCGCCTCCCCGAAGGCGACGGCCTTGGCGGCGACGGTGTGCATCTGGGCGCCGCCCTGGGTGAACGGGAACACGGCACGGTCGACGCGCTCGGCGAGGTCCGAGCCGCACAGGATCATGCCGCCGCGCGGGCCGCGCAGCACCTTGTGGGTGGTGGCGCACACCACATCGGCGTACGGCACCGGACTGGGCGCCGCTCCTCCGGCGATCAGCCCCATGGGGTGGGCTGCGTCGGCGATGAGATAGGCGCCCACCTCGTCGGCGATCTCGCGGAAGGCGGCGTAGTCGATGTGGCGCGGGTAGGCGATGGACCCGCACACGACGGCCTTGGGCCGGTGGTTGCGGGCCAGCGTGCGCACCTGGTCGTAGTCGATCAGCCCGGTCTCGGCGTCCACGCCGTAGCCCACGAAGTCGAACCAGCGGCCGGAGAAGTTGGCGGGCGAGCCGTGCGTGAGGTGTCCGCCGTACGGCAGCCCGAGCGCGAGGACGCTGTCGCCGGGGCGCAGCAGCGCGGCGTACGCGGCGAGGACGGCCGAAGACCCGGAGTGGGACTGGACGTTGGCGTGCTCGGCGCGGAAGAGCGCCTTGGCCCGCTCGACGGCGAGCCGTTCGGCGACGTCGACCATCTCGCAGCCGCCGTGGTACCGGGAGCCCGGGTACCCCTCCGCGTACTTGTTGGCGAGCGGCGACCCGAGGGCCGCCAGCACCGCCGGCGAGGTGAAGTTCTCCGCGGCGACGAGCTGGAGCGTCGTCGACTGCCGGTCGAGCTCCCCGAGCAGGATGTCGGCGAGCTGGGGGTCCTGCCGCCGCAGGACATCGGCCTCGAGGGTATGGGTGACCGACATGGTGGGCTCCGGACGTGCGTCGACGGTGACGTACGTCCAATGTAGGCCGGGGGCGTCCGGGACGCCCTGTGTTGTTACGTCCTCGCGGGGACACCCGTGAGGGCGGTCACCACCGGATCCAACGCCTCATGTATCTCGTCCCCCACCGACCGGAAGAACGTCAACGGCGCCCCATACGGGTCATACACCTCGTCCGCCTCCGCCGTAGGAGCCAACAGCCACCCGCGTAGAGCGGCCGCCGCACGGACCAGGGCGCGTGCGCGGGTGACGATGCCGTCCTCCAGGGGAGGCAGGGTCGCCGGGTCTATGGCTCGGACCAGGCGGGTGAACTCCTTCAGGGTGAAGGTGCGCAGGCCCGCCGAATGGCCCATGGAGATGACCTGGGCGCGGTGGTCACGGGTGGCCGTGAGGACCAGGTCGGCCATGATGACGTGTTCGTCGAGGAGCTCGCGGCCGGTGAAGCCGGAGGCGTCCGCGCCGAAGTCGGCGAGGACCGTCTCCGCGTTGGATTCCATGGGCGCGCCCTCGTGGCCCCAGGTGCCCGCGCTCTCCACGATCAGCGAGCGGCCGAGCACACCGAGCCGCTGCGTCACGAAATGACGGGTCAGCCGCTCGGTGATCGGCGAGCGGCACACGTTTCCGGTGCTGACGTGGAGGATGCGGAAGCTGTCGCGCGGCAGTCCTACGAAGGTCGTCGTGATCTCCGCCGCGCTTTCCCCGTTGCCTATGCCACGCCCCGCGTCAGGGGCTGTCAATTGGCCACCTCGAGGTCGGGTACGACCTTGCGCAGATCCTCCGCCGAGAGGGCACCGGCACGCAGCAGGAGGGGAACCTCCCGGGTGACGTCGACGATCGACGACGGCACGTTGCCCGGGGTCGGGCCGCCGTCCAGGTACACGGAGACCGAGTCGCCGAGCATCTCCTGCGCGGCGTCGCAGTCCTCCGGCGCCGGGTGCCCGGTGAGGTTCGCCGAGGACACGGCCATCGGGCCGACCTCGGTGAGCAGTTCGATGGCGACCGGGTGCAGTGGCATGCGCACGGCAACCGTGCCCCGGGTGTCGCCCAGGTCCCACTGGAGCGACGGCTGGTGCTTGGCGACCAGCGTCAGCGCGCCCGGCCAGAACGCGTCGACCAGTTCCCAGGCCAGCTCGGAGAAGTCGGTGACGAGACCGTGGAGCGTGTTCGGGGAGCCGATCAGGACAGGGGTCGGCATGTTGCGGCCCCGGCCCTTGGCGTCCAGCAGATCGCCCACGGCCTCCTTGGAGAACGCGTCGGCGCCGATCCCGTACACCGTGTCGGTCGGAAGGACCACGAGCTCGCCACGGCGGACGGCGGACGCGGCCTCACGCAGACCGGTCGTGCGGTCGGTCGCGTCATTGGTGTCGTATCGCCGTGCCATATCTAGCGGGCCTCCTCGTACACGAAGTACACGTACTTCCGGGAAACAGTCATGGGAGCGGTCACGGCAGCGCCTTGCGGGCGGTCGCGAACCGGGGGCGCTTGTTGAGGTCGGGGTGGTCGGCCGCGTCGGCCCAGCCCCGCTCCTCGGTGAAGATCCACGGCACCTGCCCGCCCTGGGTGTCGGCGTGCTCGATGACGACGACGCCGCCCGGACGCAGCAGACGGTGTGCCGTCCGTTCCAGGCCGCGGATGAGGTCGAGGCCGTCCTCCCCCGAGAACAGGGCGAGTTCGGGATCGTAGTCCCGCGCCTCGGGAGCCACGTACTCCCATTCGGTGAGCGGGATGTACGGCGGGTTGGAGATCACCAGGTCGACCTGGCCGTCGAGGTCGGGGAAGGCGTCCAGGGCGTTGCCCTGCCGCAGGTCGACCCGGGACCCCTCGACGTTCTTGCGCGTCCAGCGCAGGGCGTCCTCGGACAGCTCCACGGCGTGCACGCGCGAGCGCGGGACCTCCTGGGCGAGGGCGAGCGCGATGGCGCCGGAGCCGGTGCACAGGTCGACGATGCAGGGCTCGACGACGTCCATCGCGCGCACCGCGTCTATGGCCCAGCCGACCACCGACTCGGTCTCGGGGCGGGGCACGAACACCCCGGGCCCGACTTGGAGTTCGAGATAGCGGAAGTACGCCCGCCCGGTGATGTGCTGGAGCGGCTCGCGCTGCTCACGGCGGGCGATGACCTCCCAGTAGCGGGCGTCGAAGTCCGAGTCCTTCACGGAGTGCAGCTCGCCCCGCTTCACGCCGTGCACGAACGCGGCGAGCTCCTCCGCGTCGGTGCGCGGCGAGGGCACGCCGGCGTCCGCCAGCCGCTGGGTGGCCTGGGCCACCTCCGCGAGCAGCACGCTGCGAGGGCTCGGGGTTCGCCCCCCGGTGTATTGCTGCACGCATGTCCTCCGTGTCGTACTCGTACGTGCGTACGTCGTCCCTTACGTCGTTACGCGGCCGCCAGCTTCGCCGCCGAGTCCGCGTCGACACAGGCCTGGATCACCGCGTCGAGGTCGCCGTCCAGGACCTGGTCCAGGTTGTAGGCCTTGAAGCCGACGCGGTGGTCCGAGATGCGATTCTCCGGGAAGTTGTAGGTGCGGATCTTCTCGGAGCGGTCGACGGTGCGGACCTGGCTGCGGCGGGCGTCGGCGGCCTCCCTCTCGGCCTCCTCCTGCGCCGCCGCGAGCAGCCTGGAGCGCAGGATACGCAGTGCCTGCTCCTTGTTCTGAAGCTGGCTCTTCTCGTTCTGGCAGGAGGCGACGACTCCGGTGGGGATGTGCGTGATGCGCACGGCGGAGTCGGTGGTGTTGACCGACTGGCCGCCGGGCCCGGAGGACCGGTAGACGTCGATGCGCAGGTCGTTGGGGTTGATCTCGACGTCGACCTCCTCGGCCTCCGGCGTGACCAGCACACCGGCCGCGGAGGTGTGGATTCGGCCCTGGGACTCGGTGGCCGGCACGCGCTGCACGCGGTGCACACCGCCCTCGTACTTCAGCCGGGCCCAGACGCCCTGACCGGGCTCGGTGGCACCGTTTCCGCCCTTGGTCTTCACGGCGACCTGGACGTCCTTGTAGCCGCCCAGCTCGGACTCGGTGGCGTCGATGATCTCGGTCTTCCAGCCGACGCGCTCGGCGTACCGCAGGTACATGCGCAGCAGGTCCCCGGCGAACAGCGCGGACTCGTCGCCGCCGGCGCCCGCCTTGATCTCCAGAATGACGTCCTTGTCGTCACTCGGGTCACGCGGGACGAGCAGCAGGCGCAGCCTCTCGGTCAGCTCCTCGCGCTGCTTCTCCAGTTCCTTGACCTCGGCCGCGAAGTCCGGGTCGTCGGCGGCGAATTCGCGCGCGGTCTCGATGTCGTCGCCGGTCTGCCTCCAGGAGCGGTACGTGGCGACGATCGGGGTGAGCTCGGCGTAGCGCTTGTTCAGCTTGCGCGCGTTCGCCTGGTCGGCGTGGACCGACGGGTCGGCGAGCTTCGTCTCCAGGTCGGCGTGCTCAGTGACCAGGTCCTCGACGGCCTCGAACATCTTGGGGCTCCTGTGTCCGTACGTGGGTGAAGGGCGGGCGACCAAAAACGCCGGTCCCGGCGCGCCTGGTGGGGGCGCGGCCGTGGACCGGCGAATGGGAGCTCGCTACTTCTTGGAGCCGGAAGCCTTGCCGAAGCGGGCCTCGAAGCGGGCCACACGGCCACCGGTGTCGAGGATCTTCTGCTTGCCCGTGTAGAACGGGTGGCACTCGGAGCAGACCTCGGCGCGGATGGCGCCGCTGGTGATCGTGCTACGGGTGGTGAACGAGGCGCCACAGGTGCAGCTGACCTGCGTCTCGACGTACTCGGGGTGGATCTCGCGCTTCAAGGTGTCTCCTAGTTTCGGGAGGGCGCCGGGTCGCCGCCGCGGGATACGGGAGCGTGAACCGGAGCCGACGTACCAGTCTGCCAGGACTGGCCGCATCCCCCAAAACCGGGGTGCGGCATCATCTATTCCCACGAGTGGGAACGGGGGCGGGATGACCTATCAACTGCGGGCGGTGATCGCCGGCGAGGAGCTGGTGCGGACGATCGCGACGGACCTGTCCGCCTCGGGGACGCCGCTGGGTCAGGGCCTGGCGCTGATGCCGTTGACGGACGGGCTCTTCGACTCCGTCACCAACGGCGACAGCGCCCGCGTCCTGGGGTTCTGGTGGCTGCCCGGGGGATTCGACGAGCGCCTCGCCGAGTGGTCGGCCACCGCGCCGGTCGCCTTCGTGGAGGCCGACTACTTCGGCGGAGCGGGCTCCCAGCGTGCGGCGGTGTGGGACGCCGGCGCCCTCGTACTGGGCCCCCTGGGCATCACGGAGGATGAGCGCTTCCCACCCGACGGCAGCCCGATCTCCCAGGCCCTGCGCCGCCTCGGCGTCGTGACCTCGGGCCGGCACGACGAGTTCGACGCCGTACGACTGGGCCGTCACCGGCACGTGGAGGACTGGGCGGCCGACTGACGCGGAAAGGGGCCCGGCGACGGGCCCCGCCCCGCTCAGTCCCCCGTCACCACACCATTGGCGTCGCCCTTGGCCGTGCCTTCTGTGGCCGACTTCGGGATGGGCTTGTCGTTCTTGAGGGCGGTCCACACCTGCTTGGCCTTCGCCTCGGCCACGATCACGCGGTTGGGGTCCGCGGGGTCGTACTGGACCGGCATCGTGACCATGTTCATGTTCTTGGAGCTGATGCCCTTCAGGCCGTTGGTGAAGGACATGAGCTTGTTGACCGAGCCCAGGTCGGAGTCGGTCGTCACCGTCTTGGTGGCGGTGTTGGCCAGGTCGTACAGCCGCTTGGGGTTGCCGAACAGGTTGATGTCCTTGACCTGTTCGAGCAGCGCCTTGATGAAGGCCTGCTGGAGTTGGATGCGGCCGAGGTCGGAGCCGTCGCCGACGCCGTGGCGGGTGCGGACCAGGCCGAGCGCCTGCTTGCCGTTGAGCTGGTGGGTGCCGGCCTTGAGGTTCAGATGGCTGTCGGGGTCGTCGATGTCCTTCGTCGTCGTGACCTCGACGCCGCCGAGTTCGTCGATCAGCTTCTGGAAGCCCGAGAAGTCGACCTCCAGATAGTGGTCCATACGCAGGCCGGTGACCGACTCCACCGTCTTGACCGCACAGGTCGCGCCGCCCGTCGTGTACGCCGAGTTGAACATCACCCCGGATGCCGCCGGGTACGTCTTCCCCTTCGTGTCGACGCACTCGGGCCGGTCGATGACGGTGTCACGCGGGACCGAGACGACGCTGGCCTTCTTGTGGCCCTTGTACACGTGCAGGATCATCGCCGTGTCCGAGCGGGCGCTGCCGTCGTCGTCGCCTCCGCCGAGCTCCTTGTTGCCGCCGGAGCGGCTGTCCGAGCCGAGGACGAGGATGTTCTCCGAGCCGTTGTCGACCTTCTCGGGCCGGTCGGTGCCCAGGGCCTGGTCGATGTCGACGCTCTTGAGGTTGCCGTTGAGTTTGAAGAACAGGTACCCGGCCCCGGTGCCCCCCAGGACCACGATCCCGGCGGCCGTCCAGGCCATGATCCGCAGGCCCTTCCGCTTCTCGCGGGGCTTGCGTCGGCGGCCCTTGGCGCGGTTGCGCGGGCCGTTGGGGCCGGTCTCTCCCGGTATGCCGGGCTCCGGCGTGCTCTCGGCGGACACTCTGCTCCTCGGTCGTAGTCCTGGTCGGTTACCCCCTGCTTTCAGGGTCAGGCATGGCCCAAAAGGCCCTTACCGCACCATCGTCACCCCGTCCGGTCAGACGGGGAAACCCGGGAAAGGGTTGCACAACGCACTGCGCCCACCGCCTGGTGAGCGGTGGGCACAGTGCGTAATCGGTGAGCCCGGCCGGGCCGGGCTCACCTGCGATGTCAGCCGAAGATGTCGTACTGCTTGTAATCGGTCCCGACGGACTTCGGTGTGGCAAAGATCTCGCTCGTCGCCTTCCCGGTGCCCGGGTACAGGTAGAGCGTGCCGGCGGAGCTGCGGGCCAGGAAGTCGGCCTTGCCGTCGCCGGTGACGTCACCGACGGCGTCGAAGCCGGTGTAGGTGGCCCAGGTGCGCACCTTCACGCGCGGGGCGAAGGTGCCGGTGCCCGTCTTGCCGGTGCCCTTGAGCAGGTAGATGTGCCCGCCGCTCGTGCTGCGCGCCAGCAGGTCGGGGATGCCGTCGCCGGTGAGGTCGCCGTGACCGCGCACCATGTTGTACTGGTTCCAGTTGGTGCTGGACTTGAACGGCGCCGAGAAGGTGCCGTTGCCCTTGCCCGGGTAGACCCACAGCACGCCCGCGGAGTCCACGGACAGCATGTCGGGCAGGTAGTCGCCGTTGACGTCACCGGGGGCGATGACGCGGGTGCGGGTCTTCCAGTTGCTGAAGATGGTCTTGGTCGCCCAGGTGCCGCTGGCCGGCACGAAGTGCGCCCAGTACATGGCCCCGTCGGAGCTGCCCCGGTACACCAGGTCCTGGTAGCCGTCGCGGTCGAGGTCCGTCTGGAGGACCAGGTTCACGCCGTTCCAGTCGCCCCAGGACTCGCGCGCCCCGAAGGACGTGCCGTTGGAGTCCCGGGAGTAGCCGGTCTTCGTGGACGCGGTACGCAGCCAGATGTCGGCCCGGTGGTCACCGCTGATGTTGGTGTCGTCGACACGCGGGTAGGTGGCGCCGACGTACGACGAGACCTTGGAGAAGACGCTGTAGGCGCCCTTGGCGACGCAGTCCTGGACGCCCCAGGAGACGACGCCGACGATCCGGCCGTTCACGACCAGCGGTCCGCCGGAGTCGCCGTTGCAGGCGGAGGTGGTCCCGCTGTCGCTGCCGCTCGCCGGGGTGCCCGCGCAGACCATGTGGCCCTTGACGAACTCGCCGCCGTAGAAGCCCGTGCAGGTGCTGTCGGACTGGATGGGCAGCGTGGCCGTCTTCAGCGTCTCGGAGATGTCCTGGCTGGTGGAGCTGGTGCGGCCCCAGCCGTAGACCTTGGCGTTCGTCCCGGCGGCGTACGAGGCCGTGTCGGTGGCCGTCGCCATGCGGATCGGCGTGGCCTTGACCGGGTTCGCCAGCGTGATGACGGCGATGTCGTTGTCGATCGTCGTCGCGTTGTACGACGGGTGGTTCCACTGCCGGTGCGGCAGGGACGCCGTGCCGCCGTGCAGGTCGACGTTGCCTGCCTCGTCGGCGGTCGGCAGCTGGGCGGTGCCGGTGACGACGGTGCCGTAGTTGAACCAGTCGTAGCCCTTGACGCAGTGCGCGGCGGTGAGGATCTTCGTCGGCGAGACGACGGTGCCGCCGCAGAAGAACCCGAGGTCGTCGGCCTCGTCGGTGGTGCCCTGGTCGTCGAAGTACCAGAGCTGCGCCATCCAGGGCGCCGAGGTGATGCTGGTGGTGGTGCCGCCGATGACCATGGCGCCCGTGCCGGTGGAAGTGCCGGTGCTCGCGCCGTACGACGACTTCTTCGCCGGCTCCCCCGCGATGTCGTCGCCCTCGACCGCACCCGCGACGCGACGCTCCAGTTCGGCGAGCGAGGCCGAACTGGTCACGGGCTTCACGGTGGGCTTGGGCAGAGCCGTCGCGGCCCCCGCGGACGCGGTCAGCAGTGCGGCGGCGACGGCCGCGGCGACACCGGCGGCGGCGACGGGCAGTGCGAGGCGTATCCGACGTCTGTGACGGCCGGCCCCGGGCATGGATGTGCCCACTAAGTCCCCCCTCGGGACGAAACGTTGAGGACTCGGATCACGATCGAATGCGAGTCCGAAGAGCGAGATAGTACACCCGTCACAGAAACCCCAAAGGGCCGCTCCCTTAACGGGAGCGGCCCTTCAGAAGGCGTGTTCTCAGTCGCCGTTACCAGGCGTCGGCGTCGTCTTCTGAATCTGCATCAGGAACTCGACGTTCGACTTGGTCTGCTTCATCTTGTCGAGCAGCAGCTCGATCGCCTGCTGCTGGTCGAGGGCGTGCAGCACCCGGCGCAGCTTCCAGACGACGGCGAGTTCCTCGTTGCCGAGCAGGATCTCTTCCTTACGGGTGCCGGACGCGTCCACGTCCACCGCCGGGAAGATGCGCTTGTCGGCGAGCTTGCGGTCGAGCTTGAGCTCCATGTTGCCGGTGCCCTTGAACTCCTCGAAGATCACCTCGTCCATGCGGGACCCGGTGTCCACCAGCGCGGTGGCGAGGATGGTCAGCGAGCCGCCGTCCTCGATGTTGCGGGCCGCACCGAAGAAGCGCTTCGGCGGGTACAGGGCGGTCGAGTCGACACCACCGGACAGGATGCGGCCGGAGGCCGGGGCGGCGAGGTTGTACGCACGGCCCAGACGGGTGATCGAGTCGAGCAGCACGACGACGTCGTGGCCCAGCTCCACCAGGCGCTTGGCGCGCTCGATGGCGAGCTCGGCGACCGTGGTGTGGTCCTCGGCCGGACGGTCGAAGGTCGAGGAGATGACCTCGCCCTTGACCGACCGCTGCATGTCGGTGACCTCTTCCGGACGCTCGTCGACCAGGACGACCATCAGGTGGCACTCGGGGTTGTTGTGCGTGATCGCGTTGGCGACCGCCTGCATGATCATGGTCTTACCGGTCTTCGGCGGGGCCACGATCAGACCGCGCTGCCCCTTACCGATCGGCGACACCAGGTCGATGATGCGGGTGGTCAGCACGCCCGGGTCCGTCTCCAGGCGGAGGCGGTCCTGCGGGTAGAGCGGGGTGAGCTTGTTGAACTCCGGGCGGCCACGGCCGTGTTCGGGCGCCATGCCGTTGACGGAGTCGAGGCGGACCAGCGCGTTGAACTTCTCGCGCCGCTCGCCTTCCTTCGGCTGACGGACCGCACCGGTGATGTGGTCACCCTTGCGCAGGCCGTTCTTGCGGACCTGGGCGAGGGAGACGTACACGTCGTTCGGGCCCGGCAGGTAGCCGGAGGTCCGGATGAAGGCGTAGTTGTCGAGGATGTCCAGGATGCCCGCGACCGGGATCAGGACGTCGTCCTCGTTGATCTGCGGCTCCGAGGCGACCTCGTCGCGGCCACGACGGCCACGGCGGTCCCGGTAGCGCCCACGACGGCCACGACGGCCGCCCTCGAAGTCGTCGTCGTCCTGCTGCTGGCCACGGTCCTGACGACCGCCGCCCTGCTGCTGGCCCTGCTGCTGACCGCGCTGGCCGCCCTGCTGGTCGTCGCCCTTGCGACGGTCACCGCGCTCACCGCGGTCACGGTCGCGGCCGCGCTCACGGCGGTCACGACGACGGCCCTCGCCGCCGTCGGCGTCGCTCTTGGCGTCGCCCTGCTGCTGCGCCGGCGTCTCGGCCTTCGGCTCGTTCTTGGCCTCGGCGGCGACCGTCTCGGTCGCGGCGGCCGGGCTGCCCGCGTCGGCGGTGGCGCGGCGACGGCGGCGCTCGGCCGGCGCGTCGTCTCCCCCACGCTCGGCATCGCCGGCGCGGGAGGGGCCACCGGCGGGCTGGCCGGGAATCTCGATCTGCTGCTGGGCAACGGCCTTGTCGGCGGGGGCCTCAGCCGCCTTGTCCGCCTTCTTCTCGGCGTCATCGCCGGTACGGGCCTTGGAGGTGGCGCGGCGCTTGGGCTTGGTCTCGGTGGCGGACTCCGACTTGGGAGCCGCCGCACCTCCCCCGGCCTGCGCCTCCTTGATGACCTCGATCAGCTGGCTCTTGCGCATGCGCGCCGTGCCCCTGATACCGAGGCCGGATGCGACCTGCTGAAGCTCGGCCAGCACCATGCCCTCGAGGCCGGTACCGCGGCGCCGCCGGGAGCCGGCACCGCTGGCAGGCGCGGAGGCGTCCGTGGCGGGCGCGGCAGCGGTCTCCTCGACACGTGCGCCCATCAGATCGGTGGTGTCGCTCACGAAGGGTCCTTCCCTGGAGCGGACGTCGGCCTGTCTGGCTCGGCGACCGGTTGTGCTGTCCGGCTTAGGTCCTTGGTGTGTGGACCGCGCCGGGGCGGTGGTCCGCCCAAAACGGCGGAGAGATATCTGGTGATGGCGGTTCCCAGAGCCGTGGCACTGAGTGTCGGTGTCACTCGGCCCGGTCGCGCCGGTTCCGGAGCGTGCCCGGCAAGTCGCTCAGCGCCCGCGTACGAGGTACTGCCCGCGTACGTCGTACGGAACACAGTGCGGCTTGGGAGGCTCCCGGAAGAATGTCTGTCCCGAACGGGGACAACAAGCACCTCGCCATGGTGGGGTCGGGTGCAGACTTGAGGTTAACACTACCGGATCCAACAAACATTCCCCCTCTCGAAATCCGGCAACCGTGTGTCAGGGCGCAAGCGGCAGCACGCTCGCTCCCTGGGCGTCGAGGTCGAGCCGGTTCGCGGCCCACCCCTCGCCTGCCAGGTCGGCCACCTTGTCGGCGCTGTCGGCATCCGCCAGCGCGAGCACGGTGGGTCCTGCTCCGGAGATGACTGCCGGCACTCCGTCGGCCCGCAGCCGCTCCACCAACGCAGCGCTCTCCGGCATGGCCGGCGCGCGGTACTCCTGGTGGAGACGGTCCTCGGTGGCGGGCAGCAGCAGCTCGGGGCGCCTGGTGAGGGCCTCGACGAGCAGGGCCGCACGGCCCGCGTTGGTTGCGGCGTCGACGTGCGGGACGTTGCGCGGGAGCAGTCCGCGCGCGGTCTCCGTCAGAACGGGCTTACCGGGTACGAAAACCACCGGAACGATGGAATCGGCGGGCTCCATCCTGATGGCCCGCGCGGCGCCGGCCTCCATCCAGGACAGCGTGAATCCGCCGAGCAGACAGGCCGCGACGTTGTCGGGGTGTCCCTCGATCTCGGTGGCGAGTTCGAGCAGGGCCGTGTCGTCGAGCCTGGCCTCGCCGCCTATGGTCACGGCGCGCGCGGCGACGATTCCGGCGCAGATGGCGGCCGACGAGGAGCCGAGGCCGCGGCCGTGCGGGATGCGGTTGGCGCAGACGATCTCCAGACCGCGCGGCTGCCCGCCCAGCAGATCGAAGGCGGTGCGCAGGGAGCGTACGAGAAGGTGGTTCTCGTCGCGTGGCAGCGTCTCGCTGCCCTCGCCCGCGATGTCGATGTGCAGCCCGGAGTCGGCCACCCGGACGACCACGTCGTCGTAGAGCCCCAGCGACAACCCGAAGGCGTCGAAGCCCGGGCCGAGGTTGGCGCTGGTGGCGGGGACGCGCACCCGTACGGCGGCGGCGCGGAACGCTGGACCGGCCATCGCTCGATGACTCTCCTTGAGCTGCGTGATTGTCGAAGACATTCGATGACGTACGAGAACCTCTGGGACCGCTTCCGGGCCGCGGAGACGGCGCGGCACCGCACCTATGCGGAGGCATATGCGGCGGGCGGGTTCAGTACAGCGTATCGAAGGTAGGTTCTGTGGCGACATAGGGCGCACAGGAGGCGCACGATGCGTGTCGTATGCCCCCTGTGCACCCCTTGTAGGGAAGTCCCCCAGGTGAGCGCCTCGTGGCCGCTTGCGCGAGCCTGCTGCGACGGAGCGTGGCCCGCTTACGCCAGCCCGAGCCGCTCGGCCGCCGTCGCCGCGTCGACCGGGACGGTGACGGGCTGCGGGGCGCCGGCGACCGCCCAGTCGGGGTCCTTGAGGCCGTTGCCGGTGACCGTGCAGACGATCCGCTGGCCCGGGTCGACCTTGCCCTGCTCGGCGGCCTTCAGCAGACCGGCGACGGACGCGGCGGACGCGGGCTCCACGAAGACACCCTCCTGCGCGGCCAACAGCCGGTAGGCGCGCAGGATTTCACGGTCCGTCACCTCGTCGATGAACCCGCCCGACTGGTCCCGCGCGTCGAGGGCGTACTGCCAGGAGGCCGGGTTGCCGATGCGGATGGCGGTGGCGATGGTCGAGGGGTCCTTGACGATCTCGCCGCGCACGATGGGCGCCGAACCGGAGGCCTGGAAGCCCCACATGCGCGGAGTCCGCTGGGAGACACCGTCGGCGGCGTACTCCTTGTACCCCTTCCAGTACGCGGTGATGTTGCCCGCGTTGCCCACCGGAAGGACGTGGATGTCGGGGGCGTCGCCCAGCATGTCCACGATCTCGAAGGCGGCCGTCTTCTGCCCCTCGATCCGCACCGGGTTGACCGAATTCACCAGCGCCACGGGGTAGTTGTCGCTGAGGTCGCGGGCGAGCGTGAGGCAGTCGTCGAAGTTGCCGTCGACCTGGAGGATCTTCGCGCCGTGGACGAGCGCCTGGCCCATCTTGCCGAGCGCGATCTTGCCCTGCGGGACGAGCACGGCCGAGACCATTCCGGCCCGCACCGCGTAGGCGGCGGCGGAGGCGGAGGTGTTGCCGGTGGAGGCGCAGATGACAGCCTTGGCCCCCTCCTCCTTGGCCCGCGTGATGGCCATGGTCATACCGCGGTCCTTGAAGGACCCGGTCGGGTTCGCACCTTCCACCTTGAGGTGGACCTCGCAGCCCGTGCGCTCGGAGAGCACCTGCGCGGGCACGAGGGGCGTGCCGCCCTCGCGGAGCGTCACGACCGGCGTGGTGTCGGAGACGGGCAGCCGGTCCCGGTACTCCTCGATGATTCCGCGCCACTGGTGGGTCATTGCTGGTTACTCTCCTTCAACCCGCATGATGCTGGCGACACCCCGCACGGTGTCGAGCTTGCGCAACGCCTCGACGGTCCCGCCGAGGGCCGCGTCGGACGCACGGTGGGTGACGACGACGAGGGAGGCCTCGCCGTCCTTGCCCTGCTGGCGAACCGTATCGATCGACACGCCGTGTTCCGCGAACACGGTCGCCACCTGGGCGAGAACACCCGGTTTGTCGGCCACGTCGAGGCTGATGTGGTAGCGGGTGACGACGTCACCCATCCCCGACACGGGCAGGGCGGCGTACGCCGACTCGCCGGGCCCCGTCGCCCCGCTGAGCCGGTTGCGGCAGACGGCGACGAGGTCGCCGAGCACGGCCGAGGCGGTCGGCGAACCGCCCGCGCCGGGGCCGTAGAACATGAGCTGGCCGGACGCGTCCGACTCCACGAACACGGCGTTGTAGGCACCGCGCACGGAGGCCAGCGGGTGGCTCAGCGGAATCATGGCGGGATGCACGCGCGCGGTGACGGACCCGCCGTCCGCGGCCCGCTCGCAGATGGCGAGCAGCTTGATGGTGCAGCCCATCTCCTTGGCGGAGGCGAAGTCGGCCGCGGTGACCTCGGTCATGCCCTCGCGGTAGACGTCGTCGAGACGCACGCGCGTGTGGAAGGCGATACCGGCGAGGATGGCGGCCTTGGCGGCGGCGTCGAAGCCCTCGACGTCGGCGGTCGGGTCGGCCTCGGCGTACCCGAGCGCGGTGGCCTCGTCGAGGGCCTCCTGATACCCGGCGCCGGTCGAGTCCATCTTGTCGAGGATGAAGTTGGTCGTGCCGTTGACGATGCCGAGCACGCGATTGACCTTGTCACCCGCGAGGGACTCCCGCAGCGGCCGGATCAGCGGGATGGCACCGGCGACGGCGGCCTCGTAGTAGAGGTCCCGGCCGTGCTGCTCGGCGGCGGCGTGCAGGGCGGCGCCGTCCTGGGCGAGGAGGGCCTTGTTCGCGGACACGACGGACGCGCCGTGCTCGAAGGCGGTGGTGATGAGGGCACGGGCGGGTTCGATCCCGCCGATCACCTCCACCACGACGTCGATGTCGCCGCGTTTGACGAGGGCGGTGGCGTCGGTGGTGATGAGCGCGGGGTCGATGCCCTCACGGACCTTCGAGGGCCGCCGTACCGCGACACCCGCGAGCTCCACGGGCGCCCCGATCCTGGCTGTGAGGTCGTCGGCGTGCGTCGTCATGATGCGCGCCACCTCTGAGCCGACAACCCCACAGCCCAGCAGCGCCACCTTCAGCGGACGCGTACGCATCATCCGACCTCGTTTCCTCTTACCGTCTACGGTTGCACCAGTCTCACTCACCGGACGGGAGTTTCTGCCCTTCGTCCGGATCGTGAGACATCTATTTCATTTCTGCGGGGGCGGCAGACAGGAGATCTTCCGCCCCCGGGTCCTTCTGTATCCGTCCGGGATCAGCCGACGTCGAGACGCAGGAGGTCCTCCTCCGTCTCCCGGCGGACGATCACCCGGCTCTCGCCCTCGTGCACGGCGACGACGGGCGGCCGCAGCACATGGTTGTAGTTGCTGGCCATGGACCGACAGTAGGCACCCGTCGCCGGTACGGCGATCAGGTCACCCGGTGCCAGATCGGCGGGCAGGAACGCGTCCTTCACGACGATGTCGCCGCTCTCGCAGTGCTTGCCGACGATCCGGGTGAGCATGGGCGCGGCGTCGCTCGTCCGGGACACGAGGGCGACGCTGTACTCCGCGTCGTACAACGCCGTACGGATGTTGTCGGACATGCCGCCGTCGACGGACACGTAGGTACGCAGGTTGTCGAGGGGCTTGATGGTGCCGACCTCGTACAGCGTGAAGGCGGTCGGCCCGACGATCGCGCGCCCCGGCTCGACCGAGATGCGGGGCGTGCGCAGCTTGGCGGCCTCGCACTCACGGGTGACGATCTCGGTCAGCGCCTTGGCGATCTCGTGCGGCTCACGGGGGTCGTCGTCACTCGTATAGGCGATCCCGAGCCCGCCCCCGAGGTCGATCTCGGGCAGCTCGACGCCGTGCTCGTCACGGACGTCCTTGAGCAGCCCGACGACCCGGTGCGCGGCGACCTCGAAGCCCGACATGTCGAAGATCTGCGAGCCGATGTGGGAGTGGATCCCGATGAGTTCGAGCCCGTCGAGCCGAAGCGCCCGCCGCACGGCCTCGGCGGCCTGTCCCCCGGCGAGCGGAATCCCGAACTTCTGGTCCTCGTGGGCGGTGGCGATGAACTCGTGTGTGTGCGCTTCCACGCCGACGGTGATCCGGATCTGAACCCGCTGCCGGGTGCCGAGTTCCTGGGCGATGTGGGCGACGCGGACGATCTCCTGGAAGGAGTCGAGCACGATACGTCCGACACCGGCGCCGATGGCCCTGCGGATCTCCTCGACGGACTTGTTGTTGCCGTGGAAGGCGATGCGGTCGGCAGGCATCCCGGCGGAGAGCGCGGTGGCGAGTTCGCCGCCGGAGCAGACGTCGAGGTTGAGCCCCTCCTCGTCCAGCCACCGCACGATGGCGCGGGAAAGGAACGCCTTGCCGGCATAGAAGACGTCGGCGTCGTTCCCGAACGCGGTGCGCCAGGCCCGCGCCCGGGCCCTGAAGTCGGCCTCGTCGACGATGTAGGCGGGTGTGCCGTGCTGTTCGGCGAGGGTCTTCACGTCGACACCGCCGACGGTGGCCACACCGTCGCCGTTGCGCACGACGGTCTCGGCCCACACCTTCGGGTCGAGGACGTTGAGATCGGCCGGCGGGGCGGAGTAGTGACCCTCGGGAAAGACATCGGCGTGACGGGGCCCGGCGGGATGTGCGGAACGGCTCATGACTGTCGTGGCTCTCTCGTGACTCTCAGAGGTGATCGGGTGCGTCGATGCCGAGCAGGGACAGGCCACCGGCCAGCACCGTCCCGGCGGCTTCGGCAAGGGCGAGCCGGGCACGGTGGGCGGCCGAGGGTTTCTCCGCACCCCGCGGAAGGACAGCGGGCAGGAGGGGCAGAACGGCATCGGCGACGCTGACGAGGTGCCGGGCAAGACGATCGGGCGCGCGGTGCGCTGCCGCTTGGGTCAGGGTGCGGGGGTGGTCGGCGAGGAGGGGGATCAGGGGGTGGTGGGGGGTGGCGTGCTGGGGGCGGCGGGCGTGGGGGTGGGGGTGGTGTCGTACGTCCCGGGGGGCGAGGTCGATGTTGAGGTCGAGGTTGAGGCGTACGTCGCCGGGCTCGGCGTCGAATCCCAGGTCGGCGGCGTTACGGCTGAGGGCCCGGGTGCGGGCGTGGGCGTAACGGACACGGAAGAGAGGGTTGCTCTCACGCTGGACGAGGTGCTCGTCGTCGATACGGGGCCGGTCGTGACCGGCGGGGTGCAGCAGGGCCCAGCGGGCGGCGTCGCGACCGAGAGGGAGGGGGTCCGCGGGCGCCGGCACGGGACGTACGGAGTAGTGAGGCGAGGAGGCCGAACCCGGCGGCTGAGGTGCCGCGCCCTCCCCCTGCTCGGGGCGCCCATCGAGACGTACGCCGAGGACGGCGCCCCACTGCGGAGCGATCTCACCGTCGCACCAGGCACGGACGGCGGCGCCTTGGGACCGCAGGATCCGCGCGACGACGTCCGTCACGACGACGGCGCGTACCTCAGGGGGGCAGGAGAGAGAGACGAGGTCGGTGCGAGGTTCATGCCCGTACTCGTCGGGGCCACCCTTGGCGTTGGGGCCACCCTGGGCGTCGGCGTCCCGGTGTCCGTACTCGGTGCCGGCTCGCAGGATGTCCGCTACGACTTCGGCGGGAGCGGCACTGCCAAGGCTGATGTTGAGAAACCCGGGCCCGGTGACGACGACATCGGTGACGCCGTCCACGTCCGCGAGGTGCGGCCGCAGGATCTCGGCGACCCGGAGGGGCGGCTGCCCGGCCGGTCGGGCGAGCTGAAGGGCGACGTTGGTGGCGTAGTCACCACACCCCCCCGGCCCCGGAACGGTCACCACGACCCTCTCCGGCACGGAGACCCGGAGCTCCCCCTCATCGACAGCACGACGCACCGCGCGCAGCACGGTACGGGAGAGCTCGACGGGGGTCACGGGACAAGCGTATGGGAGGAAGGGGGTGGGTATGCGAGTGGGTTTGGGTGGGGTCCCGGGATGTGGACGGGGGGGGCGGGGGTGTGGCTCGGGGGGGGGCCGACTGTCGGAACTGCCGAGCCGAACGTAGGCGACGAAGTGGACACCGTGGCTGGCCGCACTGCTACCCACGTGCCACACCGTTCAGCTGCCTGCGGCGACGACTCCCGCCGTCGCCGACTCGACCGTCACCCCCCGGCCCTCCCGGCGGCCTCTCCGGCGCGGGGAACGCCCCCGACGACGGCCTCGTCCGTCCCCTCGCTCTCCCCGTGGTGCGCTCCTTCGATCAACCGCCGCACGAGACTGATGAGTTCGGCGGGCTCGAAGGGCTTGGCGAGGAAGGCGTCGACACCGACATCGAGGCCGGCATCGACCTCGTACTGGGTGCAGGCGCTGACGATGGCGAGGGGAAGATCACGGGTTCGGGGATCGGCGCGCAGGTGAGCGGCGGTACGCAGCCCGTCCAGCCTCGGCATGACCACATCGAGGGTGATCACATCGGGCCGCACCTGATGGACCACATCCAGACACTCGGCACCATCGGCCGCGGTCACCACCTCGAGCCCCTCCAGCTCGAGATTGACCCTGATCAGCTGCCGGATGACCTTGTTGTCGTCCACAACGAGGACCCGGCCCGAAGCGCCTGGCACAACTCGAGAGTAGGTCCGGACCGGCCACCGCGTCCGGGTTTTCCCGACTTCCACCCCCTGCGAGCGACCCACCCCAGGTCGCACCGGGTGCCACCACCCCATAAACCCGTTCATGAACACCCCACCGAAGCTGGTAGGGTTCTACCCGTCGCCGCCAAGCAAGGCGCCCGACACGCCCCCGTAGCTCAGGGGATAGAGCAACGGCCTCCGGAGCCGTGTGCGCAGGTTCGAATCCTGCCGGGGGCACTCGCCGGTCAGCCAGCAAGAATCATGCGCTGACCAGAGCGGATGCCGACATGAAAGAGCGGGAGACAGTCTCACTGTCTCCCGCTCTTTCTCGTTACCTTTCGCTGTTCGCGCACTATCTGCGATACACGCGACACACCCACGCGCTCCTCACCCATACGGCACCCCGACGACGTCCTGTGGCGGAAGGATGTGGACATGCCCAAACCGGAGAGCTTCACAGCGTGGTTGAAGAACCAATCCGAGGGCTACCGACAGAATGGTGTGACCTGCAGTTTTGAAGCCCTTCGTGTGTGGTCTCGTGCCGCCGTGGGGAGAATCCAGGGATCTTCAACGCTGCCGCGTGGTCGCTGATTCAGGTGGATCGCGGCGGATCCCAGATTAGGAGTCGGTGCGGAGCGCAGCCTTCTGGCGTGGCGTTCCAGCCGCCCTGGGTGGACGCCTGGAACGCATGAAGATCACAATCTACAGATGGAGCATTGAGGCAGCGATCACTCCATTGCGGCGCGGGCCACAACCATGAACTCTTGGTGCCGCGCCGGCAACGTGTCTGCCTTCTCCTTCAAATCCGGTCCGTCAGTGACGAAATAGAGGACTTCGCCGTAGTGCTCCCGGATCACGTCCGGTTCGTACGAAGCGCGAAATCTTTGCAGAGCCTCGTGGAAGGGTCCCTCGTCTCGGTGGCGATCCTCGCAACTAGCGGCGTCAGATGCTGCACTCAGCTCTTGAAGTGCGTCCAAAATGCGACGTGCATGCGTGTCATTCTCCTCTTGAGTCGTGACCGCGCCAGCTGTGCGATTGGCCTCACGCTCGCGCCGATGCCTTTCGATCAGGCTCATCCAGGCTCCCGCGTAGGCAGCTTGACTCAAGACAAATTGGGTACGCGCCCCCACTGCATCAGACAGCGCATTTGCTGCGACGGCGGCCGAGTCGGGTCCTTCAAGGAGAACGACGAAGAACGCATTTTGAAGCGCCGTGACGGCTCTTTCCATGTCCGCTGTGGAGTCCGGATTTTCGTTGTGGTAGTCGTCCTCGACGGCGTTCGCGAGCCTGGTCACTTGGTGGACCGCCAAGAGAAAGGCGGTATAGGCCTCTCTCCGTACCTCGCGTCGCCATTGCGCATGGGCATCTGTCCCCTGTCGCTGCGCCGCGTCGACAGCGGCTCGATAGGCCGCCTCTGCAGCTTGAACGGCGGCGCGCACCTGCCACCGACCAACGAGCACTGTGATTGGGACAGTCGCGGCGGCAACTGCTGCGGCCGCGATGGCACCGAGCCCCTGCAAGTCCATAAGCGGGATCTTGGCGTAGGACACCGTGTCGACGGAACCGCTCTGGCGGAAAAGGCCACTGTGGTGCAGAACGGCCGCGACGCCTGGGTTCGATACGAGGTGTACCAAGCAGCACTAGGCGATGCCTGAGCCAGTAGCGCGGGCCAACAGGGGGTTTGGCCACTCGCTGCGTCTCTGATGTTAGAGGGCGGTCTGAGTCTCCCCGGACCGCCCTCGCAGCGCGATGACACGGACCGCTATACAGCGTCTCCGTCCTCCTCCAGCGCCTTTGTGATCTTCGCGTTGGCGGCTTCCTCGTGACCGTCGATGCAGCCGTGATAGCGCCGGTGGATCACCTCGGGAGAGTTGCCGACCCGCCGGGCAACCTCAGCGATCGGTACCCCAGCGTTCAGCCACCGCGTGATGCAGGCGTGCCGTAGGTCGTACGGGCGTCCGGCCAACGGTGAGGCGACCCGCTCAGGTGGGAGCGCGTACTCCCGCGCTTCCTCCCACACCCGCCAGTAGGTGGATGAGCCGACCACGCCCCCACGCTCGTTGCCGAACACGCGCCCTTCCTTGGCCGTGCCGAACGCGTCCAGGTGAGCCCTGAGGATCGCCACGAGGACAGGCGGGATAGGCACCGGTCGGTCGCTCTTGGCCTCCCGCGCCTTGAGCCCGCGCCGGTCGTGACGCTCCCCGGAATCGGTCCATTGCTTCCCGGAGACGGGACGCGTCTCTCGTAGCGTCAGCGTGCCCCATCCTGCGTCCGGGAGATGGCAGTCAGACCGCCTCAGCCCGACCGCCTCAGCCGGACGCAGGCCCGCGTAGTACAGGACCGCGTAGAAGGCCACCAGGCGCCTGCCACGGCGCCTACCCCACGATCCGACGTAGGAGACTGCCGCGAGCAACTGACAGGCCTGTAGGGCGTTCACGAGGACTCGTCGGTCCACGACGTCATTGGAACCGACGTGCTTCCGGCGGGCGCACTGAAGCGGGTTCCCCGAGAGGTCCCCCGCGACCACCGCGTGTTCGAGAGCGGTATTCAGGGCCCGGCGGCGGCGCCTGTACGTGTCGCCCGCCGCCGGGGTGCCGTCCAGCTTGTACCCGAGGCGATAGAGCACGTCCTCGAACACCGCAGCGTCTGCCACATCCGCCACCGGACGATCCGTCGTCGTGAGCCAGTCATACGCGGCTTTGAGGTCGGCCGGCGGGTCCTCCCCCGCATTCGCGGGCACGATCCCCCACCGGAAGGCCAACCGCAAATGCTCATCCGAGGGAACGCCATCCCCGCGCTTGACCATGGCGAGCGTCACGGCTGCAAGACCGTCCGCCATACCCTCTTGGGTCTTGGCTGCGCTCGTCCGCCACCGCCCGGCCACGTACTTCCGGCAGAACTCGAACCACCGCAACGGCACTTCTTCTTCTGAGTCTTTGGCCGCTTCCGCTGCCGCGCGGACTTCGGACTCAGGCTGGCCGCTTGCAATCTCGAAAGCCTCGCCCCGGCGCATTGCCTGCCGCAATTCGGAGCTACGGTTTTCGGCGAGTGCCGACGTAGCGAACGTCGCGCTCCTCACCTTCCCTCCTACGACCCATCGCAGTTGGTATGGACGCGCTTTCCGATTGACCTTCGTGACCTTCCACAGCCGGATATCGAGGGAGTACCCCGGCTTCGCCTCCCCGTGCGGCCGGAGAACAGGAGTGTTGTCATCCGTGCTCACGCAGCGTCCTCCCGCTCTGTAAGCCAACGTTCGTACTCCGACCGCCGGATACGTACGTCGCCGTTGGGGAGTTTGATTGCGCGAGGTCCTTTGCCGAGTTGACGCCACCGGTAGAAGGTCGACGGAGCGACCTTCAGATCGGCAATAACCTCTTGGACGGTCATCTTTTCGTCCTGCGTACGGGCGCTCATTCCCTCTCCCCCTCGGCTTCGTCCGCACCGGACAGGCCGGACAGCTCCAATTCCGACTGTCCGGGGCGTTCACGCTGGTCAGATGGGGTGACCGGACAGCCGGACAGTGCGGACACCTCTTGCGCGCCCTCTGTCCGAGTGTCGGTGTCCGGGTAGTACCGGCCGCTGGGGTCCTTGGTGAGCTGTCCGGCGTCGGCCATGCGGTTGCAGGTGCGTCGGATCGTGTCCAGGTCGACGTTAGGCAACTCGCCCGCCATGTCTTTCGGCTTGGCGCCGGGGTGAGCGCGAACGTAGCGCAGGATCGTGGCGCGGGTGTCGCCGACGGTGTGGTCAGACACCGGGCCGTCCAACAAGTGCCAAGCACCGGAGGCGGGTTGGAAGCTGAGGGCGTACTCGGCTTCGTCCACGTCGCGGCCGGTGACGTGCAAAATGCCGTCTGCCTGTCCACGCGCCCGCTTCAGTACGAGGGTGGCGTCAGCGGCTCCGGCGATGCCGTTGGTGCCGGAAACCTCGGTGAGGAAGTCCTCGGAGCTTGCCTTACGAACGTGGTGGACCAGGACGACAGCCACACCGTAGTGGTCGGCGAGCCGCTTGGCGTAGCCGACGGCGACATAGTCCGCGTCATACGCGGACACGCCGGCCGGGGACTGGCCGCGCATCTTGGCGAACACGTCGATGACGACCATTCGCGCGTCGGGGTTGCGCTCCAACCACTGAGCAATGGCCTCCGTGCCGCCCTGAGGGAAGGGCGGGCATTCGGTGACCAGGGTCAGACCGGCGGGGGCTGGCTGGCCTCCGAGTAGCTTGCCCATGCGGGTCTGGAGACGGCGCGGGGTGTCTTCCAGGGCGAGATAGAGCACCGGCCCGCCCTGAACGGGCACGGAGTCGAACGCCTTGCCTCCGGCCGCGACCGACAGGCCCAGTCCGAGGGAGAGCCAGGACTTGCCGACCTTGGGCGGTCCGGCGAGCACGTTGACGCCCTCGGCGAGGATGCCGGGCACGGCCCATTTCGGCTCCGGGAAGTGCGCGGCCATGAGCTGATCGGCCGTCCATGCGGTCCGTGGGCGTTCCCGTTTCGGCGGCGCCGTGGGGGCCGCCTCGGGATCGCTGGGCACGGAGTACAGGTGCAGGGGCGGGAGGGGAACACCGAGGAACACCGCGTGATCAAGGTGTCAGTACAAGAGGGTCCAAGAGGAAACGCGGCCACGAGCTGCAGGCCCAAGACAAAATCGGCTCCTGCCCAAACTCGCTGGTCAGGAGCCGATACCTACAGCTAGAACCGTCCGCGGATCTGCTTACCCGTCTCGCTCTCCGGGTAGTTCAGCGCGTCGTAGACCTTGTGCCCGGAGTCACGGGCACCGCCCGCCCAGGAGACGGCCCCCCGGTCGGTCACCTTGGCCGCGATGCCACTCCAGTACTTCGCCTCACGCTCCCACTGGATACCTTCCAGCATTCGCTCCAGGGTGATGCCCTCGGGCATGGGGTCGGCGCTCCAAGACATGGTGCGGTTCATGGTCGCGCCGAGGCCGGCCACGACGGCGGGGGCGGTGACGGCAGTCTTGGCGTGGAAGAGCGCGGCGTTCTCCTGGAGAAACGCGCCCACCGTCTCCATGACCTCACGCTGAACGATCGCCTTGTCCGGTCGGTCGCCGCTCTCGTTGGCGGGGATGTCCTCATGCTCGATGCCGGTCGACGCGGCGTGGATACCGGCCTTGCCGAGCATGGCCGTGGCGATGAGGGTCCGCAGGACCGACATCGTCATCCACTCCGGGGCCTTGTCCGACACCTGGCGCTTGCCGGTGAGGATCAGGCTGGACAGCGGAACCGTGGTCTCCCCGGCCGGCACGTTCAGCGACTCCATCAGCTTGCGCGTCACGGTGGTGCCGAAGTCGCGGCCGTCCATGGACATGGCCAGGGACTTGTCGACCGGAACGCCCTTCAGGTTACGGTCGTGGAAGATCTGGCGGGCCGCCATCACGCTGATGCCGTGGAAAATCTCGAACGACAGCGGGATCGCGCCGAAGTCGCAGTCCTCCAGGCCGTACGCGCCCGGGTGCTTCTTGATCCGGTGCCAGGCGGTGACCTGGGTCTCGCTGTCGAGAGCGTAGAGGCCGTCCTTGATCGGCAGGGCCGACGAGCCGTCCTCAGAGATGATCAGCGGGCGCGGCGACCACAGGGTGATCTGCGGCAGCGACCAAGCGTCGTCGTAGTCCCCTCGCAGGCCGGCCGCAATGTAGTCGGCGTACTCGCCGACGTTCTTGGCCTTCTTGCTGCCCGCAGTACCCAAGAGCCGCTGGATCTCGGCGCGCGTGCGGGCATACTCGCTGATCGGCTGACCGGCCTTCTGTGCGCGCTTGGTGGCGTCCTCGACCTCCTGGGGATCGTTGACGATCGCCAGGAGGTTTTCACAGTCAATGACGCCGTTCGCCATGACCCCCTTGCGGATCTCTCGAAGGTCGACGGGCAGGCCGGTGGTCACCGGCTTCAAAGACGTCGGCATGCTCAAACTCCCCACCCCACGGGCGCCACTTTGACGCACCGTCACGTGCGATGACGCTAGCGGACCTACCGTCAGGACGTCAACTGAGGTGACCAAGAACGCCCCGTCGCTGTACCGCAGTTAGGGATTTCGGACTGCGGTGGAGCAATCGACTCTGCAGATGCGACCGCGGCGGGCAATTCTTGGTCACTTACGCCATCCGCGGACAGGGTGGCTGCTCCAGCCGGAGCGTATTCTGATCAGCTCAGGTGATGACGGTCACGCTCGCGTATCTGACTCCACCGCAACCGCTCCGGACGACGTCTGACCACCCGGGACTGTTCCGGTCGATTCGCCTAGTTCAGACCAAGGGGAGATGGAGCGTACGAAGATGCGGATCGCACCGTCCCGCCGCGAGTTGCCCGGCTGACGACCGCCGGAACGGACGCAGGGGACAGCACAGGATCGATTGCAGGGGCGCAGGTCAGAGGGCGCGAGCTTGAGTAGTTTGCCAAGGACTATGGGTCTGCCACGGCGCTCCCGCAGTGGCAGGGGCACGGGGACCTTCACGCGCAGTGATGTACGCGGTCAGCGTGGACTATCCGTGGACGAGCCTCGGTCCATCGTGGGTTTACGAGGGTCTGACCGGTGCTTTTCTCCAGGACTCAAGGGCCCTCCGGAGCCGTGTGCGCAGGTTCGAATCCTGCCGGGGGCACCCTGTATGAGGTGCCCAAAGACCCCGTCACCAGCGGAAACGCTGAGGTCGGGGTCTTCGTGCGTGTGCAGCGTATGTAGCGCTGAGCCACCCTCCGCGGCAGCCGACGCCGCGGCCCCAGTGGTCATCACCCCGCGTCGGGCCACAGCTGCGGGGGACTCGGTGGCTCCGGGGCTTGCTCGCGCTCTGCTCGTCGCTCGTTCTCGGCGCGCAGGGTTGTCAACCACGGCCAGAGGTCGGGCAGCTGTTGTGCCGAGCACGCAAGGCGGTGCTCGATGCGGCACCGCTGGAAGGGGTCCGGCGGGCACACGCCGTACACGGTCACCCGTCCGTCGGACAGCACGATCCAGCGATGCTCCGCCGGGACCGTATGAGCCAACGGGGCCATGTCGGGTTCAAGCAGTACCCAGTCACGCTCCAGCGTCAGGACGCGATCCCCCGGCAGTCCGCAGTACGGACAGCGCGACTGGCCGCCTCCCAGTTTGCTCGGCCTCTCTCGTAAAACCCCCATACCGCGAGAGTCGATAGCACAGAGTGCGATGCAAAGGGGTGAATCGGACGATACGTGTGATGCGCGCCGGCATGGTTGGAACCGCATGCAACGCGGAAGGTGCATGCCGCAACTAGGGGCCTACGACGCGCGGCTGAGAACGGCACGAAGCCCCCAGCGGTTTCAGACTGAAGGGCTCGTGATCGAGGCTCGTAATTACTCGTCTCGCGAAAGAGCTCCAGGCTACGGAGCTGTTCACGAGATGGGCCGGGTGAGTGGCCCCCAACCCGGCAGGCCCTGCTGCTCGTACTTGCGCACCCACGCGTACACCGACTGACTTGACACCCCACACCGGGGCGCGACTTGATCGACCACGAGCCATGCGACGACCCCCTTCAACGCGTCTCCACCACGGCTCCTCATGGAGCGCCTTGCCTCGACGCGGGCTGTCGCGGTTGTGGCGGGGTCGGACGCCCAACCGCAGTAGGTAGCCTCCAGCCAGTTGACTGAGAGCGGTGGTGTCGGCGTTCGCCGACGAAGCCGCTGCCGGATCCGCCAAAGTGCCGGTGTGCACCAGCGTCGTCACCGCGGCTTCGACCGCCCTCCCGGCGAGGACACGTCTGTGATGTGCCATGCGCACGGAACCCCCTTGATCACGGCCGACTGGTCGGGTCAGCCCGCAGACCAAGAGGGACCATCCATCCGCCCATCGGGGACGGGGTGGGTCGGAAGCGGCGCGAAGGGCCTCCGACCGGTCGTCGTCCGAGGCCCTTCCGCTGTGGTCGTGGTGGTCAGGAGGTCGTCGTCGCCATGCCGCCGCCCCCGGTGGCCATGCCACCGTTCGGCTCAGGGGCCCTGAACGGTGGGGTGTCCTGCCGGCATGTCGTGCCGGGGGGCGGGAGGGTGCCGTCGATCAGGTAGCGGCTTTCGTGGGCGCGGACGCAGCTGCTGGGGTTGAGCAGGGCTGTGTGGCCGTAGCCGTCGTTGGTGAGGAGGCGGGCGTTGGACAGTTCCGCCGCCATGGCCTGCGCGGCCGCATACGGGGTGGAGGGGTCGTAGGTCGTGCCGACGACCAGGATCGGGTGGGCCGTCGGCTTGTTCCAGGGGCCCCGGTAGCTGTTGGCGGCTCGGGCCGGCCAGGTGGCGCAGACTTCGGAGGCCCAGGTCCAGTGGCGGCCGGCGATGCCCGTGCGGGCCGCGCTGGCTTCCTCGAAGGAGTGATAGGCCTCGGGATCACGGGGATTGGGGCTGTCTCCGCAGAACACCGCGCTCGCCTGTTCGTCGCCGGCGTACGGATTCGGGTTCGGGACCGGGGGCGGAGGCGGGAACGAGGGGGCTGCCGGGACGCGGCCCCGCCAGAGATCCTGAAGTTGCTTCGCGAGGTCCGTCCAACCGGGGTGCACGATGTAGAGGCCGTTCACCACGGCGGAGGCCGTGGCGGCGTAGGTGTAGGAGCCTACGGGTTCCTCACGGAGGCGCTTCAGCAGTTGGTCGAACTTCGTTCGGGTCGCCTCCGGGCTGCCTGCGGAGAAGGCACAGTTGGCGGTCGTCGTCGCTCCGCACAGGTCGAGGAACTTGTTGATGGTGGCCGCCGCCGTGCGGTCCGAGCCCAGGCGCAGGAAGGCCGGGAGGCGGGCGTCCTGCGAACCGTGGTTCGTCCAAGCCTGCGGGTCCCAGTCGCTGTCGAGGACCAGGGCGCGGACCCTGTCCGGGTAGAGGTTGGCGTAGGTGGCGCCCAGGTACGTGCCGTAGGAGTTCCCGTAGTAGGTGAGCTGCCGATCGCCCACCGCGCGGCGGAGCTCGTCGAGGTCGCGGGCCGTGTCGGCGGTCGACACATGGCGCAGGAGCTCGGGATCGCGCTGTTCGCAGCGCCGGCCCAGTTCCCTGTACGCGGCGATGTAGGCCGCCCGTTCCTTCGCTCCGACCGGGAAGCCCGCCGGTTTGCTCGCGTTCCACTCGGCGGCTTCCTCGGGGCTCGCGAAGCAGTTCACCGCGGTGCTGTTGCCGATCCCCCGAGGGTCCCAGCTGACGATGTCGAACCGTTCGCGCACCTGGCTGGGAAACTGCTCGTAGGCCTGCGGCATCTGGACCGTGCCGGGTCCGCCGGGCCCCCCGGGGTTGAAGAACAGGCTGCCGATGCGTCGGCCGGGGTCGGTCGCCTTCCGCCTGACGACGGCCAGCTCGATGGTGCGGCCGTCCGGGTCGGCGTAGTCCAGGGGCACCTTCGCGGTCGCGCAGTCGAACGGGCTGCCCGGTACGCAGGGCTTCCAGTCGAGCTTCGGTGCCGGCACCGAAGGCGGGGTCCCACCCCCGGCCATGGCCACGTGCGGCCCGGTCACTACGGTCGAGCAGGCGACCAGCGCGGCCACCAGCGCCGCACACCCCCGTTTGCCCACGCTCGGTCCAGGTATGTGCATGCTTGTCCCTCCACAGCTCAGCGCCCGGCGGCGCCCGTACGCGCTGGAGCCGGCACGCATTCGTGTCCACCGCACCGTGAGCCGACGGCACCTGCCAGCCGACCGGGGCCGAATGGACGAACGGCCTAACGGCCGCACCGCCGAGTCGCCGTACGGTCGAATGGCCCAACCGCCACGCCATCGCAGGACGAGGACGCGTCTGACGGGGCCCACCTCAGGGACCCACGAGCCGACCCACCGCCAGTACCGAGCCCACCGTCCCCGCCGTGACCACCGCGGACGCCGCGAAGAGGGGGGTTCTCAGGGCCCAAGTGCGCAGTGCCCGCGAGTGGGAGAGGCGGTCCAGCAGCGCGTCCCGTCCGCGCAGCACGATCAGGCCCACGCCGGTCAGCGTCAGCGCCATGCCCAGGCCGAAGGCCGCGACCATCGCCAGGGCGACGGCCACCTTCCCGGCCAGCAGGCCGGTGAGCAGGACGAGGAAGGCGGACGGCGAGGGCAGCAGGCCGCCCGATGCCCCGAGCAGCGCAAGGCCTCGCCAGGTCAGGAGGGAGGACGGGGCCTCCGGGATGTGGTGATGGCTGTACCCATTCCCAACTCCATGCCCACATCCATGCCCATGCCCACGTCCATGCCCATGTCCGTGTCCTTCTCCGTGCCCGTGCCCGCTCTCGCGCCCCACCCCGTGCCCCACATGCCGACCCACCAACCTCACCCCCACCCCCAACACCACCAACGCCGCGACCAACTGAAGCCACCCCGTCAGCACGGCGACATCCGGCAAGCTGCTCGACGCCAGCCACCACCCCATCGCCAGGCCCGCGACCGAGAGCGTGTGCATGAGGGCGACGATTCCGCCCAGCCACATCGCGTCGCGTGGTCTGGCGCGGCCGGCCACCAGGTATCCGGCCGCCACCGTCTTGCCGTGGCCGGGTGCGCAGGCGTGGAGTGCGCCCACGGCCGCCGCCACCAGCAGGGCGACCGGAAGGGCCGCCTCGTGGTCCAGGAGGGACGTCAGGTCCGTGGTCCAGGACCACGTCCGCTTCTCGGGGCCGGACGCGGCGGCCGTGGGGGTGAAGGCCAGCGGACGCGTCGGTTCCTTCGCCGTGTGCAGGCCGCCGGCGCCCGTGTCCGTCACGGACAGCGTCCGGTACGCAGGGTCCACGTCCGTCAGCGCCGTGACGGTCAGTTCGATGCGGTCCACCTTCCGGGGGCAGGTGAAGCGGAGCCGGAATCCCGCCGCCCGGGCCACCCGGCACGGGCGGCCGTCCTGGCGCACGACGATGTGCTGCCGCAAGTAGGCCGCCTCGTCGCCGTCGGACTTCTGCCCGAGGACGGCGACGTCGTCCTCCTGGGCGGACCATGTCGTGTCCACCGCGGTGCCCGCCGCCGCGACCTTCACGACCGGCGGGGTTCCGAAGGGGTGTGCCTGTGCCGTCCCCGCGCTGCCGAGAAGCAGCGCGGGGACGGCGAGCAGGAGCAGCACCCGGGTGAGCAGTGCTCGCACGGTGTCGCTTCCCCTCAGTGGCGGCGGGCGGCGAACGCGTGGACCGTGCCGTCGTCCGTGAGGGCGAAGACCCAGTCACCGCTCACGGAGAGGGCCGAGGCCACTCCCGCGCCGAGGTTGTACGAGGTGACCTGCGTGCCGGTCGCCCGGTCGAGGACGAGCAGGCGGCCGTCCCAAGTTCCCACGTAGACATGGGAGTTCGTGACCAGCGGGTGCATGGTCGGTGAACCGGTGCCGGCCGAGCAGCCCATGGCGACCCGCCACTCGTCGTCCAGCGGGCTCTCCCCCGGGAGATAACCGGACTTCGACTCCCATACGGGCTTGGAGGGGTCCGCCGCGCTCGTGTCATAGGCGCGTACGACACCGTCCCGGCCTGCGACATACGCGGTGTCGCCCCACACGGCCGGGCTGGTGAGGGGTGCGCGGCCGGGCTCGCAGGTGCTGCCGCCGCCCAGCTTGGACTCCCAGGTGACCGCGCCGGTATTCGGGTCGTGGCCGCGGACGCCGTACGCCGTGAACGTCACCAGTTTCGCGCCGCCCGTGGCCGGGTCGGTCAGCACGGGTGACGAGTGGCTGTCGATGTCGCCCGCGGTGTCCTTGACCCACAGTTGCCTGCATGTCGCGAGGTCCATCGCGATGACCGTGTTGCTCGACATGGAGTGCAGGTACGCGGTGTCGGTGCCGGGCTCGCGGATCGCGGTGCTGTGGGCCTGGCCCCAGGAGAAGGCCGCTCCGAAGCCGCCGGGGAGCAGGCCGCCGGTCTCGGCGTCACGGCAGCGGACCGTGCCGGCGTCCTGGTAGACGGCGACCGTACGGTCGTCCCCGCCCGCCAGGTCGAAGACGCTCACGGGTCCGCCCGCGCGGCCGTAGCGGCGCACGGTGTCGCCGTGGGTCTCCTCGCGGTCGATCGACTGCCAGGTGATACGGCCGGTTCCGGCGTCCAGTGCGTAGATCCGGCCGACGCCCGTGGTCAGGTAGACCTTGCCGGCGTGCAGGGTCGGGGCCGATTCGGCGTCGCCGTCCAGGTACGTGCGCCAGAGCTCGCGGCCGGTGGCTATGTCGTAGGCGAGCATCATGCTGTACGGCGAGTCGAAGGCGCGGGAGGAGACGATGAGCCTGCCGTCCGCGACGACCGAGCCGTTGAGGTTGAACTGCTCGCCGGTGTGCCGGGCCCACTTGAGGTCGAGCCGCGCGCCGGGGGCGTCGCCGCTCGCGGAGCGGCCGGCCTCGTCGCCGCCCTGGCGGAGCCAGTCCTGGCCGGTCCTCGGCTTCGCGAGTTCCGCGTCCCGGACGATTGTGAAGGTGTTCCTGACGACGGGGAATCTCCGGCCCCGGGTGTCGTAGGCCACCGACTCGGCGGTGTACGTCCCCGGCCGCAGCCGGGTCAGCCGGTCGCTCGCCCGGGTCCACGCGCCGCGCGCGTCGGGGCAGGGCTCGGGGGTGCCGCCGGGCGGGGTGTAGCAGTTCTCGATGCCGGGGCGGGACGCGCCCCGTGCGAAGCGCAGGTCCTCGCGCTTCACCAGGTGCCCGCGGCGGTCGCGGACGGTCATTACCGCCCGGGCGGGGGTGCGGCCGTCGTCCTCCGCGTACACCTCGACGGGGACTCCCGCCTTCGCGCCGTGCACGCTGCCCTGCGCGGGGCTGACCAGCGCGGCGTCGTCGTCGATGTCGAACTGCCGGTGGATGCCGGTCACATGGCCGCTGTCCTCGTCGCGGTGGGCGCGCGGGTCGTCCGTGATGGCGCTGAAGTCGAGGACCTTGTAGTCGGGGTGGGCGCCGTCGATGCCGTAGGTGCCCTGGTTGTTGATCTCGACGGACCGCTTGAAGGCGCCGCGGCGGAACTCGGCCTGCTGGTTGTGGCCCGCGGCGACCATCCGTACGTCGTACTTCGCCAGTTCGTCGATCGTGGGCTGCATGCCGGCGCCCGGTCCCCACTGGGTGAACAGCGAGCGGTGCGCGAAGACGAACACCTGCTTGCCGACCGCGTGCCGGGCGAGGTCCTGGCGCAGCCACTCCAGCTGCGGCTTCAGTCCGCTCGCGTCGTAGTTGTCCTCCAGGACGACGATGTGGCGGCCGTTGCGGTCGAAGCTGTACCACTCGGGGCCGAGGTTGCGGCGGTAGTACTCCATGCTGCCGCCGTAGCCCTCGGAGGTGGCCGTGCCGCCGAAGTCGTGGTTGCCCATCACCGGATAGAAGGGGTGGCCGAGCCGGCCCTGCTTCAGGCCCTTGCTGAACAGGTCGTAGCCGCCCTGGCGACGGTCCTCGGCCGCGTAGTCGGTGACGGTGAGGTCACCGGTCGCAATCTGCATCGTGGCGCCGTCGACCTCGGACATCGCCTTGACCTGGCCGGTCCACTGGGGCAGGGCGCGGCGGGCCTCGTCGTCGGTGCGGTTGCCGACCTCGGTGTCGGAGTTCATGACCCACTTCTCAGTGGGGTTCGAGGCGTTGCGGTCCGGTACGAGCGCGAAGTCGACGCCGGTGCCGCCGGTCTCGGGGACCTTGTGGAAGTACTGCGGGATGTAGTCCTCGCGCAGTGCGGGCGTGTACCCGTCGGGCGAGACGACGCTGACGAGATCGGTCTCCCGGCGTTTCGGGTCGATCCGCAGGGTGTACGAGCCGTCCGCGCCGGTCGTGGTCCATTGGGCGCCGTCGGTGACGTCGACGCCGGGCATGGGCTTCTCGCCTCTGTCCCGGGTGCCGTTGCCGTTGCGGTCCTTGAAGACGGTGCCCTGGACGGTGGCTGTGTCGGTGGCGGCCGGATCGGCGCTGTCGTCGGCGAAGGCCGCCTGGGGCGCGAGGAAGGAGGCCGCCACCGCGCCGGCGGTCGCCAGTCGTATCCGGCGCCGGGTGCGCTGCGAGGCGCTCAGGAGGGCCGGCAGTCGGCGGACCGTGAGCAGCAGCGCGGCGCCGGCCGCGTTGAGGAGCGCGACCGTCGGCCAGGGGAAGGCGGGCGGTGTGTGGGCGCCCCGCACGTCCACCAGCGGGGCGGCGGCGGAGGCGTCGGCCACCGTGCCGTCGAACTCGACCACGACCTGGGTCAGTCCGGCCTTGTCGATCAGCGGGCGGAGATCGAGCGCGGTGACCTCGCAGCTCCACGCCAGTTCGATGACGACACCGCCGGGGACGCCGCCGTTGTCCCCGGCGACTCCGGAGCCGGTCGCGGGGCAGCCGGCACTCAGCAGGTGCGACGCCCAGGCGCCCGCCTCCTGTGGGGACGCCACGTCCTGGTGGACGATCAGCCGTCCGCTGGTGACGTCCTGACCGGTCCTGATGACGAGTTCGGCGTGCTCCCGCGACACATGCGCCGCGGCGGGCTGTGCACTCAGCCCCAGTGTGATGGCGAGCAGCGCAAGGCCGAGACCTGCCGCTCTTCTAAGGAAGCTCATAGGCAGGGAAGCTAGCTTGACTAGACAGGTTCCCGGTCGTGCGCGGGACTGTCTTCATCGAACGGCCCGTTGGAGTTCAGGTGCTCGCGAGCAGAGCGCCGCCGCGGGTTCCAGGGCGCGGGCGGCGTTGTCGTACAGGCGCGAGATGCGCGAGATCCGTGAAATGGGATGGATGGCCGCGATGGGGGCCGCCTACAGCGCACCCGATACGGCGGCCCGGCGGGGTGCCGGGCCGGCTGGGCTCAGGCCTGGCCGCCGGTCCGCAGCATCGCCCAGACCGTCTTGCCCATCGGGTGCCGTCGGGTCCAACCCCAGTGCTCGGACAGGGCGTCGATGATGCGCAGTCCGCGGCCGTGCTCGTCGAAGGGGTCGCTGGTGTGCGGGTACACGGGCGGGTGGTCGCTCGGGTCGGTGACCGCGCAGACCAGGTGGCCGGGGCGGCGGACGCTGAGCCTGAGCCAGATCTCGGCCTCGGCAGCGGCGGGCCGGGCCGGGGCGGGGGGTACGGCATGCAGTACGGCGTTGGCGAGCAGTTCGGTGACCACGGTGAGGGCGTCGGGGCCGCAGTGGTCCAGCTCCCAGGCGTCCAGGGTGCGACGGACGAAGTCGCGGGCCCGGCCGCAGCCCTGTTCGGCGCCTACGAGGCGCAGGGCGACGGAGCGGGCAGGCGTGCGCCCGGTCTCGGCCGGGGCCAGGTGACGCGAGCCCGGGGTGCCGCGGTGCGCTTCAGGCGTCACGGTCGAGCCCGCAAGTGACGCAGCGCCAGTGGGCAGTCGGAGCTCCTCGTACGCAGGTAAGGACACGACGTCTCCCTGATACACGGTCAGGACGCGGCGCCCGCGCTGCACTTGACGCCACGGGCTATTATCCACGCCGAAGGCCTCTCCGTGCAATTTCACGGGAAATTGCGCGAGTGGTGTCGAGGCAGCGCACGCTGTGCGGTCCGGGGTCCGGTGGGGCGACGGGGTGTACGCGTGGCGGAACGTGAGCAAGGAGAGTGCAGTGCCAACAGCGTCGAACGGCATGCGGGCCAGCTCGTTGGGTGTCCGCTGGATCAAGAGCCGGCACAGCAATGCCGAGGGCAACTGCGTCGAGGTGGCCGCCCTGAGCGATGGCAGCGTCGCGATGCGCAACTCCCGCCACCCCGACGGACCGGCCCTCGTCTACACCCCGGCCGAGATCTCGGCGTTCCTGGCGGGCGCGAAGGAAGGGGAGTTCGACCACCTCGTGTGAAACGGGTCGTGCGCCCCGGAAACTGTGGCCGACGAGGGTGAAACGCCGTGGCCAAGCGGAAGTTGAGCCTTTCACTTTCCGCGGCTGCGGCGGCCCGGGGCGGCGGGATGCGATAATGCGGTCTGTCGTATGCCGGTCTACGGGGAGTCAGGATGTCCGTCGAGTCACCTCGCATCTCCCGCCTCGAACCCTATCTGGACCGTACCGAGCCCGCGCCGACCCTGCTGAAGATGCTGGTCGGCGTCCAGTTGGCGGGTATCCGCGAGGACCTCGGTCTGTCCCAGGACCAGGCGGCGCGTGCCGTGGGATTCAGTCCCGCGAAGCTGTCACGCATCGAGGCGGGCAAGAGCCGCCGGCCGCCCACCGAGGCGGATGTGCGCACCCTGCTGGACCACTACCGCGCCGAGGAGTACGAGGCGTCGGTGCTGTTGCAGTTGCTGCGGCGGGCCGGTGAACCGGGCTGGTGGCAGCGCTATGACAAGCGGCTCATGCCGGAGTGGTTCGACCGGCTGGTCGGGCTCCAGGAGGCCGCGTCGGCCATCCGTACGTATGAACTCCAGCATGTGCCCGGTCTGTTGCAGACCGAGGACTACACCCGGGCCGTCGTCCAGCGCGGGCTGCCGAACGCGCCGGCGCGTGAGACTCAGCGGCGGGTGGAGCTGCGGATGCGGCGACGGGAGCTGCTGCACCGTCCGGACGCGCCTCAGCTGTGGGCGGTCATCGACGAGTCGGTGCTGCTGCGCGTGCTGGGCAGTCGCGAGGTGATGCGGGCCCAGCTGGAACACCTCGTGGAGATGGCCCAGCGGCCGCAGGTGACCGTACAGATCGTGCCGCTGGACGTGACCAACGCCTCGGCGCCCGCCATGCCGGTCACCTATCTCCGCTTCGGCGGCGTCGATCTGCCCGACATCGTCTATCTGGAGCACATCAAGAGCGCGGCCTTCTTGGAGGACCGCGACGAGACCGAGGAGTACCGCCTCGCCCTGGACCGGCTGGGCGACGAGGCCCTCAACCCACGCGAGTCGCTGGAGCGGATGCGCGCGACGATGGAGCGGTACGCCGACGGGTCTTCCTGAGCCGGTCGGAACCCCGGCTCATCGTGAGCCGCAGGGCCCCTGGCGCGCGGTGGGCCTGGAACGCGGGGGCCCGGGCAGCTCGCCGTCGGCGGCGTCGTGGACGGGCCCCCGCCGCCGTCCGAAGACCACCTCTACGGCAGCCTTCCCACGCCCCCGAACTCGATCCACTCCTGGGTGAGCTGGCGTGGGGCCACCTCGGTGTCGGGGCGCCAGGTGGAGACCTCGACCAGGCCGGGGTCGAGGATCTCCAGGCCGTCGAAGTACTGCGCGACGTCCTTCTCCTCACGGACCCGGCCCCAGTGGTTCTGGGTCGCCTGGTTCATGAAGTCGGTGACGAAGTCGCGGACCTTGGGGTCGTCGCTGACCAGCTGGCACATCACCATGAAGCTGCCGGGCGCGAGGCGCTCGCGCACTCGGCGGGCCACGGCGAGCGGGCCGTTCGTGGCGTCGTCGGGGATGCAGTGGAACACCGAGTTGAACAGCACGGCCACCGGCTGCGAGAAGTCGATCAGGCGCTCGGTGTCCGGGTGGGAGAAGATCTGGTCCGTCTCGCGCAGGTCGGCGTGGATGACGGCGGTGTTGTTGTTCTGGTCCAGCAGGGCGCGGCCGTGGACCAGGACCATCGGGTCGTTGTCGACGTACACGACACGCGAGGCCGGGTCGATGGCCTGGGCGACCTGGTGGACGTTGTTCTGGGTCGGCAGACCGGAACCGTGGTCCAGGAACTGGCGGATGCCGTAGTCGCCGGCCAGCGTCCCGACGACCCGCTGGAGGAAGCGCCGGTTGTTCAGTGCGAGGGCGCGGGTGCTGGGGACGACCTTGTCCAGCTCTTCGCAGGCGGCTCGGTCCGAGGCGTAGTTGTCCTTGCCTCCGAGGTAGTGGTCGTACATGCGCGCGGCGGTGGGCACCGTGGCATCGATCGACGTGGACAGCTGCTTTCCAGGCTCCATGGCTTCCCCCAGGGGCAGGACGGCCGAGGAGATCACCTCGCCGACAACACATCCTAGAGAAACGGCAGTTGGTGGGGCCACTCCATCAGTCAACCACCACACGAAAGACACTCCGGAGACTACGAGGCGACCGATCCGTGTTTCGTTTCGGTGCATATGCCATGCCGCTTCGAACTAGAGTTCTTGACCGGAAGTCACATTCGAACGGGGGTGCGCAAGCGAGACTGGGCGCCGTTCACCTCGCCGGAAGACTCCGTGACGAGATGGACATCGATGTGCCGATCCAGTTTTTTCTCGAACCGATCACACTGAGGGACATGACGACACGCATCGTGGAGACGAAGCAGGCCGGTGCCGCGGACGGCGTCCTCGACGCCCTGCTCGCCGAGTTCGAGGCGGAGGCATGACGACGACTCCCGGCATCCGCACCCGCTGGCTCAGGGGCGTGAGGGCGCCCGGCGCGAGGATCCGCCTGCTGTGCTTTCCGCACGCGGGCGGCGCGGCCGGCTCGTTCCACGGCTGGTCGACGCTGACGCCGCCGCAGATAGAGGTCCTGTCGGTGCAGTACCCCGGCCGCCAGGACCGCCTGCCCGAGCGTGGCCCGAACACCATGGACGAGCTGGCGGACGCGATCGCCGAGGCCGTGCTGGACGAGGTGGCCGACGACCTGCCGCTGGCGCTGTTCGGGCACAGCATGGGGTCGTCGGTGGCGTACGAGGTGGCCCGCCGGCTGGAGGAGGCTCGCCACCACACCCTCGCCCGGCTCATCGTGTCGGGCCGGACCAGGCCCCGGCTCCCCCAGGAACTGGCGCCGCGTCCGGCCCCGACGGACACCGAGATCCTGGCCCACGTCCGCAAACTGGACCCCGAGGGCGCCGCGCTCTACGACCACCCGGAGCTGTGGCCGGTGATCATGCCGTCCCTGCGGGCCGACTTCGGGCTGCTGGCGTCGTACCGCCCGACTCGCCTGCACCGGCTGGCGGTTCCCGTCACGGCCTGCGGCGGCGACCGCGATCCCGCGTGCCCGGCGGAAGACCTCGAGGCGTGGTCCGACGTCACCACCGAGGGGCTGGACATCCGGGTGTTCGAGGGCGACCACTTCTATCTCAACCCGCGCCGAGAGGAACTGGTCGACTTCATCGCCTCACGGCTGCTGTGAGGCGGTCCGGCGCGGCGGGGGGTGCGGGCGCCTGAGTTGTGGCAAGGGCGGCACCACATGAGGCACTTGGCCGGGGAGGAGTTCCACGGGTTGCCCGTACGGGTCTCCGGGGGGTGCCGTGGATCCCGCCCGGCTCCAGCCCGCACCGGCCGCGAGGCATGAGCCGACGCCGGGTTCGCGACGGGCAGGGCCCGGGAGAGCGGGGTCGATCCGGGGCGGGTGGGGCAGTTCGGGGCACCGACGGCTGGGGGACACCCGGGCTATCTCCAGGGCGCCGCCCGGACGTCGAGGCCCTGGCCGGTGTGGCGGGGATCCGGTGCTGAGCCGTTCGCGCAGTGCGGTGTCGGCATGGCGCCGGACAAGGTATGCGCTCCCTCGCCTCCGCCCGCTACGCGGAGCGTTTGCGTGAACCGGTCTTCTTCGCCGTCGTCTTCTTGGCCGCGCTCTTCGTCGTGCTCTTCGCCGTCGTCTTCTTCGCGCCCTGGGCCGACTTGGACGTGGACTTCTTGGCGGAGGCCGTCGTCTTCTTCGCCGCCGTCTTCTTCGCGGCGGACGTCGACTTCTTGCCCGCCGTCTGCTTCGGGGCCGCTCGGGCCGACTTGCGCTGGGGCAGCCGGTGGACCTCCGCCGCGTCGTCCGGTTCCTCGCCGCGCGACTCCTTGGCCGCGCGCACGCTGCTCTCCAGGGCCGCCATCAGGTCGAGGACCTTGCCGCCTCCGGCCGGTTCGGGGGTGGAGGGCAGGGCCTCGCCGGCCGCCTTCGCGGCGATGACCTCCTCGACGGCCTCGCGGTACTCGTCGTGCAGATCGTCCAGGTCCACCTCGCCGAGCGTGTCCATCAGGGCGTCCGCGAGGTCGAGCTCCTTGTCCCGGACGGTGACACCGGCGTCGGGGGCCACACCCTCGGGCGCGCGGACCTCGTCCGGCCAGAGCAGACCGTGCATGGCGATGGCGTCGCCGACGACCCGGAGCATGCCCAGCCGTTCCCGGCCGCGCAGCGCGAACTTCGCGATGGCGACCTTGTTGCTGCGCTTGAGCGCCTCCCGCAGCAGGGTGTACGGCTTGGCGGCCGGGGCGCCGCTCGCGGCGAGGTAGTACGCCGCATCCATCTGGAGCGGGTCGATCCGGTCGCCCGGCACGAAGGCCACGATCTCGATCGTCTTCGCGGTCGGGATGGGCAGCTGGGACAGGTCCTCGTCGGTGATGGGGATGATCGAGCCGTCCGCGTCCTCGTAGCCCTTGCCGATCTCCGCCTGGCTGACCTCGCGGTCCTCCAGTTCGCAGAACTTGCGGTAGCGGATCCGGCCGCCGTCCTCGGTGTGGATCTGACGGAAGGAGATCGAGTGGCTCTCGGTCGCGTTCACCACCTTGATCGGAATGCTGACCAGACCGAAGGAGATGGCGCCGTTCCAGATGGATCGCACGTTCAGCACCTTTCGAGGCGGTTCCGGCCGATTTCGTGTGATTCTCATCGTATGACGCCCATTACAGAGGTGGAGGGGCGGCGGCTGGCGCTCAGCAACCTGGACAAGGTGCTGTATCCGGCGACCGGCTTCACCAAGGGAGAGGTGCTGCACTACTACGCCACCGCCGCCGAAGTTCTGCTGCCCCATCTGCGGGACCGGCCGGTGTCGTTCCTGCGCTACCCCGACGGACCGGACGGTCAGGTGTTCTTCACCAAGAACGTGCCGCCGGGCACCCCTGACTGGGTCACCACCGCCGAGGTGCCCCGCGTGGAGGGGCCGGCGCGGATGGTGTTCGTGCAGGACCTCGCGAGCCTGATGTGGGCCGCCAACCTCGTCACCGAGTTCCATACGCCCCAGTGGGTGATCGAGGCACCCGGCGAGGCCGACCGGCTGGTCCTCGACCTCGACCCCGGCTCACCCGCGACGGTGGTCGAGTGCTGCGAGGTCGCCCTCTGGCTGCGGGAGCGGCTGGCCGCCGACGGCATCGAGGCGTACGCGAAGACGTCCGGCTCCAAGGGGCTCCATCTGGCCGCCGCGATCCGGCCGGTCTCCTCCGAGCGGGCCACCGAGTACGCGAAGGAACTGGCCATGGAGGCCGAGAAGGCCCTGCCCCGGCTGGCGATCCACCGGATGACCAAGAGCCTGCGGCCGGGGAAGGTCTTCGTCGACTGGAGCCAGAACGCCGCCCGCAAGACGACAGCCACCCCCTACACCCTGCGCGCCCGCCCCGAGCCGGCCGTGTCCGCGCCGGTCACCTGGGAGGAGGTGGCGGACTGCCGCTCGCCCGAGGCCCTGACCCTGCTCGCCCCGGACCTGGGGCCACGCCTCCAGGACTACGGCGATCTGCTGGCGCCGCTGCTGGATCCGGAGCGGGCGGGGCTGCTGCCCTGACCCAGGGGGCTCCGTCACGGGCCCCCGCCGGTCGCGCCCCCCGGCGGTCCAGGGGCGACACCGACCCGTCCGTCTCAGCCGGCCGTACTCCACACCCGCCGGTCCCGGGCCATCGCGTGCAGCGCCTCCACGTCCGCCGGCTTCAGCACCCCACCCGTCCGGGCCAGCCCCTCCACCTCCGTGTCCCGCAGCACCCGCACCTCCCGCGGCGGCGCGGTGATCGTCACCTCGGCCGGGGCGACCAGCACCAGGACCGGGTGGACCTCGGCGGTCAGGGCGTGGGAGGCGCGGTCGGCGTCGGCGCGAACCCGGCGCAGCAGGGGCGAGGAGTCCCGGCGCCCCAGCGAGACCGTGGGGTCGGCGACGGTCACCTTCTGCTTGCGGGCGTACAGACAGTGCAGCGCGAACAGCCCGCCCGGCCCGATCGCCAGGTGGTGGACGCGGTCGCCGCCGGGAAGCGGCACGGAGTGCAGCGTGTGCCAGCCCGCCCCGTCCAGGCTGTCCAGCGCCTCCCCGACGGTCTGCTCCGCCGTCAGCGCGCGACGGCGCGGGTCGGGCCGCAGTCGGTGCGCGGGTCCCGGATCCCGGTCCAGGTCGATCAGGAGCGCCTCGCCGGGACGGTTGGGCGCCAGGTCGTCGTCCGGGTGGAGGCTGAGCCGGGCCAGCTCGGCGGGGGTGGGGACCGGGGGCGGGCCCACCGTCACCGGGCCGGTGATGAAGGGGCCGAGCGCCTCCAGCACGTCGTCCCGGCGATCGTCGCTGAGCAGGTTGACCCGGCCCGCCTCACGGTCGTACCAGGCGATATTGCGGCCGTCGGTGCGGCAGACGTAGAGCCGTTCCTGGCCGTGTCGCCAGGCCGGTATGACGCGGAGTCCGTTCATGCACCATCACCCCATGACCATGGGAACAGGCGGGGTGCTGCCGGGGCAAGAACCCGGTTACCTTTGAGAGGAGTTGGGCAGACCCCCGCGAGGGGTGGCTGGGGAGGCGCCGTTGCGTACCCGCAGGAAGCAACCCGACGTACCCGCACCGGACAGCCCGTGGAACGAGATCCTGCCCGGCCTGTGGATGGGTGGGCACGAGTTCCGGGGGCGCTCGGGGCAACTGGAGTTCGCGGTCGTCCGGGACGAGTTCGATCTCGTGCAGACGCTGCTGCGCCTGCCCGGGCACGGACCCGGCGCGGGCGTCGAGCACCAGGTGTGGCCGATCCCCGACGGCCCGCTGGACGGCACCCAGCTCGCGGGCGTGATCCGGCTGGCGGAGGCGGCGTGCGAGGCGCTGGACGGCGGCCGCAGGGTCCTCGTCCGCTGCTACCACGGCTACAACCGCTCGGGCCTGGTCATCGCCCACACCCTGGTCCGCCGTAGCCACTCCGCCGAGCAGGCGATCAGGCTGATACGCTCCCGCCGCTCTCCGTGGGCCCTGCACAACGAGCTGTTCGTCGATTACATCCGGGCCGGCCTGTCCACCGCCCGGCTGCTGGAGGAGCTCGCCGAGTAGCCCGTCGCCCGTCCGCCCACCGGGGTGCGCAAAAAGGACTTCCGTACGAATAGGGTGTACGGGCCGACCACACCCCGAGCCCCAGGAGAACCGTGCCGCGCAGCCGCCACACGCGCACCGCCGCGCTCAGTGCCCTCGTCGCACTGCTGCTGTCGGCCGCGACGGCCTGCGGGGACGCCGGGGAGCTCCAGGGCGCCGGCCCGACCGAGGCCGCTGCCAGCCCGGACAAACTCTGGCCGAAGCTGACACCGGCGTCCCGGCCGGCCTATGAGATCGGCGAGGTGAACCGCAAGGTCGTGAAGGGCGTCACGGTCCCCGGGGGCGACATCCGTGACGTGAGCCCGGTGGTGGTCGTCCGCAAGGAGATGGCCGAGAGCCGGGGCGACTACGAGGGCGAGCACGCGCAGTACCGCGAGACCGGCCTCCTGATGGCCCAGTGCGGAGTCGGCGCCGGCCACGGCCGGTGCCCGGTGCTGCGGCCGTACTACCGGGACCTGACCGGCGACGGACGCCCCGAGCTGACCCTCGGCTTCCGGCTGCTGCCCGGCCGGACGACCGCGGTGCGCGTCTACACCGTCGAGAAGAACCGTCTCGTGCAGGTGATGAGCTGGGACGACGCGATCAGCGGCGTCGAGCTGGCCGGGCGGTCGGTGATCATACGCTCGCCGTCCGAGGTCGCCGGCTACGAGTACCGGTTGCAGTGGACGTGGGACGCCGACCAGAAGGCGATGCTGCTCACCCACGACGAGATGCTGCGCACCGGGCCGCGCAAGAAGACCCCGCGTCCTTCTCCCTCACGCTCCGCCTCCCCCTCCCTCTCCCCCTCTCCTTCGGCCTCGGCGAGCACGCCATGAGGCTCGCGCTCCCCCAGTGGGCCGGCACGCTCGCCGTGAAGGCCGCCCTCTTCATCACGGTGATGTGCTGCGCGCTCGCCGTGCTGCTCGGCATCCTCGTGCATGTCTCGGTGACCAACCAGACCGTCGGCCAGGCCCGTGACCAGGCGCTGTCCCGGCTGGAGGACGCGACGGCGGCGTTCGAGGCCGGCGACCCCACCGGTCCCGGCGTCGGCCTCGATCCGCCGGAGCTGCCCGAGAAGCTGCGGGAGCTGGCGGTGGCCGGGGAGCGCGGCACGATGGTCGCCGACCACCACGGCCGCCCCACGATGTGGGCGGCGGGACCGGCCGACGGCGAGCGAGCCCTCGCGGTCGAGGTGGACTACTCGCAGCAGTCCCGCACCATCGACGGCCTGGACCGGGCGATCCTGTGGTCGTCGGCCCTGGCGATCGGGGTGACGGTGCTGGTGGGCGCGTTCGCGGTGACCCGGGTGACACGGAGGCTGCATGCCACGGCCCGGGTGGCGCGCCGGATCAGCGGGGGCGACCTGGACGCACGGGTGGACGACCCCCGTACCAAGGAGGACTCGACCCGGCCGCAGGACGAGGTGGCCGTGGTGGCCGCGGCACTGGACTCGATGGCGTCCTCGCTCCAGAGCAAGCTGCTCGCCGAGCAGCGCTTCACCGCGGACGTGGCGCACGAGCTGCGCACGCCGCTGACCGGGCTGCACGCGGCGGCCGAACTGCTGCCGCCGGGGCGGCCGACGGAGCTGGTGCGGGACCGGGTGTCCGCGCTGCGCACCCTGACCGAGGATCTGCTGGAGATCTCCCGGCTGGACAGCGGGCGCGAGCGTTCGGAGCCCGACAGCGAGCCGCTCGGGGCGCTGGCGGAGCGGGTGGTACGGGCGTCCGGGACCGACACCGAGGTCGTGGTGGTGCGGGACGTCGTCGTCGAGACGGACCGGCGACGGCTGGAGCGGGTGCTGGGCAACCTGGTGGCCAACGCGCACAAGCACGGGCGCGGGCCGGTGTCCCTGACCGTGGACGGGCCGGTGGTGACCGTGCGGGATCACGGTGACGGCTATCCGGAGTACCTCGTCGCGCACGGTCCCCAGCGGTTCCGTACCGAGGGCGGGGCGAAGGGGCACGGGCTGGGGCTGACCATCGCGTTGGGCCAGGCGGAGGTCCTGGGGGCGCGGTTGGCGTTCGCGAACGCCGCGGACGGCGGGGCCGTGGCGAAACTGACCCTTCGATAGGGCCGCACCCCACACGCCACCCCTTCGGGGCGTTTCTCCGATAGCCCATCAGGATGGCCCATCAGGACGCGCGACCGACCTTCCATGCTCCTAATGTGGCGATTAGTCAGGTTCTTTCCCTGTCCTGGAGGTGCCTCATGGCCCTACGCTCCCGCTTCGCGATATCCATAGCCGCCGGCCTGCTGGCCGCCGCGGCCGCAGCCACCCCCGCCGTCGCCGACGACGAGTGGGGGACGCAGACCGACTCCGGCCAGTCCCAGGGGGAAGGGGACGGGAGCGGTTCCGAGGGTGGGGACGGGGGCGGTTCCCAGGGCGGGGACGGAGGCGGGGACTGGGGTGGGTCCCAGGGTGGGGACGGGGGCGGCGGAGGCGGCGACTGGGGCAACGAGAGCGGCAACGACCAGCGCTACACCCGCGGTCGGGTCACCGCGAGCAGCCTGCTCCTGCGCAGCGCGCCCAACCGCGGCAGCCAGGTGATCCGGGTCGTCCACCGGGGGGACATCGTCAGGATCTTCTGCCAGACCGTGGGGCAGCGCGTCGACGGCAACAACCGTTGGTACCTCCTCGCGGACGGCACCTGGGCCTGGGGCTCGGCCCGCTACATCGACGCCAGGCAGACGCCGCGCTGGTGCTGAGCCGCTAGGCACACAAGACTGACTATTTGGGTAAGTTCCGGACATGACCAAGGCCGGAACAACCCTGGTGGCAGCGGACGTACCCGCTCCCGCCGTACCGCTCCCCCGGCGCCGTGGCATCGAACTGGCCCTCCTCGTCGTGGCCGTCCTGCTCTCCGTGTACGGCTACTGCGCGGTCGGCCTCGCCCGCGACGGCACCGTCCCGCCCGGCGCCGCCGGCTACGGCGCCGGGCTCGGTGTGCTCGCGTTGGTCGCCCATCTGGCGGTGCGCCTGCGCGCCCCCTCGGCCGACCCCCTGCTGCTGCCGATCGGCGTGCTGCTCAACGGCCTCGGCCTGGTCCTGATCTACCGGCTCGACCTGGAGACACCGGGCGACCGGGCGGCGCCCACCCAACTCGTGTGGTCCACGCTGGGGGTGGCCCTGTTCATCGTGGTGGTCCTGCTGCTGCGCGACCACCGGGTCCTCCAGCGCTACTCGTACGTCTGCGTGGTCGCCGCGCTCGTCCTGCTCACCCTGCCGATCTTCTTCCCGTCCGTGAACGGCGCCCGCATCTGGATCCGGATCGCCGGATTCTCCATCCAGCCCGGCGAGTTCGCGAAGGTCCTGCTCGCGGTGTTCTTCGCGGCGTATCTGGCCGCCAACCGCAGCGCGCTGGCGTACACCGGCCGCCGGGTCTTCGGCAGCGAGCGGCTTCAACTGCCCACCGGCCGTGTCCTCGGCCCGATCGTCGCCATCTGGCTGCTGAGCGTGGGCGTGCTGGTCCTCGAACGGGACCTGGGCACCTCGCTCCTCTTCTTCGGCCTGTTCGTGGTCCTGCTCTACGTCGCCACCGGCCGCACCGGCTGGATCGCGGTCGGCCTGCTGCTCGCGGCGCTCGGCGCGGTGGCCGTCGGGGAACTGGAGCCGCATGTGCACGGCCGGGTCGAGGACTGGCGGCATCCGTTCGCCTCCATCGAGGCGGGCGAGGGCCCCAACCAACTGTCCCAGTCGCTGTTCGCCTTCGCGGCGGGCGGCACCACGGGCACGGGCCTGGGTCTCGGCCACTCGATCCTGATCGGTTTCGCGGCCAAGTCGGACTTCATCCTGGCGACGGCCGGGGAGGAACTCGGCCTGGCGGGCCTGTCCGCGGTCTTCCTGCTCTACGGCCTGCTGGTGGAGCGCGGCTACCGGGCGGGCCTCGCCCTGCGCGACCCCTTCGGCCGGCTGCTCGCGGTCGGGCTCGCCTCGATCGTGGCGCTCCAGGTCTTCGTGATCGCGGGCGGCGTGACCGGTCTGATCCCGCTGACCGGCATGGCGATGCCGTTCCTGGCGCAGGGCGGTTCGTCGGTGGTCACCAACTGGGCGATCGTGGCCCTGCTGATCCGGCTGAGCGACAGGGCGCGCAGCCGGCTCGGCGTGCCCAGAGGCCAGGAGGCCCCGGTCGTGACGGCCCAGGACGACCGCGCGGAGGCGGCCCGATGACCCGGCACATCCGGCACGCCGCGTTCTTCTGCGCCCTGCTGCTGGCCGCGCTGCTCGTCAACGCCACCCGCGTCCAGGTCTTCGAGGCCCCGGCCTACGGTGACAACATCGCCAACCGCCGCACCACCATCGCCCGTTACGGGCAGCCGCGCGGCGACATCGTGGTCGACGGCGAACCGGTCACCGGGTCCCATGACACCGGCGAGCACCTGCGCTACGAGCGGACGTACACGAACGGCCCGATGTACGCGCCCGTCACCGGCTACGCCTCGCAGGAGTACGGCACGACGCTCCTGGAACACTCCGAGGACGGCGTCCTCGCGGGCACGGACCCGCTGCTGTCGCCCTTCGCGCTGATGAACGGCGTGGCCCGCGACCGCTACCCCGGCGGCGACGTCGTCACCACGCTGCGCGCGGCGGCGCAGGAGGCGGCGTACGAGGGGCTGGCCGGCCGCAAGGGCGCGGTGGCGGCGATCGAGCCCTCGACGGGACGGATCCTGGCCCTGGTCTCGGCCCCCTCGTACGACCCGTCCGTGCTGTCCGGCAACGGTGCCTCGGTGACCAGGTCCTGGTCGTCGCTGAACCGGGACGCGGACAAGCCGATGCTCAACCGGGCGGTGCGCAAGACGTATCCGCCCGGTTCGACCTTCAAGGTGGTGACGGCGGCCGCGGCGCTGGACGCGGGGGTGGTCGAGGACCTGGACAAGCCGACCGACTCCCCGGATCCGTACCGTCTGCCCGGCACCAGGACCACGCTGACCAACGAGTCCGAGGGCTGCGAGGACGTTCCGCTGCGGAAAGCGTTCGAGTGGTCGTGCAACACGGTGTTCGCGCGCCTCGGGGTCGAGGTCGGGGTGGACCGGATGGCGTCGACGGCGGGCGGCTTCGGCTTCAACGACGCGAACCTGAGGATCCCGTTCTCCGTCGCCGAGTCCACGTTCGACACGAAGGTCGACAAGGCACAGCTCGCGCTGTCGTCGATCGGGCAGTACAACACGCGCGCCACCCCGTTGCAGATGGCGATGGTGGCAGCGGCCGTGGCGAACGGCGGCCAGGTCCGCTCGCCGTATCTGGTGGAGCGCGCGACCCGGGCGAGCGGGGCCACGGTGTCGACGGGCGGGTCACGCCCCGTCCGGCAGGCGATGCGGCCGTCCACCGCGCGGCTGATGAAGGAGATGATGGTGGACGTGGTGCGGGAGGGCACCGGCACCAACGCCTGGATCCCGGGCGCGACGGTCGGCGGCAAGACCGGCACGGCCCAGCACGGCCTCGGCAACTCCGGGACGCCGTACGCCTGGTTCGTCTCGTGGGCGAAGGGTGACCGCGATCTGGAGCCCAAGGTCGCGGTCGCGGTGGTGGTGGAGGACGCGGACGCGGACCGGGGCGAGATCAGCGGGGGCGGGGACGCGGCGCCGATCGCGCGGGCGGTGATGGAGGCGGTGCTGAAGTCGTCGCGGGACGAGGACCGTTGATGCTCACCCACTGAGATATGCCCTGGGCTCCGCCGGGCGCCCGACCTATCGTTCGGTCCATGACGACATCGCCCGCGCCGGACGCCGCCTTCGAACTCGCCCAGGTCAACCTCGCCCGACTCAAGGCACCGCTGGACTCGCCGCAGTTGAAGGACTTCGTCGACGGCCTCGACCCGGTGAACGCGGACGCGGACGCCGCCGACGGCTTCGTCTGGCGACTGGAGGGCGACGCCGGCGACGCGACCGACATCAGCGTCTTCGGCGACGAGTGGCTGATCATCAACATGTCGGTGTGGCGGGATGCGAACGCCCTGACCGCGTACATGTACCAGGGCCGCCACCGCGAGATGCTGGCCCGCCGCCGCGAGTGGTTCGAACGCGTGCAGGAGGCGATGACGGCGTTGTGGTGGGTCCCGGCGGGCCACCGCCCCACGGTCGCGGAGGCCGAGTCCCGCCTCCTCCACCTGCGCACCAACGGCCCGACCCCGTACGCCTTCACCCTGCGCACGTCGTTCCCGCCGCAGGGCGCGGAGCCGGAATTCGGCGAGGTGCCGGACGGCCTGGGCTGCTCGCTGTAGGCCGGGCCCTAGCCCTCGGCCTCGGCCCCGGCCTCGATCGCGCCCTCGACCTCCGCCACCCGCTGCCGCTCCTCCACGGCGAAGCGCTCGGCATCCAGCTGCTCGGCGATCTCCTCGTCCTGGGCCATCAGCAGATCCAGGTTGGAGTCACCCATCTCCAGGACCCCCATGTCGACATAGGCCTGCTGAAGGCGTTTGCCCCACAGGCCGATGTCCTTCACGCACGGGACGATGCGTGAGAAGAGCAGCCGCCGGAACAGCTGAAGGAACTCGGAGCGCTCGCTGAGCTCTTCCGCCTCGGCCTTCGGAATGCCGAAGTTCTCCAGGACCTCGACACCCCGCAGCCGGTCCCGCATCAGGTAGCAGCCCTCGATGACGAATTCCTCGCGCTCACGGAGTTCGGCATCGGTCAGCTGCCGGTAGTAGTCCCGCAGCGCCATCCGGCCGAAGGCGACGTGACGCGCCTCGTCCTGCATCACATAGGCCAGGATCTGCTTGGGCAGCGGCTTGGTGGTGGTGTCCCGGATCATCCCGAAGGCGGCCAGCGCGAGCCCCTCGATCAGCACCTGCATACCGAGATACGGCATGTCCCACCGGCTGTCCCGCAGGGTGTCACCAAGCAACGCCTGAAGGTTGTCGTTGATCGGATAGACCATGCCGATCTTCTCGTGCAGAAAGCGCCCGTAGATCTCGGCGTGCCGCGCCTCGTCCATGGTCTGCGTCGCCGAGTAGAACTTCGCGTCCATGTCGGGCACCGACTCCACGATCCGCGCCGCGCAGATCATCGCGCCCTGCTCTCCGTGCAGGAACTGGCTGAACTGCCAGGACGCGTAGTGCCGTCGCAGGTCGCCCTTCTCGCGCTCGCTCATCTTCGCCCAGTACGGCGTCCCGTAGAGCGCCATCGCCTCCTCCGGCGTACCGAGCGAGTCGTACGGATCGACCTGAAGATCCCAGTCGATCCTGAGCTGCCCGTCCCACTGCTTGTCCTTGCCCTTCTGGTAGAGGGACAGCAGCCGTTCGCGCCCGTCGTCGTACTCCCAGCTGAAACGGGCGGCGCCGGCCGCCGGCACCTTCCAGAGCGGTTCTCCCGGATCGTTGGCGTACAGGTCGTATGTCGGCATGCCTCGCAGGCTCACACGGGGTAGACGCGGGGTCAACAAGTACCGCGCGGGGGATTGACGGGCTTGCTGACAGGCAGTCTCATAAGACGCGGACGACGTACCCCCGGTAACAGAGGTGAGCGACCGATGACGACCCTGACGGAAGAGGACGCGCTGGACGGACTGCGCGACGCACTCGGCCTGCTCAAGGACCGCGAACAGGTGGCCGAACGCCTCCTCGCCTCCTCCGCCAAGCACTCCTTCGACCCCGACAAGGAACTGGACTGGGACGCCCCCTTCGAGGACGGCAAGTGGTTCTGGCCCCCGGAGCTGGTCTCGCTCTACGGCACCCCGCTCTGGAAGCGGATGAGCGAGGAACAGCGCATCCTGCTGTCCCAGCACGAGTCGGCGGCCCTGGCCTCCCTCGGCATCTGGTTCGAGATCATCCTGATGCAGCTCCTGGTCCGCCACATCTACGACAAGGCGGCCACGAGCGCCCATGTGCGCTACGCCCTCACCGAGATCGAGGACGAGTGCCGCCACTCCAAGATGTTCGCCCGCCTGATCTCCCACGGCGGCACCCCCTGGTACCCGGTCGGCCGCGTCCACCAGAACCTCGGCCGACTCTTCAAGACCATCTCCACGACCCCCGGCTCCTTCACCGCCACCCTGCTCGGTGAAGAGGTCCTGGACTGGATGCAGCGCCTGACCTTCCCCGACGAGCGGGTCCAGCCCCTCATCCGCGGCGTCACCCGCATCCATGTGGTCGAGGAGGCCCGGCACGTCCGCTACGCCCGCGAGGAGCTCCGCCGCCAGATGATGACGGCCCCGAAGTGGTCCCAGGAGTTCACCCGCGTCACCTCCGGCGAGTTCGCCCGCGTCTTCTCCGTCGCCTTCGTCAACCCCGAGGTCTACACCAACGTGGGCCTGGACAAGCGAGAGGCGCTGGCCCAGGTCAAGGCCAGCGCCCACCGCCGGGAGATCATGCAGACCGGCGCCAAGCGCCTCACCGACTTCCTGGACGACATAGGCGTGCTGCGCGGGGTGGGCCGCCGCCTGTGGAAGTCGTCGGGCCTGCTGGCGTAGCCACGCGGAACGGGGCCGTGCCGGAAGGCGCCCGCCCACGGCGCCGGGCGTCAACCCCTGGCACGGCCCCGCCCCACAGAGCACCCGCACGCGCCGCACGCACCCCCGCCGGACCGGCACAGGCCGCCGCAGGCATCGCACCCCCGACTACCCTGCTGGTCATGACGCCCTCGGCCCCCACCCCCGCCTACCGCCGCCTGAGCGTCGAGGAACGCCGCACCCAGCTCCTCAACGCCGCGCTGACCCTCTTCGCCCACCGCACCCCCGAGGACGTCTCCCTGGACGACGTGGCAGAAGCGGCCGGCGTCTCACGCCCCCTCGTCTACCGCTACTTCCCCGGCGGCAAGCAGCAGCTCTACGAGGCCGCCCTCCGCTCGGCCGCGGAGGAGCTCCAGCACTGCTTCGACGAGCCCCACGACGGGCCCCTCCTCCAGCGCCTCGCGCACGCCCTCGACCGCTACCTCGCCTTCGTCGACGAGCACGACACCGGCTTCAGCGCCCTGCTCCAGGGCGGCAGCGTCGTAGAGACCTCCCGCACGACGGCCATAGTGGACGGCGTACGGCGATCCGCCGCCGAGCACATCCTCAGCCACCTGGAGGTCACCGACCCCGGCCTCCACCTCCGTATGACCGTCCGGATGTGGATCACCGCGGTAGAGGCGGCCTCCCTCATCTGGCTGGACGAGGGCAAGCAGCCACCCCTGCCCGAGCTGCGGGACTGGCTGGTCGCCCAGTTCGAGGCCGCACTGGCCGTCACCGCGGCCCGGGACGCCCAGACGGCCGAGCTGACCGAGCGGCTGGCGGCGGACCTGTAAGGGCCCATGACCGACACTGGTGCCGTGAAGAGCGAAGACACCCCGTTCGAGGGCGGCCCCATGGACGGCCGCGTACTCCCCGTCCTGCTGGGCATCACCGGCCACCCGCCCAAGACGTACCGCATCCCGGTCCCCGACCCGCACGGCGGCCCGCCCACGGTCCTCGTGTACCGCCGCGTACCACGCAAACAGGGTGGCCGCGCGGGCTTCACCCAGCGCTGGAAGTACGCGTACGACCCCGAGGGCAAGCAGACCCGCCGCCTGAACTGGCCCTGGTCCAAGCCAGACACCACGCCGTCCGGCAAGCCACACGACCCGGACGAGTGACCGCGCTGCGCCGAACCGCGCACACCCACCGCGCGAACCCGGAGCGCCCGTCCCATGCTCGCGGTGCGGAGCAGAAAGCCTCTCCGCACCGGAGGTGATGACGTGTCAGGACGGCTTCTGCGTCTGGCGTGTACGGCGGCCACGACGGCCGCCACGCTCCTCGTACCGACCCACGCGACGGCGGCACCCGGGCCGGACGCACCGCAAGAGCGCTCCACAGCCGCCCTGCTGACGGACCTTCAGCGCCTGTACCTGGAGACGGAACGGGCCACGGAGACCTACAACGCCACCGAGGAGAAGCTCAAGAAGCAGCGCACCGAGGTGACCCACCTGGACGCCGCCCTGTCCCGCGCCCGGCTCTCCCTGCACGACAGCCGGGGCGCCGCCGGGCGGCTGGCCCGTCAGCAGTACCAGAACACCACCGAGCTCTCCCCGTATCTCCGGCTGCTCCTGGCCCATGACCCCCAGCGCGCCCTCGACCAGGGCCGGGTCATCTCCCGCCTGGCCCGCGAACGCGCCGCGACGGTCGGCCGGCTGACCGGCACCGAGCACAAGGCCGCCGATCTGGCCCGCCAGGCCCGCGCGGCCCTGGACCGGCAACTCGCCCTCGCCGAACGCCAGAAGAAGAACAAGGACGCCGTGCACAAGCGTCTGAAGAAGGTGGAGGAACTCCTCGCCTCCCTCACCGCCGAGCAGCTCTCCGCACTGGCCGAACTGGAGAAGAAGGACACGGCGAAGGCCCAGCGCGCCTTCCTCGCCTCGGGCGGCCTCGCCAAGGACGACCACAAGCCGTCCCGCGAGGGCGCCCGAGCGCTCCACTACGCCAAGCGGCAGCTCGGCAAGCCGTACAAGTGGGGCGCGGAAGGCCCCAAGTCCTACGACTGCTCGGGCCTGACGTCCGAGGCCTGGGCGCACGCGGGCACCCGCATCCCCCGCACCAGCCAGGAGCAGTGGGCGCGGCTCACCCGTGTCCCGCTGACCGAACTGCGCCCCGGCGACCTGGTCGTCTACTTCCCGGACGCCACCCACGTGGCCATGTACCTGGGCAAGGGCAAGGTGGTCCAGGCCCCGCGCCCCGGCGAGAAGATCAAGATCTCCCCGATCGCGTCGAACCCGGTACTGGGAGCCGTACGCCCCGGGATGAAGCCCCGGAAACCTCAGCGGGACACGCGCCGGTCATCTCCGGATCGGAAAAGCGGGCCCACGCCCCCGTAGGCTCCCTACCTGTGGGTTCTCCCCGGGCAGGTTTTAGGTGCACCCACATCGACTGCCCGGGTGCCTGCCACATCGCGGGCAAAACCCGAGCCGTCTGTGGGCCGTCCGAGGGCGGTCCACTGACGGCCGACAACAACCGATAGTGACAGACTGGGGCGCTGGTCAGAGGCCCATTACGCCCCACCGACCTCGCCGAGGTACGCCGCCGTCTTCTCCGGCTCGTAGAAGAAGTTCTCGAAGTCAGCCGGGTCGTTGAAGCCGTTGGCGAAGCGGTCGGCGACCTGGGGCAGTTGGCCTGCCGCGCCGATGAGGTTCAGGATGTGCTCCGGCGGCGGGGCCAGCATGGCGTTCGTCCACTTGGTGACGTGCTGCGCGGTGGCCCAGTACCGGTCGAAGGTGGCCCGCATCCAGGCCTCGTCGAACTCCTTGTCCCCGTGTTCGAGGATGGCGGCGAGATAGGCGGCCGCACACTTCGACGCGGAGTTCGACCCCTGGCCGGTGATGGGGTCGTTGGCCACGACGACGTCCGCCACGCCCAGCACCAGACCGCCACCCGGAAGCCGTCCGACGGGGTTGCGCACGGTCGGCGCGTACCGCCCGCTCAGCGTGCCGCCGGCGTCCGTCAGCTCGGCCTTGGTCGCCCTCGCGTACTCCCAGGGCACGAACTTCTCCATGAGTTCCAGGGTCAGGGAGAGGTGCTCGGCCGGGTCCTTCACTCCGTGGAAGGCGTCAAGCGGGCCGCCGGGTATGCCCTCCCAGAAGAGGATGTCCGCGCGTCCGGAGGTCGTCAGGGTGGGCATGACGAACAGCTCGCCGACGCCGGGGACGAGGTTGCAGCGGACGGCCTCGGTGTCCGGGTGCTCCGGGCGCGGGCCGAGGCCGTGGACGTACGACACGGCCAGCGCGCGCTGCGGCTCGCTGTACGGGGAGCGCTCCGGGTCGCGGCCGAACATCTGGACCAGCTCGCCCTTGCCCGCCGAGACCATGACCAGGTCGTATGTGCGGGAGAAGTAGTCGAGGTCGCCGACGGCAGCGCCGTGTATGACCAGCTGGCCGCCGCGCTGGGCGAACGTCTCCATCCAGCCGGCCATCTTCACCCGCTGGTCGACGGACTGCGCGAACCCGTCGAGGTGTCCGAGCCAGTCGATCGCGCGTGCCGCGGGGCCCTCGCCCCAGGAGCCGGGGGCCGCCACCGAGACGCCGAGTCCTTCGATCTTCGGGGCCTGGGACTCCCAGAAGTTCAGCTGGAGATCGCGCTCGTGCTGGAGTGCCGTGTGGAACATGCACTGCGTGGACATGACCCGGCCGGAGCGGATCTCGTCCGCCGTCCGGTTGGACATCAGGGTGACCTCGTACCCGTTCGACTGGAGTCCGAGGGCGAGCTGGAGTCCGGACTGGCCGGCTCCGACGACGAGTATCTTCCGCATCCGGGGTTGTTCTCCTACTCGGGGGTGACGTCCAGCGCGTGGCCGACGAGGGACAGGAGGGTCTCGATGGCCGAGATCCTCCGCCGCGCATCCATGATCATTACAGGTATGTGCGGGGGGATGGTCAATGCCTCTCGCACGTCCTCCGGCTCGAACAGCTCACTGCCGTCGAAGTGGTTGACCGCGACGACGTACGGCAGTCCACAGCTCTCGAAGTAGTCCAGCGCCGGGAAGCAGTCCTTCAGCCGCCGGGTGTCGGCCATCACGACGGCGCCGATCGCGCCGCGCACCAGGTCGTCCCACATGAACCAGAACCGCTGCTGGCCGGGGGTGCCGAACAGGTAGAGCACCAGGTCGTCGTCGAGCGTGATGCGGCCGAAGTCCATGGCCACGGTGGTGGTGAGCTTGCCGGGCGTGGCCGTGAGGTCGTCGGTGTCCTCGCTGGCCTCGGTCATCAGCGCCTCGGTCTGCAAGGGCGTGATCTCCGAGACGGCGGTGACCAGCGTGGTCTTGCCCACGCCGAAGCCGCCGGCCACGACTATCTTCGTGGCGACGGGGGCGCGGGTGCGGTCCGTCTGCCAGGACTTCAGGTTCTCGTCAACGGCGTCAGAGACGGCGGAGTCCACTCAGCACCCTTTCCAGCAGAGCGCGGTCCGGCCGGCCCGTGCCATGGCCGGTTCCGGTGCCGTACACACGGATCTTTCCCTGGTCCGCGAGGTCGCTGAGGAGCACGCGGACCACGCCGAGCGGCATCTTCAGCAGCGCGGCGATCTCGGCCACCGTGCGCATACGGCGGCACAGTTCGACGATGGCCCGCATCTCCGGCATGATCCGGGTGCTCAGCGAGCCGTTCGTCAGTTCCTTGCGCTCCTCGGGGGCCTCCAGCGCCGCGACGAACGTCTCCACGAGGAGGACGTGACCGAAGCGGGTGCGGCCGCCGGTGAGCGAGTAGGGGCGGACGCGGGCGGGTTTGCGGTCGCCGCCGCGTATGGGGAGATGGGGCCTGTTCTTCGGGGCGTTGCTCATCGGGTACTCCCTGCCGACGCGGCCTCGACGGATTTCCGCAGCTCGCTGCGGAGTTCGGGGGTGAGGACGTGGCCGGCGCGGCCGACGAAGAGCGCCATGTGGTAGGCCACCACGCTCATGTCGCAGTCCGCCGAGCCGTGCACGCCGAGCAGCGAGCCGTCGCTGATGGACATGACGAACAGGCTGCCCTCGTCCATCGCGACCATCGTGTGCTTCACGCCGCCGAACTGCATCAGCTTGGCGGCGCCGATGGTGAGGCTGCCGATGCCGGAGACGACGGTGGCGAGATCGGCGGAGGAGCCGCGGGGGCCGGTGGGCCGGTCGTTCCTGGCCTCCCGGGCGGCCTCGTTGCGTGCCTGGTCCGAGGAGAGGAGAAGCAGTCCGTCGGAGGAGACGACGGCGACCGACTGGATGCCCGGCACCTCCTCGACCAGATTCGTCAACAACCAGTGCAGGTTGCGGGCTTCACTGCTCAGTCCGAAGGTACTGGGCGCGGTCAACTGCTTGCCTCCTCGACTGTGCCCCCCGTGGCTGCTTCGGATTCGGTGGTTCCTGCGGTCGGCGCCTTGCTCTGACCGGTCTGTTCGGCGATCTCCGCCTCGACGTCGCGATAGCCGGCCTCGGCACCGCGCCGGAAGCCGCCGAGCCGTTTGCGGAGTGCTTCGGCGTCGACGCCGCCGGTCCGCTGGCGCGGGGCGGCCATGGGCGTGGTGATCTTGGGAGTGCGCTTGGGGAGGCCCTTGTCGGTGACGGCCCCGTCCTGCGGTTCCTGCGGTTCCTGCGCGTCCTGCCCGTCCCGTTCGTCGCGGGCGCGCTCGTGCGTGTCGGGGCCGATGGCGTACGGGTCGACGGCCGCGGCGGGGGGCTCCTCGGCCGGGGCGTCGTTCGCCGCGAAAGGCTCCTCGGCGGGCTCCGGGATCAGGAGCTCCATGGTCGTCTCGGCGGGTGTCTCGGCGGGAGTCTGCGTCCGCGGTACGACCTCGTCGGCGTCGCCCGTCTCCCGTACGGCCTTCTCCGCCAGCGCCACCAGCGGGTCGTCGTTCTGGACGCGGCCGCGCAGGACGTTGGAGTTGGCCTCCGCGTCGGCGCCGGGCAGGGAGAAGGCGTGGGCGGACGCGTGGTGCGGGGTGTCCGAGGGGACCGCGGCGGCGGGGGCCGGCGCCAGCAGTCCCTTGGGCAGGACGGCGACCGCCGCGATCCCGCCCTGCTTCTGCTCGCGCAACTGGACGCGGACGCCGTGCCGGTGGGCGAGGCGGGCGACGACGTAGAGGCCGAGGCCCAGGCCGTTGTCGCCCTCCTGGTCGTAGGTCGCCTCGGGGTCGAAGTCGGCGAGACGGGCGTTGAGCCGGGTCATGCGATCGCTCGTCATCCCGATGCCCTCGTCCTGCACGGAGAGCATGACCTCGCCGTTCTCCAGCAGCCAGCCGGAGATCTCCACGGGCAGGTCGGGCGGGGAGAACGAGGTGGCGTTCTCCATCAGCTCGGCCAGCAGGTGGGAGAGGTCGTCGGCGGCGAACCCGGCCACATGCGCGTGCGGCGGGAGCGCGGCGATACGGACCCGCTCGTACCGCTCGATCTCGCTGACCGCCGCGCGGACCACGTCGACCAGCGGTACCGGCCCGGCGGCTTGCTGGACGTGCTCCGTGCCGGCCAGGACGAGGAGGTTCTCGCTGTGCCGGCGCATGACCGTGGCGAAGTGGTCGAGCTTGAACAGGGTCGCGAGGCGCTCGGGGTCCTGCTCGCGCTCCTCCAGCCCCTCGATGACGGCGAGCTGGCGCTCCACCAGGCCCAGGGTGCGCAGGGCGAGGTTGACGAAGGTGCTGCCGATGCTGCCGCGCAGCCGCTCCAACTGGTCGGCGTTGGCGGCGAGTTCGGCGCGCAGCCCCTCGCGGGCGTCGGCCATCTTCTGCCGCTGTCCGACCAGGTGCTTGCGGTCGGACTCCAGCGTCGTGATGCGCTCGTGGAGGGCGACGGCGTGCGTGTGCAGGGCGTTGACGGAGTTGACGACCTGCGCGAACTCGTCCTTGCGGCCGGTGAATTTGACGGGTTCCTCGGCCGCCGGGTCCTCGGCCCCCGCGAGCCGCGCGGAGCCGAGCCGCAGGACGGCGAGGGGGCGGGTGAGGCTGCGGGCCATGCCGGTGGCGACGCCGATGGCGAGCAGCACCAGGGCGCCGAGGATCGCGATGCGGATCTCCAGCGCGGTGACGTCGTCGTCGCGCAGCTGCTCCAGGGCCTTGGTGCGGCGGTCGTAGAGCGCGGACTCGGCGCCGCGCATCATCTCGACGCGGGCGGACAGGGCGGCCTCGGCCCGCTCGGTGTTCGTGGCCAGGTCCCGGTCGGAGAGGGTGGCCTGGTCGGTGAGCGAGGCCAGGTAGCGCTCGGCGGTGTCGACCTCGGGGCCGGTGACCGTGGAGTCGTAGGAGCCGCGCGCGCTCTTCTGGGCGGTGTCGCGGAAGTCGGCGAGGGCCGCGTCGGAGCGCAGCCGGGCCTGCTGGGCGGCGGCGCTGAGCTCGGCGCGCTGCTTGGCGTCGGCGCCCGAGGAGGTCTCCTGGGTGCTCGCGACGCCGGTGACCGGGTCGATGACGGTCTCGGTGGTGGTCGGCACGCTGAGCGCGGCCATCAGCAGCCCGCGCACGGCGGCCGCCTGCTGTACGGCGGAGTCGAGCTCGGCGAGCGCGTAGGCGCCGGAGCCGGCGCGGGGCGGCATCTGCTCGGCCAGCCGCTCGGCGAGCCGGTGCAGTTCGGTGATGGCGGCGGAGTACGCCCGGTGCGCCTGGAGCGCGCTGCTCTGGCCGGTGAGGGCGGAGCGGCGCAGGGCCGCGATGCCGTCGAGGTCGTCGTGCAGCGAGGCGGGGGCGTCGGTGTCGGCGCGCAGCTCCTCGACCTGCCGGTCGACCCGGGCGCTGCGCTGTTCGCTGGGCGCCTTGGACTTGGGGCGGCCGGCGGCGATGTACGACGTGACCTCGTCACGCTCGTCGGCGAGGGAGTGCGCGAGCGTGAGCGCGTCCTCGGTCTGGCCGGCGAGGGTCACCAGTTCCTGGGAGTCTTGCAGTTGCCCGGAGGCGGCGACGATCGAGGGGACACCGGCCGCGGCGATGGCGGCGGCCACCACGGCCACGGCGACGATCAGCCGGTTCCGTACGTGGGTCGGGCGCCCCTTGCCGGCGGGTGGAACATCCGTGGTGGTGCCGGGAGTGGGTTGCGTGCCCCCTGCGGAGGCCGACTGCTTGCCTGAGCGACGAGGCCGCGTCTTCTGCACCGGTGCTCGCATTCCTGACTCGTGATACCCATGGGTCCGGATGACGCTTCGTCAACTGCCGCCGACCGTGCGTGCATCCCTCCCCCAAGCTCGCGGGGACTTCGCTGAGCAGGGGGTGCCCTAACCGGTCCCCGACCCTCCCAGTGCCGGTGGGCAACGGCCGCGCATCACCTGACCCGCCACCCGAAGGAGTGAACCCCGGAGGGGAGTTGGCGGGCAAGTTCCTCCGGCGTCTGCACACGCCCTGCGCGGCGGGCCGGTTGGACGTCTGCGGCGGGCGATGGCAGGATTCGCCGCCACGCCCCTTCGGAGCGAAGCATTCCACCCCAAATCAGGCGCCTGACCTGCGCGGCCGCACCCGTTCGGCGACCAATGCGACCCCTTGGCAAACGTTGTGAAGGGCTCGTGCAGACTGGCCGAATGCGAACAGAGCTTGTTTCGGAGCCCGGCGATCCGGCACGCCCCAACGAGGACTTCGCAAGTGTCGGCCTTCCCGCCTCGGGACAGGGCGGCGCACTGGTCGTCCTGGACGGGGTCACCCCGCCGAGGGGTGAGACGGGCTGTCTGCATTCCGTGCCGTGGTTCACGGCACGACTCGGCGGAGCGCTGACCGAACTGACCGTTTCACTCCCGGATGTTCCCCTCGCCGACGCGTTGGCCCGTGCCATCGCGCGTACCGCGGAGGCACATGGGCCAACCTGTGACCTTTCTCACCCGCGCACCCCACAGGCAACCGTGGTTCTGGCGCGCTGGTCGGCGCGGACGGTGGAGTACCTGATCCTCTCGGACTCGGCCCTGCTCCTGGAGTCACCGGACGGCACCGTCACGCCGTACCTGGACGACCGCCTCGCCCGCCTGCCCCGGGCCTCCCTGGCCACGGACGCCATGATCGACGCACACATCCGCAACAAGGAGGGCGGCTTCTTCACGGCCGCCGCGGATCCGTCGGTGGCACGCCTGGCCGTGACGGGCGTCCTGGCGAGAACAGAGGTCCGCGCCCTCGCCGCCCTGACGGACGGAGCGACCCGATGGGTGGAGAAATTCCGGGAGGGCGACTGGACGGACTGCTTCACCTTCGTCCGGAAGGAAGGCGCACGGGCCCTGGTGAACCGGGTACGCGAACTGGAGACGGCGGACGCGGAGGAACGGACCCACCTGGGGCGAAGCAAGACACATGATGACGCGACGGTTGTGTTTGCGGAGCTGTGAGACGGGGGTGCGGCGCTGAGCGGGACGGCGGGCGGGGGCTGAGCGGGACGCCGGGCACGGTCCTGGGCGGGGCGCAGAGCGGGACGCCGGGGCGGGGCGCTTGAGGTGAACGCCGGGGCGCGTGACTTGAGCTGAGCGGTGAGCGTACGCCCGAGGCGGTACCGGACGCCGGAGCGCTGACTAGGACGACGCCCCGGCCAGGCGCCCAAGGGGGCGCGGGAGCGGAGCACCTGGGCGGATGTCCGAGCCGACGCCGAGCGGAATGCCCGCATCGCCGAGCCGAAGCGGGAGCGGAGCGGCAGAGCGCTGGCCGGAAGGCTAGGGCGGGCCATCTGAGCTGAGCGCCGAGCGCACGCCCGAACCGACACCGGACGCCCGAGCGCTGACCAGGACGCCCCAGCCACACACCCAAGCCGACGCCTGGGCAGAGCACCCGAACTGAGCGCCAAGCAGAACGCCCGCGCCAGCACCGGCCGCCGAAGCGGAGCACCCGCGCGGACGCCCCACCGACGCCGGGGAAAACGCCGAGCCGAACGCCCACGCGGAACCGACGCGGGCGCGGAGCGCCAGGGCTGAGCGCCGAGCACGTGCCCGAACCGACACCCACGCCCGAGCGCAGGCCAGGACGCCCCAGCCACACACACCCAGGCCAACGCCGGGCCGACCACCCGAACTGAGCGCCGGGCGCACGCCCGAGCCGACACCGGATGCCGTAGCAGAGCACCCCACCGCAGCACCGGAGCAGAACGCCCATGCCGAGGCCGGAGCTAGGACCGCAGCCGACGCCGGCGCTGAGCGGACGCCCAGCCGAAGCCGGAGCCGGAGCCGAACGCGGCAGCGGAACGGATGCGAGTCGCTTGAGCTGAGCGCCGAGCGCACGCCCGAGGCGGTGCCGGACGCCGGAGCGCTGAGCAGGGCGCCCGAGCCAGGCGCCGGAGCGGAGCACCCGGGCGGACGCGCGAGCCGGTACCGGTGCGGGGCGTCGGCAGGGCATCCATCGACAGCGCGCCGGCAGACCGAGAAGGTTCCCGAGCCGACACGGCACCGGCACACCGAGCAGCCGCCCCAGCCGAGAGCCAGGACCGGCACCTCAGCGGGACAGCGACCGCGCGCCCCAGACCCGACGCCGGATCAAAGCGCCCAGCAGAGCCCCACACCCCAGCGCAGCGCTACTTCTCCATCCCCCGGTTCAACTGGTTCAGCAGTCGCGCCAGCTCCGCGACCTCCTGGCGGTCCCAGTTCGACAGTTGCTCGACGTAGCGGGCCCGGCGGGCCTCGCGGACCTTGGCGACGCGGCCTCGTCCCTCCTCCGTGAGGTGGACCAGCCAGGCACGGCCATCAGCGGGGTCAGGTTCGCGGGCGACCAGGCCGAGGTCCTCCAGGGCGCGCAACTGGCGGGACATCGTGGCCTTCCCGACGCCGATGTAGGCGGCGAGTTCGGTGGCCCGCTGGCGGCCGGCGTCGCCCAGACGGACCAGCAGGCCGTACGCCGCCGACTCCAGGTCGGGATGGACCTCGCGGGCCATCTCGCCCTGCTTGGCCCGGGCGCGGCGGAACAGGACCGTCAACTCGCGTTCCAGGTCCAGGAATTCGGGCTGGCCCACACCACCACCGGACACTCCGGATTCGACTCGGCGCCCGTCGCCGTTTCCGTCTTCGTGCACGTCAGCCCCTGCCTCGTTCTTCCCGGTCGTGAAAGTTTCCGCCGGCCACCGCCATCGCCCCTGCTCCGTCAGTATTTCGCAGGCGTAGACCAACGGCAGCCCCCGGACCCCCTTCCACCTGCTGTTCTGGCTGCCTAGCTTGTCCCTCGGAACCCGTTACTGGCATGCCCACGCCACACACCCCATCACGGACACGCACCACTCCCCCACCGAGCGTCACCGAGGCTTCGGAGGCACGCTATGCCCGTGCACAGACCCGAACCGCTCCGCAGCCGGTGCCCGCGCCTCGCCGGGCTCCTGCTCGCCGCCGCCCTGCTCCTTCTCCTCCCCCTGCCCGCACCCGCGTCCGCCGACGACACCCCGCCCCGCGGTTCCGCCCACATGGGCATGGGTGTCCTGGCCCATGACGGCGTGGACGGCGCCCCCGTCGCCGACCTGGCCGCTCTGACGGAAGGCGTCGACGTCTCCAGCCATCAGGGCGACGTCGCCTGGTCGACCCTCTGGGGCAGCGGCGTGAAGTGGGCCTATGTGAAGGCCACCGAGGGGACGTACTACACGAACCCCTACTTCGCCCAGCAGTACAACGGCTCCTACAACGTCGGAATGATCCGCGGCGCCTACCACTTCGCGACCCCGGACACCACCGATGGCGCAACCCAGGCGAACTATTTCGTCGACCACGGCGGCGGCTGGTCCCGCGACGGCAAGACGCTGCCCGGCGCCCTCGACATCGAGTGGAACCCGTACGGCGACGCCTGCTACGGCAAGACCCCGACCGCGATGGTCACCTGGATCAGCGGCTTCCTGAACCAGTACAAGGCCCGCACCGGCCGTGACCCGGTCATCTACACGGCCACCAGCTGGTGGAAGCAGTGCACCGGCAACTACAGCGGCTTCGCCACCGCCAACCCGCTGTGGGTCGCCCGGTACGCGGCTCAGGTCGGGGAACTGCCCGCGGGCTGGAGCTACTACACGATGTGGCAGTACACGTCCTCCGGACCGACCGTCGGTGACCACAACCGGTTCAACGGGGCCCTCGACAGAGTCGTGGCGCTCGCCAACGGCTGACGTCCCGACGTACGGCGAAGGCCCGGGCCTCCCTCACGGGACCCGGGCCCTGCCTGTCCGGTCGCGTCCGTCACGCCGCGACCGGAACCTCGGGAGCCGTGTCGCTGGCGGCCGGCGACAGGGCCAGTTCCAGGACCTGGCGCACGTCGGTGACGGCGTGGACGTCGAGCTTGTCCAGCACCTCCGCCGGGACGTCGTCCAGGTCGGGCTCGTTGCGCTTGGGGATGACGACCGTCGTGACGCCCGCGCGGTGGGCCGCCAGCAGCTTCTGCTTCACCCCGCCGATCGGGAGGACCCGGCCGGTCAGCGAGACCTCACCCGTCATCGCCACGTCCGTGCGGACCAGCCGGCCCGAGAGCAGCGACGCCAGCGCGGTCGTCATCGTGACGCCGGCGCTCGGGCCGTCCTTCGGGACCGCGCCCGCCGGGAAGTGGATGTGCACGCCCCGGTCCTTCAGATCGGCGACCGGCAGCTCCAGTTCGGCGCCGTGGGAGCGCAGGAAGGACAGGGCGATCTGCGCGCTCTCCTTCATCACGTCACCCAGCTGGCCCGTCAGGGTCAGACCCGCCGCGCCCGTCTCGGGGTCGGCCAGTGACGCCTCCACGAACAGGACGTCACCGCCAGCGCCCGTCACCGCGAGACCCGTCGCCACGCCGGGCACCGCGGTACGGCGCTCCGCCGGGTCCTGGGCGGACTCGGGGACGTGGTGCGGCCGACCGATCAGGCCGCGCAGATCGCCGTCCGTGACCGTGAACGGCAGCTTCCGCTCACCCAGTTCGTGCTGGGCCGCCACCTTGCGCAGCAGACGGGCGATGGAGCGCTCCAGGTTCCGCACACCCGCCTCGCGCGTGTACTCACCGGCGAGCCTGCGCAGGGCGCCCTCGTCGATGGTGACCTCGTCCTTGTTCAGACCGGCCCGTTCCAGCTGGCGCTGGAGCAGGTGGTCACGCGCGATGACGATCTTCTCGTCCTCGGTGTAGCCGTCGAGCCGGACCAGCTCCATCCGGTCGAGCAGGGCCTCGGGGATGGCCTCCAGGACGTTGGCGGTGGCGAGGAAGACCACGTCGCTCAGGTCCAGTTCCACCTCCAGGTAGTGGTCCCGGAAGGTGTGGTTCTGGGCCGGGTCCAGGACCTCCAGCAGGGCGGCCGCCGGGTCGCCCCGGAAGTCGGACCCCACCTTGTCGATCTCGTCGAGCAGGACCACCGGGTTCATCGACCCGGCCTCCTTGATGGCCCGCACGATCCGGCCGGGCAGCGCACCGACGTACGTCCGCCGGTGTCCGCGGATCTCCGCCTCGTCCCGCACACCGCCGAGCGCGACCCGGACGAACTTCCGCCCCATGGCGTGCGCGACGGACTCGCCGAGCGAGGTCTTGCCGACACCGGGCGGTCCGACGAGCGCGAGCACGGCACCGCCGCGCCGCCCGCCGACCACACCGAGGCCCCTGTCGGTACGGCGCTTGCGCACCGCCAGGTACTCGGTGATCCGCTCCTTCACGTCCTCCAGGCCCGCGTGCTCGGCGTCCAGCACGTCCTTCGCGCCCTGGATGTCGTAGGCGTCCTCGGTCCGCTCGTTCCACGGCAGTTCGAGGACGGTGTCCAGCCAGGTTCGGATCCACGAGCCCTCGGGCGACTGGTCGCTGGACCGCTCCAGCTTGTCGACCTCCTTGAGGGCGGCCTCGCGGACCTTCTCCGGCAGGTCGGCGGCCTCGACGCGGGCGCGGTAGTCGTCGGACTCCTCGCCGTCCTGCTCGCCGTTCAGCTCGCGCAGTTCCTTGCGGACGGCTTCCAGCTGGCGGCGCAGCAGGAACTCGCGCTGCTGCTTGTCGACGCCTTCCTGGACGTCCTTGGCGATGGTCTCGGCCACGTCCTGCTCGGCGAGGTGGTCGCGCAGCTGCTGGGTGGCGAGCTTGAGGCGGGCGACCGGGTCGGCGGTCTCCAGCAGCTCGATCTTCTGATCGGTGGTCAGGAACGGCGAGTAGCCGGAGTTGTCGGCGAGCTGGGACACGTCGTCGATGGCCTGGACCCGGTCCACGACCTGCCAGGCGCCGCGCTTGCGCAGCCAGGCGGTGGCGAGGGCCTTGTACTCCTTCACCAGTTCGCCGACCTGTCCGGGCAGCGGCTCGGGCACGCTCTCGTCGATCCGCGTCCCCTCGACCCACAGGGCCGCACCCGGCCCGGTCGTCCCGGCGCCGATCCGCACGCGGCCGCGCCCGCGGATCAGGGCACCCGGATCACCGTCGGCCAGCCGGCCGACCTGCTCCACGGTGCCGAGCACACCGGTGCCCGGGTAGGTCCCGTCGATCCGTGGCACCAGGAGCACCCTGGGCTTTCCCGGTGTGGACCGGGCTGCGGCCTGGGCGGCCTCCACCGCGGCACGCACATCGGCGTCGTTCAAGTCCAGCGGGACCACCATCCCGGGCAGCACGACCTCGTCGTCGAGCGGCAGCACGGGCAGGGTGAGCGAAGTGGACGTCGAAGCCATGATCTCCCCTTAGGCAGTCAAGTTGAGTTATGCCGACTCAATGCTTGGGAGAGTGCGAATGTTCCCCGGCCCGCGTTCGCTGTGAGCGATCATCCGGGCCACAGGGCGTGACCTCGCCTTTCGTGCTCTGTGGGGAAGCAACAGTCGCCGGCGCCCGGCTCTTCCCACATCCGCCGCACTAGCCCTGACAGGACCAGCTCCGCACCACGGGCCACATCCCCACGCCGATGACCAGGGCCACCAGATGCCCCCAACCGGTCAGCGGATCCGTGAGGTTCAGCAGGTCCTGGACGAGCGTCCCGCCGAACAGCACCAGCACCGGCCATCGCAGCCACGGTCGCAGCAGCCCGGTCAGCGCGCCGACGCTCGTAGCGACGCCGAAGCTGACGCCGTAGTCGAGGCGGTGCAGCGAGCTGTCGGGGAGGTGGCCGACGAGAACCGCCAGTCCCACGGGCACCTCGGTCGCGAGGGTGGCCAGGACGTGCCCGGTCAGGAAGACGACGGCCGCGCGAGCACCGCCGACCCGCCGCTCCAGGGCGGTCAGCACGAGCAGGAAGCAGAGGGTGTACGGCGCCACGACGCCGCCGGCGGTCCACAGCGCGCTGGCGAGCAGCACGAACACGGGCGTACGCACCAGGTGGGCCACGTCGGTGCTGGAGCTCTGGTGCAGGGCGTGCGTGAGAGAGGGGTCGGCGTACCTGGCGATCAGGGAGGTGACCGTCAGTACGACGGCGTAGGCGAGGGTGAACGGGGTGCCGGTGGGGGTGGGGAGCAGCCGCCAGGGACGGAAGGCGGGGCCGGTGGCCCTGGATATGACCGGGATGGAAGGCGCAGGCGTGTCGGGCCCCAGCGGTGCGCGCTGGCGCGGCATCGCGTCGAGCAGCTCGGCCGCCTCGGGCAGGCCCGCCTCACCGGGCGCCGGCCCTGGGTCCGTCGCGCCCGAGGCCACGGTCCGTTCCAAGGTGAGGTGCTCCTTCCGTTTCCCCCACCCTTCGCCCGCGACCCATGGGTGTCTGTGACCGGGGCCACTCGGAAGCCGATTCTCAGGAAGCTCTCAACGAGGTCACCGCTCCGGCGGCAGCCCGGCTCCCGTGACCGTGAGCGTCCGCAGCAGCCGGTCCACGTACCCCCGCAGCCGTCCGCCCATGTCGAACCCCTCGGGGTCGAGCACCCACTGGAGCTGGAGCCCGTCCATGACGGCGACCAGTTCCTGCGCCACGGCCACCGGGTCGGTGTCCGGCTTCAGTTCCCCGGCAGCGACGGCCCGCCGCAGGGTCAGCGAGAGGTGTTCCACGACCCTGGCGTACCGCTCGACGAAGTAGGTGTGCGCGGGGTGCCCCGGCTCCCCCGCCTCCGCGGCGAGGACGTTGAACATCCGGGTGCGGCCGAGGCGGGTGGCGTTGTACTCGGCGAGCCGCACGACGACGGAGAGACACTCCGCTGCCGAGCCGAACTCCCGGGAGAAGAACTTCTCCTCGTCGGCCTCGTCGCTGCGCGCGAGGACCTGCACCAGCAGATCCTCCTTGCTGCGGAAGTGATGCAGCAGCCCGCCCTGGGTGATCCCTACGTCCCTGGCGATCCGGGCCATCGAGGAGGCGTGGAAGCCCCACTGGGCGAAGTGCTCGACCGCGGCGTCGAGGATGCGCAGCCGGCGCTCGTCACCCACGGCATAGGTGCCGCGGCCAGGGCCTTTGGCGACCGTCCCGGGGCTTCGCTTGCGCTCCATGGCGGCCACCCTAACCGACGGCAGAATCAGTGATTACACGTGTCACCGCCCCTCTCTTTCAAGACGCGTGCGGCATGATTCTGGCCACGCGTTGAAAACCTAGTACCCACTCGGTTTTGCTGCTTCCCTGATCGGGCCGGCGCGCAACGAAGCGCCCCCGTCCCCCTGGAGGCCGCCATGGCCCTGAGCCACGACGCCCCGCTCGACAGAACGGCCGCCCCGTCCGTCGAGCCCCCGCAGCAGCCCGCTCCGGCCAAGCTGGTCGCCGCCCTCGCCTTCGCACAGTTCGGCGCGTATCTCGCCGTCCTCACGCCCGTGATGGTGACCCTCGCCCTGCGGGTGAACCAGATCGTCCCGGAGGGCGACCGCGGCACCGCGCTCGGTCAGGTGCTGTCCGTCGGAGCCCTGCTCGCGATGCTGGGCAACCCGGTCTTCGGCGCCCTCTCCGACCGCACCACCAGCCGCCTCGGACGCCGTCGCCCCTGGCTGCTCGGCGGCATGGCGGCCGGTCTCGCCGGGCTGCTGGTCGTCGCCCTCGGCGGCAGCGTGCCGGTGCTGATGCTCGGCTGGGCCCTCGCCCAACTCGGCATCAACGCCACCCTCGCCGCGCTGACCTCCTGCATCCCGGACCTGATCCCCGAGCGCCAGCAGGCCCGCGTCTCCGGCGCCGTCGGCATGATGCTGTCGCTGTCGATGATCGCGGGCTCGGCGCTGGCGCAGGTGTTCAGCGGCTCGCTCGCCCTCGCCTTCCTAGTGCCCGGCGCCATCGGCTTCGCGGCCGTCGCCGTGCTGGCCGTCGTGATGAAGGACCGCGACCGGCCGGCGCGGGCCGGCGCCTTCGAGCCGTACAGCGTCAGGGAGTTCCTGCGCAGCTTCTGGGTGAGCCCGCGCCGGCACCCCGACTTCGCGTGGAACTTCGCCGGCCGGTTCCTGGTCTTCACCGGCGCCGCCTGTGTGACCAGCTACTCGGTGTACTTCCTGATGGACCGCATGGGCTTCGACGGCGACGAGGTCACCGACAAGGTCTTCCAGGGCACGCTCGTCATGGTCGCCGCGACCGTGGCCGGTTCGCTGGTCGGCGGTCAGCTCTCCGACCGCTCGGGGCGCCGTAAGCCGTATGTGCTCGTCTCCTCGCTGGGCATGGCGATCGGGCTCGCCGTCGTCGCCTCCGCGCACACCTTCGGCATGTACCTGGTCGCCATGGTGGTCTTCGGATTCTCCGAGGGCCTGTATCTCTCCGTCGACATGGCCCTGGCCGCCGCGGTGCTGCCCAACCCCGAGGAGTCCGCCAAGGACATGGGTGTCCTCAACATCGGCAACGCCCTTCCCCAGTCCCTCGTCCCGATCATCGCCCCGGCCCTGCTGGCGATCGGCGCCGGCGGCAACTACAGCGCGCTGTTCCTCTTCGGCGCCGTCGCGGCCGTACTGGGCGCGCTCGCGGTCCAGTTCGTCCGCTCGGTGAAGTAAGTCCCTACGGAAGCAAGGCAGTCGAGGATGACCCACCCCGCCACCCCCGCGTACCGCGATCCGAACCGCCCCGCCGACGAGCGCGTCGAGGACCTGCTGTCCCGTATGACCCTGGAGGAGAAGGCGGGTCAGCTCTTCCACGCGATGCTCACCATGCGCCCCGACGGCGGCCTCGCCGAGGAGGGCCCCTTCCTCCGGCACGGCACCACGGAACTCGTCGCCGGCCGCCATCTGACCCACTTCAACCTGCTCGGCCAGGGCGGCGCCCGCGCGATGGCCGAGTGGGCCAACCGGGTCCAGGAGCTGGCGGCGAGCACCCGGCTGGGCATCCCGGTCACCCTCTCCACCGACCCGCGGCACGCCTTCACCGACAACCCCGGCGCGTCGTTCGGCTCGGGGGACTTCTCGGCCTGGCCCGAGCCGCTGGGGCTGGCGGCGATCGGGGACGCGGAGCTGGTGGAGCGGTTCGCGGACACCGTCCGGCGCGAGTACCTCGCGGTCGGACTCCGGGTGGCGCTGCACCCGCAGATCGACCTGGCGACGGAGCCGCGCTGGTCACGGCAGTCGGGCACGTTCGGTTCGTCGGCCCAGGTCGCGAGCGAGCTGGTGGCGGCGTACGTCCGCGGCCTTCAGGGCCCGCGGCTCGGGACCGGCTCGGTCTCCGCGATGGTCAAGCACTTCCCGGGCGGCGGCCCGCAGAAGGACGGGGAGGACCCGCACTTCCCGCACGGCAGGGAGCAGGTGTACCCGGGCGGCCTGCGGGAGCACCACCTGAAGCCCTTCGCCGCCGCCATCGAGGCGGGCTGCTCGCAGATCATGCCGTACTACGGCCTGCCCGTCGGCACCGACTGGGAGGAGGTCGGCTTCGGCTTCAACCGGGGCGTCCTGACCGGTCTGCTGCGCGAACGCCTCGGCTTCACCGGCATCGTCTGCACCGACTGGGGCCTGCTCACGGACGCCGACATCATGGGCGAGCCGCACCCGGCCCGCGCCTGGGGCGTGGAGCATCTGACCGTCGCCGAGCGCGCGGCGAAGGCGCTGGACGCGGGAGCCGACCAGTTCGGCGGGGAGCAGTGCCCCGAGGTGATCGTGGAGCTGGTGCGCGCCGGGCGGGTGACCGAGCGGCGGATCGACGACTCCGTACGCCGGCTGCTGCGCGAGAAGTTCGTGCTGGGCCTCTTCGAGAACCCGTACGTCGACCCCGACCGGGCCGAGGAGACGGTCGGCGCGCGCGAATTCACGGCGCTGGGCGAGGCCGCGCAGCGGCGGGCGCTGACGGTCCTGACCGACCGCGCCCTGCTGCCGCTGGGCGGACGCCCGGACCTGTTCGTCCGGGGCGTCGACGAGCGGACGGCGTCGGCGTACGGGAACGTCGTCGGCGACCCGGCGGACGCCGAGGTGGCGATCCTGCGGCTGCGCACGCCCTACGAGCGGCGGCCCGGTGCCTTCGAGTCCTTCTTCCACTCGGGCTCGCTGGCGTTCCCCGAGGACGAGCTGAAGGAGATCCTGCGGCTTCTGGACACGGTCCCGACCGTGGTCTGCGTCAACCTGGAGCGGCCCGCGGTACTCCCCGAGATCGCCGAGCGGGCGGCCGCCCTGCTGGCCGACTTCGGCGCGAGCGACACCGCGCTGCTGGACGTCGCGTTCGGTCGGGCGCGGCCCGAGGGGAGGCTGCCGTTCGAGCTGCCGCGCTCGATGGCGGCGGTGGCCGCGTCCCGCCCGGACGTACCGAACGACACGGAGGATCCGGTCTTCGGGTACGGGCACGGGCTCGCCCGGTGAGGAAAAGCCTTCGGCCCGTCGCGCGCGACCTGCCAGGATGACCTGATGCCCACTTCGTACGACACCCCCGAAGTCCTGGAACGTCACGAAGGCCCGCACGGCGAGATCGTGCTGCGGCGGCACGGTGACCTGCTCCAGATCATCGCCAACGGCTGTTTCCTGATGGACACCTCCGACGGGCGTTCGGAGCGGCTGCTGGTCGACGCGGCGCTCGGCGCGCTGACCGGCCGGCCGGCTCCGCACCTGCTGATCGGCGGCCTCGGCGTCGGCTTCTCGCTCGCACACGCCGCCGCCGATCCCCGCCCGGGACGGATCACCGTGGTGGAGCGCGAGAGCGCGATTATCGGCTGGCATCTCGACGGACCCTTGTCGCACTTCTCCGCCCGCGCCCTCGCCGATCCGCGCACCGAGATTGTGCAAACGGATCTCGTGGCGTACGTGCATGAGACTTCCGACACGTATGACGCACTGTGTCTAGACATCGACAACGGCCCCGGATGGACCGTCACCGAGGGCAACGACAGCCTCTACTCACCGGCCGGACTCGCGGCCTGCGCACGGGCGTTGAGGCCGGGTGGGGTACTGGCCGTATGGTCCGCCCAGCCCTCTCCGGAATTCGAAGAAACCTTGTGTAATGCCGGATTCCAACAGGTGCGTACCGAAGAGATCCCCGTTGCCCGGGGCGTTCCGGACGTCGTGCACCTCGCCGTACGACCTGGATAGCCCTAGTGCGGTGACTCCCCGTACTCTGCTCACCTGACGCGGATCATTCAAGCGTCAATCGCAAGCATGCGCAGGCATAGCCAGTCAGAGGAATCACCCCACGGATTCCGGAAAGCAACTTTGGGGCGGGCGATGGAGCAGACACACACCTCCCACAACGGCACGGCGGCGACCCCGGGCGCTCAGCGCCGGGTCCTCGTGGTCGAGGACGATCCGACCATCGTGGACGCCATCGCGGCTCGCCTGCGCGCCGAGGGATTCCTCGTGCAGACGGCCGGTGACGGTCCGGCGGCGGTCGACACGGCGGAGGCCTGGCAGCCCGACCTGCTGATCCTCGACATCATGCTGCCGGGCTTCGACGGTCTGGAGGTCTGCCGTCGCGTGCAGGCCCAGCGGCCGGTCCCGGTGATGATGCTGACCGCGCGCGACGACGAGACCGACATGCTGGTCGGGCTCGGCGTGGGCGCCGACGACTACATGACCAAGCCGTTCTCGATGCGCGAGCTGGCCGCACGCGTGCATGTGCTGCTGCGCCGCGTCGAGCGGGCCGCGCTGGCCGCCACGACCCCGCGGTCGGGCATCCTCCGGCTCGGCGAGCTGGAGATCGACCACGCGCAGCGGCGGGTCCGGGTGCGCAGTGAGGATGTTCACCTCACGCCGACCGAGTTCGATCTGCTGGTGTGCCTGGCGAACACCCCGCGCGCGGTGCTCTCGCGCGAGCAGCTGCTCGCCGAGGTGTGGGACTGGGCGGACGCCTCCGGCACCCGCACGGTCGACAGCCACATCAAGGCGCTGCGCCGGAAGATCGGCGCCGAGCGGATCCGCACGGTGCACGGCGTGGGCTACGCCCTGGAGACACCGACGCCATGAGCGACGGGCCGGCCGCGCGGAGAGGCCCGGGGGAGGAACCCTGGGTGGGCGTACGTCCGTTCTCGATCAAGACCAAGCTGGGCGCACTGGTCGTCATCGCGGTGCTGATCACCACCGGCCTGTCGGTGATCGCGGTGCGCACCCAGACGGAGCTGCGCTTCATCACGGTCTTCTCGATGATCGCCACGCTGCTCATCACGCAGTTCGTGGCACATTCGCTCACCGCGCCGCTGGACGAGATGAACGCGGTGGCCCGGTCCATCTCCCAGGGCGACTACACCCGCCGGGCGCGGGACAACCGCCGGGACGAGCTGGGCGACCTGGCCGAGACGATCAACCTGATGGCCGACGAGCTGGAGGCCCAGGACCAGCAGCGCAAGGAGCTGGTGGCGAACGTCTCGCACGAGCTGCGTACCCCGATCGCGGGTCTGCGGGCCGTGCTGGAGAACGTGGTCGACGGCATCGCCGAGGCCGACCCCGAGACGATGCGCACGGCGCTGAAGCAGACCGAGCGCCTCGGCCGGCTGGTGGAGACCCTGCTGGACCTGTCCCGCCTGGACAACGGCGTCGTACCGCTGCGCATGCGGCGCTTCGAGGTCTGGCCCTACCTGTCCGGCGTGCTGAAGGAGGCCAACATGGTCGCCTCCGCCCGCGGCGGCATGGCCTCCGGCTCCGGCAGCCACACCCGTACCGACGTCCATCTGCACCTCGACGTCTCCCCGCCCGAGCTGACCGCGCACGCCGACCCCGAGCGCATCCACCAGGTCGTCGCCAACCTCATCGACAACGCGATCAAGCACAGCCCCGCGCACGGCCGCGTGACGGTCAAGGCGCGGCGCGGGCCCTACCCGGAGTCGCTGGAGCTGGAGGTCCTGGACGAGGGGCCGGGCATCCCGAAGTCGGAGTGGCACAAGGTCTTCGAGCGCTTCAACCGGGGCGCGGTCAGGCGGCCGCACGGGCCGGGCAGCGACGGCGGCACGGGGCTGGGGCTGGCCATCGCGCGCTGGGCGGTGGATCTGCACGGCGGCCGGATCGGCGTGGCCGAATCCGAGCGGGGTTGCCGGATCCTTGTCACGCTCCCGGGGCAGCCGTCCGTTCAAAGTTGACGTAAAGTTCGAAGCGGAGCCACAAGATCCACGTCGGTCCCGGCAGGCGGACACGTGTGATCAGGTAGGGACCTGCGCGTTCGCCGCGCCGGGTCGCGCCCTCGTCTTCCCATCTGAAACGGAACCACGCTTGTTTCCCGCCATTTCCAGGCACGAAACACACTTTCTGATGTGACTTACGCGACGATGACCTTGCTCGACCTGACCTTCCCGGCCATGGAGGCGTAGCCTTTATTCCCGCTGTCCATCACCTTGTGAAGCGGAAGAGGGCGGTTGCCGCCGTGTCGCCACAGTCCCCCAGTAACTCGAGCATCTCGACCGACACCGACCAAGCGGGCAAGAACCCCGCGGCCGCGTTCGGGCCGAACGAGTGGCTCGTCGACGAGATCTATCAGCAGTACCTCCAGGACCCGAATTCGGTAGACCGTGCCTGGTGGGACTTCTTCGCCGACTACAAGCCCGGCGTAGGCGCCGCGGCGCCGGCGGGTACTGCGGCCGCGGGGGCCGCAGAGACCACCACCACGGCCCCCAAGCCCGCGCCCGCCGCCCCGGCTGCTCCGGCCGCCCCGTCGGTGCCCGCGCCGGCGCCCGCGGCCGCGAAGCCCGCGCCGGCCGCCCAGGCCCCGGCGCCGGCCGCCGCGAAGCCCGCCGCGCCCGCACCGGCCGCGAAGCCCGCTCAGCCGAAGAAGGCCGAGCCCGCCGCAGCCGCTGCCGACGGCCCGGAGCTCGTGACGCTGCGCGGCCCGGCCGCCGCGGTCGCGAAGAACATGAACGCCTCGCTGGAGGTGCCCACGGCCACGTCCGTGCGCGCGGTCCCGGTGAAGCTGCTCTTCGACAACCGCATCGTCATCAACAACCACCTGAAGCGCGCCCGGGGCGGGAAGATCTCCTTCACGCACCTGATCGGCTACGCGATGGTGCAGGCCATCAAGGCCATGCCGTCGATGAACTACTCCTTCGCGGAGAAGGACGGCAAGCCGACCCTGGTCAAGCCGGAGCACATCAACTTCGGCCTCGCCATCGACCTGGTCAAGCCCAACGGCGACCGCCAGCTCGTGGTCGCGGGCATCAAGAAGGCCGAGACCCTGAACTTCTTCGAGTTCTGGCAGGCCTACGAGGACATCGTCCGCCGCGCCCGCGACGGCAAGCTCGGCATGGACGACTTCACCGGCGTCACGGTCTCCCTGACCAACCCCGGCGGCCTCGGCACCGTGCACTCCGTGCCGCGCCTCATGCCCGGCCAGTCGGTCATCATGGGCGTCGGCTCCATGGACTACCCGGCGGAGTTCCAGGGCACCTCCCAGGACACCCTGAACAAGCTCGGCATCTCGAAGGTCATGACGCTCACGTCGACCTACGACCACCGGGTCATCCAGGGCGCCGCCTCCGGCGAGTTCCTGCGGATCGTCGCGAACCTGCTGCTCGGCGAGAACAGCTTCTACGACGAGATCTTCGAGGCGCTGCGCATCCCCTACGAGCCGGTCCGCTGGCTCAAGGACATCGACGCCAGCCACGACGACGACGTCACCAAGGCCGCCCGGGTCTTCGAGCTGATCCACTCCTACCGGGTCCGCGGCCACGTCATGGCCGACACCGACCCGCTGGAGTACCGCCAGCGCAAGCACCCCGACCTGGACATCACCGAGCACGGCCTCACCCTGTGGGACCTGGAGCGCGAGTTCGCCGTCGGCGGCTTCTCCGGCAAGTCCCTGATGAAGCTGCGCGACATCCTCGGCGTCCTGCGCGACTCGTACTGCCGCACCACCGGCATCGAGTTCATGCACATCCAGGACCCGAAGCAGCGCAAGTGGATCCAGGACCGCATCGAGCGCCCGCACACCAAGCCGGAGCGCGAGGAGCAGCTGCGCATCCTGCGCCGGCTGAACGCGGCGGAGGCCTTCGAGACCTTCCTCCAGACGAAGTACGTCGGCCAGAAGCGCTTCTCCCTGGAGGGCGGCGAGTCCGTCATCCCGCTGCTCGACGCGGTGCTGGACTCGGCCGCCGAGTCCCGCCTGGACGAGGTCGTCATCGGCATGGCCCACCGCGGCCGCCTGAACGTGCTGGCCAACATCGTCGGCAAGTCGTACGCCCAGATCTTCCGCGAGTTCGAGGGCAACCTCGACCCGAAGTCGATGCACGGCTCCGGCGACGTGAAGTACCACCTGGGCGCCGAGGGCACCTTCACCGGCCTGGACGGCGAGCAGATCACGGTCTCGCTGGCCGCCAACCCGTCCCACCTGGAGACGGTCGACCCGGTCATCGAGGGCATCGCCCGCGCCAAGCAGGACATCATCAACAAGGGCGGCACGGACTTCACGGTCCTGCCGGTCGCCCTGCACGGTGACGCGGCCTTCGCGGGCCAGGGCGTGGTGGCCGAGACCCTGAACATGTCGCAGCTGCGCGGCTACCGCACCGGCGGCACGGTCCACATCGTCATCAACAACCAGGTCGGCTTCACGGCGGCTCCCGAGTCGTCGCGTTCCTCGATGTACGCCACCGACGTGGCCCGCATGATCGAGGCGCCGATCTTCCACGTGAACGGCGACGACCCCGAGGCGGTCGTCCGCGTTGCCCGTCTGGCCTTCGAGTTCCGCCAGGCGTTCAACAAGGACGTCGTGATCGACCTCATCTGCTACCGCCGTCGCGGTCACAACGAGTCGGACAACCCGGCCTTCACCCAGCCGCTGATGTACGACCTGATCGACAAGAAGCGCTCGGTGCGCAAGCTCTACACCGAGTCCCTCATCGGTCGCGGCGACATCACCCTGGAAGAGGCCGAGCAGGCGCTCCAGGACTACCAGGGCCAGCTGGAGAAGGTCTTCACGGAGGTCCGTGAGGCCGTCACCGCCCAGCCGGTCGCGGGACCGATCTCGGACCCGCAGGCGGAGTTCCCGGTCGCCGTGAGCACCGCGATCTCCGCGGAGGTCGTGAAGCGGATCGCCGAGTCCCAGGTCAACATCCCCGACACCTTCCACGTGCACCCGCGTCTGATGCCGCAGCTCCAGCGCCGGGCGACGATGGTCGAGGACGGCACGATCGACTGGGGCATGGGCGAGACGCTGGCCGTCGGCTCCCTGCTCCTCGAGGGCACCCCGGTCCGGCTGTCCGGCCAGGACTCCCAGCGCGGCACGTTCGGCCAGCGCCACGCGGTCCTCATCAACCGCGAGAACGGCGAGGAGTACACCCCGCTCCAGTACCTCGCCGAGGACCAGGCGCGCTACAACGTCTACAACTCCCTGCTGTCCGAGTACGCGGTCATGGGCTTCGAGTACGGCTACTCGCTGGCCCGTCCCGACGCGCTCGTGATGTGGGAGGCGCAGTTCGGCGACTTCGTCAACGGCGCGCAGACGGTGGTCGACGAGTACATCTCGGCGGCCGAGCAGAAGTGGGGCCAGACGTCCGGCGTCACCCTGCTCCTCCCGCACGGCTACGAGGGCCAGGGCCCGGACCACTCCTCGGCCCGTGTCGAGCGCTTCTTGCAGCTCTGCGCCCAGAACAACATGACGGTCGCGATGCCGACCCTGCCGTCGAACTACTTCCACCTCCTGCGGTGGCAGGTGCACAACCCGCACCACAAGCCGCTGGTGGTCTTCACCCCGAAGTCGATGCTCCGCCTCAAGGCCGCCGCGTCGAAGACGGAGGAGTTCACGTCGGGCCAGTTCCGTCCGGTCATCGGCGACTCCACGGTCGACGCGGCCGCGGTCCGCAAGGTCGTCTTCGTGGCGGGCAAGCTGTACTACGACCTCGAGGCCGAGCGTCAGAAGCGCGGCGTCACGGACACGGCGATCATCCGCATCGAGCGCCTGTACCCGCTGCCGGGTACCGAGCTCCAGGCGGAGATCAAGAAGTACCCGAACGCCGAGAAGTACCTGTGGGCCCAGGAGGAGCCGGCGAACCAGGGTGCGTGGCCGTTCATCGCGCTCAACCTGATCGACCACCTGGACCTGGCGGTCGGCGCCGACGTCCCGCACGACGAGCGCCTGCGCCGCATCTCGCGTCCGCACGGCTCGTCGCCGGCCGTCGGTTCCGCCAAGCGGCACCAGGCCGAGCAGGAGCAGCTGGTGCGTGAGGTGTTCGAGGCGTAGTCGTCTCGCTCCGCGTATCACCGGGCCGCATCCCCGTATAGGGGGTGCGGCCCGGTGGCGTACCCGCACTTATCCTTGACCGCATGTACTTCACGGACCGTGGCATCGAAGAACTGGAGAAGCGGCGCGGCGAGGAGGAGTTCACCTTCGAGTGGCTGGCCGAGCAGCTGCGCACCTTCGTCGACCTGAACCCGGACTTCGAGGTACCCGTGGAGCGGCTGGCGACCTGGCTGGCCCGGCTGGACGACGAGGACGACGACCTCTAGGGCCTGTCGTTTGGATCAGGTCGGCTGAGAGGGACTGCGCCTGTCGGCCGAGCCGAGCGGGGTCTGGTGCGTGCAGCTGCAAGGCGGAGGAGGGAGTCGACGCGGAGCGTCGGCGAGTGACGACAACGCGGCAGATGTGCGTGCCAGACCCCGCGACGCCGGCATGATCCAAACGACAGGCCCTAGGGGACGCCCTCAGTCCATCGGCCGCACCGCGCTGTACGCCAGCCCCAGCGCGCCGTGGGCCAGCAGCAGCGTGCCCGCCGCGATCCAGCCGCCGCTGCGCCGCCGCAGGCCCCAGGCGGTGAGCGGCAGGCCGGCCACGATCTGGGCCAGGGCGAGGAGCCGGACCTGGGGGCCGCCGGTCTTCGGCAGCAGGGTGCCGAGGCGGCTGCCCTCGACGGCGTCCAGCTCCGCGCGGAGGGCGTCGCGCCAGCCCCACCACTCGGTCAGGCGGATGTGCGGGCGGACGCCGACCGCCGCCTGGAGGGCGTCGGCGCTCTCGCCGGGCGTCAGGCCGTCGGGCAGGGTCACGCCCGCGCGCGTGAGGACGGCGATCAGGCCACGCACGCGTGCGCGCGCGTCGGCGACGGGGTCGGCGCGGGTCAGCTCGTCGAGGGACTGCACGTCCAGGACCGGGTCGAGACCGAGGCGGGCGCCGAAGGTGTGCATGGCCTCGTCCTCGCCGGCCGGGGTGCCGTTGGCGAGCCAGACGTAGCCGACGGGGCGCCGGAAGCCGGCGGCGAGCGTGAACCCGGCGCGGTCCGCGTCCCACCACAGGGCGAGGACGGGCCAGGGCGCACCGACGGCGAGGGCGGTGGCCCAGCCGGTGAGGACGCGGTCCACCGGTTCGTCGTCCTCCAGCCAGGGCCGGCCCTCGGGGACCAGCACGCTCCACTCCGCGCCGGCCGACGCGAGCAGCATGTCCTCGCGCAGCAGCCGGGCGACGGGGGCGACGGACTCGGGTCCCGCGCGGCAGAGCAGCAGGGCGCCCGGGGCGGGCCTGGCGGCGCGAGCGGTCCGGGACTGTTCCGTCGACATGACAACACGCTAGGCCGTTTTGTCCCGCTCGCATGATTTGTGATCACCAGAACGAGTGCCTTGACTTTCCCCGGCCGCGATATATCGTGTTTATCAGAAGACGCGATATGGCGTGTCGTGTTCCGATCCGGCCCGTGCGGCCGTGTCCGGTCGCCAGGAGGTCCGCACATGTCCGAGTGGTCCGTAGCAGAGCCCAGGAAGCTCACCTTCGACGAGGCGCTGAGCGAGCTCCAGGTCCGCATCGTCAACGGCACTGTGAACGTCGTGGGGACGGACGAAGGTTCCGCCCGCCTGGAGATCTCCGAGATCGAGGGCCCACCCCTGGTGGTCACCCAGCGGGACGGCACACTGACCGTGGCCTACGAGGACCTGCCGTGGAAGGGCTTCCTCAAGTGGCTCGACCGCAAGGGCTGGCGCCGCAGCGCGGTGGTCTCCCTCGCGGTGCCGTCCGGCACCCGGGTCGAGGTGGGCGTGGTCGGGGCCGGCGCGGTGGTCTCCGGGATCGACGGCCCGTCGGTCGTCAAGGGTGTCACCGGCGACACGACCCTGGTCGGCCTGTCCGGCCCGGTCCGCGCCGACACCGTCTCCGGGAACCTGGAGGCACAGGCCGTCACCGGCGACCTCCGGTTCAACTCGGTCTCCGGCGATCTCACGGTCGTCGAGGGCTCGGGTCCCTCCGTGAAGGCCGACTCGGTGAGCGGCTCCATGATCGTCGACCTCGACCCGGAGGGCCCGACCGACGTCCGGCTGACCAGCGTCTCCGGCGAGATCGCCATCCGTCTGCCGGCTCCGGCGGACGCCGACGTCGAGGCCAACACCGCGAGCGGCACCATCTCCAACGCCTTCGAGGGCCTGCGGGTGCACGGCCAGTGGGGCGCCCACAAGGTCACCGGGCGACTGGGCGCGGGCACCGGCAAGCTCCGGGCGACCACGGTCTCCGGCTCGATCGCGCTGCTGCGCCGCCCGCCCAAGGAGGACGAGCCATGGGAGGCGGAGGCCTGGGAGAAGCCCGAGTCCACGGGCGACCCGACGGCGGACCCGGCGCAGGGTCCGGGGCACGGCTCGGGGGACAATTCCGTCCCCGGACAGGGCGTTGACCCTGCCGACGCCCCCACCGGCTCCCCCACCGACGCCCCGGCCGACGGCACGACCGACAAGAAGGTGCTCTGACATGCCCCCCGTCTTCGCCCATGGCCGCCTTCGCCTCTATCTGCTGAAGCTGCTGGACGAGGCCCCGCGGCACGGCTACGAGGTCATCCGCCTCCTGGAGGAGCGCTTCCAGGGGCTGTACGCACCGTCGGCCGGCACCGTCTACCCGCGCCTGGCCAAGCTGGAGGCCGAGGGCCTGGTCACCCACACCACCGAGGGCGGCCGCAAGGTGTACGCCATCACGGACACGGGACGCGCGGAGCTGGCCGACCGCAGCGGCGAGCTGGCCGACCTGGAGCTGGAGATCAGGGAGTCGGTCGCCGAACTCGCCGCGGAGATCCAGGCCGACGTGCGCGGCGCGGCGGGCGACCTGCGGCGCGAGATGCGCGCGGCGGCGTCCGAGGCCCGCAAGGGGGGCGGCGCCAGGGCGGAGACACCCTTCGGCGACTTCTCCGAGTACACCGACAAGGAGGCGTGGCGCGCCGCCAAGGAGGAGATGCGCCGGGCCAAGCAGGAGTGGAAGGAACAGGCCCGCCGCGCCAAGGACGAGAGTCGCCGGGCCCGCGAGGAGGCCCAGCGTGCCCGACGCCAGGCCAAGGAGGCACAGGACCGCGCCCGGACCCAGGCGCAGGAGGAGGTCCAGCGCATCGCCCGCCGGGTCCAGGAGCAGGTGCAGGACCACTTCGCGCGCGGCGACTGGCCGACGGGTGTCCGGGAGGGCCTGACGGAACTGGCCAAGGAGTTCGGCGACTTCGGCAAGGACTACGGCAGGGACTTCGGTTTCGGCCGTCAGGGCACCTCCAAGCCGGCACCGCAGCAGCCCGAGTACTCCGAGACCCCCGAGGACTTCCCCGCCGACTACGAACCCGGCTGGGCCCACGAGGCCCCCAGCGGCGACCCGGCGCGTGACCTGGACCGTCTGCTCGACCGTTTCCGCGACGACATCCGTGACGCGGCCAGGGACCACGGGGTGACGACCGACCAACTCCGTGACGCCCGGCGCCACTTGTCCAGTGCGGCGGCACACATCGGAGCGCTGTTGCGCACACCCAAGCCCTGACACCCCAGGGAGGACGGCCGCCCCTCAGCCGTCCTCCCCTCGCAGCCACGCCCCCTCAGCCGGCCTTGGCCTCTCCCCCGCCGTACAGGACCCGTGTGACCGCCTCATAGGTGACCCCGCGATCGGCGAGAACCTCGGCGGGCACGCCGGGACGGCTGACCAGGGCCAGCAGGATGTGCTCGTCGCCGATGTGCCGGTCCCGCCGGGCACTGGCCACCCGCAGCGCCCGTACGAGGACGTCCTTGGCGTCCCTGCTGAACGGCCGGTGGCCCGATCGCGCCCCCTTGCCTCGCCCGTCACCGGACAGCGCTCCGACCCCGTGCGCCTCCTCCACGCGCGCGACGATCTCCCCCACGTCGATCCCCAGCCCGGCCAGTGCGTCGGCCTCGGCCTGTGACAGCCCGCCCCGCCGCCGGGCCTCACCCAACGCCTCCCGTACGGACTCCAGCCAGCCCCCGCCCCCGAGCGAGGCGAGCGCGAACGAGGCGCGGCTGCCCTCCCGGTCGAGCAGCGCGAGCAGCATGTGCTCGGCGTCGACGACGGACGCCCCGCCCCTCTCGGCCTGCTCGACCGCGCCCGTGACCAGGGCACGGGCATCCTTGGTGAACCGCTCGAACATCAACGCCTCCCGTACTTCTTGTGCACGGCCTGCCTGCTGACCCCGAGTTCCGCGGCGATCTCCTGCCAGGACCATCCCTGGTTGCGCGCACTGCGCACCTGGACCGCCTCCAACTGCTCCAGCAGTCGGCGCAGCGCGGCGACGGCCCGCAGCCCGATCCGCGGATCGCGGTCTCCCGCCCGCTCGGCGAGGTCTGTTGCTTCCGTCATGATGTCAACGTAAGTTGACACACCGAGATCTGTCAACCCCCGTTGACAAACAGAACGGCGGGTCCGGGTCAAAGCCCCGGACCCGCCGCAAAGCGTCTCGGCGAGCGCCGTCAGTTGGTGAGCACGACCTTCCCGAACAGCTCTCCCGACGCCATCCGCTCGAAGCCCTCCCGGGCCCGGTCCATCGGAAGCACCTCGTCGATGACCGGCCGCACACCGGTGGCCGCACAGAAGGACAGCAGATCCTCCAGCTCGTCCTTGGTCCCCATGGTGGACCCGACGACCTTCAGCTCCAGGAAGAAGATCCGCGTCAGCTCGGCGTGGGAGGGCCGGTCGCCGCTGGTGGCACCGGAGATCACCAGAGTGCCGCCCGGCTTCAGCGACTTGACGGAGTGCGACCAGGTGGCGGCACCGACCGTCTCGATCACGGCGTCGACCCGCTGGGGCAGCCGGGCCCCCGACTCCACGGCCTCCACGGCGCCCAGCTCCAGGGCCCGCTTGCGCTTGGCCTCGTCACGGCTGGTGGCGAAGACCCGCAGGCCCGCGGCCTTGCCCAGCACGATGGCCGCGGTGGCCACCCCGCCCCCGGCGCCCTGCACCAGGACGGAGTCCCCGGGCCGCACGCCCGCGTTGGTGAACAGCATCCGGTACGCCGTCAGCCAGGCAGTCGGCAGACAGGCGGCCTCCGCGAAGGAGAGCTCCTTGGGCTTGGGCAGGATGTTCCAGGTCGGCACGGCGACCTGCTCGGCGAACGTGCCCTGGTAGCGCTCGGTGAGGATGGAGCGGGGCTCGTCGGGCCCCACTCCGTGCCCGCTCTGTCCGATCACGGAGTGCAGGACGACCTCGTTGCCGTCCTCGTCGACGCCGGCGGCGTCGCATCCGAGGATCATCGGCAGCTTGTCCTCCGGGAGGCCGACGCCCCGGAGCGACCAGAGGTCATGGTGGTTGAGGGAGGCGGCCTTGACGTTGACGGTGCTCCAGCCGGGCCGGGCCTCGGGAGCGGGACGCTCCCCCAACTCGAGGCCGCTCAGCGGCTGGTCGCGGTCGATTCGGGCAGCGTAGACGGCGAACATGGCCTCGACGATAGGTGGCGTTCGCGGCCGACGGAACGGGAGGGCCCTGTGACACACACCCTCTTGCCAAGCGTTGCTCACCCGACCGGCGGGTTCGGCGGACAGCGGAACGGCCCCGCCCGAGTGGGCGGGGCCGTTCAGAGCCGGTCGGTGGACGAACCGGTCAGCGCCGGGCGACGCCTTCCGCCCGGGCCGCCGCCGCGACAGCCGCGGTCACGGCCGGGGCGACGCGCTCGTCGAAGGGCGACGGAATCACGTAGTCCGCGGCGAGGTCGTCGCCGACGACCCCGGCCAGCGCCTCGGCCGCCGCGATCTTCATGCCCTCGGTGATCCGGGAGGCCCGCACCTGGAGCGCGCCCGCGAAGATGCCCGGGAACGCCAGCACGTTGTTGATCTGGTTCGGGAAGTCGGACCGGCCGGTCGCCACGACGGCCGCGTACTTGTGCGCGACGTCGGGGTGGACCTCGGGGTTCGGGTTGGCCATCGCGAAGACGAAGGCACCCTTCGCCATCGAGGCGACGGCCTCCTCGGCGACCGTGCCGCCGGAGACGCCGATGAAGACGTCCGCGCCCTCCAGGGCCGCCTCCAGCGAACCGGTGATGCCGGCCTTGTTGGTGAAGGAGGCGAGCTCGCGCTTGACCGAGGTCAGGTCCTCGCGGTCCGCCGAGACGACGCCCTTGCGGTCCGCGACGGCCACGTCGCCGATGCCGGCCTCGACCAGCATCTTGGCGATGGCGACACCGGCCGCGCCGGCGCCCGAGATGACGGCCCGCAGATCAGCGATCGCCCGCCCGCTCAGCCGCGCCGCGTTGCGCAGGGCGGCCAGCGTCACGACGGCCGTGCCGTGCTGGTCGTCGTGGAAGACCGGGATGTCGACCCGCTCCTGGAGCTTGCGCTCGATCTCGAAGCACCGGGGTGCCGAGATGTCCTCCAGGTTGACGCCGCCGAAGGACGGGGCGAGGCGCACCACCGTCTCGACGATCTCGTCGACGTCCGTGCAGGCGAGCGCGATCGGGACCGCGTCCACGCCGCCGAACTGCTTGAACAGGATCGCCTTGCCCTCCATCACGGGGAGGGAGGCTTCCGGGCCGATGTCGCCGAGCCCGAGCACCGCCGTACCGTCGGTGACGACGGCCACGACGGACGACTTCCACGTGTAGTCGTGGACGAGTTCCGGCTGCTCGGCGATGGCGGTGCACACCCGCGCGACGCCGGGCGTGTACGCCAGGGACAGGTCGTCCTTGTCGCGGACCGGCACGGTGGCCTGCACGGCCATCTTGCCGCCGCGGTGCAGCGCGAACGCGGGATCGAAGGAATCGAGGGGCTCGGCCCCGCCGTCCTGATCGGTATTGCTTCCGCTGCGAGGATTGACAATCTCCGCTGCCACTTTGTCTTACCCCTTAAATCTTCATTGGTTTGAGGGTGACCACTCCTGGTGAGGGGTGGGCGGGACCGCGCATGCCCGATCTGTTGATGCGTACGGGTCATACGCGACGGCGCGCCGCACACGCGCCCTGAGCCCCGGATGAGGGGTGTAAAGAACCTTCTTACCGGACGGACGCCGCCGACGACGAGTCCAATACGTGCAAGATCACATGTCTGCGAGGGAAACAACCACGCCGACGGACACGAATCAGACACGACCTGCCGACGACAGCGGTGTTATTCGTGGTCGGATAAGCGGACAATCATCACCAGATCCGGCGAAAGAACGACCGTCGGCCACAAAAACCACGCACGGGCGGTCCGCATCCCGAGATGCACCGAAGATCTTCCGGCCGGAAGGACAGATTCCCGCAGAAGGTGTTGTCAGGATGTGACGAACTGCGGTGGTTCGGGGGTAACCCGTTATCCGATTTTGACATGACGAGCGCCCTGAATGCCTTAGTCCGAATGGCAAGATGCCGTAATCACACGAGGTCGCGGCACTCGAAGGTGTGTGCTCTCGTCGACCTAGGAAACCAAGGCCCTGCCGCTCCCAAGGCAGGTGCCGGCCCCATCGGCAACTCCACCCATCCGCCGGAGGAACCCACCATGACCGCAAGCACCACCCGTCGTACCACCGCAGCACGCGCCCGGCTCGCAGCGGTCGGCTCGATCGCGGTCGCAGGCGCCCTGATTCTCACCGGCTGCGGTGACCAGACCAACGACAGCGGCTCGGAGAGCACCGGCTCCAAGAGCGCTGCGCCGCTCGCCGACAAGCTGCCGCAGGCGATCCGCGACAAGGGCGTCATCAAGGTCGGCTCGGACATCGCCTACGCGCCCGTCGAGTTCAAGGACGACTCCGGCAAGACGGTCGGCATCGACCCCGACCTCGCCGCCGCCATGGGCAAGCAGCTCGGTGTGACGTTCGAGTTCGAGAACGGCACCTTCGACAGCCTCATCACCGGTCTGCGCTCCAAGCGCTACGACATCGCCATGTCCGCGATGACCGACACCAAGGACCGCCAGGAGGGCATCGACTCCGACACCGGTAAGAAGGTCGGTGAGGGCGTCGACTTCGTCGACTACTTCACCGCCGGTGTGTCGATCTACACCCAGAAGGGCAAGAACACCGACATCAAGACCTGGTCGGACCTGTGCGGCAAGAAGATCGTCGTGCAGCGCGGCACGGTCTCCGAGGACCTGGCCAAGGCCGAGGCCAAGAAGTGCACCGGTGGCAAGACGATCACCATCGAGGCCTTCGACAACGACCAGCAGGCCCAGACCCGCCTGCGCGCGGGCGGTGCGGCCGCCGGCTCCTCCGACTTCCCCGTCGCCGCGTACGCCGTGAAGACCTCCGGTGGCGGCAACGACTTCCAGCTCGTCGGCGAGCAGGTCGAGGCCGCGCCGTACGGCATCGCGGTCGCCAAGGACAACACCCAGCTGCGGGACGCCCTGAAGGCCGCCCTCGACGCCGTCATCGCGAACGGCGAGTACGAGAAGGTCATCAAGAAGTGGGGCGTCGAGGACGGTTCCGTCACGGAAGCCACCATCAACGGCGGCAAGTGACCGCGACTGACAGCGGGCACTGAAAGGCAATACCTGTGACTGACATCGACAAGAAGGACGGGCCGGCGGACACCCCGCCGGCCGGTCCTGAGGCGATCAAGGCGATCCCGGTACGTCACTACGGGCGGTACATCTCCGCCGTCGTGGCGCTCGCCCTGCTGGGCGCCGTCGTGTACGCGTTCTCCCAGGGCAAGATCAACTGGGGAGCGATCCCGGACTACTTCTTCGACGACCGTGTCCTGGACGGCGTCGGCAGGACGCTCCTGCTGACCGTCCTCTCCATGGCGATCGGCATCATCGGCGGCGTCCTGCTCGCCGTGATGCGCCTGTCGAAGAACCCGGTGACGTCGTCGATCGCGTGGTTCTACATCTGGTTCTTCCGCGGCACCCCGGTCCTGGTCCAGCTCATCGTCTGGTTCAACCTGGGCCTGGTCTTCGAGTACATCAACCTCGGCCCGTTCTACAAGAACGAGTGGTCGGACTTCATGACCCCGTTCCTGACCGCGCTGCTGGGCCTCGGCCTCAACGAGGCCGCGTACATGGCGGAGATCTGCCGTGCCGGTCTGCTCGCGGTCGACGAGGGCCAGACCGAGGCCTCCCACGCCCTGGGCATGAGCCACGTGAAGACGCTGCGCCGGATCGTGATCCCGCAGGCGATGCGCGTGATCGTGCCGCCCACGGGCAACGAGGTCATCAACATGCTGAAGACGACCTCGCTGGTCTCGGTCGTCCAGTACCCCGAGCTGTTCCGCGCGGCCCAGGACATCGGCCAGACCTCCGGCGCCCCCGCCGAGATGCTGTTCCTGGCCGCCGCCTGGTACCTGCTGCTGACCTCGGTCTTCAGCGTCGGCCAGTACTACCTGGAGCGCTACTACGCGCGTGGGTCGAGCCGCTCGCTGCCGGCCACGCCGTTCCAGAAGATCAAGGCGAACCTGCTGTCCCTGTCCAACCGCTCGGCGTCGACGGGAGGCACCGCATGACCGCCATGGTCAAGGCCGAGGGCGTTCACAAGTCCTTCGGTCCCGTAGAGGTCCTCAAGGGCATCGACCTGGAGGTGAAGCAGGGCGAGGTGTTCTGCCTCATCGGTCCCTCCGGCTCCGGCAAGTCCACGTTCCTGAGGTGCATCAACCACCTCGAGAAGATCAACGCCGGGCGGCTGTACGTCGACGGCGAGCTGGTCGGCTACCGCCAGAAGGGCGACAAGCTGTACGAGCTCAAGGACAGCGAGGTCGCGAAGAAGCGCCGGGACATCGGCATGGTGTTCCAGCGGTTCAACCTGTTCCCGCACATGACGGCGCTGGAGAACGTCATCGAGGCGCCGATCCAGGTCAAGGGCGTCAGCAAGGGCAAGGCCAAGGACCGCGCGAAGGAGCTCCTCGACCGCGTCGGTCTCGCCGACAAGGCGGGGAACTACCCCTCGCAGCTCTCCGGCGGCCAGCAGCAGCGCGTGGCCATCGCCCGTGCGCTGGCGATGGACCCGAAGCTGATGCTCTTCGACGAGCCGACCTCGGCGCTCGACCCGGAGCTGGTCGGCGACGTCCTCGACGTCATGCGCGACCTCGCCGAGTCCGGCATGACGATGGTCGTCGTCACCCACGAGATGGGCTTCGCCCGTGAGGTCGGCGACAGCCTGGTCTTCATGGACGGCGGCGTGGTCGTCGAGTCCGGCGACCCGCGCGAGGTCCTGACCAACCCGCAGCACGAGCGGACGCAGGCGTTCCTGTCCAAGGTGCTTTGACGGTACGACCGTGAGGGGCGGTACGAGATCCTCGTACCGCCCCTTCGTCGTGCCCGCTACGGCAGCAGCTGCGGCTGCATCACCAGTGCGCGCAACTGCTCCGCCGTCAGCGGCGGGGCGTCCAGCCGTGGTCCCAGGGCTCGCTCGCCGTCGAACCCGCTGCTGGCGACGACGTTGACCATGTAACCCTTCGTGAACAGCCGTACCGACCGCTCGGCGCCCCAGGTGTTGCCGGCCATGCGGTGCTCTGTCGCCAGCTCGGAGGACTCCCGCAGATCACCGTGCGGCAGCGTCTCGGGGACGCAGGTGGCCGCGGCCCCGGGGACGGCCCACGGGCAGCCCTCCTTGGCGGGCTCCCCCCAGTTCTTCCGCAGGTCGGGGAAGACCTGGACGGTGAGGTACCCGACGCCGCCGTCCCGTCGGACCGAGTAGAACCCGTCGTACGGCCCGTCACTGCTGTCGTAGCCCTCCTTCTCCGACGCTTCCTTGTCGGTCATGCCGGGATTGTTGAGCCGCGCGAAGGACTCCTCGCGGAGCTTGCCCGTCCCGGGCGGCAGCAGCTTCGCCAACCCGTCCGTTCTGCTGGTGGGCCGCGTGTCCGCCGTGCCCGTCGCTTGCGCGCCGTTCCCCGGCAGCACCCCGAGCCCGGCCGTCACGCTCACCGCGACCACCGCCGCCGCAACCCCCGTCACCACTCCCCGCCGACGCCACCGCACCCGCGCGGCCCGCGCGAACACCGCGTCCGGGGCGGGCCCGGGCGGCACCGTCACACCCACGAGGGCCCGGCCCAGCAGCTCCCGCGCCCCCGGCATCTCGTTCACGTCGCCGTGACTCATACGTGTTCCTCCCGCATCACGGCCCGCAGTGCCGCGAGCCCCCTCGCCGTGTGGCTCTTGACCGTGCTCTCCCGCATGCCGAGCAGTTCGGCGGTGTCGGCGACGCTGAGGTCCTCCCAGTAGCGCAGCACCAGCACGGCCCGCTGCTTGGGCGCGAGCTGCGCGAGAGCGGCCCGCACCATGACCCCGGTGTCGCTGTCCACGCCCTGCCCCGGCAGGTCCGGCACCTCGCCGTAGGCCTGTTCGCGCCGCCAGAACCGCCGGCGCGCGGCGATGAAGGTGTTGACCAGCGTCTTGCGCGCATAGGCATCGAGGTTGTCCAGCCGCGCGTGCCTGCGTCCGCCGAGGACGACCTTCACCAGCGTCGTCTGGACGAGGTCCTCCGCCTCGTCCCGGTTGCCGCACAGCAGGTAGGCGCTGCGGAACAGCGCCGTGCGTCTGCCCTCCACGAAGGCATGCAGTGACGCTTCCGCGCCCCCCGTCATCCCCTCCCCCTCTCCCCGCCCCTCGGTAGGGACCGTCTCACCCCTTCCAGTGCGGTGGGAGACCTTCCGGGACGCAGAAGAGGCGGTGCGAATTTCTCGCACCGCCTCCGCGTCCCTCCCCGTACGCCTACTTCACGGCCAACACCAGTGCGTCCGAGGGCGAGCACCACACCGGCCTGGCCTCCCCGAAGCCCTTCTCGCGCAGCACGCGCGCGTGCCACTCGGCGGGCGGCGTGTCGCCGTCGGCGTGCTCGCCGTAGATCTCGAAGCGACGGGCCGTCGGCGCGGCCAGCGCCGGGTCCTTGGCGGCCAGCTGCCACCACTCGGACCAGTCGAGGGCGCCCTCCGCCTTGGCCTGATCCATGCGGGCGTGGCGCTGGGCGCGCTCGGCCGCGTTGATCCGGGGCGTCGACTCGTCGATCATGTGGTCCGCGTTCAGGAAGACACCGCCGTCACGGACCAGCTCCGCGACCTGACCGTAGAGGGCCGCGAGGGGTTCACGGTGCAGCCAGTGCAGGGCGGTGGCGGTCAGGACGGCGTCGTAGGAGTCGAACGGCAGTTTCGCGGGCCAGTCGGGGTCCTTGAGGTCGGCGGTGACGAACGAGACCCGGCCGTCTCCCGCGAAGGTGCCCTCGGCGATGGCGAGGAGCGCCGGGTCGAGGTCGACACCGGTGCTGGTGGCGTCGGGGAACCGGGCGAACAGCCGGGCAGTGATGCTGCCCGTGCCGCACGCGAGATCGAGCACCCGCGGGGTGGGTCCGACGAGGGCCTCGACCATGTCGAGCATGATCCGGAAGCGTTCCTCCCGGTCGGGCATGTACCACTCCTGCTGCCGGTCCCAGCTCTTTTGCCAGGCGAGCCAGTCGGCGGTGGCGGTGGTGTCCGTATCCGTACCCGTGTCCGTCATCGAGCCCCTCCGTCGCGCACATCACGTAATACCCTGTAAGCACGATCAGCTGTTACCCGACCGCACCCCGACGATAGAACGCCTCCGTAAGGACTACAAGTGGAACTGGCCTATTACTCGGACTACGCCGTACGACTCGTCAACAGCGAGGACCCGGCCCGGGGTACGGACTCGCTGACCTCGGTCGAGGCCGTCCGCGACCTGTTCGGCGTCAGCCAGGAGGCGGCCCGCCGTGCCACTGACAGCGACGTCACCCGCTTCCGTTCCGTGCGGGCGCGGCTGAGGGCGGTGTTCGAGGCGGCGGACGGCGACGACGAGGTGCTGGCGGTGAACCTGCTGAACTCGCTCCTGCTGGAGTTCCCGGTGAGCCCACAGATCTCCGGCCATGACTTCCGGGACGACGACGGCCGCCCCCTGTGGCACATGCACCTCGCCGATCACCCGTCGAACGCGACCGCGGGCTACGCGGCCATCGCGGCGATGGGTCTGGCGTTCCACCTCACCCAGTACGGCGTGGACCGGCTCGGCCTGTGCGAGGCGTCGCCCTGCCGCAACGCCTACCTCGACACCTCCACCAACCGCTCCCGGCGCTACTGCTCCGACCGCTGCGCGACCCGCGCGAACGTGGCCGCCTACCGGGCCCGCAAGCGCCTGGAGGCCGACCGGTCGGCCGACACGAGCCGTACCGCCGACAGCACCCAGCGCGCCAAAGCGAACGGCGAGCGCTGATCGGGCTTGCGCGGCCGGTAGCGCAGCCGGACCCGGCCCAGGACCAGCTCGTCCGGCACGATTCCGTAGTCGGTGCTGTCGCCCCCGGCATACGCGTTGTCCCCGAGTACCCACCAGCCGCCTTCGCGGCGCTCGGCGGCCCGCTTGACCACGAGCAGGTCCTGCTGGAAGGGATGCCGCAGCACCACCACGTCACCGGGCCGGATCCGGCCCCGGTGCAGCACCACGAGCAGGTCACCGTGATACAGCGTGGGCACCATCGACGGTCCGGTCACCTCGGCCCACCCGAAGGGCCGGTCCGCCCGCCCGCGCTCGGTCTCCTGCGACAACTCCGGCATCCCCGGCACCTCCCCGGTAGGGTCCTCCACCAGTTTCAGTCTCACCCCGGACTTTTGTCCTAAGCCCATGGGGGCACCCGCGAAAACCCGTCTTGCAGGGAGTAATGTCCCACCTGAGAAGACGATCACGAGGAAGGAATGCTCCATGCTTTCCCGCCTGTTTGCCCCCAAGGTCAAGGTCAGCGCACACTGCGACCTTCCCTGCGGTGTGTACGACCCGGCCCAGGCCCGCATCGAGGCGGAGTCGGTGAAGGCCATCCAGGAGAAGATGGCCGGCAACGACGACCCTCACTTCCAGGCGCGCGCCACCACCATCAAGGAGCAGCGTGCCGAGCTCGCCAAGCACCACGTCTCGGTGCTCTGGAGCGACTACTTCAAGCCCCCGCACTTCGAGAAGTACCCGGAGCTGCACCAGCTGGTCAACGACACCCTGAAGGCCCTCTCGGCCGCCAAGGGCTCCACCGACCCGGCGACCGGCCAGAAGGCGCTGGACTACATCGCCCAGATCGACAAGATCTTCTGGGAGACCAAGAAGGCCTGATCCAAGGTTCTTTGGCTTCAGGAAGGGGCTCGAACGGTTCGCCGGTCGGGCCCCTTCGGCGTTCCCCGACGGTGTGACGGGCTCAAGGTTCCGTGAGTTCGCGGTGATTGTGTTCACGCGGCGCGAGGTGGCCGCCGGTCGTTCACGTCCCGTAGGTTCTGGCTTGTCCATCTGTTCGTTCGAACTCCAGAACGGGCAGAACGGGTGGACGCACGGGGGAAACTGAGCGGCACTCAGATCTCGACTCGGCCCGCGATACCGAGGCGACGTTCGGCATGCTCGGCGGCAGCGCGCGAGGGGGAGCACATCTCCCGGCGGCCCGGCCCCCGCCGATGGAACGCCGATCCCTTGGAGAACGCTCGCTTGAGGCGCCGCCCACCCCTTTGGCCGATCCCCCTGCTGTGGACCCTCGCTCTCGGGCTGTGGGGGCTGTCGCGGCAGCACAGCGTGTGGCGGGACGAGGCCGCGACCTGGCAGGTGGCACGGCGGTCCACCGAGGACATCTGGCACATGCTCGGGCAGGTCGACGCCGTGCACGGCCTCTACTACCTGCTGATGCACGGGGTCTTCAGCGTCTTCGGGGCCGGCACCACGAGCCTGCGGCTGCCCTCCGTGCTCGCCATGGCGGTGGCCGCGGTCTGTGTGACGGAGATCGGCCGCCGGCTGGCCGGGGTCCGGGTGGGCCTGGCGGGCGGGCTGGTGTTCGGCCTGCTCCCGGCCGTGCAGTTCCATCTCCAGGAGGGGCGCCCGTACGCCCTGGTCGCGGCCGGGGCGGGCATCTCGACGCTCTTGCTGGTGACCGTCCTCGAACGGCGCGGCCGAGCCGTGCACTGGATCGCGTACGGCGGCACGGTCGCGGTGTGCGGGCTGCTGAACTGGCTGTCGCTGCTGATCCTGCCCGCCCACCTGGCGACGCTGGTCCGCACGCGGGCCGGGCGGCGCACGGGGGCACGCTGGGCGGTGGCCGCGTCCGCCGCGGTGGCCGCCGTACTGCCGCTGATCCTGTTCAGCCGCACCCAGGCCGAACAGGTCTCCTGGATCCCGCCGCTGACCTGGCACATGCTGATCGGCCCGGCGGTCCTGCTGGCACTCGGCGGTCTCGGCGCCCTGGGGGACCGGCCGCACGCCGGGCGCCTGTCGCTCGCGGCCGTCGGGCTGCCGCTGCTGGCGGTGCCGCAGCTCGGCCTGCTGGGGCTCTCCCTGGTCCGGCCGCTCTTCCTGGACCGCTACATCCTGTTCAGCATGCTGGGTCTCGCCCTGCTGATCGGCGCGGCGCTGGGTACGGCGGCACGGGTGGCCGGGCGCCGTTTCCCGAGGGCGTCGGCGTGGCTGGTGCCGGGCGTGGTCGCGCTGGTGGCGGTGGCGCTGCTGCCGCAGTCGCTGGCCAAGCGCTCCCCGGCGAGCCGGGTGGACGACGTCCTGGCCGTCGCGGCGGACGTACGGCGGCTGAAGGAGCCCGGCGACGCGGTGGTCTTCGTACCGGCGGCCCGGCGCGACACCGCCCTGGTCTCCCCCGGCGACTTCGCCGGACTGCGGGACCTGGCGCTGGCCGAGAGCCCGGCGGCGTCGGGGACGTTGAAGGGCGAGGAGGCGAGTCCGGCGCGGATACGGGCCGCGATGCTGGCCCAGCGGCGGATACTGCTGGTCACCGATGTGCCCGAGGTGGCGCGGGCGGTGACGGCGAAGCGGGACAAGGCGAAGGCCGCCGTGCTGAAGGAGCGCTTCAGGGTGGTGGCGGACGTACGGGACCGGGGGCGGCGGGTGACCGTGTACGAGCGGATCGGGCCGGCGGAGGAGGCCTGAGCCGAGGCGCGGACCTCCTCCGTTCCCGGCACGGTCAGTGGAACTGCGGCACGATCAGATAGATCCCGTACGCCACCACCGCGGCGCAGGCCAGGAAGCACAGCCCGGCCTGGGCGAGGCCCAGGGTGGAGGTGCCGCCGCCCTCCGCGCGTGCCCCCTCGTAGCGGGCCAGGCCCAGCACGCCGAGGGCGAAGACGGCGACCACCGCCACGGTGACGGCGAGGCTCACCGCGGCGACCTGGCCGAGGGCGCTCCAGTCGAGGTTCATTGGTGTGAACTCCCCTTGTTCTCGGGCGGTCGTCGGCTCAGGCGGCGGTACGGACCGGTGCCGGCTCGGTGCCGCGGATCGTGACCTCGTGGGTGTCGTTGACGTTGTGCGCGGACACCGGGTTGCGGCGGGAGGCGAGCACGATGCCGGCGGCGACGGCGGCACCGACCAGCGCCACCACGGCCGTACCGAAGGTGCCGCCGTGCGTGACCACGCTCGCGGAGACACCGCCGACCAGGGCGGCGGCCGGCAGGGTGATCAGCCAGGCCACGAGCATGCGGCCGGCCACGCCCCAGCGGACCTCGGCGAGCCGGCGGCCCAGTCCGGCGCCGAGGATGCTGCCGGAGGCGACCTGGGTGGTGGACAGGGCGAAGCCGAGGTGGGCCGAGGTGAGGATGACCGTGGTGGAGGCCGTCTCGGCGGCGAAGCCCTGCGGGGACTGGATCTCCGTCAGGCCCTTGCCCATGGTGCGGATGATGCGCCAGCCGCCGAGGTAGGTGCCGAGACCGATCGCCAGACCCGCGGAGGCGATCACCCACAGCGGCGGGCCCGCGTCATGGCCGAGCGCGCCCGCCGAGATCAGGGTCAGCGTGATGACGCCCATCGTCTTCTGCGCGTCGTTGGTGCCGTGGGCCAGGGAGACCAGCGAGGCCGAGGCGATCTGACCGACCCGGAAGCCCTTGGTGACGGACTCCTTGCGGGCCCGGGCCGTGAGCTTGTACGCCAGGTACGTGGCCAGCAGCGCCGCGAGACCCGCCACCAGCGGCGAGGCCACCGCCGGGATCAGCACCTTCTCGACAACCTTGTCGAAGTGCACACCGTGCGACCCCGCACCGACCCAGACGGCCCCGATCAGCCCGCCGAACAGCGCGTGGGACGAACTGGACGGCAGCCCGACCAGCCAGGTGAGCAGATTCCACAGGATCGCCCCCACCAGCCCCGCGAAGATCATGCCGGGCGTGACGAGGGTGTCGTCCACTATGCCGCCGGAGATCGTCTTGGCGACCTCCGTGGACAGGAAGGCTCCGACGACGTTCAGCACGCCGCTGATGATCACAGCCGTCCTCGGTTTGAGCGCCCCCGTGGCGATGGAGGTGGCCATCGCGTTCGCCGTGTCATGGAAACCGTTGGTGAAGTCGAAGGCGAGGGCCGTCACGATGACGACCGCCACCAGGAACGTGATGTGGTCCATTCCCCCATGCGAACAAGCCCGGACCAATGCGGGACGAACTGATGGCAAAGCACTCCCCAGAAGGTGGCGCGCGGTTGGTGAGGGTCCTGCGAAGCAGCCGTGGTGACGTTCGGGCCGCCCGTACGACTGCCGAGCCCGCGAGCGCGTCGGCGGATCTACGATCGCCCCATGAGCATCCGCTGGACCTACGCGTTCATCGACCGCCCCGCAGCGGCGTTCGGCCGGGCCAACGCCTTCTGGACGGCCGTGACGGACACCGAGCTGTCCGAACTCCGGGGCGATCAGGGCGAGTTCGTGACCCTGCTGCCGGGCGGCGGGGCGGACGCCTGCGTGAAGGCACAGGGGGTCGGCTCGGGTCCCGGGGGCGCGCATCCGGACTTCGCCGTGGACGACGTACCGGACTTCGTGAAGTCGGCGCTCGGGCTGGGTGCGGATCTCGCCGCCGAGCACGACGGGTGGGCCGTACTGCGGTCGCCCGCCGGGCAGTTGTTCTGTGCCGTGCCCTGGCAGGGGGAAGCGGTGCGCCCGCCGGTGGTGCGTGGCAGCCGGCTCGACCAGGTCTGTCTGGACGTACCGCCGTCGGCCTACGACGCCGAAGTGGCCTTCTGGAGCGGACTGCTGGACGGCTGGGAGTCGACGGCCGGCTCCCTGGCCGAGTTCCATGTACTACGGCCGCCGGCCGGGCTGCCGGTGCGCGTCCTGCTCCAGCGGCTCGACCGGGAACGTGCGGCTTCCGCCCATCTGGACCTCGCCTGCGCGGACATCGCGGCGACCCGCGCCCGGCACGAGGAGCTGGGCGCGGTCTTCGTCGCCCAGGGCGCCCACTGGACGGTGATGCGCGATCCGGCGGGCGGGACGTACTGCCTGACGGGCCGCGATCCGCGGACCGGCGGACTGCCCGGCCCTAGCGGGTCCTGATGATGCAGAGCGCCTGACCCTTCCCGTCGGGCCCGGCGGCACCCGCGCACGCCGACTCCCACCCCTCCGGAAGCGACGGCGTCGGACTCGCCTCCTCCCGGACGTGCGGCTCGGGCGGCTCGGCCGAGTCCCGCAGCCACAGCGTCAGCCCGCCCGCCACGACCACGACGCCCAACCACGCCGCCGCGACCCGCCGCCATAACCGGCGTCGGCCCGTCATCGCCACCCCGCCACATCCACCACCGCGTCCACCGGTATCGGCCCGTACACGTGCGGGAACTCCTCGCCCCCGGGCTCCGGCGCCTCGTACCTCACGGGCACGTCCAGCCGGGCGGGATCCACGACCAGCACGACCAGTTCGTCCGGGCCGTCGTAGGAGCCGTACAGGAAGGCCGCCACGGACGGGAGTTGGGCGCGGGTCGAGCAGTGGATGAAGCCCTCCTCCTGAAGCGTGCGGCCACGGGTCGACATCTCGTACGTCCCGCGCTCGCGGGCCGCCTCCCACAGGGAGCCTTCGGTGAGGTGCAGGATGTACGTCTGTTCGGGCATGGCGCGAGGTTACGGCCTCAGCCGTGCCGCCCGCGCGTGCAGATACCGCTGCTCCGGCAGGCTCAGGGCCTTTTCGGCCGCGGTCTCGTAGGCGGCGCGTGCCTCTTCGGGGGCGCCGGCCCGCTCCAGGAGATGCCCGCGGACCGCGTCCAGCCGGTGCCCGGCACCCAACTCGTCCTCCAGTGACGCCAGTTCGTCGAGGCCGGCCCGCGGGCCGTGGACCATGGCGACGGCGACCGCGCGGTTGAGGCGCTCGACGGGCCCGGGGACGAGGCGGACCAGGACGTCGTAGAGGCCGAGGATCTCCGTCCAGTCGGTCTCCGCCGCGGACGGGGCCTCGTCATGTACGGCGGCGATGGCGGCGCGGAGCTGGTACGGGCCGGCGGGGCCCCGGCGCAGGGCCCGGGTGACCAGGGCGACGCCCTCGTCGATCGCGGCCTTGTCCCAGCGGTCGCGGTCCTGTTCGTCGAGCGGGACGAGTTCCCCGTGCGGTCCGGTGCGAGCGTCCCGGCGGGCGTCGGTGAGCAGCATCAGAGCGAGCAGGCCGGCCACCTCGCCGTGGTCCGGGAGGAGCCGGTGCACCTCACGGGTCAGCCGGATCGCCTCGCCGGCGAGCTCCCGCCGTTGCAGGCTCGTGCCCGAGGTCGCCGTATAGCCCTCGTTGAAGATCAGGTACAGGGTCTGCAACACCGCGGGCAGACGGTCCTCCCAGTTGTCCGGGCGCCCGAAGCGCACCCCGCGGACCTTCTGCTTGGCCCGGCTGATCCGCTGGGCCATCGTGGCCTCGGGGACCAGGTGGGCACGGGCGATCTCAGCGGTGGTCAGACCGCCGACGGCACGCAGGGTGAGGGCGGTCTGGGCGGGCGGGGTCAGGTTCGGGTGGCAGCTGAGGAACAGCAGGGTGAGGGTGTCGTCCTCGCGTGGAGCGCGGTCCGCGCCGGGCGGCGGTGCGGTGAAGGCGTCCCGTGGCGCGAGCGCCGCGACCTTCTCCTCGCGGGCCCGGCGTGCCTCCTCCGCGCGCAGGGCATCGGTCAGCCGGCGTGCGCCGACCCTGATCAGCCAGCCGCGCGGGTTGTCCGGGACACCGGTGCGCGGCCACTGCTCGGCCGCGGCGAGCAGGGCCTCCTGTACGGCGTCCTCGGCGGTGTCGAAGTGGCCGTACCGTCGCACCAGCGCGCCGAGGACCTGCGGCGCGTGGCGGCGCAGCAGGTCCTCGATGTCGGTCGGACGGCTCACGGCCGGGGTCAGACCTCCCCGGAGCCGTTGTCGATGGGCCGGATCACCACGGGGTAGGTGGGGGCTCCGGCGGGCTGGGGGCAGGCGAGGACGCGCTCGGCGATCTCCGTGACCCGCTCCAGGCTCGCGCAGTCCAGCACCCAGTAACCGGCCAGCAGTTCCTTGGTCTCGCTGTACGGCCCGTCGGTGATCACCGTCTTGCCGTCGTCGCCCAGGGTGACGTGCCGGGTCTTCGCGGGCTCGGCCAGCCCCTGTCCGTCGATCATCTCGCCGCTCTCGGCGAGGTCGTCGTTGAGGGCCTGCATGAAGGCGTACATCGCCTGGACGTCCTCCTGGCTCCAGGCCACGGAGTTCGCCGACCCCTTGCCCTGCATCGCCTCGTAGTCCGCCTGCGTGCCCTGCACCATGACCAGGTACTTCATCAGTCCGCTCCTTCTGCTTCCGTCGGCCGCCCTCGGTGGGCGGCTCTCACAGGGGACGTCGGAGCCGGGCCTGGCTTCTCGACACGGTGCTCAGGAATTTTTCGCGGTGGGGGTTCCGGTCTGCTCGGACTGCTCGGACTGCACGGGCTGCTCGTGCTTCTCCTCGCGCTTCTCCTCGTGCTCGGCGCCGTCTTCGGGGTGCGCCGCGCAGTCGGGGTTCCTGCACGGGCCGTCCACCCAGGTGGGGACCCAGGCGCCCAGCGTCTTGTGCCGCTTGACGACCATTTCCAGGGGCTGTCCGCAGTCGGGACAGACGTGCTGTTCGCTGCCCATGTCCTCAGAGTAGGGCGGGATACGGCTCAGCGCTTCCTGCTGTACGTACGGACCACGGCCCCGTTGCCGAACGTCCGCGTCCCTTCGAGGGCGAACTGGGTGACGGCGAAGTCCGAGCCGAACATCGGCATGCCCGTGCCGAACACGATGGGGTACGTCTTGATGACGAGCTCGTCGATCTCGTCCGACAGCACGCCGGCGAGCTGGGCGCCGCCACACAGATAGATCCCCAACTCGCCCTCCTCCGCCTTCAGTTCGCGGACCTTGCCGACCACGTCGTCGGAGACGATCTCGACCTGCGGGTCGGGCGACTCGGCCAGCGTGCGGGAGGCGACGTACTGGCGCATATGGGCGTACGGGCTGGTAAGGCCCTCCTTCAGGGCCAGGTCGTAGCTGGCCCGGCCCTGGATGACCGTGTCGAACCGCCGGTTGGCCACATCGTCGAAGCCGAGGGCACGGCGGCCGGGGGTCGACACGGTCTCCGGGTACTCCTCCTTGAGGAACCCCAGGAACTCCTCGTCGACGAAGGCGTACATCGCCGTGGCGTCGCCGGCCGGATCACCGATGAAGCCGTCGATCGAGCAGGCGATGAAGTAGGTGAGCTTGCGCAAGCTGGTCTCTTTTCGTGGGGTGCGCGGGCGTTTCGAAGAACCACTCTGGTTGTAGTGCTTCAGTTGTAGTACGTCGTCTGTAGTGGTTGCAAGGGTATTCGGGGGTCGTTTCCGTGACCGGGGTGAAGTGAGAAAGGAGGTTCCGGATGGCGGGCGATGGCGGGCGATCCGGAGCGGCGGGTCGGCGTTGTCGCGCAGGGGCGGGGAGGGCCGGTCCGGTCCTTGTCGGCGGGCGGCGAGCCGGTGGGAGGGCAGCGAGATCCACCGCGACGCCTGATCACCGAGCTCTGTCCTGCGATGCTTGGGCTGCTTGGGCTGCTTGGGCTGCTGCTTGGGCTGCTCCTGAAGCTTCTGGAGCTTCTGGAGCTACCTACGCACTGGCCGACGCCCTGCCCTGGGGCGCGTGCCCGACGAACTGGTGCAGCTGATCGTGCCCGAGCGACGTAGGCAGGTCAGCGACGTAGGCCACTCAGCCGCGCGGCTCCCGCCACATCGGCCACATCCTGGGGCCGTCCGGCAGGTCGAGGGGGTCGCCCTCCAGCTCGAAGCCCAGGCGTTCGTACAGCTGGCGGCTGCGGGCGCTGCTCGCCTCCAGGTAGGCGGCCACGCCCTCCTCGTCGCAGCGGTCGAGGACCGAGGTGATGAGTGCGGAGCCGAGGCCCTCGCCCTGGTGTCCGGGTGCCGTGGCGATCATCCACAGGTACTCGTGGGCCCGGCCCTCCGGGTGGATGGCCGCCGTCAGCCGTCCTATCTGCTCGACCCGCTCGTTCCCCGGGTCGACGGCCTCGCGCAGCCGGGCGGGGCCCTCCTCGTCCTGGCCGTGCGCGTCGGCCGGCACGGACATCCACAGCGCGCACGCCGTGCCGTCCTCGGTGACGTCTATCCGACCGTGGGCGAGCACGATGTCGGTGAACGCCGCCATCAGCCGGGAATGGGTGCTGCGGCGGTACTCCTCGCCCGGGAACACCCAGCCGCTGACCGGATCGTCCTGGAAGGCCGTGTCCAGCAGCCGGACCACCAGCTCCCGGTCCTCCTCGCCCGCCGTCCGGATCGCGACGCCCATGATGTGTACCCGCCCCTTCGTGTCAACCCGCCTTGATCGTAGGGGGAATGGGGATGGCGTGACGTTCCTGGGGCCAGTTTGTCGAGATCCCGCCCGTGCCCCGCGCGAACGCACCGGTACACAGGGGCGGGCCCCGCACACCGTGGGGATGTGCGGGACCCGCCGTTCCGGAGCCACCCACCGGCCGTACGGGGTCAGGAACCGTACGGCCCGGGAGCTCCGGAGCCTCGACGACCGCCGGTTCCTCGGAGGGAGGGCGATCCGGTGGTGCCACCTCGGTGCGGGGTCTGCTGACGTGCGCTCAGTTGCTGCGCCGTGTCACGAACTCCGCCAGTGCCAGCAGTCCGCCCGCCTCCCGCGGGTCGGACACGGCTCGGGCCAGTTCCTGCATGGCCCTCGCCATCCGGTCGGCGGCCTGGGCCTGCGCCCAGTCACGGCCACCGGCCCGCTCGACGGCGAGCGCGGTGCGCTGAAGGTCCTCCTTGTCGTACGGCGTCTCGTACAGCGCGGCCAGTTCCGCCGCCGCCGGACCGCCGGAGGTCAGCGCGGCGACGACCGGCAGGGACTTCTTGCGGGCGGCGAGATCCGCACCGGCCGGCTTGCCGGTGTGGCGCGGGTCGCCCCATATGCCGATCACGTCGTCGATGAGCTGGAAGGCGAGCCCGGCCTCACGGCCGAACGAGTCCAGCGCCGCCACGTCCTCGGCCGCCGCCCCCGCGTACAGCGCACCCAGGGCACACGCACATCCCAGCAGCGCACCCGTCTTGGCTTCGGCCATGGTGAGCACCTCGGCCAGGCCGACCTCGCCCGGTTTCCGTTTCTCCAGCGCCGTGTCCGCCTGCTGACCGGCGCACAGTTCGACGATGCAGTCCGCCAGCCGGGCCACGGCCGGGGCGGACGCCGGGTGCGGGTCCTCGGCGAGCAGCCGCAGGGCCAGCGCCTGGAGGGCGTCCCCGCCGAGGATCGCGTCGGCCTCGCCGAACACGGTCCAGGCGGTGGGACGGTGCCGCCGGGTGGTGTCCCGGTCCATCACGTCGTCGTGCAACAGCGTGAAGTTGTGGACCAGTTCCACCGCGACCGCCGCCGGTACGGCCGCCGCCCGTGCCCTCGGTCCGCCGAGCGCGGCGGCCGCCGTGAGGACCAGGGCGGGACGGATCGCCTTGCCCGCGTTGCCGGCCGCCGGAGTGCCGTCCGGGTGCTCCCAGCCGAAGTGGTAGCTCGCGATCCGGCGCAGGGACGGCGGCAACGACTCCACGGCGGCTCGCAGTTCGGGGTCGACCGAGGCCCGCGCGCGCTCCAGGATCACCGTCGCCTCGACACCGTCGGGCGAGCCCGGCCCACCGCCGTCCCCTTCGACCGCGGCCGACCTCGGCCCTCCGAGCGTCTCGGCGGACGGCCGCGCCCCGGTAGGGCGTTGCTGCGTCTCCGTCATGAACTCACCCATGGCATCGCCTCGGAGAGTCGGCGGACAGTGGCACTTCCGGTACGGCTGGGCGCCTACCCGGAGGGTTTACCCACGGCGACGGCACGGGACACGGCGTACCGGTGGCGAGAGTGGGCGGCAGTGTCACCGCCAGCGGCCGATCTCGACGTTCTCCAGCACGCCGAGGGCGTCCGGCACCAGGACCGCGGCCGAGTAGTACGCCGTCACCAGGTACTTGATGATGGCCTGTTCGTTGATGCCCATGAAGCGGCAGGACAGGCTCGGCTCGATCTCGTCCGGGAGGCCCGCTTGCTGGAGCCCGATCACCCCCTGCTCGGCCTCGCCGGTACGCATGGCGATGATCGAGGTCGTACGGGCCTCGGTGACCGGAATCTTGTTGCAGGGGTAGATCGGCACCCCGCGCCAGGTGGGGATGCGGTTGCCGGCCACCTCGATGGTCTCGGGGACCAGACCGCGCTTGTTCAGTTCACGCCCGAACGCGGAGATCGCGCGCGGGTGGGCGAGCAGCAGCTTGGTGCCGCGCCGACGGCTGAGCAGCTCGTCCATGTCGTCGGGGCTGGGCACCCCGTCGTGTGGCTGGAGGCGCTGGTCGTACTCGCAGTTGTGGAGCAGCCCGAACTCACGGTTGTTGACGAGCTCGTGCTCCTGCCGCTCCTTCAGGGCCTCCACGGTCAGCCGGAGCTGCTGCTCGGTCTGGTTCATCGGCTGGTTGTAGAGGTCGGCCACGCGCGAGTGGATGCGCAGCACCGTCTGGGCGATGCTCAGTTCGTACTCACGGGGCCGGGCCTCGTAGTCGACGAAGGTGTGCGGGATGTCCGGCTCGCCGCTGTGGCCGGCCGCGAGGTCGACCTCCTTCTCGCCGTACTTGTTGGTGCGCTGCTGCGGGATCGCGCGCAGCTCCTCCAGATGCCCCTGGAGCGACTCGGCGCGCTCCGCGACCTGCTCGACGTCCTGGCGGGGCAGGACGAGCACCGTACAGGCGGTGACCGCGCGGGCGGTGTACTCCCAGATGGCGTCGGAGTCGAGGAGCGCTTGCTCACCGAGGTAGGCGCCGTCGGCCAGGACGCCGAGGGACTCGTCCTCCCCGTAGGGGCCGGTGCCGAGCTTCTCCACCCTGCCGTGCGCCAGCAGGTACACCTCGTCGGTCGGGCTGCCGAACGAGGCGAGCACCTGGCCCGCCGCGAACTCCCGCTGCTGGCACCGCTGGGCGAGCTCCGAGAGCACGTCCTCGTCGTCGTAGGACCGCAGCGCCGGCAGTTCGCACAGCTCGGCCGGGATGACCTCGACGCGATCGCCGGTCTTCACGAACGTGATACGGCCGTCGCCGACGGCGTAGCTGAGTCGCCGGTTCACCCGGTACGTTCCGCCCTGAACGTTCACCCAGGGCAGCATGCGCAGCAGCCAGCGGGAGCTGATCTCCTGCATCTGCGGCGCGGACTTGGTCGTGGTGGCCAGGTTCCGCGCGGCCGCCGTGCCGAGACTCTGCTGCGGCTTGCCCTGCTCCGTGCGGACCTCTTCGCCTACCGACATAAGGAATTGCCCTCCCGTCATGCACGACGCCGATCTGGCGCCAGGCATCGCGATCTCCGCGGTCGAGCTTTCCATCACGGAGCGTGCCGGTGCTATTACCCGAAAGAGCGGGAATGGATCACTGAAGGCTGGGCAAATAGAGGGACCTTGTCCAGCGGTACGGCTTCCGTCGAGCTGCTCCTGCGGTGTCCGAAACGACTCGCACAGCGTGCGATTCGAGGAGTCCCGTCTGCCCGTTTTCGGTAGAGCACCGGTACGAGTCGGTCGCGAACGGCGGCCGGCGCACGGCGTGAAGGAGGCGCGGCCATGGCCACACCCATGTCCGCGAGCAGATTCCTGGAGAGACTCGAGGCGGAGGGCGCCACGGTCGTCGAAGTGGGCGACTGGGAACACCACAACCGCAACCACGTGGGGCCGTGGGGCCCGGTCCACGGCGTGATGATCCACCACACGGTGACCAAGGGCAGCGCCCAGACCGTGGAACTGTGCCGCAACGGCTACGAGGGACTGCCGGGCCCGCTGTGCCACGGCGTGATCACCAAGGACGGCCGGGTGCACCTGGTCGGCTACGGTCGCGCAAATCACGCCGGCCTCGGCGACGACGACGTACTGCGCGCGGTCATCGCCGAGACGGCACTGCCGCCCGACAACGAGGCCAACACCGACGGCAACCGTCACTTCTACGGCTTCGAGTGCGAGAACCTCGGGGACGGACAGGACCCCTGGCCGGAAGCCCAGCTGTCGGCGATCGAACGGGTCTCGGCCGCCATCTGCCGCCATCACGGCTGGACCGAGCGGTCGGTGATCGGACATCTGGAGTGGCAGCCGGGGAAGGTGGACCCGCGGGGGTTCACGATGGCCGCGATGCGGGCGAGGATTCGGGACCGGCTGGCGTAGGGCCGGGCCCTGGAGGGGTGACAATGGCGTGGTGACCAGCCACGACGCCATGCCGGATGTCGCCGGCCCGCTCCCGCGACTCCCCTCGCCCGTGCAGGAGCTCGCGGACGACCGGTTCACACGGCGCGGGCTGCGGCTGCTGCTCAAGCGGGACGATCTGATCCACCCGGAGCTGATCGGCAACAAGTGGCGCAAGCTCGTACCGAACCTGTCGGCCGCGGGCCGCCGTACGGTCGTCACCTTCGGCGGCGCCTACTCCAACCACCTGCGCGCCACCGCCGCCGCGGGCCGTCTCCTCGGCCTGCGCACGGTGGGGGTGGTGCGCGGGCAGGAGCTGGCGGAGCGGCCCCTCAACAAGTCGCTGGCGCGATGCGCGGCCGACGGTATGCGGCTCCACTTCGTCGACAGGTCGACGTATCGCCGCAAGACCGAGCCCGAGACGCTGGCCGGCATTCTGCGTGACATCGGCGCCGAGGACGCGTACGCCGTACCGGAAGGCGGGAGCAACGCGGCCGCCGTACGAGGGTGCCGGGCACTCGGCGAGGAGTTGCGCGGACGGGCCGACGTGGTCGCCGTCGCCTGCGGTACGGGCGGGACGCTGGCGGGGCTCGCCGCCGGGCTGGGTCCCGGGCAGCGGGCCTTGGGCGTGCCGGTCCTGAAGGGCGGCTTCCTGGGCGGTGAGGTGCGGCGCCTGCAAGGCGAGGCGTTCGGCGGGCCCCGCGGTGACTGGTGGCTGGACGAGCGCTTCCATTTCGGGGGCTACGCCCGGACCGCTCCCGAACTGGACGCCTTCGCCGAGGCCTTCGAGGAGCGGCACGGACTGGCCGTCGAACGTCTCTATGTCGCCAAGTTGCTGTATGGAGTTGTCGCGCTGGCGGAGGAAGGGGCCTTCCCGGCCGGCACCACGGTGGCGGCCGTCGTCACCGGGACCCCCTTCGACGGGTGACCCCGGCTCACTGCGTCTCCCGGTAGGCCGCCGCCTCCTCCAGATCCAGCCTGCGCAGCAGCGTGCGCAGCATCTCGTCGTCGATGTAGCGGCCGTCCCGGAGCCGCACGAAGACCGTGCGTTCGGTGCCGATCGCCTCGCGGGACAGCCGGCGGTAGGTGTCGTCGACGGACTCGCCGGTGATGGGGTTGGACTGGCCGAGGCGCTCCCAGACGGAGTTGCGGCGGCGCTCCAGGACGGCCCGCAGACGGTCGGCCAGCGACTCGGGGAGGGCGTTGCGCTCGTCGGAGAGGAGTTCCTCCAGACGCTGTTCGGCGGCGCGGGAGGCCTGCGCCTGGGCGTTCGCCTCGGCGAGGGTCTCGGCCTGCTCGTCACGGCCGGGGAGCTTCAGCACGCGGACCAGCGACGGCAGCGTCACTCCTTGTACGACGAGCGTGCCGATGACCGTGGTGAAGGTCAGGAAGAGGATGAGGTTGCGCTCGGGGAACTCCTCGCCGCCGTGCACCGTGAGCGGAATCGAGAAGGCGATCGCGAGCGAGACGACGCCTCTCATTCCGGCCCAGGAGATGATGAACGGGCCCTTCCACGTCGGGTTCGCCTCGCGCTCCCGGATCCGCGCCGACAGGATGCGCGGCAGGAAGGTCGCCGGATACACCCAGACGAACCGCGAGGCGACGACCATCAGGAAGACGGCGATCGCGTACCAGGCGGCGCGCATGCCCTCGTACTCGCCGAGGCCCTTGAGGACCACCGGCAGTTGCAGCCCGATCAGCGCGAACACGGCCGACTCCAGCACGAACGCGACCATCCTCCACACCGCTTCCTCCTGGAGCCGGGTGGCGAAGTCGACCTCCCACGCGCGGTGGCCCAGGTACAGGGCGACGACCACGACCGCCAGCACACCGGAGGCGTGCACCTGCTCGGCGACCGCGTACGCGACGAACGGGATCAGCAGGGAGAGCGTGTTCTGGAGCAGGGCTTCCTTCACATGCGTGCGCAGCCAGTGGATCGGCACCATCAGCACCAGGCCCACGCCGACGCCGCCGAACGCCGCGAGCAGGAACTCGCCGATGCCTCCGGCCCAGGTGGCGCCCTCCCCGACGGCGGCCGCGAGGGCCACCCGGTAGGCGGTGATCGCCGTGGCGTCGTTCACCAGGGACTCGCCCTGAAGGATCGTGGTGATGCGGGACGGCAGCCCCACCCGCCGTGCGACCGCCGTCGCGGCGACCGCGTCCGGCGGCGCCACGACCGCGCCCAGCACCAGCGCCGCGGTCAGCGGCAACCCCGGTACGACGAGATAGGCGAGCCAGCCGACGGCGAAGGTCGCGAACAGGACGTAGCCCACCGAGAGCAGCATCACGGGCCGCAGCTGGGCCCGGAGGTCGAGGTACGAGCTGTCCGTGGCCGCGGTGTGCAGCAGCGGCGGCAGCACCAGCGGCAGGACGATGTGCGGGTCGAGCGTGTACTCGGGCACCCCGGGCAGATACGACACCGCGAGCCCGGCCGCGACCAGCAGCAGCGGCGCCGGCACGGGCGTGCGCCGCGCCGCCGCGGCGACGATGGCACTCCCCGCCACCAGCAACAACAGCGGCATCACATCCATACGCCTCGCCCACCCTCGCCCGCACCGCTCCGACGCCCCCCAGTCATCACGAGCAGCCCGCCGGCGGCAACCCCCGTCTCACGCCCACCGGCGGCCACGGGCCCGGGCCCGCCCACCGCTCGCGCCGGTCCGCGCGCCGCCCTGCCGGCGACCCCGTTCATCACTCTTCTCCCGCCCTCGCTCATCGTCGCCGCCGCCCGACCTCGTTTTTCCGCGCGGGTGCGCGCGTGGCCGTCGTAACCTGGCAATCATGAAACAGTGCACGCACGCCGACGCGCTGCCGCACCCGGAGCCCGGCCCGCTCAACGAGACATGTCCCACCTGTCTCGCCGAGGGCTGGCACCCCGTGCAGCTGCGGTTGTGCCTCACCTGCGGTCACGTCGGCTGCTGCGACTCCTCGCCGGGACGCCACGCCACGGAGCACCACAAGGAATCCGGCCACCCCATCATGCGTACCTTCGAGCCGGGCGAGGCCTGGCGCTGGTGCTTCGTCGACCACGTACTGGTGTGACGGGGACGTACGCTGGACGCCCGGGGATCCGGACGGTTCGACCGTCTGACGCCTGGGTACGTCAAACCGGCGCGCGCTCTTCCCAATTGGGCCCGCAGACCCCCTAGCCACGGAGCGTATCCGTGTGTTTACTATGAGTGACAGCAAGGGGTTGGGGTCCTGGGGACAGGAAAGTTAAGAGCGCGATAGCGTCACCGCTGAACCACACATCGCGTTACCCCGGGGGGCGACCCTCGGCCCCGAGAAGCTTGTACCACCTTGGAGGTGAGGGTGTCCCAGATCGCAGGCGAGCCCGCGACCCAGGACTTCGTGGAAGTCCGGCTGCCGGCCGCGGGTGCCTACCTGTCGGTGCTGCGTACGGCGACTGCCGGCCTCGCGGCCCGTTTGGACTTCACCCTCGACGAGATCGAGGACCTCCGCATCGCGGTGGACGAGGCCTGCGCGATCCTGCTCCAGCAGGCCGTGCCCGGCTCGGTGCTCAGCTGTGTCTTCCGGCTCGTCGACGACTCACTCGAGGTCACCGTCTCGGCCCCGACCACGGACGGCCACGCCCCCTCCAGGGACACCTTCGCCTGGACCGTCCTGTCCGCCCTCGCGGGCAAGGTCTCCTCCGCCGTGGACGAGGACAAAACCGTTTCGATCAGCCTCTACAAACAGCGCGGCGCGGGACCCGGGCCGGCGTGAGGAACGGGGACGGGCCGGTGCGGGACGAAGAGCGCGGCACACGGGAGCTGCCGGAGACCACTCCCCCCTGCTCGGGCGCGGCCGAGAGTCCGGGCGCGGGCCCGAGCGGTTCCCGACGCATGGCGGACGGCATCGACGGCATCCCCGAGCAGGCCCGGCCGCACCCGGAGGACGACTCCGTGGAGGCCGGTTTCCTGGGCGACGGACGGGAGGACGCAGGTGCCGTGCAGGGCGCGCCTCTGGGCGGGCGGATCGGGGTCTCCCCTGTCCATGGAGGTTCCCCAGCTCGTTCGAAGCCGAGAGTGGGGGCGGAGGCGAATGCTCGGGAGAGGGCGACGGGCGGGACGATGAGCGAGCACGAGCGACACGCCGACGAGGCGATGGGCGCGCACAGCGCGCAGGCCACGCAGCACAACCCTCAGGACCGCAGCGGGGCGCGCGCCATGTTCCTCGAGCTGCGCAAGCTTCAGGACGGCAGCGCGGAGTACGCGGAGCTGCGCAACCAGCTGGTCCGGATGCATCTGCCGCTCGTCGAACACCTCGCGCGCCGCTTCCGCAACCGCGGCGAGCCGCTCGACGACCTCACCCAGGTCGCCACCATCGGCCTGATCAAGTCGGTCGACCGGTTCGATCCCGACCGGGGTGTGGAGTTTTCGACGTACGCGACCCCGACGGTGGTCGGCGAGATCAAGCGCCACTTCCGTGACAAGGGCTGGGCGGTGCGTGTCCCGCGGCGCCTTCAGGAGCTGCGTCTCGCGCTCACCACGGCCACGGCCGAGCTGTCCCAGCAGCACGGCCGTTCCCCCACGGTGCATGAGCTCGCCGAGAAGCTGGCGATCTCGGAGGAGGAGGTCCTGGAGGGCCTGGAGTCCGCCAACGCGTACTCCACGCTGTCCCTGGACGTCCCCGACACCGACGACGAGTCCCCGGCGGTCGCGGACACCCTGGGCGCGGAGGACGAGGCGCTGGAGGGCGTCGAGTACCGCGAGTCCCTCAAGCCACTCCTTGAGGACCTCCCGCCGCGCGAGAAGCGGATCCTGTTGCTGCGCTTCTTCGGCAACATGACCCAGTCGCAGATCGCGCAGGAGGTCGGCATCTCGCAGATGCACGTGTCCCGGCTGCTGGCGCGCACGCTGGCGCAGCTGCGGGAGAAGCTCCTGGTGGAGGAGTGACGGCTCGCTGAGCCGACCGCTACTTCTGGTCCTGAGTACCGCCGGGCCCCCGGATCCCGAGGGCCTTGGTGGTGGCGGGGTTGATCAGGAGCACGAGCGTGGCGACCGCGACCACGGCGATCGCGATCCCCGCCGGGATGGCGATGCTGTCGGCCTGAAGCAGGCTGTAGGCCACCGGCAGCGCCAGGATCTGGGTGATGACGGACGGCCCACGACTCCAGCTGCGCAGGCCGAAAAGCCCCCGCGCGGCGAGCAACGGCAGCAGGGCGAGAGCGATCAGCGTCACGCCGAGCGTGACCGCCTGCTGCCGGTCGTCCGGTTCCCCGGCGAGCCCCAGCACCAGCACCCAGACACCCCCGACGGCAAGCGCCGCCCCCTCCAAGGCGGTCAGCAACGCCGCATACGTCAGCTTCCGCGGACGAGGTTCGACGGTTTCCGGACGGACGGTCTCCGGGGTGGCGGGCTTCTGCTCCTTGGTCACACCTGAAGGGTAGCCCCCGACATATCGCCCTCTCAGCGCCGGTCCGGGCATCCATCCCGACCCATCAGACTCAGCCCGGTCCGGGCATCCCAGCCCGTCCGGCGTTTGAGGACAAGGCCCGTCCGGGGCCGACAGCGGGGGCCTGGGGGCGGCAGCCCCCAGCAGGGCGCCCACCACAACGCCGAGCACCCGAACAGCCAACGGCACGGCGCCGGCCTAGACGCCGGTCCGTGCAACCCAGCCCGTCAGGCTCAGCCCGGTCCAGGCATCCCAGCCCGTCCGGCGTTTGAGGACAAGGCCCGTCCAGGGCCGACAGCGGGGGCCTGGAGGCGGCAGCCCCCAGCAGACGCCGACCACAACGCCGAGCACCCGATCAACCGACGGCACAAGTACCCCCCGCCGAAGCCAACGCAGTGCCCCCGTGTCGAGACTCACGCCCCCTCTCTTACTTGATCCCTACCTCGACCTGTGCCCGGTACCCCCCAGTAGGTACGCTGCAACGCATGCGTGCACTTCTCGTGGTCAATCCGGCAGCAACCACCACAAGCGCACGTACGCGCGATGTCCTGATCCACGCGCTCGCCAGCGAGATGAAGCTGGAGGCGGTCACCACCGAGTACCGCGGACACGCCCGCGACCTCGGTCGGCATGCGGCGGAGAGCGACGACATCGACCTGGTCGTGGCCCTCGGCGGCGACGGCACCGTCAACGAGGTGGTCAACGGCCTCCTGCACGCCGGCCCCGACCCCGGCCATCTGCCCGGCCTCGCCGTGGTCCCCGGCGGTTCCACCAATGTCTTCGCCCGGGCCCTCGGTCTGCCGAACGACCCCGTCGAGGCGACCGGCGCCCTCCTGGACGCCCTGCGCGACGGCAGCGAACGTACGGTCGGCCTCGGCCTGACCTCAGGCACCCCGGGTTCGGACGACGAGGCGGTCCCGTCGCGCTGGTTCCTCTTCAACGCGGGACTCGGTTTCGACGCGGGTGTGGTGGGCCGGGTGGAGCAGCAGCGCGAACGCGGCCGGAAATCCACACACGCTCTCTACCTCCGCCAGGCCCTGCGTCAGTTCCTGGGTGAGCCCAACCGCCGGCACGGCACCATCACGCTGGAGCGTCAGGGCGAGGACCCGGTGACCGATTTGGTGCTGTCCATAGTCTGCAACACCGCTCCATGGACGTATCTGGGCAATCGTCCGGTGTACGCGGCCCCTAAGGCTTCGTTCGATACGGGCCTCGACGTACTCGGTCTCAGCCGGATGTCCACGGTCTCGGTTGCCCGGTATGCAACCCAGTTGCTCACTTCGTCCCCCGAGCGCGGAGCCCGCGGCAGGCATGCGGTCACGCTGCACGACTTGGACCAGTTCACCTTGCATTCGAAGGTCCCGCTGCCCCTTCAGATGGACGGCGACCACCTAGGGCTGCGTACAAGCGTGACGTTCACAGGCGTACGCCATGCACTGCGTGTGATTGTGTGAGCGGAACGGGCTAAAGTCCTTTCACTCGAACGTTTAGGCCAGCATCCACCCCATGGAAGTACGGCTGTGACCTAGTCGACACCGAGGAATCAAAAAAAACTTTCCGGAAGGGGTTGTATCCGCCGCTGAGGTTTGCGAGTCTCTACGTGGCGGTCGGGACAGCCCGCAACACCGGCGTCCTCAGATCACCGGAACCCCTCTTCAACTCACAGGACCCACGCCAGGGAACTGGCGCTAGGCCCTTCACTTGTTGAGGGATTCGTGAAAGCGTTCACATTCACAAGCAATCAGCACGTAATACCAAGGAGAGGTAGCAGCCATGGACTGGCGTCACAACGCCGTTTGCCGCGAGGAAGACCCCGAGCTCTTCTTCCCCATCGGCAACACCGGTCCTGCGCTGCTGCAGATCGAGGAAGCCAAGGCCGTCTGCCGTCGCTGCCCCGTTATGGATCAGTGTCTGCAGTGGGCGCTCGAGTCCGGCCAGGACTCCGGCGTCTGGGGTGGTCTCAGCGAGGACGAGCGCCGCGCCATGAAGCGCCGCGCCGCCCGCAACCGGGCCCGTCAGGCCTCCGCCTGACACACCCGCCCCGCTAAAACAGCCTGAGCTTGGCGGCGCGTACAGCGAGTACGCATCTCCCGCCCCCGAGCCGCAGCGCGCAGTACCCCCCGATGCGCAGCGAATGCTGGCAACGAGCATGTGGAGCCCCAGCCCCCTGAACGGGCTGGGGCTCTTTGCTGTCCTGGGCAGCGCCGCAGATCTGAGCTGCCGTCACAGTCCTGTGCAGCCGTCACAGTCCTGTGCAGCCGTCACAAGTCCTGAGCAACCGTCGCTGTTCTGAGCAACCGTCGCTGTTCTGAGCCGTCCCGAGAGTCCGGGTGTCCTACTTGGGCGCCCGCACCGGCACGTCGAGGATCACCCGGGTCCCCCGCTCCGGCGCCGGGACCATGTCGAACGTACCGCCCAACTCCCCCTCCACCAGCGTCCGTACGATCTGGAGACCGAGGTTGCCCGCGGTGTGCGGGTCGAAGCCGTCGGGGAGGCCCACGCCGTCGTCCTGGACGGTGACCAGGAGGCGGGCCTGTTTCGTCGTGCCGCCGCGGACCGCCGTCACCTCGACCGTGCCGGTCTCGCCCTCGCGGAATCCGTGCTCCAGGGCGTTCTGGAGAATCTCGGTCAGGACCATCGACAGCGGCGTGGCGACCTCGGCGTCCAGGATGCCGAAGCGGCCGGTGCGCCGGCCGTTGACCTTGCCGGGCGCGATCTCGGCGACCATGGCCAGCACGCGGTCGGCGATCTCGTCGAACTCCACGCGCTCGTCGAGGTTCTGGGAGAGCGTCTCGTGCACGATCGCGATCGAGCCGACCCGCCGTACCGCCTCCTCCAGTGCCTCGCGGCCACGTTCGGACTCGATGCGCCGGGCCTGGAGGCGCAGCAGGGCCGCCACCGTCTGGAGGTTGTTCTTCACCCGGTGGTGGATCTCCCGGATGGTCGCGTCCTTGGTGATCAACTCCTGCTCGCGGCGGCGCAGTTCGGTGACGTCACGGAGCAGGACGAGGGAACCGATACGGGTGCCCTTGGGCTTGAGCGGGATCGCGCGGAACTGGATGACCCCGTCGTTGGCCTCGATCTCGAAGTTGCGGGGCGCCCAGCCGCTGGCCACCTTGGCGAGCGCCTCGTCCACCGGGCCGTGGGTCGGGGCGAGTTCGGCGGTGGTCCTGCCCAGCTCATGTCCGACGAGGTCGGAGGCGAGGCCGAGACGGTGGTAGGCCGAGAGCGCGTTCGGGGAGGCGTACTGGACGAGGCCGTCGGCGTCGAGGCGGATCAGGCCGTCGCCGACGCGCGGTGAGGCGTCCATGTCGACCTGCTGGTTGGCGAACGGGAACGAGCCGGCGGCGATCATCTGCGCCAGATCCGAGGCGCTTTGGAGATAGGTCAGCTCAAGCCGGCTCGGGGTGCGAACGGTCAGCAGGTTGGTGTTCCTGGCGATGACACCCAGGACGCGCCCCTCCCGTCGTACCGGAATGGACTCGACGCGGACCGGCACCTCCTCGCGCCACTCCGGGTCGCCCTCGCGCACGATCCGGCCCTCGTCGAGCGCGGCGTCCAGCATCGGGCGGCGGCCACGCGGGACGAGATGGCCGACCATGTCGTCCTGGTACGAGGTCGGGCCGGTGTTGGGCCGCATCTGCGCCACGGAGACATAGCGGGTGCCGTCGCTGGTGGGGACCCACAGGACGAGGTCGGCGAAGGAGAGGTCGGAGAGCAGTTGCCACTCCGAGACCAGCAGGTGGAGCCACTCGAGGTCGGAGTCGTCGAGGGCCGTGTGCTGGCGTACGAGTTCGTTCATGGAGGGCACGTGGCCGAGCGTACCTGGCGGTACGGACATGGTTGGAAACCAGCCACTTCGGAGGCAGACCGGGCTCGAAAACACCCGCGGGCCGCGGCGCCTGAGAGGGACCCTCAACCCTCCCGGCACCGCAGCCCGGAGCAACATCGGCCGTGGGGTGTGCGGTCCCGGTCGGCCGAAGGATGAGGACCCGGGGCAGTCAGGGCAGAGAGCTCCGGTTCCTCGGTCCGCCTTCCTGTGCGGGGAAGACGGAAGTCGGTGCGTTCTTCGCCTACGCACTCTTTGGCATTGTGGACTAGACCACTCTCGTGTGTCCATGCGTTGGAGCGTGTTTGCTGTTGACGCTTCTCTCGTGGGCTTCCCGCCAGTTGGAGAACCGATAGGACGCCCCGGCATACACCACGCAGCCTAACCCGTGTGGGTTCATGTGCGGGGCCAGATCGCCATGGCAATTTCCGCGAGTGCCTCCAGCTCCTCCCGGCTCGCCCCGTCGCGCGCCTGCTGTGACATGCCCTGGATCATCGCGCCGGCGTGCCGGGCGAGAGCGGCGGCGTCGGTGCCGGCGGGGAGCGTTCCGGTGACGACGTCCGCCTCGATACGGCTCCGTATGGCCGCGATATTGGCATTGCGCCGCCCCCGCAGCGAGCCCTCGACCTCCGGCGTCGAGCAGTTGGTCGCCGCGTGGACGACCAGGCAGCCGTAGGGATGCGACGGGTCGGTGTACTCCGCGGCGGCCTCGCGCAGCATGCGCGTCACGGCGGCGTGGGCGGTGGGCTCCTCGGCGAGGGCGCGATCGGCGAAGGAGCCGTACCGCACGCCGTACTCGCGGACGACCTCCTCGAACAGGGACTGCTTGTCGCCGAACGCGGCGTACAGGCTCGGGGCGCCGATGTCCATGACGCGCGTCAGATCGGAGACGGAGGTCGCCTCATAGCCGTGCTCCCAGAAGGCGAGGATCGCCTTCTCCAGAGCGGTCTCGCGGTCGAAGGAGCGGGGGCGGCCACGGGGTCTGGACGCCGGACGGGCCTTCGCCCCTGTCTCCTCGCTCGCCTTGCTGCTCACCATGGAGTGCATTTTATAGCGGACGCTAGACAAAAGTCGGCGGCGTGATCTACGGTCTTTTTTGTAGCGACCGCTAGAGAAATGCGAAGGGGGTGCCGGTCATGGGTGCGCTTACGGGCAGGACGGCTCTGGTCACGGGGGCGAGCAGGGGGATCGGGCGCGGGATCGCCGAGCGGCTGGGGCGAGACGGAGCCCGGGTCGGGGTGCACTACGGCAGGAACGAGGCGGCGGCGAAGGAGACGGTGGCCTCGATCGAGGCGGCGGGCGGCTCGGCGTTCACGATCGGGACCGAGCTGGGGCTGCCGGAGGGCGCCGACGCGTTGTGGGAGGAGTTCGACCGGCACGCGGACGGACTGGACATCCTCGTCAACAATGCCGCGATCGGTAACTCCCGGCCGATCGAGGAGATCGAGGAGCGGGACTACGACGAGCTCTTCGCGGTGAACGTCCGGGCGCCCTTCTTCATCGTCCGCCGGGGCCTGCACCGCCTGCGCGACGGTGGGCGCGTCATCAACATCTCGTCGGGACTCGCCCGGACCGCGGTGTTCCCGAACAACATGGCGTACGCCATGACGAAGGGCGCGCTGGACGTCTTCTCCCGGGACCTCTCCAAGGTGCTGGGATCACGGGGGATCACGGTGAACTCGGTGGCGCCCGGGATCATCGACACCGACAACACGGCCGACCTGCTCCACGGAACCGAGGGCGGGTGGGCCGAGGCCGCCGCGATATCGGCGCTCGGGAGAGTGGGCGAGCCGGCCGACGTCGCCGACGTGGTGGCGTTCCTGGCGTCCGACGCGGGGCGGTGGGTGACGGGGAGCTGGGTGGATGCGACGGGGGGTTCGCTTACGTGAGGGGGGTGGGCGTGATGGAGCGTGCGGATGGGCTGTGGGCCGTGTGGTCTCTTCGCCCTGCAACCTGACGCCCTCACGCCCTCACGCCCTCACGCCCTCACGCCCTCAACGAGCCGACCGACTACCCCCGCCTACCGCGTCTCCGTCACCTTCGCCAGAGCCCGGGGCGAGTCCGGGTCCTGGCCGCGGGCGATGGTGACCTCGTAGGCCAGCAGTTGGAGCGGGAGGATCTCCAGGATCGGCTGGAGTTCCTCGGCCACCTCCTCGGTGGGCAGGACGAAGCCGGCCGAGGCCCGTTCGACGTGGGACCGGGGACCGATGACGACCAGGTCGGCGCCACGGCCGCGGAGTCGGTCGAGGACGGGCCGGAGAGCCTCGCCGCCCTTGCCGTCGGTGACGACCGCGATGACCGGGGAGACGTTGTCGACCATGGCGAGCGGGCCGTGCAGGAGGTCGGCGCCGGAGTACGCGAGCGCCGGGATGTAGCTGGTCTCCATCAGCTTGAGGGCGGCTTCCTTGGCCGTGGGATAGCCGTAGCCGCGGGAGGTGATGACCATGCGTTCGGCGAACCGGTAGCGGGCGGCGAGCGAGCGGACCTCGTCCTGCCGGGCGAGCAGTCGCTCGGCCAGGTCCGGGAGCACCTTGGCGGCGGTGCCGTTGCCGCCGCGCAGGCCTTCGACGAAGAGGTACAGCGCGAGGAGGGAGGCAGTGTAGGTCTTGGTCGCGGGCAGGGCGCGCTCGGGTCCCGCCATGATGTCGACGTGGTACTCGGAGACGCCGGCCAGCGGGGAGTCGGGGTTGTTGGTCACCGCGAGGGTGATCGCACCGGCCTCGCGGGCGGCCCGTGTGGAGGCGACCAGGTCGGGTGAGCCGCCGGACTGGCTGACGGTGATGACGAGGACGTCCGTCAGGTCGGGGCGGGCGCCGTACGCCGTGGTCGTCGACATCGAGGTCAGACCGCAGGGCAGGCCGAGGCGGATCTCCAGGAGGTACTTGGCGTAGAGCGCGGCGTTGTCGGAGGTGCCGCGGGCGGTGAGCAGGACGAAGCGCGGGGCGCGGGCGGCGATCTGCTGGGCGACCTCACGGATGGCGGGGGCGCCCTGGGACAGGATCCGGCGCAGGACGGCGGGTTGTTCGGCCATCTCGCGGGCCATGATCCGGCCGGGGAGCTCGTTGCGCGGAGCCTGGGGGTCGGGAGGGTACGGGGTCGCGGTGGTCATGAGGCCCTTCCTGCTCTCGCGCTTGTCGTGCGGGTGCGGCGCCTTTCGCCGTCTATCGCGCTCGTCGTGCCGGGTGTGGCGCCCGGGTCGCGGTCGCCGCGTACGGACAGTGACGGACCGTTCGGACCGACAGTCTCCATTCCACTCCCCCATGGGGAATGACGCCTGCCCGACGGGCTCCGGAAATGTCCGCGGGGCTTTCGTTCACCTGGGCCGCGGAGCCCTGCTCTGTTAGATTGGTCTAAACCACATGCCCCTTCAGGGTGCCCTTCGAGTCCCTCTTCAGATCGGCAGGCCCAGCGTGGAAGTTGTCATCGTTCCGGACGCCAAGGCGGGTGGCGAGCTGATAGCCGAGGCCATGGCCCAGCTGCTCGGGCGCAAGCCCGACGCCGTGCTCGGCGTGGCCACCGGGTCGACGCCACTGCCCATCTACGCGGCGCTCGCGGCCAAGGTGCGCTCCGGTGCCGTGGACGCCTCACGGGCGCGGATCGCGCAGCTCGACGAGTACGTGGATCTCCCCGCCGAGCACCCGGAGTCCTACCGTTCGGTGCTGCGGCGCGAGGTGCTGGAGCCGCTCGGGCTCGGGATGGACGCGTTCATGGGGCCGGACGGGACGGCCGAGGACGTGCAGGGCGCGTGCGAGGCGTATGACGCGGCGCTGGCCGCCGCCGGGGGTGTCGACCTGCAATTGCTCGGGATCGGTACCGACGGGCACATCGGGTTCAACGAGCCCTGCTCGTCGCTGGCTTCGCGGACCCGGATCAAGACCCTGACCGAGCAGACCCGTGTCGACAACGCGCGGTTCTTCGACGGGGACATCGAGCAGGTGCCGCATCACGTCATCACCCAGGGCATCGGCACGATCCTGGAGGCGCGGCACCTGGTGCTGCTGGCCACCGGCGAGGGCAAGGCGGACGCGGTCGCGGCGACCGTCGAGGGCCCGGTCGCGGCGGTCTGCCCGGCCTCGGCACTGCAACTGCACCCGCATGCCACGGTCGTGGTCGACGAGGCCGCCGCGTCGAAGCTGAAGCTGGCCGACTACTTCCGGCACACGTACGCCAACAAGCCGGACTGGCAAGGGATCTGAGCGGTCTTCGGCTCGGCTGCGGTGCGGGTGCCCCGTCTCGACGGGGGCACCCGCCCGCCTCCTGTTGGACCGACCGCACGACGATGCCAGAGTGAGCGTGAGCGGCACCTGCATCGCCGCTCACACCCCCGGCTCACACCCCCGCTCACACCCCGCTCACACCCCCGCGATGACCTCCGCCGCCGCCCGTCCGCACACTCGGGCCGCGCCGTAGGTCGCGATGTGCAGGGCGCCTCGGGGGGACGCCTGGGGGACGCCCATCTCGACGACGATCGTGTCGGGGCGGGACTCCAGCAGGGTGTCCAGGGCCGTCGCCATCCAGGGGTGGCGGTGTTCGTCGCGGACCACGGCCACCACGCGGCGGTCGCCGGCCGCTTCCAGGGCCGTTAGGGCCGCCTGATCGCCCGGACCCGAGTAGCTGCCGGTCTCCGTGCCGGGGAGCAGTCGGGCCAGCTCCGCCGCCACGCCCCACGGGGTCTCCTCACCGACGGCGATGTTGGCGACCGGGGTGAAGGCGGCGACGTAAGGAGGTTCGGTGAGCGGGGTGAAGGGCGAGGCGGAAGTCCGCTTCAGGGCGCGGCGCGCGGCGACGAGGCCGATGTCCGTCCGGCCCGTGCCGTCGGCCGCGGGGACGGCCGCCGTCGCCGTCCAGTGGGCGAGTTCCCGTACTCGTTCCGCCGCCTCCGCCAGTCGGGCCTCGGGGAGTTCGCCCGAGCGGACCGCGGCGACCAGGGCGTCGCGCAGGCGCCGTACCGTCTCGTCGTCGGCGAGTCCGCCGCCCACGCAGATCGCGTCGGCGCCGGCCGCGATGGCGAGGACGCTGCCGCGTTCGATGCCGTAGGTGGCGGCGATGGCCTGCATCTCCATGCCGTCGGTGACGATCAGGCCGGTGTAGCCGAGCTCGCCGCGCAGGAGGTCCGTCAGGACCGGGCGGGAGAGGGTCGCCGGGTGGTCCGGGTCGAGCGCGGGGACGAGGATGTGCGCGCTCATCACGGCTCGCGTGCCGGCGACGATCGCCGCGCGGAACGGGGAGAGTTCGCGGTCCGACAGCACGTCCGAGGACGCGTCGATGCGTGGGAGCGCGTGGTGGGAGTCGACCGCGGTGTCACCGTGGCCCGGGAAGTGCTTCGTGCAGGCCGCGACGCCGGCCGACTGAAGGCCCGTGACGTAGGCGGCGGTGTGGCGGGCCACCAGGGCGGTGTCGGCGCCGAAGGAACGTACGCCGATGACGGGGTTCGCGGGGTTGGAGTTCACGTCCGCCGACGGGGCCCAGTTGAGGTTCACCCCGCAGGCGGCCAGACGGCGCCCCAGCTCGGCGGCCACCTCCCTGGTCAGTTCCACGTCGTCCACCGCGCCCAGGGCGTGGTTGCCGGGGAAGCTGGAGCCGGACCGCACCTCCAGTCTCGTCACATCACCCCCCTCCTCGTCGATCGCGACCAGGACGTCGTCGCGCTCGGCGCGCAACTGCGCCGTCAGCGTGGCCAGTTGCTCGGGCGAGGCGATGTTGCGGCCGAACAGGCCGACGGAGGCGAGGCCCTCGCCGAGCCGGCGCAGCAGCCAGTCGGGGGCGGTGGTGCCGGTGAAACCGGGCTGGAGGACCGTCAGCGCGTCGCGCGTGAGGGTGTCCGTACCACTGGCGAATGTTGTCATCGGGTGGCGTTATCCCTTCACGGCGCCGGCCGTCAGGCCGCTGACAGCCTTGCGCTGTAGGAAGACGAAGAGGATCAGGATCGGGATGGCGAAGAGGGAGGACGCGGCCATCGTCGCGCCCCAGTCGTTGCCGAAGGCGGTCTGGAAGCTGGACAGCCACAGTGGCAGGGTCTGGGCCTCCGCCTCCTTGTTCAGCACCAGGACCAGGGGGAATTCATTCCATGCGGTGATGAAGCCGAACAGGGACGTGGACATCAGACCCGGTGCCAGCAGCGGCAGGATGACCTTGCGGAACGCCTGGGCGCGGGTGCAGCCGTCAACCATCGCGGCCTCCTCCAGGTCCCGGGGCACCGCCGCGACGAAGCCGCGCAGGGTCAGGATGGTGAAGGGCAGGATCATCATCATGTAGAAGACCGTCAGCGGCAGGAGGCTGTTCAGCAGCGACGCGTCCCGCACGATCATGTACATCGCGATGATCATGACTTCCCAGGGCGCCATCTGGGCCATCATGAAGCCGATGATGAACCCGCGCCGCCCCTTGAACCGCATCCGGGCGAGGGCGAAGGAGCCGAGCAGCGCGATGACCAGGGCGAGGCCGACCGCGCAGAGCGTGACGATCAGCGAGTTGGAGACGTACGTCCAGAAGTGGTCGACGCCGGTCGCCCGCTCGAAGTGGGCGAAGGTGAAGTCGGTCGGGAACCACACCGGGTCCTCGGAGATGATGTCGCCGGTCGGCTTGAAGGCCGTGGAGAACATCCAGTACACGGGGAAGACGAAGCCGATGAACAGAACGACGGCCGTGACGTTGGGCCACAGGCGGCCGAAGAGCGAGCGCTTCACAGCTCGTCCTCCTCTTGCTTGAGCACGATCCTCAGGTAGTACGCGGTCAGGCCGAGCAGGATCAGGATGGTCAGGACGGCGATCGCGGCACCCATGCCGTAGTGCTGGTTGCCGACGCCCTCGATGTAGGCGTAGACGGGCAGGATCTCGGTGAGCCGGTCGGGACCGCCGCCGTTGATGGTGAAGACCTGCACGAACGCCTTGAAGACCCAGATGATCTCCAGGAAGGTCGTCGCGTAGAGGAAGGGCCGCAGGAACGGCAGGGTCACCGTGGTGAAGCTCTTCCAGGCGCCCGCGCCGTCCAGCGCCGCGGCCTCGTAGAGCTCGCCGGGGATGGTGGTCGTGGCCGCGTAGAGGTTGATCGCGACGAACGGGATCGACATCCAGACGATCAGGAGCGTCACCACGAAGAACGTCGACATCTGGCTGCTGGTCCAGCTGTAGTCGGCCATGGAGTGCCAGCCCAGTTTGTCCAGGACCCAGTTGACGACGCCGAAGCGCTGTGCGAACAGCCACTGGTACACGGTGCTCGCGGCGACCACGGGCATCGCCCAGGCCAGCACCAGCCCGAGCAGCAGCATGACCCGCATCCGGTTGCCGAGGCGGGCGAGGAGCAGGCCGACCAGGGTGCCCAGGACCATGATCAGGGCGACGTTGACCGCCGTGAACAGGATCGAGCGCAGCGTCACGCGCCAGAAGTCCTCGCCGCTGAGGACCTCCTTGTAGTTCTCGATGCCGTTCCACTCGGTGACGTGCTGGATCAGCTGCGCCATGTTGAGGTTCTGGAACGACAGCAGCACGTCCTTCAGCAGCGGCCAGCCGAGCAGCAGCACGGTGGCCGCGCAGGCCGGCAGCAGCAACAGGTACGGGGTGAGCGCGCCGACGCGTGACGCGGCTCGGGGCGGTGGCCCGGCGGATCCGCTCTCGGCTTTCCCGACTGCGTCCACCGGACCGGAGGGCGGCCGTTCGGTCTGCACGGTCATGCTCGCGATCTCTCTTCTCGACCTGCCTGAACGTGGGTGCGGGGGCCACCTGACAGCCGGCCCCCGCACCCCGTGTCCTTACTGCTGCTGCGCCAGACGCTTGTTGAACTCCTCCTCGACCTGCGCGGCGGCCTCGGCCGGCGACTTACCGTTCAGCACGGCGGTCATGTACGTCTTGACCGGGTTGGGCGCGTTCTCCACGGCCGCCCACTCCGGGATCAGCGGCGTGGTGCCACCGCCCGCGGCGGCCGGCGCCGCGGCCTCGGCGACCGCGTTGCCCTTGAGGTTGGACTGGAGCGCTTCCTTGTTCGGGATGACGCCGTTCTGCTTGGCGAGCTCGCCCTCGTACTGGTCGGACAGCGCGATCTTCAGGAACTCCTTGGCGAGCTCCTGCTTCTTGCTGCCCGCGGCGACCGCGAGGTTGGAGCCGCCGAGGAAGACGCCCTCGGGCTTGTCGGCCGTGGCACCCGGGATGGTGAAGTAGCCGATGTCCGACTCGATCTTCTTGTTGGCCGCGATCGCCGTACCGGCCTCCCAGCCCATGCCGATGAAGGCGCCGACGTTGCCCTTGGCGAACACCTCGGCCTGCTGCGGGGTGGCCTCGTCCTTGTCCTTGGGCGCCTTGGACAGCGCCTGGAACTTCTTGTACGTCTCCATGGCGGCGGCGACCTTGGGGTCGTCCAGGTTGGAGACGTACTTGTCGCCGTCCTTCTTCACCAGCTCGGCGCCCTCACCGATGGTCAGGCCGACGAAGTGGTACCAGTTCTGGCCCGGCAGGTAGAGGGGCTCCGCGTCGGTCTTCTCGCCGATCTGCTTGAGGTCGGCGTAGAACTCGTCGCGGGTCTTGGGGGTGTCCTTGATGCCCGCCTCGGCCCAGACCTTCTTGTTGTAGAGGACGACGCGGTTGGCGAAGTACCACGGGGCGGCGTACTGCTTGCCGTCGTAGATGGAGGACTCGTTTAGGGACTCGGCCCAGTCGGTGCCGATCTCGGTCTTGAGGTCGGCGAGGTCGGCGAGACCACCGGTCTTGGCGTAGGCCGGGGTCTGGGTGTTGCCGATCTCGAAGACGTCCGGCGGGTTCTCCTCCGACAGGGCGGTGGTCAGCTTCTGCTGGATGCCGTTCCACTGCTGGATCTCGAACTTGACCTTGGCCTTGGTCTTCTTCTCGAAGGCGGCCTGGACGTCCTTCTGCCACTGGTCCGGGGAGGAGCCGTCCATCACCCACACCGTGAGGGTCTCGCCCGCGTAACCGTCCGCTCCGGCCTTGTCCCCGCCGTCGCCGTTGTCGCCCCCGCACGCCGCCAGGGAGATCATCATGCCCGCGACACCGATCGCGGATATCAGCTTGCGCTTCACGCCACCCTCCTCAGGGATGCCACAAACCCCCCTGCCTCCCCGCACGAGCGTTGGGCCGGGACCTGGACCAATGGTGTAGACCAGTACGGGGAGCTTGGACCAGACCAAAAGCCCTGTCAAGGGTCTCGAAAACGGCCCTGACCAGCCGTTATGGGACCGACATATGAAGGAACCTTTAAGTAAGAAGCCAGCGAAAAGACGGCCACCGGAGTACTCTCGTCCGCTAGACCACTTGGCTGTATGGACTAGACCAAAAGTGGAGGCGACGGTATACAGAAGGGATCACGATGTGACCCGCATCCGGAGCCGGGAAGGCGAAGCATGAGCACCGACGTCAGCAGTGCGGAGAACGAGAACGGCGCGACCGTCCGTACCGCCCGCGTGCCCAAGTACTACCGCCTGAAGAAGCACCTCCTGGACATGACGGAGACCCAGGCCCCGGGCACCCCGGTACCGCCCGAGCGGACGCTGGCCGCCGAGTTCGACACCTCCCGCACGACCGTGCGTCAGGCGCTCCAGGAACTGGTCGTCGAGGGGCGGCTGGAGCGGATCCAGGGCAAGGGCACGTTCGTCGCCAAGCCGAAGGTCTCCCAGGCGCTCCAGCTCACCTCGTACACCGAGGACATGCGCGCCCAGGGCCTGGAGCCGACCTCCCAGCTCCTCGACATCGGCTACATCACCGCGGACGACCGCCTCGCCGACCTGCTCGACATCACCGCCGGCGGCCGGGTGCTGCGCATCGAGCGGCTGCGCATGGCGAACGGTGAGCCGATGGCCATCGAGACGACCCACCTCAGCGCGAAGCGCTTCCCGGCACTGCGCCGCAGCCTGGTGAAGTACACCTCCCTCTACACCGCGCTCGCCGAGGTCTACGACGTCCATCTCGCCGAGGCCGAGGAGACCATCGAGACCTCCCTGGCCACCCCGCGCGAGGCCGGCCTGCTCGGCACCGACGTGGGCCTGCCGATGCTGATGCTCTCCCGGCACTCGCGCGACCGGGACGGGCAGCCGGTGGAGTGGGTGCGGTCGGTGTACCGGGGCGACCGCTACAAGTTCGTGGCTCGGCTCAAGCGGCCTCAGGAGTGAAACGCCGTGCGGCTGCGGTCGGCTGGGGGTCCGGGGGTCACCCCCCGGGACAACGCAGCGTGGCACGGCTCAAGCGGCCTCAGGAGTAGCCGCCTTGGGGTGGCGCACGCGGTGTAGCGCATCCCCGTTTCCTGTTCTACGTTCCTCCCGTCGCCGCATGGACGGGAGGACTGCCCGGTGCGTACCGCGAATCCCCGAACCGTCGTCATCTGGACCGTCGTAGCGCTGGTCGGTGCCTCCGGCTGGACCGTGCTCGCGCTCTCCCGCGGCGAGGAGGTCTCCGCCGCCTGGATGGTCGCGGCCGCGCTGGGCTCGTACGCCATCGCGTACCGCTTCTACGCCAAGTTCATCGCGTACAAGGTGCTGAAGGTCGACAGGACCAGGGCCACCCCGGCCGAACGCCTCAACAACGGCATCGACTTCCACCCCACCGACCGTCGCGTCCTGCTCGGCCACCACTTCGCGGCGATAGCCGGCGCCGGACCACTGGTCGGGCCCGTGCTGGCCGCGCAGATGGGGTATCTCCCGGGCACGATCTGGATCATCGCCGGCGTGATCTTCGCGGGCGCGGTCCAGGACATGGTGGTGCTGTTCTTCTCCACCCGCCGCGACGGGCGCTCGCTGGGGCAGATGGCGCGCGAGGAGATCGGTCCGTTCGGCGGGGCGGCCGCGCTGCTGGCCACCTTCGTCATCATGATCATCCTGCTCGGGGTGCTGGCCCTCGTCATCGTCAACGCCCTCGCGCAGTCACCGTGGGGCACCTTCTCGATCGCGATGACCGTCCCGATCGCCCTGCTGATGGGCTTCTATCTACGGGTGCTGCGTCCCGGGCGGGTCGCCGAGGTCTCGCTCATCGGCGTCGCGCTGCTGCTGTTCGCCCTGGTCGCGGGCCGCTGGGTGGCCGAGTCGTCCTGGGCCGACACCTTCACGCTCGCGCCTTCGACGCTGGTCATCTGGATGGTGGCGTACGGCTTCATCGCCTCGATCCTGCCGGTGTGGATGCTGCTGGCGCCGCGCGACTACCTCTCGACCTTCATGAAGATCGGCACGATCTTCCTGCTCGCCCTCGGCGTGGTGGTCGCGCTGCCGACGCTCAAGATGGACCCGGTCACGGACTTCGCCTCACGCGGCGACGGCCCGGTCTTCGCCGGCTCGCTCTTCCCCTTCGTCTTCATCACCATCGCCTGCGGCGCCCTGTCCGGCTTCCACGCGCTGATCTCCTCCGGTACGACACCGAAGATGATCCAGAAGGAGACCCAGGTCCGGATGATCGGCTACGGCTCCATGCTGATGGAGTCGTCGGTCGCCGTGATGGCGCTGGTGGCGGCCAGCATCATCGACCCGGGCCTGTACTTCGCGATGAACGCGCCCGCCGGGGTCATCGGCGACACCGTGCAGAACGCCTCGCAGGTCGTGGGCAGTTGGGGCTACCAGATCTCCCCCGAGGCGCTCGCCCGGGCGGCGGAGAACGTCGAGGAGGCCTCGCTACTGTCCCGGACCGGCGGCGCGCCCACGCTCGCCATCGGTGTCTCGGAGATCTTCTCGCAGGTCACCGGCGGCGGCCTGCGGGCCTTCTGGTACCACTTCGCGATCATGTTCGAGGCGCTGTTCATCCTGACCGCGCTGGACGCCGGCACCCGCGTGGGCCGGTTCATGCTCCAGGACATGCTGGGCAACGTCTACCGCCCCTTCAGGAACGTCAGTTGGAAGCCTGGACTCGCCATCACCAGCGCGATCGTGTGCGCTCTGTGGGGCTACTTCCTGTGGGTCGGCGTCCACGAGCCCCTCGGCGGCATCAACCAGCTCTTCCCGATCTTCGGCATCTCGAACCAGCTGCTCGCGGCGGTCGCCCTCGCCGTCTGCACCACCCTGCTGGTGAAGTCCGGGCGCCTCAAGTGGGCCTGGATCACCGGCGTTCCGCTCGCCTGGGACGCCACGGTGACGCTCACCGCGAGCTGGCAGAAGGTGTTCTCCAGCGACCCGAAGGTCGGCTTCTTCAAGCAGCGCCAGGTCTTCCAGGACGCCATCGACCGCGGCGAGATCCTGCCGCCCGCCAAGACCATGGACGACATGCACACGGTGGTCACCAACTCCACGGTGGACGGCGTCCTCTCGGCGGTCCTGGCCGTCCTGATCGTCGTGGTGATCGCCGACGCCGCCCGCGTCTGCGTACGGCACGTGCGCCGCCCGGCCCTGTCCACGCTCAGCGAGGCGCCGTACGTCGAGTCGAAGATCGTCGCTCCGGCCGGGCTGTTCCCCACGAAGGAGGAGAAGGAGGAGGAGCGCGGTGCGGTCGCTTCGGCGGGTCCTCGGTAGCGTGCGCTGGTACGTGCGGGAGCTGACCGACGAGTCGGCGTACGACCGTTATGTCGCCCACATCCGACTTGGGCATCCGGACGCGGACGTGCCCTCCCGGCGGGACTTCGAGCGGATGCGGACGGACCGTCAGGAGGCCGACCCCAGCCAGGGGTTCCGCTGCTGCTGAGCGCACCCACGCCGGACGACAGACGGGCACGCCAGGGTGCACACCAATCCTCCACATCCGATATGCGGACAGGGGCTTCCGCTGTAGTTGCACCGTCACCTAGATTGCCCGGGCGTTTCTCAGGTGATCAGTGAGGGGACGGAGCCGTCAGATGTCAGATGCCCCAGAAGTGAACAGAGGGCCGGTGGTGACGCCCGTCCGGGTCGTCATCGCGCTCTGCCTCGCAGCGCCCTTCGTGGCGATGCTGTGGGTCGGTTCGTATGCGAAGGTCGACCCGGCCTTCATCGGCATCCCGTTCTTCTACTGGTACCAGATGCTGTGGGTGCTCATCTCCACGGCGCTCACGATGACCGCGTACAAGCTGTGGCAGCGTGACCAGCGGGCCCGCAAGGGGGGTGCCGCCAAGTGAAGGACGGCGTGAACGGCGTCGCACTCGCCGTCTTCATCTTCTTCTTCCTGGCCGTCACGGTCATGGGCTTCCTCGCCGCGCGCTGGCGCAAGGCCGAGAACGAGCACAGCCTCGACGAATGGGGCCTGGGCGGCCGGTCGTTCGGCACCTGGGTCACCTGGTTCCTGCTCGGCGGCGACCTGTACACGGCGTACACCTTCGTCGCCGTACCCGCGGCGATCTACGCGGCGGGCGCGGCCGGCTTCTTCGCGGTGCCGTACACGATCCTCGTCTACCCGCTGGTCTTCACCTTCCTGCCGCGTCTGTGGTCGGTCTCCCACAAGCACGGCTATGTGACGACCTCGGACTTCGTACGCGGGCGCTTCGGCTCGAAGGGCCTGTCGCTGGCGGTGGCCGTGACGGGCATCCTCGCGACGATGCCGTACATCGCCCTCCAGCTCGTCGGCATCCAGGCGGTGCTGGACGTGATGGGCGTCGGCGGCGGCGAGGACACGAACTGGTTCATCAAGGACCTGCCGCTGCTGATCGCCTTCGGCGTGCTGGCGGCGTACACCTACTCCTCGGGTCTGCGGGCCCCCGCGCTGATCGCGTTCGTGAAGGACACACTGATCTACATCGTCATCGCGGTGGCGATCATCTACATCCCGATCAAGCTCGGCGGCTTCGACGAGATCTTCGCCAAGGCGGGCGAGGCCTACAGCCAGACCAACCCGGCCACGGGCGCGCCACGCGGTGCGCTGGCGCCGGGTGAGCCGGGGCAGTGGACGTACGCCACGCTGGCGCTGGGCTCCGCGCTCGCGCTCTTCATGTACCCGCACTCGATCACCGCGACGCTCTCCTCCCGCAGCCGTGAGGTGATCCGCCGCAACACCACGATCCTGCCGCTGTACTCCCTGATGCTGGGCCTGCTGGCGCTGCTGGGCTTCATGGCGATCGCGGCCGGCATCAAGGTGGAGAACGGCCAGCTGGCCATCCCCCAGCTGTTCGAGAACATGTTCCCGTCCTGGTTCGCGGGCGTGGCCTTCGCGGCGATCGGCATCGGCGCGCTGGTACCGGCGGCGATCATGTCGATCGCGGCCGCGAACCTCTTCACCCGCAACATCTACAAGGACTTCATCAAGCCGGACGCGACGCCCGCGCAGGAGACCAAGGTCTCCAAGATCGTGTCCCTGCTGGTGAAGGTGGGCGCCCTGGTCTTCGTCCTGACCATGGACAAGACGGTCGCCATCAACTTCCAGCTGCTGGGCGGCATCTGGATCCTTCAGACCTTCCCGGCCCTGGTCGGCGGCCTGTTCACCCGCTGGTTCCACCGCTGGGCGCTGCTGGCCGGCTGGGCGGTGGGCATGATCTACGGCACAGTCGCCGCGTACGGCGTCGCCTCCCCGACCCAGAAGCACTTCGGTGGCTCGGCGAAGGAGATCCCGGGCATCGGCGAGATCGGCTACATCGGCCTCACCGCGTTCGTGCTCAACGTCCTGGTGACGGTGGTCCTGACCTTCGCCCTGAAGGCGGCGAAGGCTCCGGAGGGCATCGACGAGACGAAGCCGGAGGACTACACGGCGGACGCCGGCGACCCGGGCGTCCAGGTGGAACTGCCGCCGGCGACGGCGGGTTCGTCCCACTGAGCGGCTCGGACCAGGCGGGCCGTCGGAGAAATCCGGCGGCCCGCCGTCGTATGTGTCCGGCAGACTCGCCCCTATGGACATCGTGATCCGGCAGGCCGGAACCGCCGAGTACGACGCCCTCGGCGAGATCACCGCCCAGGCCTATCTACAGGACGGCCTTCTCGACTTCGGCGAGAGCGACGAGTACCTCGGCGAACTCAGGGACGTGGCCAAACGCGCGGCGGCCGCCGACGTGCTGGTGGCCGTCGAGAAGGACCGCCTGCTGGGCGGCGTGACCTTCGTGCCGAGCGGCGGCCCGATGGCCGACATCGCGCGTTCCGGCGAGGCCGAGATCCGCATGCTCGCCGTCGACCGGGCGGCACGCGGACGCGGCGCCGGAGAGGCGCTCGTGCGCGCCTGCGTCGACCGCGCACGGGCCACGGAGGGCTGTGTACGGATCGTCCTGTCGACCCAGCGCACCATGCACGGCGCCCACCGCATCTACGAACGCCTGGGCTTCGTCCGCACACCCGATCGGGACTGGAATCCGATCCCGGAGCTGGACGACATCACTCTTCTCACCTACGAGTTGACGCTCTGAAACCAGCGCGACACAACATCTGGTGGTGATACGACAGCCCGGCACAAGATGTATGCTCGTGCTCGCTGTCGCCGCAGGGGAATCCGGTGCGAATCCGGAACTGTCCCGCAACGGTGTACTTGTGCGTATCTGCGCACGGGAGTCAGTCCGAGGACCTGCCGACAGCTGCGCCCGGCCGCCCGGCCGGTGCGCCCTGACGTCCGGGCCTCGTGGAATGGGCCGGTGGACGCGACGCCCCGTGCGCTCGTGTGCTGCCCCCTGCCCTCGGCGAGGCCCCCGTGCCGAGCGAGGGAGAGCCCCACGTGACCATCGCGCCAGCCGAACCGGGTTCAGCAGCGGTCGAACAGGACAACGACGGTCCCGGTGCCGCGCTGCTGCGGCTCCTGACCGAGCTGACCGCCGACCTCCCCGACGCCGACCCCGGCCGGGTCGCCGCCGCCGCGCTGCGCGGCCGGTCCGCCCGCGCGGACGAGACGGAGCTGCGCGAGCTGGCCACCGAGGCGGCCGCCGGCCTGATCTCCGAGGACCCGGCCTACTCACGGCTCGCCGCCCGGCTGCTGACCATCTCCATCGCCGCCGAGGCCGCCTCGCAGGGTGTCACGTCCTTCACCGAGTCGGTCGCGGTCGGCCACCGCGAGGGGCTCATCGCCGACCGCACCGCCGAGTTCGCGCGAATCCACGCGGCCCGTCTCGACTCCCTGGTCGACACCGGCGCCGACGACCGCTTCGGCTACTTCGGCCTGCGCACCCTGCACAGCCGCTATTTGCTCCGGCACCCCATCACCCGCAAGGTCATCGAGACGCCCCAGCACTTCATGCTGCGCGTCGCCGCCGGTCTCGCCGAGGACGACACCGCGAGGTCGCTGGACGAAGTCGCCGCGCTCTACGGGCTCATGAGCCGCCTCGACTACCTCCCCTCCTCCCCCACGCTCTTCAACTCCGGCACCCGGCACCCCCAGATGTCGTCCTGCTACCTCCTCGACTCCCCGCTGGACGAGCTGGACTCCATCTACGGCCGCTACCACCAGGTCGCCCGTCTCTCGAAGCACGCCGGCGGCATCGGTATCGCGTACTCCCGCATCCGCAGCCGCGGTTCGCTGATCCGCGGCACCAACGGCCACTCCAACGGCATCGTTCCGTTCCTGAAGACCCTCGACGCCTCCGTGGCCGCCGTGAACCAGGGCGGCCGGCGCAAGGGCGCCGCCGCGGTGTACCTGGAGACCTGGCACTCCGACATCGAGGAGTTCCTGGAGCTGCGCGACAACACCGGTGAGGACGCCCGCCGTACGCACAACCTCAACCTCGCGCACTGGATCCCGGACGAGTTCATGCGCCGGGTCAACGGCGACGAGCCGTGGTCGCTGTTCTCGCCGTCGGACGTGCCGGAGCTGGTCGACCTGTGGGGCGAGGAGTTCGACGCGGCGTACCGCAAGGCGGAGGCCGCGGGGCTGGCGCGCAAGACCATCCCGGCCCGTGATCTGTACGGCCGGATGATGCGCACCCTCGCGCAGACCGGCAACGGCTGGATGACCTTCAAGGACGCCGCCAACCGCACCGCCAACCAGACCGCCCTGCCGGGCCATGTCGTCCACTCCTCCAACCTCTGCACGGAGATCCTGGAGGTCACCGACGACGGGGAGACGGCGGTCTGCAACCTGGGGTCGGTGAACCTCGGCGCGTTCGTCCGCGACGGCGACCTCGACTGGGAGCGGCTCGACGACACCGTCCGCACCGCCGTCACCTTCCTCGACCGCGTCGTCGACATCAACTTCTACCCGACCGACGAGGCGGGCCGGTCCAACGCCAAGTGGCGGCCGGTCGGTCTCGGTGCGATGGGCCTCCAGGACGTCTTCTTCAAGCTTCGGCTGCCCTTCGACTCGCCCGAGGCGAAGCAGCTCTCGACCCGGATCGCCGAGCGCATCATGCTCGCCGCGTACGAGGCCTCCGCCGACCTCGCCGAGCGCAACGGCCCGCTGCCGGCCTGGCAGAAGACCCGTACCGCCCAGGGTGTGCTGCACCCCGACCACTACGGTGTCGAGCTCACCTGGCCGGAGCGCTGGGCGGCCCTGCGCGACCGTATCGCCACGACCGGCATGCGCAACTCCCTGCTGCTCGCCATCGCCCCGACCGCCACCATCGCGTCCATCGCGGGCGTCTACGAGTGCATCGAGCCGCAGGTCTCCAACCTGTTCAAGCGCGAGACGCTGTCCGGCGAGTTCCTCCAGGTGAACTCCTACCTGGTCGACGACCTCAAGGCGCTCGGCGTCTGGGACGCCCGCACCCGTGAGGCGCTGCGCGACTCCAACGGCTCGGTGCAGGACTTCGCCTGGATCCCGGCGGACGTACGGGCGCTGTACCGCACCGCGTGGGAGATCCCGCAGCGCGGCCTGATCGACATGGCGGCGGCGCGCACGCCGTTCCTCGACCAGTCGCAGTCCCTGAACCTGTTCCTGGAGACGCCGACCATCGGCAAGCTCTCCTCGATGTACGCGTACGCCTGGAAGTCAGGTCTGAAGACGACGTACTACCTGCGCTCCCGCCCGGCGACCCGCATCGCCCGCGCCGCCCAGAGCCAGACCGCCCAGCCCGAGAAGACCATCCCCGTCCAGCAGGTCGCCGAGCCCGACGCCGTCGCCTGCTCCCTGGAAAACCCCGAGTCCTGCGAGGCCTGCCAGTAATGAGTACCCGTAACGCCAACCTGCTCGACCCGGGCTTCGAGCTGACCCTGCGCCCCATGCGCTACCCGGACTTCTACGAGCGCTACCGGGACGCCATCAAGAACACCTGGACCGTGGAGGAGGTCGACCTCCACTCCGACGTCGCCGACCTGGCGAAGCTGTCCGAGGGTGAGCAGCACATGATCGGCCGGCTGGTCGCGTTCTTCGCGACGGGCGACTCGATCGTGGCGAACAACCTGGTGCTGACGCTGTACAAGCACATCAACTCCCCTGAGGCGCGCCTGTACCTGTCGCGCCAGCTCTTCGAGGAGGCCGTGCACGTCCAGTTCTACCTGACGCTGCTGGACACCTACCTCCCCGACCCGGAGGACCGGGCGGCGGCCTTCGACGCCGTCGAGAACATCCCCTCGATCCGCGAGAAGGCCGAGTTCTGCTTCCGGTGGATCAACGAGGTCGAGAAGCTGGAGAGCCTCCAGACCCAGGCCGACCGGCGTCGCTTCCTGCTGAACCTGATCTGCTTCGCCGCGTGCATCGAGGGCCTGTTCTTCTACGGCGCCTTCGCCTACGTGTACTGGTTCCGCAGCCGGGGCCTGCTGCACGGCCTGGCCACCGGCACCAACTGGGTGTTCCGCGACGAGACGATGCACATGTCCTTCGCCTTCGACGTGGTCGACACCGTCCGCAAGGAGGAGCCGGAGCTCTTCGACGACCAGCTCCAGCAGCAGGTCACCGACATGCTGAGGGAGGCCGTCGAGGCCGAGCTCCAGTTCGGGCGCGACCTGTGCGGTGACGGCCTCCCGGGTATGAACACCGAGTCGATGCGGCAGTACCTGGAGTGTGTCGCCGATCAGCGCCTGACGCGTCTCGGCTTCGCTCCGGTGTACGGCTCCGAGAACCCCTTCTCCTTCATGGAGCTCCAGGGAGTTCAGGAGTTGACCAACTTCTTCGAGCGGCGTCCCTCGGCGTACCAGGTGGCGGTGGAGGGCACCGTAGACCTGGACGAGGACTTCTGAGCCTCGGCCGCGTCGCGTTCCTGGGCCTCCCTGATCTGACGGTCGATGCGCCGATCGCGCGCCGCGCCGATCAGTGACGGGAGGACCAGAACGACGAACATCCCGAGGACGACGATCATCGCGAGCAGTGTCTGTGTCTGTTCCGTAGTCATGACACCACTGTCGCGCCGGATACTCCTTACCAACAGTGGCAGGACTGCCGCTCACCCTCGATTTACTGCCAGCTTCGAGGCACACTGGCAGCATGCTGAAAAACGTCGCCGCCGTCCTCCTCGACGGTGTACATCTCTTTGAAATGGGCGTCGTCTGCGAGGTGTTCGGCATCGACCGCAGCGACGAGGGACTGCCCACGTACGACTTCGCCGTGGTCTCGGCGGAGGGGCCGACGCTGGGCACCCATGTCGGCGGGCTCTCCGTCTCCACGCCGTACGGCCTGGAGCGGCTGGAGGAGGCCGACCTGATCGCGGTCCCGGCCGGCAGCGAGTACGTCACCCGGGCCTACCCGCCCGAGCTGCTGGATGCCCTGGTCAGAGCCGTCGAGCGGGGCGCCCGGGTGCTCAGTGTGTGCTCCGGCGTCTTCGTGCTGGGTGCCGCGGGACTGCTCGACGGGCGGAGGTGCAGTGCGCACTGGAAGCACGCCGGGGAGCTGTCCGTCCGGCATCCGGGAGCGATCGTCGAGTCCGACGTGCTGTACGTCGACGAGGGCCCGGTGATCACCAGCGCCGGCACCGCCGCCGGCATCGACGCCTGTCTGCACATCGTGCGGCAGGAGCAGGGGCCCGAGGTCGCCAACAAGATCGCCCGGCGCATGGTCGTACCGCCGCACCGGGACGGCGGGCAGGCCCAGTACATCGAGCGGCCGCTCCCGCGCTCCCACTGCGACACCGTCGGCGAGGTGCTGTCCTGGATGGAGCGCCACCTGGACGAGGAGCTCACGGTCGAGCAGCTCGCCGAGCGCGCGCACATGTCCCCGCGCACCTTCGCCCGCCGCTTCCAGCAGGAGACCGGCACCACGCCGTACCGCTGGATCCTGCGCCAACGGGTGCTGCTGGCGCAGGAGTTGTTGGAGGCGTCGGACGAGACGGTGGACGCGATCGCGGGCCGAACGGGGTTCGGCACCGCGGCGGCGCTGCGTCATCAGTTCGTCCGCGCACTGGGGACGACCCCGAACGCCTACCGCAGGACGTTCCAGGGGCCGAGCGCGGCCTGAGCCGGTCAGTCGTTGGCGACCACGGGGTAGCGCGGCTCGTTCTCGGCCATCTGCCGCAGCGCGTCCTTGCGCTCGCGCTTGGACAGCCGGTCGATGTAGAGGTAGCCGTACAGGTGGTCGGTCTCGTGCTGGAGGCAGCGCGCGAAGTACCCGGTGCCGCGCACCTTGATCGGGTTGCCCTTCTCGTCCTGCCCGGTCACCTCGGCGTAGTCGGGGCGGGCGAGCGGCGCATAGGCCGTCGGCACCGACAGGCAGCCCTCGTTGCTGTCGTCCAGCCGGCGCTGGTCGGCGGGCAGCTCGACGAGCTTCGGGTTGCAGACGACGCCGACGTGGCGCTTGCCCTCGTCGTCCATGCAGTCGTAGACGAAGACCTTCAGGTCGACGCCGATCTGGTTGGCGGCCAGGCCCACGCCCTCGGCGGTGCGCTGCGAGGCGAACATGTCCGCCACCAGCTGGTCCAGCTCGGCGCCGAAGTCGGTGACGTCCTTGCACTCCTTGTGCAGCACCGGGTTCCCCACGACGGTGATCGGCCGCGACGTGCCGCGCTCATGCCAGGCGTTCTCGCGCTCCTCCGTGTCCTCGGTGTCGACGACGAAACCCTCGTCGTCCACGGGGAGCACGCCCGCGTGCTGCTGCTCGGTGTCCTGCTGGGCCATGACCGACGTATGCCTTCCTGCACAAACAAAAGAAGAAAAGGGGGTGTGACGCTGATACAGGGTACGGCGAACGCTCAGCAGACCTCTTCGAGATCCCGCCAGTCCCTGGAATCCGGGCTGTCCGCGACCCACCCGTCCAGCAGCCCCCGCACCAGCGCGGCCGGCGCGGCCACCCCGCACTCACGCTCGGGAACCCACAGCTGGCCGTCCGTACGGTGGCCCAGCGGTCCGGGGTGCCCCGGCTCACTGTGGTCGTGCGGATCCAGGTGCTCCCCGTCGCCCTCGTCGGACGGCATCCGCGACTCGGAGCACATCCGGCACAGCAGCCGTACCGACGACGACCAGTCCTCCGCGGCGAAACCGGCGTCCGCGGCGAGCTGCTCCAGGGCGTCCCGGTCGGCCTCGGTGGCGGCCTCCAGGAGGACCACCCAGGTGGGCACCGGCGAGGGCGCCCACAGCTCGATCTCGTCGAAGACGGGGTAGGAGTGCCCGGCGGACGTGGTCCGCTCCCCGTGCGGCACCCCGTCGTGCAGGACGACCTCGCCCCAGCGCCGCCCGGACGACGGCAGCGGGATCGACAGCACCTCGATCCGGGCGGGGTCCAGCCGCCGCCCCCACACCACCTCGGCCTCCCCCTCCGGGGACAGCCGTACGGCCGCGCTGCCGAGGTCCATGCCGACCGGCGCTCCGGACTCGGTCGCCCCGCCGGGAACCCGCAACCCGTACGCCTGCCAGGCGCGCCGGGCCAGCGGCCAGTCCTGGAGTGCGGTGGCCGCGATGCCGACGTTCCACCAGTCGGGCGCCCCGGTCTCCCGGTCCAGCAGCGCCACGGCACGCAGTCCGGCCGCCCGGGCCTGCTCCCAGTCGTGCCGGAACTTGTGCAGCAGCGCGAGGTTGAACCAGGACTCCGAAAGCCAGGGCTCCAGATCGGCGGCACGTGTCAACAGCGCGCCCGCGTCCTCGTACCGGCCGTCCCCGATGAGCGTGAACGCCCGGTCGGTGGCCTGCCGCCAGGAGGCGGAGGGCCGGTGCCGTCCCTTGCCGAAGATCCTCACGATTCCCGCCTGCCAGTTCCGTGGGTGGGCTGGCTAGTGCTGCCCCCGGACACCCTCTCATTCGCATCCAACCACGTACGGCTGGAAGGGCGCTCATTACCCATGGGTTACCCAGCCACGGGCACTGTAAGACGGTCTCTGGACAGCACCCGTGCGAGCGACCCCACCACTTCCGGGGCGTACTCCCCCGCGGTGCCCAGCCGCAGCTCCTCCAGTGCCTCCAGCGACCCGCCCGGCCCGGCGTCGTGCGCCTTCTCCTCGTAGGCGTTCACCGCCCGCACGATCCGCGCGGCGACCGGTTGCTCCTCAGGGGGGTCGGCGAGCCGCTCCACGACCATCGCGACCTGCGGATTCACCCCGGTCTGCCGTACTACGGCGCCGCCCAGCAGCGCGATCCGCCGCTGTTCCTCGACGGGCAGCCCGGCGGTGGCCCCGGCGGGCACCGGATCGACCAGGCTGAGCTGTCCGATGTCGTGCATGAGGGCCGCGTACTCCAGGACGGTGAGTTCCGCCTCGGACAGGCCCAGGTCCCGCCCCACCTCCCGGCTGAGCGCGGCCACCCGCCGGGCGTGTCCGGTCGGGGTGTATCCGGCGATCTCGGTGGCCCGGGCGAGGGAGGCGATGGTCTGCCGGTAGGTGGTCCGCACGGCGGCGTACCGGCGGAAGGACATCTGGGTGAGCAGCAGCGGCAGCGAGAACACGGGCAGCGCCCACAGCCCGACCACGGCGACCGCGAGCGCCATCACCGCGCCGGTCGCGCAGACGGCCGACCCGATCCCGAGGGTCGCCCGCAGCTCGTCCCGCAGCAGCGGCCCGAACGGCCATCGGGTGCGCGAGTGTGCCAGGGCGGCCGCGAGCAGCGCGTCGCACAGGGTGGTGAGGGCGAGGATCGCGAGCAGCAGCAGGGCGTAGGGGGTGCCCCAGCCGCGGAACGTGCCTTGGTTGAACAGGGGTTGGAAGCAGACGGCGGCGAAGCCCACGGTCAGGACGCGCCGGGCGAGATGGTCGAGCACCGGGCGCCCTCGTGCGATGTGCGGCACGCTGCCGAGCAGCGAGGCGGCGAGGACGACGGCGACGACCTGCGCGACGCCGTGCTCGCTGGGCCGTCCGCCCGTCTCCCCCAGCAGGGCGTACGACAGCGCGACGGCCGCCCCGAGCGGCGCGGCCTCCCTGCCCTCGGCCCCGGTCCACCGCGTGAGTTCGCCCAGCGCGATCAGCACCCCGAAGGCCGCCGCCGTGCCCCGCTCGACCAGACCACCGGAAACGCCGGCGACCAGACAACCCGCCGCGAGGACGGCGGCGCACCCGTGGACAAGGGTCAGCACAGGACTGGGCCGCGGGGCGCTCATCGGCGGGCTCCCGGGACGCCGGCGACGGCCGGGCGGGGTGCCGACGCGGGGCCCTCGTCGGCGGTCACGGCGGGGTGCCATCCGTGCCGGTCGACGGCCTGGACGAGGGCCGTGACCATCCGGGGGTCGAACTGCGAGCCCGCGCACTTCTCCAGCTCCCGCAGCGCGACGGCCACCGGCCGGGCCCGCGAGTAGGACCGGGTCGACGTCATCGCGTCGAACGCGTCCGCGACCGCCACCACCCGTGCCGACTCGGGGATCTGACTGCCGCTCAGCCCATAGGGGTACCCGCTCCCGTCCAGCCGCTCGTGGTGGTGGAGTACGGCAGCCCGCGCCTCGCCGAGGAAGGAGATCCCGCGCACCATCTCGTGCCCGTACTCGGGGTGCAGCTCGATGACCCGCCGCTCTTCGGGAGTCAGCGGCCCGTTCTTGCGCAGCAGCCGCGTCGGTACGCCCAGCTTGCCGACGTCGTGCAGGATCCCGGCGAAGCGGAGCACCTCGACGCGCTCGTCGGCCAGGCCGAGTTCGCGCGCGATCATCATCGTGGCCTGTCCGACGCGCTCGCTGTGGCCGCGGGTGTAGCCGTCCTTGATGTCGACGGCCTGGACGAGTGCCCGGATGGTCGCCTGGTGGGCCGCGTGTTCGCGGTGGTACTGGGCGAACGCCCACCACGACACGCACATCGGCAGCAGCACCAGCAGCGCGGCGACGGGGCCGTAGGGGCTGCGCCACAGGACGGCCATCATCAGTCCGGCCAGCCCGTGCACGGCGATCGGCGCGAGCGAGCGCAGAAAGAGCCCCCGCCAGGCGCGCCGGGCCGGCAGACGCTCGGCGAACACCCGGATCCCTCCGTCCAGCGCGGTGAGGACCAGGCAGAACGCCAGGACCGCGGCCCCCGCGGGCGCGAGCGCGTACGGGAAGTCGGACGCCACCAGGGCGTCATGGTCGCCGAACGCCCAGTGGACGCGGGAGGCCACCCACACCGCGACCATGAGCTGCGCCGCCCGCCACACCCGCCGCAGCAGACGGGGGCTGCCGCCGACCGGGGCGCACAGCGCACCCGGCACCGCGACCAGGGCGGCGGCGGACGGTGGCAGCAGGAAGGCCGCGGCGAGCAGCACCGGATAGAACGGGCCGGACAGCCGCTCGCCCCCGGCGTGCAGCGCGGCCAGCAGGACCACCGCCCACCAGGGGACGCTCGTCGCCGCCGGCCCGTGCACGCAGTACAGGGCGCCGATGACGACGCAGCCGATGTAGACACGGGCCCGTGTGGGTGTCGCCGTCATACGCCCCTCCCCGGACACGCGCTTCAGGCACGGGAGCCTAGGGCGGCCAGGGGGAGGTTCGCGGTCTTATGACCGATGGATTAGCACGTTCGAGTGACGGCCGTGCGTTCAGGATTCCTGCGGTGTCGCCGTGACGTCGTGCTCGGGCACGGTCTGGCCGGAGCGGATCAGATCGAGTCGCCCGAGCACCTTGGCGCGCAGGTCGGTGGGCACGTCGTCATGTCCGCAGCACCGCTTGACCAGCTTCTTCACGGCCTCTTCGAGTCCGTACTTCTCCAGGCACGGCGAGCACTCCTGGAAGTGCTGCTTGAACTTGGCGCGGTCGATGTCCGGCATCTCGCTGTCGAGGAACTCGTAGAGGTGATCAAGTACCTCAGAGCAGTCCGTCTCGTGCGGCTCTCCGCAGCTCATGAGCCCGAGCCTTTCGCTTCGTTCGACTCTCCGGCGCCGGCCGGGACCAGCCCGCGCTCACGGGCGTAGTCCTCGAGCATGCCGCGCAGTTGACGGCGGCCCCGGTGCAGCCGGGACATCACCGTACCGATGGGTGTCCCCATGATGTCCGCGATCTCCTTGTACGCAAAGCCCTCTACGTCGGCCAGATACACGGCGATGCGGAATTCCTCGGGGATGGCCTGGAGTGCTTCCTTCACGTCCGAGTCGGGCAGGTGGTCGAGCGCCTGCGACTCCGCGGAGCGCAAGCCCGTCGACATGTGCGACTCGGCGCGGGCGAGCTGCCAGTCCTCGATCTCCTCGGCCGCGGAGCGCTGGGGTTCACGCTGCTTCTTGCGGTACGAGTTGATGAAGGTGTTGGTGAGGATCCGGTACAGCCACGCCTTGAGGTTGGTGCCCTCGCGGAACTGGTGGAAGGACGCGTACGCCTTGGCGTAGGTCTCCTGCACCAGGTCCTCCGCGTCGGCCGGGTTGCGCGTCATGCGCAGCGCGGCCGAGTACATCTGGTCGAGGAATTCGAGCGCGTCCCGCTCGAAGCGTGCGCTGCGCTCGGCGGTCGACTCCGCCGATGTGCCCACGCCCGTGCCCAGGCCCTCGGGCTGCTCCGCCTGGCCGTTGTCGGTCCCTGCGTCGGTACCGGGAACCGGACCCACCTCCTCAAGATTCCGGGCAGGGCCGAAACCGGACCCACCTGAATCGGAGGATAGACGACCTGCCGTACCTGCCGCCCCTCGAATAGGAGCGGTCTTGGCCGCGTGCAGCACCGTCCACTCCAGGTCGGCGCGCTTGCCGGCGGTCGGGCAGAAGGTCGAACCCATGCGGTGGACTTCCTCTCCTACGGCGTGAGCGCTGCCGTTTCAGCACCGCTGTCCGCCACAACAGAGCCCGGGCCCCCGGCATTCCCGAGTCTTTACCCGAGTGACCCGACCCACTTGAGGACCGCGTCCGTGACGATCGCCACGGCCTCGCCCTGATCGAGGGGTGCCCGCTTGGGCACGGCGAACCCGTGGTCGCCGTACGGCACCTCGACCAGCTCGTGGTCGCCGTCGGGGAACTCCTCGGGCCTGCCGAAGGGGTCGTTGCCGCCCTGTACGACGAGGGTGGGCACGCCGGCGCCGAGCAGTTCGTCGGCGCGGGACTTCTCGGGCCTGCCCGGTGGGTGCAGGGGGAAGCTGAGCGCGAGCACGGCACGGGCGCCCAGCTCGACGGCCGTACGGCAGGCCACCCGGGCCCCCGCGCTGCGGCCGCCGGAGATCACGGGCAGGCCGGGCCCGGACAGCGCGGGCCAGACGCCCCGCCAGCCGATGTCGAGGGTCTTCGGCGCGGGCGCCACCTTCTTCCCGGCCACCCGCCAGGGCTGCTCCACGAGGGCGACACTCACGCCGTGGGCCGGGAGGACCTCGGCGAGGGCCACGAGGTCCCGGGCCCCGATGCCGCCTCCGGCGCCGTGGCTCGCGGCCAGCACCAGCCGTGCCTTCTTCGCCGGGTGCCAGGTGATGCGGGCGTCGCCCGCCTCCGTCGCGATGATCTCGGTCGTCACGTCAGAAGAGTGTGCCCTCTTCGGGGCCGTCCAGCTCCTTCAGCAGCTCCGGGCCGTTGTTGCGGACGTTGCTGACCAGGGTGGAGACCGGGTAGGCGCGCATCAGTCCGGCCGGCGGCGGGTCGAGGAGCGTGCGCAACTCGTCGGGGTCCGTGCGGGAGGGGTCCAGCCAGGCGTCCCAGCGGTCCGGGGTCAGCATCAGCGGCATACGGGGGTGGATCTCGGCGAGCGTGTGCGGGCCCTGGGCCGGGGAGACGGCCAGCGGGGTCGTCTCGGCCTCCGTGGTGATCACGGAGCAGGTCACCCACCAGGCCTGCGGGTGCTCGTCGGGCAGGGTCCGGTCCCGCCAGAACTCGTACAGCCCGGCCATCGCGAACACCGATCCGTCGGCGGGCAGCACGAAGTACGGCTGCTTGCGCGGCCGCTTCTTGCGCCCCTCGACCTCCAGGTCCCGCTCCTGCTTGCCGGTGACCCACTCGTAATAGCCGTCGGCGGGGATGACGCAGCGCCGGGTGGCGAAGGCCCGGCGGTACGACGGCTTCTCGTGCACCGTCTCCGCGCGCGCGTTGATCATCTTGAAGGCGCTCTCGGGGGTCTTGGACCAGCTGGGCACCAGCCCCCACTTCAGCTTCCGCAGCTGCCGAACCGGGCGCGGGTCGTCCACGTCTTTCAAGGGACGGTCGAGGACGACGTGCACCTCCTTGGTCGGGGCCACGTTGTAGTCCGCTTCGAGGCTCTCCTCGGGCTCCCACTTCTCGATCTCAAAGATTCCTGCGAGATCCTCGGGCCCACGACTGGCTGCATACCGTCCGCACATACGTGCAACACTGCCAGACTCCATCCGACCACAGGGAGCCACAGCCCTCCATGGACAGCACCGCATCCGCCTCGCTCGCCGCCCTCTGGGACGAGGTCTCCGGCACCCAGCCCGACCCCGATCTGTGGGTCGTGATCGCGGCTCTGGTCGCCGCGCTCGCGGTGGTCGTCCCGCACGGACTGTGGCGCCTCTCGCGCAACGCCATCACCATCGCCCACGAGGGCGGCCACGGTCTGGTCGCGCTGCTGACCGGCCGGACGCTGACCGGCATACGCCTGCACTCCGACACCAGCGGCCTCACCGTCAGCCGGGGCAAGCCGCACGGCCTCGGCATGATCCTCACCGCGGCCGCCGGCTACACCGCTCCCCCGCTGCTGGGCCTCGGCGGCGCCGCCCTGCTCGGCGCGGGCCGCATCACGCTGCTGCTGTGGCTGGCGACGGCCCTGCTGGTGGCGATGCTGGTGATGATCCGGAACGCGTACGGGGCGCTGACGGTGTTCGTGACGGGCGGGACGTTCGTGCTGGTGAGCTGGTTCACCGGACCGCAGGTGCAGGCGGCGTTCGCGTATGTGGTGGTGTGGTTCCTGTTGCTCGGGGGCGTGCGCCCCGCGTTCGAGCTTCAGGCCAAGCGGGCACGCGGGGGTGCGGGCGACTCGGACGCGGACCAGCTGTCGCGGCTGACGCACGTACCGGCGGGACTGTGGCTGTTCCTGTTCCACGCGGTGTCGTTGTGCTCGCTGATAGGTGGGGGTCGCTGGCTGCTGGATGTGTGACGGAGTCCCGAAGGGGCGAGTCACCCAGGGGCGCGGGACGGTATCGACATGCGGCTCCGCCGCGTGGGCGCGACCAGCCACAACGGCGCCGCACCAGAAGGACGGCCTCCTTATAAAGTGAACCCATGGCCCAAAACCCCGACGCACACACCGCCCTCTGGCCCGCCCCGCACGCGAGCGGCCCCGTCGACGCGACGGTCCACGTGCCCGGGTCGAAGTCGGTGACCAACCGCGCCCTCGTCCTCGCCGCCCTGGCGAGCGAGCCCGGCTGGCTGCGCCGCCCGCTGCGCTCCCGCGACACCCTGCTGATGGCCGGGGCGCTGCGCGCCATGGGCGTCGGGATCGAGGAAGGTGTGGGCCCCGAGGGCACCGGAGAGGCCTGGCGGGTGCTCCCCGCGGGCCTGCTCGGCCCGGCCACGGTCGACGTCGGCAACGCCGGCACGGTGATGCGCTTCCTCCCGCCGGTCGCCGCCCTGGCCGACGGCCCCGTCCGTTTCGACGGCGACCCGAGGTCGTACGAGCGGCCCCTGAACGGCGTGATCGACGCCCTGCGCGTCCTGGGCGCCCGGATCGACGACGACGGCCGCGGCGCGCTGCCGCTCACGGTCCACGGCGGGGGTGCGCTGGAGGGCGGCCCCGTGGAGATCGACGCCTCGTCGTCCTCCCAGTTCGTGTCGGCGCTGCTGCTCTCCGGGCCGCGCTTCAACCAGGGCGTGGAGGTGCGGCACATCGGCTCCGCGCTTCCCTCGATGCCGCACATCCGCATGACCGTCGACATGCTGCGCTCGGTCGGTGCCCAGGTGGACACCCCGGAGTCGGGTGGCGAGCCGAACGTCTGGCGGGTCACGCCGGGCGCATTGCTCGGCCGCGACCTGACGGTCGAGCCGGACCTGTCCAACGCCCAGCCGTTCCTGGCGGCGGCGCTGGTGACCGGCGGCAAGGTGCTCGTGCCGGACTGGCCGGCCCGTACCACCCAGCCCGGGGACCGGCTGCGTGAGATCTTCACCGAGATGGGCGGTTCCTGCGAACTCACCGAGTACGGGCTGGTGTTCACCGGTTCGGGTGCGGTTCACGGCATCGATGTGGACCTGAGCGAGGTCGGCGAGCTGACCCCCGGCATCGCGGCGGTCGCGGCGCTCGCCGACTCCCCGTCGACCCTGCGCGGCGTCGCGCATCTGCGGCTGCACGAGACGGACCGCCTGGCCGCGCTGACCAAGGAGATCAACGAACTCGGCGGTGACGTCACCGAGACCGCCGACGGTCTGCACATCCGCCCGCGCCGCCTGCACGGCGGTGTCTTCCACACCTACGAGGACCACCGCATGGCGACGGCCGGCGCGATCATCGGCCTCGCGGTCGAGGGCGTACGCATCGAGAACGTGGCGACAACGGCGAAGACCCTGCCGGACTTCCCCGAACTGTGGACCGGGATGCTCGGGGCGTAGGGGACACCGCCATGCGCCGCTACGGCAAGCACACCGACGAGGACGACATCCGCACCCGTCCCGGCCGCCGGAACACCCGGCCCCGTACGAACATCCGGCCCAAGCACGAGGACGCCGCCGAGGGCATGGTCCTCACCGTCGACCGGGGACGGCTGACCGTCCTCGTCGACGACCGGGTCGTGATGGCCATGAAGGCCCGCGAACTCGGCCGCAAGGCGGCGGTGGTCGGGGACCGGGTGGCGCTGGTCGGCGATCTGTCCGGCAAGAAGGACACCCTCGCGCGGATCGTGCGGATCGAGGAGCGGACGTCGGTGCTGCGCCGTACCGCCGACGACGACGATCCGTTCGAGCGGGTCGTGGTGGCCAACGCCGACCAACTCGCCATCGTCACCGCCCTCGCCGACCCCGAGCCACGGCCCCGGCTGATCGACCGCTGTCTGGTCGCGGCGTTCGACGGCGGCCTGGAGCCGCTGCTCGTCCTGACGAAGTCGGACCTGGCGCCACCGGACGAACTCCTGGAGCTGTACGGGGCGTTGGACATCCCGTATGTCGTCACCAACCGCGAGGAGTTGAAGGACGGGGCCGCCGCGGACCGGGTGCGCGAGCAGTTGGACGGCCGGGTCACGGCGTTCGTCGGGCACTCCGGCGTGGGCAAGACGACGCTGGTGAACGCGCTGGTGCCGGAGGAGCGTCGGCGCAGCACCGGGCATGTCAACGCGGTGACGGGGCGCGGCCGGCACACGACGACGTCGGCGTTGGCGCTGCCGTTGACGACGGTCGACGGCTGGGTGATCGACACCCCCGGGGTGCGGTCGTTCGGTCTGGCGCACATCGATCCGTCCCGGGTGATCCACGCGTTTCCCGATCTGGAACCGGGAACCGAGGGGTGCCCGCGTGCGTGCAGTCATGACGAACCTGACTGCGCGTTGGACGAGTATGTGGCGGAGGGGCACGCGGACCCGGCGCGGCTCTATTCGCTGCGGCGGTTGTTGGCCACACGTGAGCGCAAGGAAGGCGACTGAGCGCCTTCGGAGTCGCTGGAGGAAGGTGATTGACCTCCGCGTTGTTTGTCCCCGTGTGAGTCCGGTAAAGGCATAATCGCACCGAGCCGGAACCAAGCCTGACCAAAGCCTGACGAACCTGACGAAGCGGTCACAGAACGTGGGGATACGGGAGGACAGCACATGGCGTGGCTGCTGGTCATTGTGGCGGGGCTGCTCGAAACCGGCTTCGCCGTCTGCCTGAAGCTGTCGCACGGCTTCAGCCGCCTCTGGCCGACCGTGGCGTTCTGCATCTTCGCGCTCGGCAGTTTCGGTCTGCTGACCTTGTCGCTGAGGAAGCTGGACGTCGGGCCGGCGTACGCGGTCTGGACGGGGATCGGGGCGGCGGGCACCGCCATCTACGGGATGATCTTCCTCGGCGACATCGTCTCGACGCTGAAGCTCGTGTCGATCAGCCTGGTGATCGTGGGCGTCATCGGGTTGCAGCTGTCGGGTTCGGCGAACTGAGGCGACTCCGGTCGCGGCACCGGTCCCTGCACCGGTCAGCTCGCCAACTGCCGGTGCAGCGCCCCGCGTACGAGATCGGCGACACCGCCCTCGCCGGGTGGGGCGCTGACGCAGGACAGGGCCAGCCTGACAACGAGTTCGCAGGAGCGGGCGAGGTCGGCGGTGTCGGACTTGGTGACGCCGGGTCCGCAGAGGACGGCCACGGCACGGTCGCGCACGGTGGTCACGAAGTCGCCCGGTGAGGGCAGCGGGCCATCGGCTCGGCGCTGCGCCGGGACGGCGGAGGAGGACGGGACCGCGGAGAGCGTCGGCGAGGGCAGGCGCTCGCTCCAGCAGCCGGTGAGCATGGCGCGGACGAGGGCGTTGTCGCGGGCGAGGCCGGCGGTCCACTCGGCGGTGGCGGCGAGGCGGTCGCGGGCGTCGCCCGGGGAGGCGAGGGCGCGGTCGACGCCGGCGAGATAGCCGTCGGCTTCCCTCCTGACCAGCGCGCGGGCCAGCCCCTCCTTGCTCCCGAACTCGTTGTACAGCGTCTGCCGGGACACTCCGGCCGCCGCGGCCACGTCCACCATCCGCACGGCGGACCACGGCCGGCGCGCCAGCGCCGTGTAAGCGGCGTCCAGCAGGGATTCCCGCGCTCCAGGCATCTTCGCCTCCCGGGGACGAGCGGCTCTGCGCCCAGATTTGACGCGCACGGGGTCACTGTCAAGGGTTCGCGAGGGCATGCGGGGGCGCCATCCGGCGGGTGTGCGCGGCCTTCGGTGCCGGGGCCGACCCAGGCGCCCCTACGGCCACTTCCGCCACGGTCCGTGCCCTCGGCGTGTGTCGCGCCCCGCCAACCGTGGGCAATCCGCCCATGATCCCAGGGCCTGGTAGCCCCACCGGGACCACGGCAGATAGCGTTCGTCCCATGCCGGACTATCTCGACGATCTCCGCCTCGCCCACGTCCTCGCGGACGCCGCCGACGCCGCAACCATGGACCGATTCAAGGCGCTCGACCTCAAGGTCGAGACGAAGCCGGACATGACCCCGGTGAGCGAGGCGGACAAGGCCGCCGAGGAGCTCATCCGGGGGCAGTTGCAGCGGGCCCGGCCGAGAGACGCGATCATCGGCGAGGAGTACGGCGTCGAGGGCACCGGGCCCCGTCGCTGGGTGATCGATCCGATCGACGGCACCAAGAACTACGTACGCGGCGTCCCCGTCTGGGCCACCCTGATCTCCCTGACGGAGGCGTCGGAGGGCGGCTTCCAGCCGGTGGTCGGGCTGGTGTCCGCTCCCGCGCTCGGGCGGCGCTGGTGGGCCGCCAAGGGCCACGGCGCGTTCACCGGCCGCAGCCTCTCCTCCGCGTCCCGGCTGCGCGTCTCGCGCGTCTCCAAACTGACGGACGCCTCCTTCGCCTACTCCTCGCTCAGCGGGTGGGAGGACCTGGGGCGCCTCGGCGGCTTCCTCGACCTCACGCGTGAGGTGTGGCGCACGCGCGCGTACGGCGACTTCTGGCCGTACATGATGGTCGCCGAGGGGTCGGTCGACATCTGCGCCGAGCCGGAGCTGTCCCTGTGGGACATGGCCGCCACCGCGATCGTCGTCACGGAGGCCGGCGGCACCTTCACCGGCCTCGACGGCCGCCCCGGCCCGCACAGCGGCAACGCCGCCGCCTCGAACGGCCTGCTGCACGACGAGCTGCTCGGGTACCTCAACGAGCGCTACTGACGGAGTCGGCGGCCTGACCTGCGCGTTTCCGTAGGGCAGATCAGGCCGTCGCTTCGCGGACGTCCTTTCCCTGCTCGGCGAACGCCTTGAAGTCCTGCATGTGCTGTCGCGACTGCTTGCGGAAGGCGCCGGGCATCAGAAGGCCCACCAGCTTCATCAGAAGGCCGCCGAACCGGTACTCGTTCTCGCTCTCCCAGAGCGTCGTGTCCGGTCCGGCCTCGGTCAGCCGGTCGCGCACGGCGCTCCACATGCCCTCACCGACGATCTCGCGGTCGAAGTGAACGACGCTCCCTCTCGGGATCTCGCGCAGGTCCGCCGGCTCCCGGCGGGTGATGGTCTCGGTGGCCTCGAACTCCCGTTGGCCCATCCGCATCACGACCCGCGACCTGGTGCCGAGCTGCCCGTGCTCCCCACTCAGCGGCTCGTGCAGCACCAGGCCCCGCAGCCATTTCGGCAGCTGTGCAGGGTCGGCGAGCAGCTGGACCACCTGCTCCCGCGGCAGGGCGATCTCGATGGAGACGGTGTATTTCATGGGGCGCATCACTCTTCACCTTCCGGGTGTGGGACCACGAGCGCTACCGAGCGCCCTCTTGTTGACCCCCTCTTTACCTGTCACTCTGAAAGTCCCCCCACTTGTGAATTTGTGAAACCGTGAACAAACGGTGCGGGGGCACTTCAGGAGGTGGCTCCATCCATGCTCGTACGTGACGCCATGAGCACCGTGGTCCTCACCATCGGCCCCACCCACACCCTTCGGCAGGCCGCCGCACTCATGTCCACCCGCCGGGTCGGCGCGGCCGTGGTCCACGACCCCGACGCGGGCGGTATCGGCATTCTCACCGAACGCGACATCCTCAACTCTCTCGGGCTGGGACAGGACCCGGACACCGAACGCGCCCACGACCACACCACCACCGACGTCGTGTTCGCCGCCCCGGGCTGGACCCTGGAGGATGCCGCCCGGGCCATGGCACACGGCGGCTTCCGGCATCTGATCGTCCTGGACCGCGACGAGCCCGTCGGCATCGTCTCGGTCCGCGACATCATCCGCTGCTGGGCGCCCGTACGACAGCACGTGCCGGCCTAGGCGCGCGCGAACGCGAAACGGGCCGGATCCCCACGGGGGAATCCGGCCCGTCCGCGCACGACAAGCGGTCCAGTGCTGGGTGTCAGCCGCGCAGTTCCTGGACGGCGGCCTCCAGCCGCTTGCCGTAGTCCTCGTCCGCCCGGCGGAAGTTGTCGATCGCCCGCTCGACGATGTCCTCGCGCGAGACCTTGGCGATGAACCCCGCGAGGTTGGCGATCAGGCGCTCCTTCTCGTCCTGCGACATCAGCCGGTACAGGTTGCCCGCCTGCACGAAGTCGTCGTCCTCGGCGTGCGCCGGGGCCTCGTGGTCGCCGGTGCCGGCCGTGAAACCGGCGAAGGGCTGCCACAGCGGGCGCCCCGTCTGGGCCGGGCCGCCGAAGCTGTTCGGCTCGTAGTTCTTCGCGCCGCCGTGACGGCCGTCGTACAGGAAGCCGTCCCGGCTGTTGGTGCGCGCCTCGGTGGCGTGCGGGCGGTTCACCGGCAGGTGGTCGGCGTTGATGCCGACGCGGTAGCGGTGTGCGTCGCCGTACGCGAACAGGCGGCCCTGGAGCATCTTGTCCGGGGACGGGCCGATGCCGGGGACGAAGTGGGCGGGGCTGAAGATCGACTGCTCGACCTCCGCGAAGACGTTGCGCGGATTGCGGTTGAGCTCCAGCCGGCCGATCTCGATCGGCGGGTAGTCCTCGTGCGGCCACACCTTGGTCAGGTCGAACGGGTTGAAGCGGTACGCCGCCGCGTCCGCCGCCGGCATGATCTGCACCTGCACGGTCCAGGTCGGGAACTCGCCCCGCTCGATGGCCTGACGCAGGTCACGCTGGTGGGAGTCGGGGTCCTCACCGGCGAGGCGGTTGGCCTCCTGCTGGGTGAGGTTCCGGATGCCCTGGTCGGTCTTGAAGTGGTACTTGACCCAGAAGACCTCGCCGGCCTCGTTGTTCCACTGGTAGGTGTGCGAGCCGTAGCCATTCATGTGGCGGTAGGAGGCGGGGATGCCCCGGTCGCCGAACAGCCAGGTCACCTGGTGCGTCGACTCCGGCGACAGGGACCAGAAGTCCCAGACGTTGTCCGCCTCCTGGCTGCCGGTGTACGGGTCGCGCTTCTGGGTGTGGATGAAGTCCGGGAACTTGATGGCGTCCTTGATGAAGAACACCGGGGTGTTGTTGCCGACGAGGTCGTAGTTACCCTCCTCGGTGTAGAACTTCAGCGCCCAGCCGCGCGGGTCGCGCACGGCGTCCGCCGCGCCCAGGTTGCCGGCCACCGTCGAGAAGCGCAGGAAGGTCTCCGTCCGCTTGCCGACCTCGGAGAGGAACGCGGCCCGCGTGTACGGCGTGACATCGGCGGTCACCGTGAAGGTGCCGTAGGCCCCGGCGCCGCGCGCGTGCACCACGCGCTCCGGGATGCGCTCCCGGTTGAAGTGGGCCAGCTTCTCCAGCAGGAGCTGGTCCTGGACGAGGACCGGGCCGCCGATACCCGCGGTCTCACTGTTCTGGTTGTCGGCGACCGGCGCTCCGGCCTCCGTCGTGAGCGGTCCCTGGGTCACGTGCGCCTCCTGCGTCAGTTCGAGCAACTCCAGCCACTCCTGTGCATTGGCCAAAGTCGAGCTCGATCCTATACTGGACTTTGTCTAAGTCAAACCAAGCTCCAAAGTCACATCCATTCGGAAGCTGGTCCCCCTGCTGTTAAGGTGTTCTGCATGAGTGACCTTCTGGAACGGCTGCGCGGACGCGGATGGCGGATGACCGCGCAGCGACGTGTCGTGGCCGAGGTCCTCGCCGGCGATCACGTCCATCTGACGGCCGACGAGGTGCACGCGCGCGCCGTGGCCAAGCTGCCCGAGATCTCGCGCGCGACCGTCTACAACACCCTGGGTGAGCTCGTCACCCTCGGCGAAGTACTCGAGGTCTCCACCGACAAGCGCGCCAAGCGGTACGACCCGAACGCGCACCGGCCCCACCACCACCTGGTCTGCGCCCAGTGCGGCTCGATCCGGGACGTCCACCCGACGGGCAACCCGATGGCGGACCTGCCCGACTCCGAGCGCTTCGGCTTCACGGTCTCGGACGTCGAGGTGACCTACCGCGGCCTCTGCCCGAACTGCGCGAAGGCCTGAAAGCCGCCATTGAGCCCCGGCACCCCTGAGTGCCGGGGCTCTGTGCTGCCCGCGTGCAGGCGGGGTTCCCGAATCTGACGGGTCGTCATATGGTCAACGGCACCCACCTGTACGTCAGCCACTCCTACGTCACCACCCGTACGTCACCCACACGTCCGTTCCGCACTCCGCGAGGAGACCGAAGTGGGAGAGCCGTATCCAAAACTCACCGCCCATGACCTGACCCGCGTCTTCGGCCGAACCCCCCACACGGTCCACGCGCTGGGCCCCCTCGACCTGGCCGTCGCGCCCGGCGAGTTCGTCTGTGTCGTCGGCCCTTCCGGCTGCGGCAAGTCGACCCTGCTACGGATCGCCGCGGGCCTGCTCCGCCCCAGCACCGGCACCCTTCGGATCCGCACCACCGACCGGCGCCCGGCGGCCATGATCTTCCAGGACTACGGCATCTACGACTGGAAGACCGTCCGCGCGAACGTCCGCTTCGGCCTGGACATCCAGCGCGTCCCGCGCCGCGAGGCGAACGCCCGCGCCGGCGACTGGCTGGCCCGCATGGGCCTGTCGGACTTCGCGGACGCCTACCCGGCCGCCCTCTCCGGCGGTATGCGCTGGGGGTCCCCCCAGGCCCTTTAGGCACTGGGGGAGCGTGGCCATCGCCCGCGCTCTGGCCGTGGAGCCCGAACTCCTGCTGATGGACGAGCCCTTCGCGGCCCTGGACGCCCAGCTCCGCACGATCCTCCAGGACGAACTCCTGGACCTCACCCAGACACTGCGGACCACCACGCTGTTCATCACCCACAGCCTGGAGGAGGCCATCGTCCTCGGCGACCGGGTGCTGGTCATGTCCGCCCGGCCGGGCCGGATCATCGCCGAGCACCGCCCGCCCTTCCCGCGCCCGCGCACCGGCGACATTCGCGCCACCCCCGAGTTCACCGGGCTGAGGAGCGAACTGTGGGACCTGCTGCGGAAGGAGGCCGTACCGGCATGACGACTCTCACCAAGCCCCCCGCCGAGTCGGTCCTGGTCCGCCGCCCCGGCCCACGGGAACTCCACCCCGCCCGCACCCACCGGCGAAGGCGCGCCCTGGAGATGTCCCTGGCACTCGCGGTCCCCGTCTCTCTCCTCCTGCTGTGGCAACTGGCCGCGACGCAGGCCTGGATCGACGACCGCGTCTACCCGGCCCCGTCCACGATCCTCGCCGACGGCTGGGACCGGGCCGCGGCGGGCGATCTCTGGCCGGACGTGTGGGCGACGCTGAAGCGGGTCCTGGCGGGCTATGCGGCCGGCACGGCGGCGGGCTACGCCCTGGGCCTGCTGATGGGCTCCCTGTCCCTGGTACGAGCGGCCCTCGAACCCCTGCTGGACGCGCTGTACGTCGTACCGAAGCTCGCCCTGCTGCCCGTCTTCCTGAACATGTTCGGACTGGGCGAGGGCCCGCAGGTGGCACTCGTGGCGACGACCGTGTTCTTCTTCGTCTGGATCTCCACCATGTCCGCGGTGATGTCCGTCCCCGCCGGCCACCGCGACGCCGGCCACGTGTTCGGCGCCTCCCCCTGGCAGATGTTCCGCCATGTCCTGCTCCCGGCGTCGCTCCCTGCCGTCCTGGTGGGCGCGCGGATCGCGGCGGGCGTCGCGGTCCTGGTCATCGTCGCCTCGGAGCAGATCGCCGCGACGAACGGCCTGGGCCATCTGATCTTCGACTCACGCGCCCTGTTCCAGAACGACGTGATGTTCGTCGGCATCGTCTGTGTCGCGATCCTCGGTGTCCTGTTCTCCGAGCTGATCCGCTTCGCCGGCCGCCTGCTGACGCCCTGGGCACCGAGGGACCGCGGAAGGGGCCAGTCATGAGCGGAAGGCGACACGTGTACGGCGCCCTCCTGGCCGCGGGAGCACTGCTGGCGGCGTCGGCGTGCTCCTCGCCGAACGAGTCGGACTCCTCGTCGGACGCGGCCGGCGCCGGCCGCACCATCCGCCCGGTCGAGGGCTGCGGCGCGACTTCCTGGACGGACCCGGCGAACCTCGCGCCGACCCGCACTCCGGCCCGCTGCCGACCCGGAGCCCCTCCCGCACGGCCCCTGCGCGAGCCCCGCAAGCTGACGATAGCGACGGGGACGCTCAGCGCCGAGTACGTGGCACCCCTGCAAGTGGCGCTCGACAAGGGCGAGTTCGAGAAGGAGGGCCTGGACGTCGAGCTGCGGGTCCTGCCCACCCCGGACGCCCTCCCGCTTCTGGCCAAGGGTGACATCGACGCGCTGTGGGCGGCCCCGGAGGCGGCGGTGATGAACGGTCTGCGCGGCGGATTCGACATCAAGTGGGTCGCGGGGAACTTCTCACCGGCCCCCAAGTCGAAGAGCGGCCTGTGGGTCCGCCTGAAGAACGGCGAGACCGCGTCCCATGTCCCCATGGCCGGCCGCAGACTGGGCACGATGATCGGCAAGGGCTCGGTCATCGCGTACCCCATGGAGAAGGCGCTGGAGAAACACGGCGGCGGCCTCGCCGACATCCAGTACCAGCAGCTCGGCTCGGCCGACGTCCTCACGGCCCTTCAGAACGGCGGCGTCGACTCCGCGTGGCTCCTGGACCCGGTGTGGCGCAAGGTCGACGGCAAGCGGGGCTACGCCTACCTGGGCGGCCAGCCGCCCGGCGAGCCCCTGGGCGGCATGCTGTACGGCCGCTCGCTGCTCCAGGACGACGTGGACGCGGGGGTGGCCCTGCTACGGGCCTACATCCGCACGGTGAACTCGTACTTCGCCTCGGACTACAAGCAGGATGCGAGCTTCGTCACATACCTGGCCGAACTCCTCAAGGCGGAGAAGCCGATCCTCGAATCCACCCCGTCCCTGGTCATGGACTGGGAAATCCGCTCCGGCACGACGACCCGCCTCCAGTCGGCCTACGAGTCCCAGGGTGTGACGGAGGGAGAACCCCTGCCTGAGTCACAGACGGTGACCCGCGCCTTCTACGAGGAGGCGATCGGCCACCAGCGGTCCCATCAGCCCTGAAACACACCTAGGGCCGGGACCCTTACGGGTCCCGGCCCTAGGCCATCAGTAGCGGGGACAGGATTTGAACCTGCGACCTCTGGGTTATGAGCCCAGCGAGCTACCGAGCTGCTCCACCCCGCGTCGGTGAACGCAACATTACGTCAACGACGCCGACAGAGGCAAATCGCTTGTCGGGGGTGGGTCGCCGAGCGTGGCGCGGGGGGCCGGTAGCCCCCCGGACGTCACGCCGACAGCTCCTCGCGCAGCGCGTCCCGCAACCGCGCCGCCCGCTCCGCGACCTCTGCCGGCCCCAGCGACACGGCCCGATCGGCCCACCGCTGCCCCTCCGCCAGCTCTCCGCGACGCGCGTAGACCAGGGCCAGCCGCAAAGCCGACCGCCCGTGCCCGGCGTCGGCCGCCCGCGTCCACCACACCGCCGCCTCGGGCTCGCTCCCCTCGCGGGCGAGCAGCAGCCCCAGGTTGAAAGCGCCGTTCCGTGACCCGGCCTCGGCGGCCTCCCGGTACCAGCGAGCCGCCTCCACCACGTCACCCCGAGCCGCGGCCATCATCCCGACCCGCACCTGCGCCCGGCGATGCCCCTGCGTGGCCGCCCGCTCGTACCACTCCTCGCACTCGCTCTTCTCATGGACCTGCTCCCCCAGCTCGTGCTCCGGCTCGGGCGGCCGCCGCGCGTCCAGCACGGTCGCCAGCCGGTAGGCGGCCTCCGCACTGCCACCTCCGGCCGCGCAGCGCAGATGCCGCTCCGCCGCGAGCTCGTCGCCGTCCCGCAGCCGCGCGATCCCGACCTGCAACGCCGCCTCGGTGTGCCCGGCGGCGGCGGCACGCTCGTACCAGCGCAGCGCGGCCCGCTCCTCGCCCCGCCCGGCGTACAGGATCCCCAGGTTGAAGGCGGCGTCCACGCTGCCCGCCTCCGCGGCCTTGGAGAACCAGGGCTCCGCACCCGTCGTGTCCCCGCCCTGGAGCAGCAGGATCGCCAGCGCGTTCGCCGCCTCGCGGTGCCCGGCGTACGCAGCCCGCCGGTACCACTGCTCGGCCTGCGCGGTACGCGTCTGCTCGGCGCAGAGCAGCCCCAGGTTGTAGGCGCCGTTCACATCGCCGGCGTCCATCGCGGCCCGGTACCACCGCTCGGCGGTCTGCGTCTCCCCGCGCTCGGCGTGCAGCGCGCCCAGCGCGTTCGCGGCGTTGCCGTCGCCGTCCTGTGCCGCCCGCAGCCACCACACGGCGGCGCTCTCGGTGTCCCCGGCGTCCCGCAGCAGGAACCCGAGCGCGCAGGCGGCCCGCGCCTCCCCGTCCTTGGCGGACGTCAGGTACCAGCGTCCGGCCTCCTTGAGCTCCCCGCGCTTCTCCAGGATCGCCCCGAGGTGCAGCGCGGCCCTGCGGTGCCCGCGCGCGGCGGCCTGCCGGTACCACTGCCCGGCCTCCTCCAGCAGCGCCTCGATGGCCTCGACACCGTTGTCGTCCCCGTCCTCGCCCGCGGCCGTCGCCTGCCGGTCGATCGCGCGCGCCAGCCGGTACGCGGCCTCCCGGTGGCCACGCTCCGCCGCGGCCCGCATCCACTGCTCGGCGCGGCCGTCGCTGCGGTGCTCCAGCAGATCGGCGAGCGCGTAGGCGCCCAGCGTGTGCCCCTGCTCGGCGGACTGGCGCAGCCAGTACTCGGCGGCGGGCTCGTCGCCGCGCTCGCGGTGGTGCCGTCCCAGCGCGTGCGCCGCCGCGGCCGACCCGGCGACGGCGGCGATCCGCCACCACCCGGCGGCCTCGTCGGCATACCCGCGCTGGTGCAGCAGGACTCCCAGGTTGTTCGCGGCGGCCCGGTCCCCGGCGGCGGTCGCGGCCCGCAGATGCGGCTCGGCTCCGTCGAGATCACCGCGGCGCAGCAGCATGGCGCCGAGGACGCTCATCGCCTCGACGTCACCGGTCTCGGCGGCGAGCCGCTGCCGCGCCTCCTCGGCGGCCTCCCCCGTCTCGTCCTGGTCGGTCGGCCGCCCGAGGACCAAGTCGCCCTCGGGCTGCGAGAGATCACCCACCGGCAGTGCGGCACCGTCCGTCGGTCGCGAGGCGTCGTTTCCCGGCTGCACCAAATCGCCCGTCGGCTGCACAAAGTCGGCAGGCTGCACAAACCGCCCTGTCTCCAACAGAGTTGCCTTGTCCCCCATAACGTCCATCGTCGCACCACCTGCAACCTGGGTACACCTGGTATACCGCAGCCAGTGAGGTCACTTCAGCGTTTTGTCGACATGCCCACAGAGAGACAAGTCAAACACAGATCCCCCAACTCCCCACGGCGGCACGACCGTCCCGCCCCTCGGCACATGCGTTCGCACATCACAAAGGCCCGGATCCTTAAAGGATCCGGGCCTTCGCTGTCGTACGAAACGTGTTCGCCGACTTCAGTAGCGGGGACAGGATTTGAACCTGCGACCTCTGGGTTATGAGCCCAGCGAGCTACCGAGCTGCTCCACCCCGCGCCGTTGTTCTGCAACCGTATCACGGCGCGAGGTGGGCTTTTCGCTCAGCCGCGGGTCCCTAGGTGCCGGTGGGACTGCTGCTCGGGCTCGAACTCGGTTTGGGACTCGCACTCGGGCTCGCACCGCCACCGCCGCTGCCCGCGCCGCCGCCGGTCCTGTCGGCCTGCGACTGCGCGTCCTCGGCCCGTCGGAGCGCGTCCTCAAGGTCCTTCTGCGCCTTGCCGTACGCCTCCCAGTCGCCCTTCTTCAAGGCGTCCTGGCCGGCCTCGAAGGCCTTCTGGGCGTCGTTGAGCGCGTCCTGGACGGTCGGGTTGTTCGACGTCGGCGGAGGCGTGGTGCCGCCGTCGTCGTCGCCCTCGTCCGGTGGCTCGGGGGTCGCGCCCTCCGCTCCGAAGACCTTGTTCAGGGCCTCGCCGAGGGTGTCCTCGAAGGCGGTGGTGCCGCCGTAGGACACCAACACCTTCCGCAGCAGTGGGTACTTGAGCCCGCCACCGCGGACGTAGACCGGCTCCACGTACAGCAGTCCGCCGTCGAGCGGCACCGCCAGCAGGTTGCCGTACTCGACCTCGGAGTCGCCGCCTCTGAGCAGCCTGATGGTCTCGGCGATGTCCTGTTCGGAGTTGAACTGGCTCTGGACCTGACTGGGCCCGTTGACCGTCGTGTTGGTCGGCAGTTTCAGGATTCTGATCTTGCCGTAGTCACCGGTTCCGGCCTCGGCGTCGACGGCCATGAAGGCGCTGAGGTTGTCCCGGCCGTTCGGTGTGAACGTCGTCGTCAACGAGAACGCCTGCGCCGCCTGATCGGGCATCTTCATGCTCAGGTAGTACGGCGGTGTCGCGCTGCCCGACTTGTTCGTCGGGTCGTCCGGCACCTGCCAGACCTCGCTGCCGCTGAGGAACGTCGTGGCGTCCTTCACGTGGTAGCGGGTGAGCAGCTCGCGCTGGACCTTGAACAGGTCCTGCGGGTAGCGCAGATGATCCATCAGCGACTTGGAGATCTCGCTCTTGGGCTCCACCGTGTTCGGGAAGGCCTTCATCCAGGTCTTCAGAACCGGGTCCTTGGTGTCCCACTGGAAGAGCTTGACCTCACCGGTGTAGGCGTCGACCGTCGCCTTCACCGAGTTGCGGATGTAGTTGACCTGGTTCTGCTGGGCCACCACCGCGCGGTTGTCGTTGGTGGCGGTCAGCGAGTCGGCCGTCGTGTCACCGAGGGTCGTACGGGACGAGTACGGATAGCCGTTCGTCGTCGTGTACGCGTCCACGATCCACTGGATACGGCCGTCCACCACCGCCGGATAGGCGTCGCCGTCGATGGTCAGCCATGGGGCGACCGCCTCGACGCGCTCCTTGGGCGTGCGGTTGTACAGGATGCGCGAACCGTCGCCGATGGCGCCCGAGTACAGGATCTGCGGCTCGCCGAACGCCACCGCGTACGCGGCCCGGTTGACCGGGTTGGAGAGGCTGACCCCGCTGTCGGCCTTGTAGCTGTAGGTCTTCTCACCGCTGTCGTCGGAGTAGTCGATCTCCTTCTGGGGACCGCCGACGATCGAGTACATGGTGGTCTTCTCGCCGTAGTAGACCCGCTGTTCGTACGTCCCGAGGTCGCCCTTGGACGGCAGGTCGGACTCGGTGAAGTCGGGGCGGCCCTGGGAGTCGGCGCTGGTGCCCTCGGCGGCGACCACGCCGTAGCCGTGGGTGTAACGGAAGTGGTCGTTGATCCAGTTCCGCTTCGGAATGCCGTTGAGATTGATCTCACGCAGACCGATGACGGTGTCCTGGTCCTTGCCGTCCTTGGCGTACCGGTCGACGTCCAGATTGGTCGGGAACGCGTAGTAGTTCCTGATCTGCTGGAGCTGCTGGAACGTGGGCGAGACGATGTTCGGGTCCAGGATGCGGATGCTCGCCGTGGCGTCGACGTCGTCGCGCAGCTTCGTCTTGTCCTCGGTCTTGCTGGTGCCCGGGTACTCGGTGACCTGGGTGCCGTCGATGCCGTACGCCTCGCGGGTCGCCTTGAGGTTCTTCTCGACGTACGGCGCTTCCTTGGCCTGCTCGTTGGGCTGGACCTGGAACTTCTGCACGATCGCCGGGTACAGGCCGCCGATGAGGATCGCGGAGAGCACCATCAGGCCGAAGCCGATGACGGGCAGCTGCCAGGTGCGCCGCCACAGGGTGGCGAAGAACAGCAGCGCGCAGATCACGGCGATGCAGAACAGGATCGTCTTGGCCGGCAGATAGGCGTTGGCGTCGACGTACCTGAGGCCGGTCCAGTTGTCGGTCGCCTTGAAGTCGCTGGACTTCACCGCGAGTCCGTACCGGTCGAGCCAGTACGCGACCGCCTTCAGGGCGACGAAGATCCCGATGAGGACCGACAGATGGCCGGTGGCGGCGGCCGTGGCGCGCGCACCCGGGCTGCTGATGCGCAGCCCGCCGTACAGGTAGTGGGTGAGCGCGGCGGCGATCACCGAGATGATCGCGGCGGCGAAGCCGAAGCCGAGCAGGAACCGGTACCAGGGCAGGTCGAAGGCGTAGAAGCCGACGTCCAGGTGGAACTGCGGGTCCTTCTCACCGAAGGGCACGCCGTTGACCCACATCAGCCAGGTCCGCCACTGGCTGGAGGCGGACGCACCGGCGATCAGGCCGACCAGGGCGGTGATCGCCAGCAGCAGCCACTTCTTGTACGGCGCGATGCCCATGCGGTAGCGGTCGAGGCTCTGCTGCTCCATCGACATGGCGCTCAGCGGCGGGCGCAGCCGGTGCGCCAGCCAGATGTTGAACCCGACCGCGAGCGCCATCAACAGGCCGAAGACGAAGAAGAGTCCGATCTTCGTCCACAGGGTGGTCGTGAACACCGAGGAGTAGTTGACCGATCGGTACCAGAGCCAGTCGGTCCAGAACCCCGCGAACATGGTGAAGGCCATGCCGAGGACGGCGAGCACGCCCAGTGTCAGGAGCAGGGTCCGGACACGCCGTGACGGACGTCCCACTCTGATCCGTGGCCCGCTGGGGCCTCCGCCGCGGTCCGGCATCTGGAAAGCCAAGGTTCGCACCCCGAAGTTCGCTGTTGGTCTTTGTCAGGCCCGCGTCTTCGTGGACCCCTCGTGGCCCCCCGTGATCGTGGGTCCACACCTATGCAACTTACTCACCCTTTACTCGGTTCCCGATTCCGGCCGGGAACGAGGCAGGATTGTGACCATGTCCAACACTCCCATGGCTGCGAACCCGCTGACCCGGGCCGTCCTCGAGATCGACGAGTACGCCTCCGGCCTCGGCTGGGACCAGCCCGCCCGCCTCTTCGCCCTCGTCGACACCGCACGGCTGCGAGCCCAGGAACCCGGCCTCGCCGCCCAGCTCGGCCTGGGGGACGAGCAGGAGTCCTCCGGCCTGACCCCGATCGAGCAGGACGAACTTCCAACGGGCCAGGCGCTCGACGAGTTCCTCGGCACCATCGCCTGGCCCGACGCCGTGGCCGGCTGCGCGCTCACGGTGGAGCGGCTGATGCTGCCGCCGTCCGCCGAGGCCCAGGTCCCGCAGGGCCTGAGCGGGTCCAAGCTCACGAAGTGGGTGGCGGACCACCCGGACCGTCAGGAGGTCCGCATGACGGTCGCGGTCCTGCGCGACGGCACCCGTGAGTCGGCCCTTCGGCTGCGCGAAAAGGACACCCCGACGGAGGTCCTCACCGGCCCGGAGCTCGTCCCGGGCCTGGCGGAAGCACTGACGGCGACCTTCGCGGACTGAGGTCCTCCGGTACGGCCGCGCGGTCTTCCAGTAGGGCTGCGCGGTCTACCGGTACGGCTGCGCACTCTTCCGGTACGACGACGGGGGCGTCCCTCGGTGTGAGGGGCACCCCCGCTGCCGTACGGATGCCTGCCGCTCAGCTCTTCGTCGTGCACTTCGGCAGGTCGGCGGTGTCGCCGGAGCGGATGTCCTCCATGGCGCCGAGGGCGTCGTCGATGGTGTCGATCTTGACGAGGGTGAGGCCGCCCGGGACGTCCCTGGCGGCGGTCGCGCAGTTGTCCGCGGGGGTGAGGAAGTACTCGGCGCCCTTGTCGCGTGCGGCGATGGTCTTCATCTCGATGCCGCCGATGGGGCCGACCTTGCCGGCGTCGTCGATGGTGCCGGTGCCGGCGACGAACTTGCCGCCGGTGAGGTTGCCGGGGGTGAGCTTGTCGTAGAGGCCGAGCGAGAACATCAGGCCCGCGCTGGGCCCGCCGACGTCGGCGAGCTTGATGTCGATGGTGAACGGGAAGGTGTGGTCGGTCCCGGCGGAGATCCCGACGATGGCGCGCTTGTCGCCGCTGTCGGTGGACTGGGCGGTCCTGATGGTGATCTTCTCGGTCTTCGTCGGCGTCCGGCGCTCCTTCTCCGCGGCGGCCTGCTCCTTGGCGGGCACGATCGTGAAGACGACGTCCTGTCCGGGCTTGTGCTTGGTCACCAGCTCGGCGACGTCCCCGGGCTCCTTGACCGCCGTGCCGTCGACGGCCTTGATCACGTCACCGGCGTGCAGCCTGCCCTCCGCGGGGCTGCCCTTGACGACGGTGGAGACGATCACCCAGCTCTGCACCGGGATGTCCAGCGCCTTCAGGGCGGCGACCTTGGCGCTCTCCTGGGACTGGCTGAACTCCTCGGCGTTCTCCTGGGTGGACTGCTCCTCGGTCTTGCCGTCCGGGTAAAGGGTGTCGTGCGGCACGACCTTGTTGTCGTGCGCGAGCCAGCCGTAGACGGCCTCCACCAGGTTCATCTTGTAGTCGGCGCTGGTGACCCGGACGGTGGTCATGTTGAGGTGCCCGGACGTCGGGTAGGTCTTGCGCCCTGAGATCTGTAGCACCGGCTCACCGTCGTGATCGCCGAGGGTGTTGACGGTCGGCCCCGGGGACATCTCCGCGTACGGCACGGGAATGAACACTCCCGCGCACAGGAGCGCGATCAGCATCAGGGTGGAGGCGAGCATCGTCGCGGTGCGGCGTGGCATGACAAGACAGTACGTGACAGTCCTGTCAGAGCCCCGTCAGGGCCGCCGATCCACCGCTGTGATCAAGTACGCGAGGACGGCTTCTCCATGGCCGCGCGAAAGCGGGCATAGCCGTCGAGCTCAGGGCCGTCGCCCCGGGCCTTGCGAGTGCGGTTGGCCCAACTGCCCCACAGACCGGCAAAGATCGCAGCGACAAGCGGAATCAGCAACCAGGCGAGCGCCGCCATGCCGTCCTCCCAACCCCGATGAGCGACCGCAACTGACTGATCAGCAGATTAACCACTGGCACTGACAACGCTCACGCCAGGGGTGCGGTTACGCAAGCGGAGTGGGGTCGACGGGGTCAGACAGGCCGGGCGGGCAGGCGGATCAGCAGGCTCCGACCCACTCCTCGGTCCCGTCGGAGAACTTCTGGTGCTTCCAGATCGGCACCTCGTGCTTGAGATCGTCGATCAGCTTCCGGCAGGCCTCGAAGGCCTCTCCGCGATGGGGGCAGGAGACGGCGACGACGACGGCGAGATCACCGACGGCGAGGTCCCCGATCCGGTGCACAGCCGCGAGCGCCCGCACCGGGTACTCGGCGACGACCTTCTCGGCGATCCGCCGCATCTCGGCCTCGGCGGTGGGATGGCACGAGTAGCCGAGCTCGTCGACGTCGGCGCCCCCGTCGTGGTTGCGCACCGTGCCCACGAAGAGCGCGGTCCCACCGGCGGCGTCGTCCCCGACGGCCCGGAAGACCTCGTCCAGGGACAGGGCCGTCTCGCGGAGGGCGATGAGCTTGACGGGGTCCTGAGCGCCCTGCTCGCCGGGGTGATCGTTGGTAGGTGCCATGGCCCCATCGTGCCCCACGCGCGCGGGGGCGGGGAATAGCGTCATCGACCGGCACGCGCGTGTGCGGCTTTGGAGCCTCCTACAGCCGCGCGGCCGGAGGAATCGGGGGCTCAGATCCGCCGCCGGGCCTTCCGCGCCCGTCGCACCACCGCCGCCGCGCCCAGCAGCGCCACCGTCGCGCCCGCCGCCCCGGCCGCCGTCGCGTCCTTGCGGCCGAGCCGCCGGCCCGCGACCGTGTGCCTGCCGGAGACCTCGTCCAGGAGTTCGGCGAGCACTTCCTCGTTGGTCCACTGCGGCCGCCAGCCCGCGTCATGCAGCCTGCTGCCGCTCACCACCCACGGGTACATCGTGTAGGCCAGGTCGCCGGCCGGGGAGGGCGTCAGGCCGATGCGGTGCAGCCGGGCAGCCGCGCCCAGCGCGACCGCCGAGGGCAGCTCCATCCGCCGGATTCCGCTGAGCTCCTCGACCTCCTCCTGTTCCAGCCAGCCGTCGCATCCGACGGTGAGTTCCCCGTCGACCTTCTCCAGGACGGCGTACTCCAGGGCGCCGCACAGATCCTCGACATGGCAGAACTGCCAGGCGGGCCGCGAGCCGGCGACCACGAGCAGGCGGGGCGACTCGAAGTACCTGGTCAGCGCGGTGTCGGTGCCGCCGACCAGGATCGCCGGCCGCACCACGGTGACATTGAGTCCGGGGTGCGCCCGGGGCGCCCTGCGCGCGAGGCGCTCGATCTCCAGGAGGTCACCTACGCCGGTGGCCTCCGCCGTGGCGCGCAGTTCCGCGTCCTCGGACAGCGGCAGCTCGTTGTCCGGCAGGGCCCCGTAGACCATCGCCGAGGTGCACAGCACCACCCGGTGGACACCGGCCGCCGCTGCGGCGGTCAGAACGGTCTGCGTCCCCCGAACGTTGTATGCGGTCCGCGCGGCCGGATCCGTCTCCAGATCCAGGTCGAGCGCCAGGTGCACGACCACGTCGGCGCCCCGCAGCTTCTCCGCGATGGCCGGATCCCGCACGTCCAGGATGTGCCACTGCGCCGCCGCACAGTCACCGCGCCGCTCATCGATGGCGATGACCTGCTTGACCTCGTCGGACGCGACCAGCCGCTCCGTGAGCAGCGCACCGATCCCGGACGCGGCGCCGGTCACCGCGACCACGGGGCCGCGCACGCCGCGCGCGGGAGGGGTTGACTGGTTTCGCGCTGCGCGAACCTGCGGATCAGGGGAACTCACCGGGCGTCTCCAGCGGTTGTCTTCAGTACGGACGCGAGTGACGCGTACGTACCAGGTGGCATCCATCCTGCCGCAGGCCGGGAGTCGGCGGAGCACCGAGGCCCGATCGGCTCGCGGTGTCTACGCTGGGTGGTGTTATCGGGCAGTCGTGCCGCCGGCGCCAGCCGGTGGCCTTAACAGCCGAGGAATCCCGTGAGTGACACCCCATTCGGATTCGGCCTTCCGCCGGAGGAGCCGGACGACGGCGACGAGGGCAAGAAGAAGGACCCGCAGAGCGGTGGTGGTCAGGGACCGGCCAACCCGTTCGGTTTCGGCGGGCTGCCCGGTGCCGGTGGCATGGGGGGCGGTGCCGACAATCCGTTCGCAGCCATGTTCGGTTCGCTGAACCCCACCGACCTGGGCGCCGCGTTCCAGCAGCTGGGCCAGATGCTCTCCTACGAGGGCGGCCCGGTGAACTGGGACATGGCCAAGCAGATCGCGCGCCAGACCGTCTCCCAGGGCACCGCCGACGGCACGAAGGACGCGAGCGTCGGCGCCGCCGAGCGCACCGCCGTCCAGGAGGCCGTCCGCCTGGCAGACCTGTGGCTGGACGACGCCACGTCCCTGCCGTCCGGCGCGAGCACCGCCGTGGCGTGGAGCCGCGCGGAGTGGGTCGAGGCGACCCTGCCCGCGTGGCAGGAGCTCGTCGACCCGGTCGCCGAGCGCGTCGGCACCGCCATGGGCGACGTGCTGCCGGAGGAGATGCAGGCCATGGCCGGCCCGCTGATCGGCATGATGCGCTCCATGGGCGGGGCCATGTTCGGCACGCAGATCGGGCAGGCCGTCGGCGTGCTCGCGGGCGAGGTCGTCGGCTCCACCGACATCGGCCTGCCGCTCGGCCCGGCCGGCAAGGCCGCGCTGCTGCCGGTGAACATCGAGGCGTTCGGCAAGGACCTGGGCGTGCCGAAGGAGGAGGTGCGGCTGTATCTCGCCCTGCGCGAGGCGGCCCACCAGCGGCTCTTCGCGCATGTGCCGTGGCTGCGCTCGCACCTGTTCGGCGCGGTCGACGGCTACGCGCGCGGGATCAAGGTCGACACGGCCAAGCTGGAGGACGTCGTCGGCCAGTTCGACCCGCAGAACCCGGAGCAGTTGCAGGACGCGCTCCAGCAGGGCATGTTCCAGCCGGAGGACACCCCGGAGCAGAAGGCCGCTCTGGCTCGTCTGGAGACGGCTCTGGCGCTCGTCGAGGGCTGGGTCGACGCGGTGGTCCACGCCGCCGCCAAGCCGCGTCTGTCGTCCGCCGACGCCCTTCGTGAAACGCTGCGCCGCCGGCGCGCCTCGGGCGGTCCGGCCGAGCAGACGTTCGCCACGCTGATCGGCCTCGAACTCCGCCCGCGCCGCCTGCGCGACGCCTCCCGCCTGTGGGCCTCGCTCACGGACGCGCGCGGCGTCGACGGCCGTGACGCCCTGTGGGCCCACCCGGACATGCTGCCGACGGCCCACGACCTGGACGACCCGGACGGCTTCGTGCACCGCGAGCAGATCGACTTCTCCGAGCTGGACAAGATGCTCGGCGAGGCGGCCGGCGGCTCGGCCGGGAAGCCGGACCTGAAGAAGGACGACGGCTCCGAGGACGACTCCAAGGGCGACGACACCGAGTGAGCCTGTACGACGACGCGGTCCTCGTGCTGAAGGGCTACGAGGACCAGGAGGAGCTGCGGCGTACGTATCTGGAGCACCTGGAGACGCACCCGGACGGCATGTGGAAGGCCTGCGGCGACGGGCACATCACGGCGAGCGCGCTGGTGATCGACCCGTCGCGCGAGCGAGTGCTGCTGACCCTTCACAAGAAGCTGCGGATGTGGCTTCAGATGGGCGGGCACTGCGAACCGTCCGACGACACGCTGGCGGCGGCAGCCCTGCGCGAGGCGACCGAGGAGTCCGGTGTCGTCGGGCTGTCCCTGCTGCCGGGCGGCCCGGTCCGCCTGGACCGCCATCACACGCCGTGCGCCTGGCACCTCGACGTCCAGTACGCGGCACTCGCCCCGGCGGACGCCGTGGAGGCGATCAGCGACGAGTCACTGGACCTGCGCTGGTTCGCCTACGACGAGGTCGCGGACGTGGCGGACGAGTCGGTCGTACGCCTGCTGGAAGCAACCCGCGCCCGCCTGTGAACGCCCAAGGGGCGACCGCGAAAGCCGGTCGCCCCTAGACACAGGCCGCGCGGGCCGCGCCCCAAAAGGGGCGCGAGGAACTGCGCGACCAGCCACCCACAACGGGGCGGCCAGAGGGCGACGCACAGCCCACGAAACCCTCGGCTCGCCCCGCGGAGCGATCAACTCCAGACGTTGCCCTGGTTCTGACCGCGAGCCCCCTGCTGCCCCATGCCGTACTGCGCGGCGAGGCCGGAGCCGATCTGGGCGTTCTGCGGTGGCAGCAGCTCACTGGGCTGGACGAGTGCGTAGCCGGCGCCCATGAAGCTGAGCTCCCAGCCCTCACCGGTGTTGCCCCGGCGGCGCCACACCCCGGAGGAGTGCGTCTGGGCCTGCATCTGCACCCGCAGCGCGGTCGACCAGGCGACGATCGCGTCGGCGTCGCAGTTGACGTACTTGTCGGGCGTCACCTGCATCATCAGCGGCATCCCGGAGGTCATGAGGGCGACCTTGCCGCGGCCGGAGATGTTGAGCTGGTACTTCCCGGAGCCGGAGATGCCGTAGAGGCTGTCCACGGCGATGACCTCGTGATGCAGCGAGGAGTCCATCGCCAGCACATAGCTGCTGTCGACGGTCAGCCCGTCCTGGTCGACGTCCATGACATGGACGTGCTGCTTGAGGTTGGCGAGGTAGACCGTGCCCTGCCCGTGGCAGCGCATGAGGTCCAGGCCCTCCCCGGTGCGCGCACGCGCGCGTCCCTGCTGGTTGCTCTGGTACTCGGCGTCGAACTCGACGAGTCCCTGATAGGCGACCATCGTGCCCTTGCGGGCGAGGATGTCGTCGTGGCCCTCCAGGGCGACGCGGAGCATCTGCTTGTTCTGCAAGCTCCAGCGGTCCTGGGTCTGCTGATCGTTGTAAGCGAAAATCGGGCTCTGCATGGCGTTCTCGTGCTCCCCCTCAGCCCCGGACCCGGAGGCGGTCGGTACTGTCCTCGCTCGGCTGGACGACGACGATGCCCTGGCCGGAGAAGGCCATCTGGTATGCCTCACCGCTGCCCCGGCCGATGAGCGACTGCGCCTTGAAGCTGCGCTTGCCCTTCACCTTGAGGTTCGGGGACCACGCGACCAGCGCGTCCGGGTCGACGTAGGTCTCGTCCTCGCCGCCGCCGCAGTCGACGACGATCGGCTTGCCCCGGGAGGTCAGCGCGACCCAGCCCTGCCCGGAGATCTTGGTGTTCCACAGACCCTGCCCGGCGAACTTCGCAAGGCCCTTGACCCGCTCGACGCCCCACGTCAGGTGCGCGTCGAAGGCAAGCAGGTTGGTGGCGTTGACGGAGATGCCGTCGCCGTTGAGGTTGAGCACGACGACGTTCGCGCCGTAGTCGGCGAGGTACAGCAGGCCGTCACCGGAGCACTTCATCAAGGGCGCGCCTTCGCCGGTCATCCAGTCCTTGGCGATCTGGCGGACGGCGGGCGGGTTGGGCTCGTACTGGACGAAGCCCTCGTAGGCGACCATCGAGCCCACGCGCGCGAGAAGGTCGTTCCCGGTCTGCATGGCGACCTTCAGCATGTGGTTGCCGTGGTTCTCCATGCGCGCGGTGACCGGTGCGGGGGCGTAGCCCGCGAGCGGCTGGTTCATGACGGGCTCTCCCTCAGATCTCGTACGGCTGGACGACGATGAAGTTCCCCGGCGCGCCCCGGAACTGTAGGTTCACGCTCTCGCCGGTGTCGCCGGGATAGGCGTTGCGGCGCATGCGCACCTGGCTGGAGACGACCACCTGGGCGGCGGACGACCAGGCGACGACGGCGTTGCAGTCGGCGAACGTCGTGGGCGTGACCGGCAGCACGACGGGCGTGCCGTGCGTCTTGACGACGATCGTGCCGGTGCCCGTGAACTGCATCGTGAACAGCGCGCCACCGGGAATGCCGTGGCCCTCGATACGGCGGACCTCGTACTGGAGGCCCTCGTCGAAGGCGAGGACGTTCTCGGCGGAGACGCAGATGCCGTCGCCCTGGAGCTCGATGGGGTGCAGCATCGTGGAGTTCTCGGCGAGGAACACCTGGCCCTGGCCGGTGCAGCGCATCAGCTGCATCTCCTGGCCGGTCGCGTTGCCCACGATCCGCCCGGAGAAGCCGGCGCCCTTGTAGCTGAAGTCGACCTTGCCCTGGTAGAGCACCATGCTGCCCTGTCGGGCGAGCACGGGCTGACCGCCGATACCGAGGTCGACCCGGACGAGCTTCTTGTTCTGCTGCGTCCAGCGCTGACCGGTGGGCGTCTCCTTGAACTGCTGGAGCGCGGCGGCCACACCCGGGCCCTGAGGCGCACCCTGCGGGGCGCCCTGGGGAGCTCCGTACGGGGCCTGCTGGCCCGGGACCTGGCCGTAGGGCGGCTGCTGACCGTAGCCCGGGGGCGGGGTCGGCTGGCCGTAACCGGGCGGCGGGGGTGGGGCCTGCGGGTGACCGTAGCCGGGAGGCGGCGGGGCGGTCGGCGCGGGTGCCTGGGCCTGGCCGTACGGCGCCTGCTGACCGGGCTGGCCGTAAGGCGGCTGCTGGCCCGGCTGGCCATAGGGCGCGGGTGCCGGGGCGGGGGGCGGCGGGGCTCCGCCGGGCGGTGTCATGGGCGCGACGATCGTCGGCTGGGCATGCACCGAGGGCGCGGGCGCCGGGGACGGCGGCGGCGGGGTGGAACCCGGGGGCGGCGCGAAGCCCTGCGCGGCGGGCTGCGGCGCGGGGGCCGGAGCGGGCGCGGGCGCGGGGGCCGGAGCGCCGAACGCGGGAGGCGCGGCGGGCGCGGGCGCGGCGGTCTGCGCGGGCGGGGCGAAGCCGGGTGTGGCTCCGGTTTGCGGCTGCTGCGGGGCGGCGGGCGTCTCCTCCTCGGCGACCTCGCCGCCGAAGTTCTTCAGCAGCGCGTCCAGACCGCCGTCGAAGCCCTGTCCGACGGCGGCGAAACGCCACACGTCCTTCAGGTAGAAGTCACCCAGCATCACGGCGCGTTCGGTGGTGAACTCCGTGCCGTTGAAGGCGTACCGGGCCACCTCCTCGCCACCGGCGACGATGCGGATGTATCCGGGGCCGATCTGCGACATCTGTCCGGCGCCGTCGAGCGTCGCCGTGAAGGACAGCTTCTGGATCTGCGGGGGGATCTTGTCGAGCGTGACCCGGAAGGACTCCGTGTCGCCCGCCTGGGCACCGAGGAGCTGAATGGACTCCTCCGGGGACTTCGGCTGGTTGAAGAAGACGAAATAGCGGTCGTCCGAAAGCCGTTCGTCGGCGTCGAGACCGAAGCAGCTGATGTCGAAGGTCAGCCCTGGGGCGCCGATCTGTACCCCTACGTACAGATCCGTGCCCGGCGTGAGGTCACTGATCTTGGCCTTGTGGCCGCGTTGGAATTCCCTGGCCATGCGTAACGACCGTCCCCCATCCCGAATACGAGTGCGTCGCGTCAGGCTAACGGCAAACTCCGACATCGGACGAAGCCGGTACAGACCCGGTACACAACCCGCGCCCAACCGAACGGAATCAGCGACTCCGGGATGCCTCGGCGCGGGACGGGTGCCGACGCGGGCTCCTCGGGCTCATTCGCCGCGCGCGCTCGGCAGATGCGGCAACCGCTCGGCGGCGACGACCCCTTCGAGATACCCCTTGGCCCGCTCGGTACGGGGATAGGGCTCCAGCAGCCGCCAGAAGCGCGGCCCGTGTCCGGGCACCAGGAGATGCGCGAGTTCGTGCAGGAGGACGTAGTCGACGACGTACTCGGGCATGCCCTGCAACCGGTGCGACAGACGGATGCTGCCCTCGGCCGGGGTGCACGAGCCCCAACGGGTGTTCTGGTTGGTGACCCAGCGCACCGAGTTGGGCCGGGCGCGGCCGTCCAGGTACTGACCCGACAGCCGCTCGGCTCGCTCGGCCAGCTCGGCGTCGCCGAGGACCCGCTTGCTCTCCTGGGCGGCCAGCTTGTCCAGCATGACGTTCACCCAGCGCTGCTCCTCGGCCTCGGACATCCGGGCGGGGATGAGCACGACGGTGCGATCGCCCTCGCGGTACGCCGAGACCGTCCGGCGGCGCCGGGCGCTCCTGCGGACCTCGATCGCGCTCGCCCCCGTGCCGCTCGGCGGCTGGCTCGTCGTACTGCGCTGTGGCGTTCCGGCGCGGTGCAGTGGGTCGGCGGACACGCCCCGACGTTACCCGTTGCACATGAAGGAAGTCCCGACTCCGGGACGGTTCGATCCCGATCCCCCACCATGCGTTTGATTTGTACGACGAATATCCACCGCCTGTGGACAACTTTCGGCACCGGAGACCGCGTTTGGGCATGCTGGCAGTCGCGGGCGGAGCTTCGACCGAGCTCCGCCGCAACGAACACGGGGATGTTCCACGACGGCTACGGGGGTCTGCTCATGCGTATGACAGATGCGGCGATTTCAGATGAATCGTCAGCTTCACCGACACAGCCCCCACCAACACCTCCATCTCCATCTCCATCTCCGACGACTCCCCGCGCTCCTCAGATCAAGCCTGCGCTGAAACGCGGCTGGCGCTACCTCAACACCGTGCAATTCGGGATGACTCCGGCGCATGCGCTGACACTGGGTCCGATGGACACGGCTACGGGCAGTTTCCTCGATCTGCTCAACGGCACCCGGGGACTTGAGTTGTTGCGCGAGGAGGGGCGCCGGATGGATCTGCCGGACGGCCATGTCGACAGGCTGGTCCGCCGACTCGCCGGGGCCGGCCTTCTGGACGACGCAAAAGCGGGCGGCCCGGCGGGCGACGCCCTGCGGCACAAGAAGGACGTCCTGGACCGCCTGCGCCCCGACCTGGCGTCGCTGTCCTTGACCACGTCCGAACCGGGCGAGGCGATGGACCGTCTGATCGCCCGCCGCTCTCTGCGCGTACAGGTCAGGGGCGCCGGCCGGGTGGGTGCCATGGTGGCCTCACTGCTGTCGGCCGCGGGCGTCGGCGACATCGATGTGCGGGACGTCGGCCGGGTCGAACCGTGGGACGTGGCGCCGGGCGGGCTGCCCGCGGAGTCGGTCGGCGACCGCAGGGACGAGGCCGCGCGCCGGGCCGCCCGTCACCGTGCACCCGACCGCCCACAGCGTCGCGGACCCCACTCACCGCCCGGAGAGGAGGGGACCGGCCACTCGCTGGTGATCATCGCGCCCCGGGACGACGTTGCCGTGCACGCCCCTTCCCCGTCCGCCGCCCAGCCCCTGATCACGTCCGGCACCCCTCACCTGTACGCGGGTGTCGTGGAGGGAACCGGTGTGGTCGGCCCTCTCGTCCTGCCCGGTGAGACCGCCTGCGCCGGCTGCCTGCACGAGGGCCGCACCGACCGGGATCCGGCCTGGCCCCGTCTGGTGGCACAGTGGAGCTCGGGCTCCGGAAGGCCACGCGAGGTCCGGCCCTGCGATCTCACCCTGGCCACCACGGTCGCCGGACTGGCGGCAGCCCACGCCCTCACCTTTCTGGACGGTCGGATTCCGTCGAGCGCGGGTGCACGCTGGGAAGTAGCCCTACCCGGTCTGAGCTGGCATTCCCGGCCGGTGTGGGCACATCCGGCATGCTTGTGCCGCGCCGCGAACAAAGGTGAGGGAGAACACCCCTCCGAGGAAGCGGAGTCGCGCGAGACAATGGCGGAGCAAGGGCCGTCGAAGGAGTCGTGCCGTAAGGCAGACACGGAGCGGTCGGCTGGGACCTGGAGGGCGCATGTCTGATCTTCCTCGCAAGGCGGTCACCCGTACCGCCAAGCTCGCCGCGCTTCCGCTCGGCTTCGCCGGGCGGGCGACCTGGGGACTCGGCAAGCGGATCGTCGGCGAGTCCGCCGAGCTCGTCGGCCGCGAATTGCAGCAGCGCACCGCTGAGCAGATGTTCAAGGTGCTCGGCGAGCTCAAGGGCGGCGCGATGAAGTTCGGCCAGGCCCTGTCCGTCTTCGAGTCGGCCCTGCCCGAGGAGATCGCCGGCCCCTACCGCGCGGCGCTCACGAAGCTTCAGGAGGCGGCACCGCCGATGCCGACGCGCACCGTGCACTCGGTGCTCGCGGAGCGGCTCGGCGAGGACTGGCAGGACCTGTTCCTGGAGTTCGAGGACAAGCCGTCCGCGGCCGCCTCGATCGGCCAGGTGCATCGCGGGGTGTGGCACGACGGCCGTGAGGTGGCCGTCAAGGTGCAGTACCCGGGAGCCGGCGAGGCCCTCCTGTCCGACCTGAACCAATTGAGCCGTTTTGCTCGACTCTTGGGTCCGCTGATTCCCGGCATGGACATCAAGCCGCTGATCACGGAGCTCAAGGACCGGGTCTCCGAGGAGTTGGACTACGGCCTGGAGGCCCAGGCCCAGCAGGCCCATGCGGACGAGTTCGCCGACGATCCGGATGTCCTGGTGCCGGCCGTGGTCCATCAGTGCGAGCAGGTCCTGGTCACGGAGTGGATCGACGGCATCCCGCTCTCGGAGGTGATCTCCGACGGCACCCAGGAGCAGCGTGACCGTGCCGGCCAGCTCCTGGCCCGCTTCCTCTTCTCCGGTCCCGCCCGCACGGGCCTGCTGCACGCCGACCCGCACCCGGGGAACTTCCGGCTCCTGCCCGGCGACCCCGACGGCAAGGAGGACTGGCGGCTGGGTGTCCTGGACTTCGGCACGGTCGACCGCCTCCCGGGCGGCCTGCCGAGCCCGATCGGCGACTCCCTGCGCATGACCCTGGACGGCGACGCGGAATCCGTCTACGAGCTCCTCTGCGCCGAGGGCTTCGTCAAGGAGTCCATCGACCTGGACCCCGACGCCGTCCTCGACTACCTCCTGCCGATCATCGAACCGGCCCAGGTCGACGAGTTCACCTTCACCCGCGGCTGGATGCGCAGCCAGGCCGGCCGCGTGGCCGACCCCCGCTCCCCGGCCTACCAACTGGGCAAGCAGCTCAATCTGCCTCCGGCGTACCTCCTTATCCACCGGGTGACTCTGAGCACGATCGGTGTCCTGTGCCAGCTGGGCGCGACGGTACGCATGCGCGCGGAACTGGAGGAGTGGCTGCCGGGCTTCATGCCGGACGAGCCGACGGAGGAGGGGGCGGCGGCGGAGGCTTGAGCCGGCCCCGGCTGTGCGGGCCCGGTCGAGAGGCGGGGCGAGGGGAGCCTCCGAGGAGGAACAGCGGCCCCTACCACCAGGCGGAGTCCAACCGCCCCTCGATCGCCCTGAGGTTCTCCCGGGAACAGGTGTCACAGAAGTAGCGGCGGGTGCCGTTCTCCACGGAGTAGGTCCAGGTGGGCTGCGGGGCCCGGGCCTCGGCGCCGCAGCGGGCGCACACGAGGGTCTGGGGCTCTGCGGCGGAGCCGCCGCTGTCACTGCCTCCGGAAAGACTCGTCACTCGGCGACGATATCGCCGCCGCTCGCCGATCGCCGGACGCAACGCACCTCGGGGGCCGGTCCGTTCGATCGGACCGGCCCCCGAGGGTGTGTACCGCGCCTCCCTCGGCGGGAGGCAATCGCCTGATGGCGAGGTCGGTTACTGCGGTTACTGCATGACCGCCATGGCAAGCGCACGGCGAGCGCGGAGCGAGGCGCGCTCGGCTCGGCGCTGCATCCGGCGGGCGGCCGCCAGGCGCACAGCCTGGCGTTCCTGCTCCGCCTCGCGCTGTCGATCGTGCATATGCGCACGTGCCAGGGCTTCTTGGATGAGTTGCATCTCTCGGTTCCTGTTCTGACGCGAGTCGTTCGCGCCACTGGTGGTGAAGTCTTCAGGCGCGGAGCCTGCGAGTTCGTTGGTGGACGGCTTCATCGGGGCCTGCTTCTGGGGGTCGTGCGTGAGGGGACGGTCGATCGTGCCTACGGTGTTCATGCCGTGACCGGGTTCTTGCGCGGGCGACCACGGGGCCGCTTCCGGGCGACGACAACACCCTGGACGAACAGCTCGCCACCCCAGACGCCCCAGGGCTCACGCCGCTCCTTGGCACCGGCGAGGCAGGCCTCGATCAGCGGGCAGGTGCGGCAGAGGGACTTGGCGTACTCGACGTCCGCCGGCGACTCGGCGAAGAAGACCTCCGGGTCGTAGGAGCGGCAGGGGACGGGTACGCCGAGGTTCTCGATGGCGTCGTCGAGCGCGGTGAGCGCCGTGAGGGGGGTCAAGGTGGAGTCCTCCGTGAGACCGGGCTTGGGGATCGCGTCTGAGGGCGGTACGGACGGGGCGTGCGCTTCGAGTTGCACGGTTCGTCTTCCTCGTCTTTTCGTTCCGGTCCGGTGGGACCGGGTGGCGGTTGGTACCGGGTTTTGCCTTGTCCCGAGGCCCCTTCGCTCCGTCATCCCCGTTCGGGGACAAACAGAAGGGCCGCGGATCCCGGATGGGGTTCCGCGGCCCTGAAGGCGCCGGCCTGATCACTGTCAGGCTGGATCACTCCAGGGTTCTGGCCCACGGAAGGCCCACATCTGGTGGTGCTGCGTCGTCTGCTTCCGGCTTCCGGCACCGGTCGCCGTAAAGGCATAGGCCTTGGCCTGTGCCACTACTGCCGCTTCCAGTGCCTTGGTCGGTCGCTCATTGCGCTCACGGACGGGAAGACCCGCCAGAGACACGGAGGACGCCGGACGGACGGCACGAATGCCGGACAGACCGGTGCCCGGGTTCGAGGTGCCGAGCATGCACAGGGAGGCGACGACCGAGCGATCGGTCATTTTGACGGTGCTGATGGTGCTGGCGTTGATGCTGATCACTGGACTCGCCTCCTCTCGGCGTCTCGGGGGACTGGGGTGAGCCAGTCCGACGGGTATGCAAGTAGAACACGGAATTGGGGCCTCCGAGAAGGCCTCCGTTCCCGTGGATAAGAACCTATGGGGATTGCTGGGGCATGCGCAAACTATTTTTTCGACGAGTTCGTATCACTCGTCGTCCGCGCCCGCCCCAAGCGCCTGGCCTGCGCAGATGGCCAGCACATCGGCTCCGTAGCGGTCGAGCTTGCGCTTGAGGACGCCGGGGATGCGGGAGAGCTCAACCGGACTGGTCGGCTCCGTCTCGGCGATCGCCATCAGGGTCCGGTCCGTGAAGACGCAGAACTCCGGCTGTCCGCTGAGCTTCGCCTGCACTCCGCGCCATTCGCGGAGGCGTTCGTAGAGGCCCTCGTCCATGTCGGAGGGGCAGTCCTCGCAGCGCATCAGCTTCATCTCACCCGCCTCGGTGAGCGTGCGCCCGCAGACGCGGCAGCGCGCCGGGGTGCGCTGGGTCCGGCGCGGGGCGGCTTCCGGTCTGCTGGTGAAACCGCGCTCGACGCCGCCCGGGCCACCGGCGGCGGCTCGTCCCGCGGCGGTCGCCGAGCCGGGGCGCAGTCCGTCGAGGAAGCGGCTGGGGCGGCGGTTGGGGCGGCCGCCAGGTGCGCGGGTGAGCGCCCAGGAGACGTGGAGATGCTGCCGGGCACGGGTGACACCGACGTAGAGGAGGCGGCGCTCCTCCTCGATCTGTTCGTCGGTCTTCGCGTAGGTGATCGGCATCATGCCCTCGGCGACGCCGACCAGGAAGACGACGTCCCATTCCAGCCCCTTGGCCGAGTGCAGGGAGGCGAGGGTGACGCCTTGGACGGTCGGGGCGTGCTGGGCGTTCGCGCGCTCGTCGAGCTCGGCGACGAGGTCGGCGAGGGTGGCGCCGGGCTTGGCGACGGCGAAGTCCTGGGCGAGGTTCACCAGGGCCGCCAGTGACTCCCAGCGCTCTCTGACGGCACCGGAACCGGCCGGCGGCTGGGTCGTCCAGCCCTCTCCGGACAGGACGGCACGGACCTGGGAGGGCAGGTCGACGACGTCGTCGAGGAGGGCGTCGTTGCCGCCGAAGCGGGCCGCGCCGCGCAGGGCGATGCTCGCCTTGCGCACCTCGGGACGGTCGAAGAACCGCTCGGCGCCGCGCAACTGGTAGGGGACGCCCACGTCGGCGAGGGCCTGCTCGTAGGTCTCGGACTGGGAGTTCGTACGGAACAGGATGGCGATCTCGCCGGCCGGGACGCCGGAGTCGATGAGTTCGCGGATACGGCGTGCGGCGCCCTCGGCCTCGGCGGGCTCGTCGGTGTGCTCGGTGTAGACGGGTTCGGGGCCCGGGGCGCGCTGGGAGATCAGTTCCAGGCGGTGGTCCGCGGCGCGTCCGCTGGCCTGGGCGAGGAGGCCGTTGGCGAGGTGGACGACCTGGGGGGTGGAGCGATAGTCGCGGACCAGCTTCACGACGGTGGCCCCGGGGTGGCGGGTGCGGAAGTCGAGGAGGTGGTCGGGGGTCGCTCCGGTGAACGAGTAGATCGTCTGGCTCGCGTCGCCGACCACGCACAGGTTGTCCCGGTCGCCGAGCCAGAGCTCCAGCAGACGCTGCTGGAGCGGGCTGACGTCCTGGTACTCGTCGACCACGAAGTGCTGGTACTGGGAGCGGACCTGATCGGCGATGTCGTGCCGGTCCTGGAGGACGGCGACGGTGAGCAGCAGGACGTCCTCGAAGTCGATGACCGAGCGGCTTCGCTTGAGGTCCTCGTAGATGTTGTAGATCTGGGCGATCTCAGCCGGGTCGCGGGGGGCGTCGCGGCCCGCTCGGGCGGAGGCGAGCGGGTAGTCGGCGGGGACGGTCTGGGTGACCTTGGACCACTCGATCTCTGCCGTGACGTCCCGCAGTTCATTGCGGTCCAGGCGGATGTGGCAGGCGGCTGCCGCGTCGGCGACGAGTTGGACCTTGCGGTCGACGATGCGGGGCAGGGAGCCGCCGATCGCTTTCGGCCAGAAGTACTGGAGCTGGCGCAGGGCGGCGGAGTGGAACGTACGGGCCTGGACTCCGACGGCGCCGAGCTGGCGCAGCCGGCCGCGCATCTCTCCGGCGGCGCGGTTGGTGAAGGTGACGGCGAGCACGCTGGAGGGCTGGAGGATGCCGGCGCGCACCCCGTAGGCGATGCGGTGGGTGATCGCCCGGGTCTTGCCGGTGCCGGCGCCCGCGAGTACGCACACCGGTCCGTGCAGGGCGGTGGCGACCTCGCGCTGCTCGGGGTCGAGCCCTTCGAGCACCGCGTCGGCCGAGTCCGGTGCCTGCGGGAAGAGGGTGGAGTGCGTTGCTGCTGTCACACGGCCATGCTGCCAGGTCGCCGGAGGCGGCTGTGCCGGTTGTCCACAGGCAGGCACCGATAGTCGTACCAATGCGGCAGGCGTCATGTGGGCGGGCGGGAATGGCGGGCAGGTCGCGTACGTTCCCCCTCTGGACGACCTGTTCCGCCGAGCTATCAGAGGAGCGCGCGAGACATGCAGGGCACTGTGACGATGTACAGCACCACCTGGTGCGGCTACTGCCAGCGGCTGAAGAAGCAGCTGGACCGCGAGGGCATCGCGTACACGGAGATCAACATCGAGCAGGACCCCGAGTCCGCGGTGTTCGTCGAGAAGGCGAATGGCGGAAACCAGACGGTCCCGACCGTGCTCTTCGCCGACGGTTCGACGCTGACGAACCCGTCGCTGGCGCAGGTCAAGCAGAAGATCGGCGCCTGACCGCAGCGCGCGTGCGGTTCTCGGAAGGCGGCCCCTGAAGCGGTTCAGGGGCCGCCTTCTTTTTGTGCGGTCGGCGAGACGGCGCGGTGGTGGACGCGGTGCTCGCGGTACGGGCCGGGCGTGCCCGACCTCTCAGACGAAGCTCCTCGTCGGCAGAGGCTTTCCGTACCAGAGTTCGATCAGGCGCGCCGCGATCGAGATGCCGTAGGGCGGCAGAACCTCGCCGGAGTCGAAGGCGGTGCGCAGTTCCTCGCGGGAGAACCAGCGGGCCTCGTGGATCTCGTCGCCGTCGACCTCGACCTCGGTGGACGTGGCACGGGCCATGAAGCCCAGCATGAGGCTGGACGGGAACGGCCAGGGCTGGCTGGCGACGTACTCGACCTGGCCGACGGTGATACCGGCCTCCTCGTAGACCTCGCGGCGGACCGCCTGCTCGATGGACTCACCGGGCTCGACGAAGCCGGCGAGCGTCGAGAAGCGGCCCTCGGGCCAGTGGACCTGGCGGCCGAGGAGGATGCGATCGTCCTCGTCGGTGACAGCCATGATCACCGCGGGGTCGGTGCGCGGGTAGTGCTCGGCGCCGCAGGCGGGGCAGCGCCGGATGTGGCCGGCCGCGGCGATCACGGTGCGCTCGCCGCAGCGGGAGCAGAAACGGTGGGTGCGCTGCCAGTTCTCCAGGCCGACGGCGTGCACCATCAGGCCGACGTCGCGCGGCGACAGCAGCAGGCCCGCCTCGCGCAGACCGGCCGGGCGCGCGGACTGGTCGATGCGGCCGGGCAGCGCGTCCTTCTGAAGGGCGAAGTAGCTGACGCCGTCCTCGTCGATGCCGAGGAAGTAGCGATGTGCCTCGGTGAGCGGGGCCTCGAAGGAGGGGGTCATGACGAGCTCGGTGCGCCCGTCCGCCGTCTCGTCGATGAGGACCTGACCGCCGGAGACCACGAAGCAACGGGTCGTGGGGTGGCTCCACGCCGCCGCGAGCCATGCCTCGTCGAGCCGGTGGTGGGCTGCGCGGTCGATGCCGCTCGGGGCGGTGAGCGAGATGGGTCGGTCGGCGGTGTGGTCGGTCCAGGTGGTCACGGGTGCTTCCAACTCCCCCAGTGGAACGGTGTGCTTCGGCGGGTGGATCGGCGGGACGTGGGACGGGAGGCGACCTGGTCCGGCGGGGTCTGGCGGTGCGGGGCGGTGTCTCCAGTGTGCCCCGCGCGCGATGCCCCTCCGGACGGGCCGGGTGTCTCAGGGTGCATGGCGCCAGTTCGCCGCCAGGTCGCCCCACAGGTAGGCGGTGGTCTCGACGCCTTTGAGGAGCAGGTCCAGCTCGACCTTCTCGTTCGGGGCGTGCCAGCCGTCGGAGGGGACGGAGATGCCGAGGAAGAGCACGGGTGCGCCGAGAACGTCCTGGAGGTCGGCGGCGGGGCCCGAACCGCCTTCGCGCGTGAAGCGGACGGGGCCCTCGAAGGCTCGGCCCATGGCACGTACGACGGATTGCAGGGCGGGGTGGTCCAGTGGCGTCAGGCACGGGCGCGTGGCGCCACTGAAGGTGATCTCGCAGCGGATCCCGGCGGGAACCTGGTCGGCGGCCCAGGCGTGGACGGCCTTCTCGATGTGGTCGGGGTCCTGCCCGGCGACCAGCCGGAAGGAGAGCTTCACCATGGCCGAGGACGGGATGATCGTCTTGCTGCCGGGGCCCTGGTAGCCGCCTCCGATGCCGTTGACCTCGGCGGTGGGCCGGGCCCAGATGCGCTCCAGGGTGGTGTGACCGGCCTCGCCGTGGGTGGCGTACGACTTGGCGGTGCGCAGCCACCTCGCCTCGTCGAACGGCAGCTCGGCGAAGAGTTCGCGCTCGCGGTCGGTCAGTTCGACCACGCCGTCGTAGAAGCCGGGGATCGCCACGCGCGCGTGCTCGTCGTGCAGAGCGGCGACCAGGCGGGCGGCCGCGGTGGCCGGGTTGGGGACGGCACCGCCGAAGGAGCCGGAGTGGATGTCCTGGTCGGGGCCCTGAAGCCGGATCTCGCACTCGGCGAGGCCACGCATGCCGGTGCAGACGGTGGGGGTGTCCTCGGACCACATGCCGGTGTCGGACACGATCACGGCGTCGGCCGCGAGCCGCTGCGCCTCGGCCTCGACGAGAGCGCGGAAGTGCGGGGAGCCGGATTCCTCCTCGCCCTCGATCAGCAGCTTCAGGTTGACGGCGGGGGCGGTGCGGCCGGTGGTGGCGAGGTGGGTGCGCACGCCGAGTGTGTGGAAGAACACCTGGCCCTTGTCGTCGGCCGCCCCGCGCCCGTAGAGACGCCCGTCACGGACGACCGGCTCGAAGGGCTCGCTGTCCCAGCCGTCCTCGCGGGCGGCGGGCTGCACGTCATGGTGGCCGTAGACGAGGATCGTGGGTGCGTCGGGGTCGTCAGAGGGCCATTCGGCGAAGACGGCGGGCGCTCCCTGCGTGGGCCAGACCTCAACGGTCGGGAAGCCGGTCTCCTGGAGCCTGGCGGCGAGCCAGTCGGCGCTGCGGCGTACATCGGGCGCGTGGTCGGGCTGGGCCGACACGGACGGAATACGCAGCCACTCGGCGAGGTCGTCGAGGAAGGCGGCGCGATGCTGCTCGATGTACTGACGGACGGCGCTGTCCGGAGTCTGGCTCATGGTCACGAGCCTATCGGCCCGCACCGACATCCCGGTTGGGCGGTTCCTCACAGTTCACCTCGGCGACCGGCTCCTCGGTCAGCAGCCGCTCCAGCGCCGACCGGTCCGGCAGATCGTCCGGGCGTACGACCTCGCCGCTGCGGACGTAGAGGAACGCCGCGTCGACCGACTCCAGGGGTACGCCCTGCTGCTCGGCCCAGGCGAGCCGGTACAGGGCGAGCTGGAGCGGGTCGGCGGTACGCGCGCGGTTGGTCTTCCAGTCCACGATCTCGTACGTCGCCCCGTCCCCGTCGCCTTCCTTGTAGACGGCGTCGATACGGCCCCGTACGACGCGGCCGGCGATCGAGAGCTGGAACGGGGCCTCGACCCGGTACGGCGTGCGGTGCGCGTATGCGCTGCGTTCGAAGGCGTCCTTGAGGGCCTCCAGGTCGCGCTCGTCGGCGATCTCGGCCTCGCTGCCGGGCAGGTCGTCCGGCTCCAGCATGGGCAGCGTCAGCTCTTCGAAGCGCGCCTCCACCCAGGCGTGGAACCGGGTGCCTCGGCGTGCGGCGGGTTGTGAGGGGCGCGGCATGGGGCGCGCGAGTTCCTGCGCGAATCCGTCCGGGTCGGCGGCGAGGCGCAGCAGCTGCGACGCGGTGAGCGACGCGGGCAGGGGTACATCGGTGATGCTCGCGCGGGCGCGCAGCAGCTCCCCGGTGAGCGCGTCGAGGTCGCGGTCCCAGGAGGAGACGGTGCGGGCCTCCTCGGGAGTCAGGGGTTCCGGTTCTGTCGGGTGAGGGCGCGCGGGTCGCTCGGCCGGGGGCTCCGGGGAGGTCGCCTGGTGCGGGATGGTCGGGCGGTCGGTCGTCCAGGAGTCCCAGTCGTCCGGGTCATCCGGGTCGCCCGGGGCGTCGACGAAGGGCCGGTCGGCTTCGGGCGCACGGTCGATCTCCGGCGCAGGGTCGGCCTCGGGCGCACCGTCGTCCCCGAAGGGATCGCCGGCCTCGTGGATGGCGTCGGCGAACGGTTCGTCGTCGTCCGGCGGCGGAGGCCAGTCCGGGTCGTCGTAGCTGTCCGGGTCGTGGGTCGCGGCGGGGTGGGCGTCCTCGTGGGAGCCGAGGCTCTCCAGGCGGGCCAGGTGGGACAGCACCGTCTCGGCGGCCGCTCGGCGCCGGGCGAGGGCGGCGGCGTCGAGCGGCAGCGGCCACACCTGGTCGGCGCTCTCCCGGTGCAGGGCCGGGTTCTCCTCGTCCTCGCCCGGCTCGTCGGCCCACGCCTCGATCTCGCCGTGTCCGGCCACGCAGTGGTCGTACAGGGCCCGCAGGAAGTCGGAGGGGCCGCGCGGCTTCTTCTGGCTGGGGCCCCACCAGTGGCCGGAGCCGAGGAGCAGGGAGCGGGGCCGGGTGAAGGTGACGTAGCCCAGGCGGAGTTCCTCGGTGTGCTGGTGGTCCTTCATGGCCTCATGGAAGGCCTTCAGACCGCGCGAGTCCCAGGAGGCGACGTCGGGGAGCGTGTCGGCGTCGCCGCGCAGCTCGTGCGGGAGCACCTTGGCCTGGGCGGTCCACTTCTCACGGCCCTGGGTGCTGGGGAAGGTGCCGGTGACCAGGCCGGGGACGGCGACCACGTCCCACTCCAGGCCCTTGGACTTGTGGGCGGTGAGCACCTTGACGGTGTTCTCGCCGCCGGGCAGGGCGTTGTCGAGGCCCTTCTCGTACTGGGCGGCGGTGCGCAGGAAGCCGAGGAAGGCGAGCAGGGTCGCCTCGTTGTCACCGGCGGCGAACGAGGCGGCGATGTCGAGGAAGTTGGACAGGGTCTCGCGGCGGCGGGCGGCCAGCGCGTGCGGGGACGCCGACAGCTCCACCTCCAGGCCGGTGACCGCGAGGACACGGTGGAGGACGTCCATCAGCGGGTCGGACAGGGAGCGGCGCAGGTCCCGCAGTTCCGTGGCCAGCCGTGCGAACCGTACGCGCGCGTCCGGCGAGAAGGGCAGCGCGTCGTCGTCACCGCCGCCGTCCAGCGGTGTCTCCAGGAACGTGTCGAGGGCGTCCGCGAGCGAGATCACCTCGGCCGGGTCGACCCCCTCGACGGCCTCGGCGAGCCTGCGGTCCGGGTCGTCGTCGCCGTCCACGCGCGCGTGGGACACCAGCAGCCGCGCGCGTCGCCCCAGCAGGGCGAGGTCGCGCGGGCCGATGCGCCAGCGCGGGCCGGTGAGCAGCCGGACCAGGGAGGCGTTGGCGCCCGGGTCCTGGAGGACCTCGCAGACCGCGACCAGGTCGGCGACCTCGGGCAGATGCAGCAGCCCGGACAGGCCGACCACCTCGACCGGGATGTCCCGGGCGACCAGCGCGCCCTGGATCTCGGCGAAGTCGGTCGCCGTACGGCACAGGACGGCGATCTCGCCGGGGGCGGTGCCCGTGCGCACCAGATGGGCAATGGAGTCGGCGAGCCACTCCATCTCCTCGTCGTGCGTGGGCAGCAGTGCGCAGCGCACCGTGCCGTCGCGTTCGGCGCCAGGCGTGGGGCGCAGGGCCTCCACGCCCGCGTGCATGGCGCGCAGGGGCTCCGCGAGGTCGTTGGCGAGGTCGAGGAGTCGGCCGCCGCTGCGGCGGTTCTCGCTGAGCGCCTGGCGGGTGGCGGGGCGGCCGCCGGGGTGGGCGAAGTGCTCGGGGAAGTCGTCGAGGTTGGCGACGGAGGCGCCGCGCCAGCCGTAGATCGCCTGGCAGGGGTCGCCGACTGCGGTCACGGGGTGTCCGGTGCCGTCGCCGAACAGGCCCGCCAGAAGGACGCGTTGGGCGACGGACGTGTCCTGGTACTCGTCGAGGAGGACCACGCGGAACTCGTCGCGCAGGACGCGGCCCACTTCGGGGATTCCGGCGAGCTGCGCGGAGAGGGCGATCTGGTCACCGAAGTCGAGAAGGTCGCGCTCGCGTTTGGCGGCGCGGTAGCGCACCACCAGCTCGGCGAGTTCACGGCGTGCGGCGGCCGTCTCGGGAACCTTGCGCAGATCGGCGTTGGTGAGCCTGGCGGCCTGAAGGGTGAGCAACAGTTCCGCGTCGTGCGCGCGCAGGGCCTCGGGGCGGACCAGGTGCTCGGCGAGTTCGGCGTCGAGGTTGAGCAGGTCGCTGACCAGGTCGGCGAAGGAGCGGGTGAGGGCCGGGTAGGGGCCGGGGGCCTCGCGGAGCACGCGTGCGGCGAGTTGGAAGCGGGTGGCGTCGGCGAGGAGGCGGGAGGTCGGTTCGAGGCCGATGCGCAGACCGTGGTCGGTCAGCAGGCGGCCCGCGAAGGCGTGGTACGTGGAGATCACCGGCTCGCCCGGCGGGTTGTCCGGGTCGATGACGTCGGGGTCCGTGACGCCGGCCTTGACGAGGGCCTTGCGGACGCGTTCGGCGAGTTCTCCGGCGGCCTTGTTGGTGAAGGTCAGGCCGAGGACCTGTTCGGGGGCGACCTGGCCGGTGCCGACCAGCCACACCACGCGGGCCGCCATCACCGTCGTCTTGCCCGACCCGGCTCCGGCCACGATCACCTGCGGGGCGGGCGACGCGACGATGCACGCCGTCTGCTCCGGGGTGAACGGAATCCCGAGGAGCTCCTTGAGCTGCTCGGGATCGGTGATACGGGCGGACACATCGAAGAGGCTATCGGCGAGCACTGACAGTGGCTGCCGACCAGGCCTTCCGCTGGGGAGAGGCGCAGGTCAGCGAGGGTGGTGTGATCGATCACTGCGGCGGTTGACGAGGTGTCACTCGATCACGTGACGGCCCTCGGGCTGTGCGCTGCACGACGCCCGGAACGCGCAGTGCGCGCAGTGCTGGCCCGCGCTGGGGGCGAACCGCTCGTCGAGGACCTTGCCCGCGGCCGTGGCCAGCAGATCGCCGACCCACTCCCCCTCGGGGCCTTCCAGGGCCTGCTGCCCCTGCACCTTGGGCAGGGTCTCGCCGCCGTCCCGTTTGGCGGCGCCCTGGCGGAGTTGGACGAGTTCGGCGCCGCCGGGCTCGGGGTGCACGCCGTCGAAGGCATCGTCGACCGCGCCCTCCCGGACGGCGAGCTGATAGACGGCGAGCTGCGGATGGCGGGCCACCTCGGCCGCGCTCGGTGCCTGCTTGCCGGTCTTGAAGTCGACGACGTAGGCGCGTCCTTCGCCGTCGGCCTCGACGCGGTCCATCTGGCCGCGGATGCGCACTTCGAATTCACCGGCTTCAAGGGTCACGTCGAAGTCGTGCTCGCTCGCCACCGGAGTACGGCCCGCGCGGTCCATCACGTGCCACTTCAGGAAGCGTTCGAGCGCCACGCGCGCGTTGTCCTTCTCCTGCGCCGACTTCCACGGCGCGTCGAAGGCGAGCGCGTTCCACACGGAGTCGAGGCGCTCCATGAGGACGGCCAGGTCGCCGGGGGTGTGCCCGGAGGCGACCTCGTCGGCGAGGACGTGCACCACGTTGCCGAAGCCCTGGGCGGCGGTGGCGGGTGCGTCGGCCTTCACCTCACGGCCCAGGAACCATTGCAGGGCGCAGGTGTTGGCCAGCTGGTCAAGGGCGCTGCCGGAGAGCACGACAGGCTGGTCGCGGTTGCGCAGCGGCACCTTGGACTCGGTCGGCTCGAACATGCCCCACCAGCGGTAGGGGTGCGCGGCGGGGACCAGCGGCCGGCCGTCCTCGTCGGCGAGCGCGGCCAGGCGGGCCAGCCGGCGGGCGGCGGCCTCCCTGAGGGTGTCCGACACGCGCGGGTCGACCGTCGTCGCCCTGAGTTCGGCGACCAGCGCGGCGACGGACAGCGGGCGGCGGGGGCGTCCCGTCACGTCCTTCGGTTCGACGCCGAGTTCGGTCAGGAAGCGGGAGGGCTGGTCGCCGTCGTCGGCGGGGGCCTTCACCGCCGTGACGACGAGACGTTCACGCGCGCGGGTGGCGGCGACGTAGAACAGGCGGCGCTCCTCCGCCAGCAGCGCTCCTGGGGTGAGCGGTTCGGCGAGTCCGTCGCGCCCGATGCGGTCGGCCTCCAGCAGGGAGCCCCGGCGCCGCAGGTCGGGCCACAGCCCCTCCTGGACGCCCGCGACGACGACCAGGCGCCACTCCAGGCCCTTCGAGCGGTGCGCGGTCATCAGGCGCACCGCGTCGGGGCGTACGGCACGCCGCGTGAGGGTGTCGGCGGCGATGTCCTCGGCCTCGATCTCCTCAAGGAAGTTCAGCGCGCCCCGGCCGCCGGTGCGCTCCTCCGCGCGGGCCGCCGTCGCGAACAGCGCGCATACGGCGTCCAGGTCGCGGTCCGCGTTGCGTCCGGCGGCGCTGCCGCGGCGGGCGGTCCGCTCCAGTCGCGCGGGCCACGGCGTGCCCTCCCACAGGTCCCACAGCGCCTCCTCGGCCGTACCGCCCCCCGCGAGGCGTTCCCGGGCCTTGCGCAGCAGCGCGCCGAGACGCTGAGCGCCACGCGCGTATGTGGGGTCGTGCACCGCGAGCCGCTCCGGCTCGGCCAGCGCCCGTGCGAGCAGGTCGTCCGAGGGCGGCGGCAAGGCGTTGCCCGCGGCCCGCTCCTCCTCACGCAGGGCCCGCCCGAGGCGGCGAAGGTCGGCGGCGTCCATGCCGGCCAGGGGGGAGGCGAGCAGGGTCAGGGCGGTCTCGGTGTCGAGCCAGGAGTGGGCGGGGTCGACCGCGGCGTCGGGGTCGCCGTCCCGTGCGCTTACGTCCTCTCCGTCGGGCTCACTCCCTACGGCGGCGGAGTCGCCCTCCTGTGCCCCTACGCCCTCCCCGTCCGGCTCACTCCCTACGGCGGCGGGGTCGCCCTCCTGTGCCCCTACGCCCTCCCCGTCCGGCTCACCCCCTACGGCGGCGGAGTCACCCTCCTGTGCCCCTACGCCCTCCCCGTCCGGCTCACCCCCTACGGCGGCGGGGTCACCCTCCCGTGCCCCTACGCCCTCCCCATCGTGCTCACGCCGTACGACCGCCCCGGCCACCGCCCGCAGTGCCGTCAGCAGTGGTGCCACTGCCGGCTCGTGCCGCAGTGGCAGGTCGTCGCCGTCGATGTCGAGCGGCACTCCGGCGGCCGTGAGCGCCCGGCGGACCGTCGGGATGGTGCGCGCGCCCGCACGCACCAGGACGGCCATCTCGCCCCAGGGCACGCCGTCCTCCAGGTGCGCCCTGCGCAGGACGTCGGCGATGTTGTCCAGCTCGGTGCCGGACGTCGGGTACGTGAAGACCTCGACCCGGCCTCCCTCGCGGACCGGGGCGAGCTCTCGGTGGGCGCGTACCTTCTCGGCGGGGAGCCGGGTCAGCGGCATGCGTCGGGTGAGCAGCCGGGTCGCGGCCAGCAGGGCGGCGCCGGAGCGGCGGGAGGTGCGCAGGACCTCGACCGGCGCGGGGCGGCCGTCCGCGCGCGGGAAGGCGTGCGGGAACTCCAGGATGCCGTTCACGTCCGCGCCCCGGAACGCGTAGATCGACTGGTCGGGGTCACCGAAGGCGACCAGGGTGCGGCCGTCGCCGGCGAGGGCGCGCAGCAGCCGTACCTGCGCCGGATCGGTGTCCTGGTACTCGTCGACGTACACGGCGTCGTAGCGAGCGGCGAGTCGTCCGGCGGCCTCGGGGCGACGGGCGAGGAGCACCGCGCGGTGGACGAGTTCGGCGTAGTCGAGCACGCCCTGCATGTCGAGCACGTCGAGGTACTCGGCGAGGAAGGACGCCGCGGCGCGCCAGTCGGGGCGGCCGATGCGGCGGGCGAAGGCGTCCAGGGCGTCGGGCGCGAGGCCCAGCTCGCGGCTGCGGGCAAGAACCGCGCGGACCTCGTCGGCGAAGCCCCGGGTGGTCAGGCAGGCGCGCAGGTCGTCCGGCCAGCGCACATGGGCGAGCCCGAGCCGCTCCAGGTCCGGCTGGCCCGCGAGCAGTTCCCTCACGGTCACGTCCTGCTCGGGTCCGGACAGCAGCCGTAGCGGCTCCGTGAACAGGTCGTTGTCCTGGTGGGCGCGGACCAGGGCGTAGCAGAACGAGTGGAAGGTGGTCGCCTGGGGCGCGCGTGCCGCCCCCATGCGCAGCGCCATACGGTCGCGCAGCTCCACTGCGGCCTTGCGGCTGAACGTCAGCACCAGGATGCGCTCGGGATCACCGCCGCGGGCGATACGCGCCGCCACCGACTCGACCAGCGTGGTGGTCTTGCCGGTGCCCGGACCGGCGAGAACGAGCAGCGGGCCGGCCGCGTGGTCAACCACGGCGCGCTGTGCGGCGTCCAGACGAGGGGGAGCCACCCGGACCGCGGGAGTACGCACCAGCCGGTAAGCGCCACGGGTCCCCTGTCGCACCTGGGGGTGCGACAGGCGCCTGGTGGAGGAAGAGGAGCTCACGTGGTTCGCCGGTCCTGGGGTGTGCTGGTTGGTCGCCCCTCGCGCGTGGAGGGCGGTGGCCGCGGGGTGAGGGGGACGCGTGCAGCCGACGCTACGCCGAGGGCTGACGCGGAAGCAGGGCTTCCGATTCATCCCTCGGGGCACTCGTGCCACGTGCGTCCCTCGACTCACGAACGTACGTCATGCCACGGACGTGCCCCGTTTCCCCCGTACGGATCACAGGTCACACGGCGGGCCGCCGGATGTCGGAAGCTGTCAGGTGTGACCCTGTGCGCGTCCGCCGCCGTCCCATCGCGCCCGCTTCATGTCGAGGCGCGGCAGGTGCCCCTCGGCGGCCCTGCTCGCCTCCTTCAGCGGCGTGCCCTCCGCGCGGTAGTGCTCCATCGCTCTGAGCTCGTGACCGGGCAGCAGGACGCCGTCGGAGCGGACCACCCGCCACCACGGAACTGCTCCCCCGTAGAGGGCCATGACCCGGCCGACCTGCCGCGGCCCGCCCTCTTCCAGCCATTCGGCGACATCGCCGTACGTCATGACGCGCCCCGACGGGATCAGCTCGGCGACCTCGAGGACCCGCTCGGCGTACTCCGGCAGCGCGTCCGCGTACTCCGGACGGGCGTCGTCGTACGGCGGACGACCGTGGTCGGGAAGGCTCTCCTCACTCATCCGCCCCATCCTGCCCCACCCCACCGACAATGTGACGAACTCGCCACTGTGCGTATCCCTCGCCCTGAGGCGGCGCTTCGGGCAGACTGTGCGCCCCCGCGTTTGCACCCTGATGCCCCCGTGTGTCGGTGGAGCATGCCACCATCGTGCGGGCGGTGACTGGTGATACGAGATCAAGAAGAGACGATGAAGCAGCAGGGTGCACACCCGGAGGGCGCGGAGAGCACCTCTGACGCTTCGTCGCGCCCTGGCACCGCGAACGCCGGCGAGAAAGACCCCGGCGAGGGCGACGGCGGCAGGAAGCACGAGCTCAGGAAGGGCGCCGACACCACCGAGGCGGGCCGCAAGGCCGTCGAGGGGAAGGCCGCGGACGACCTCGAACTCGACGAGGTCCACGTCGACGAGGTCGAGGGCGACGAACCGCTGCTCCCCGCGCGCGTGCACCGTCCGTCCGACCTGATGCGGCTCCTCGTGGGCGTGCTGGGCATCGCCCTGCTGCTCGCGATCGCCGCGTTCGCGCACGGGACGACCTCGGGCCTCGAACAGGACATCAACAAGGGCACCGGGCAGGCGCCCGACGTGTTCAGCAAGATGGCCGGTCTGGTGTCCAGCATCGCGATCCTGCTGGTGCCGGTGGCCTTCGCGATCGAGCGGTTGATCAAGCGGGACGGGCTGCGCATCGCCGACGGTGTCCTCGCGGCCGTCCTCGCGCACGGTGTGACGCTCGCCACGGACCTGTGGGTCGCGCGGGCCGCGCCGGACTCCATCCGGGACGCGCTCACCCAGCCCTCACCCGGCGACGTCGGCTCGCTCACCGACCCCGTGCACGGCTATCTCGCGCCGGTCATCGCGTACATGACGGCCGTGGGCATGTCCCGCAGACCCCGCTGGCGTGCGGTCCTGTGGGCGGTCCTGGTCCTGTACGCCTTCTCCATGCTGGTCACCGGCTACACCACGCCCTTCTCGATCATCCTGACGCTGCTGATCGGCTGGACCGTCGCCTACGGCACGCTGTACGCGGTCGGCTCCCCCAACGTGCGCCCCACCGGACGGACGCTCATGGCGGGCCTCAGGCACGTCGGCTTCCGCCCGGTGACCGCGGCCCGCGAGGAGGTCTCCGAGGAGAGCGGCGACCGCGGCCGGCGCTACTTCGTCACCCTCGAGGAAGGTCCGCCGCTGGACGTCACGGTGGTGGACCGGGAGCAGCAGGCACAGGGCTTCTTCTACCGCGCGTGGCGCAATCTGACCCTGCGCGGCTTCGCCACCCGCAGCAGCCTCCAGTCGCTGCGCCAGGCCCTGGAGCAGGAGGCGCTGCTGGCCTACGCCGCCATCGCGGCCGGCGCCAACGCGCCCAAACTGATCGCCACCTCCGAGCTCGGCCCGGACGCCGTGATGCTGGTCTACGAGCACACCGGCGGCCACACCCTGGACTCGCTGTCGGACGAGGAGATCACCGACGACCTGCTGAGCGGCACCTGGCGCCAGGTCAAGGCCTTGCAGTCGCGGCGCATCGCACACCGCAGGCTGGTGGGTGACGCGATTCTGGTGGATCGTTCCGGCAAGGTGATCATCACCGACCTGCGGATCGGCGAGATCGCGGCCAACAGTCTGCTGCTGCGCATGGACATCTCCCAGCTGCTGGTGACGCTCGGCCTGCGCGTCGGCGCCGAGCGCGCGGTGGCCTCGGCGGTGGGCGTGCTCGGACCCGACGCCGTGGCCGACTGTCTGCCGATGCTCCAGCCCATCGCGCTGAGCCGCTCCACGCGCGCGACGCTGCGCAGACTCGCGCGCGAGCGCGCCCAGCGCGAGCGTGAAGCGGTGCTGGAGGCGTCCCGGCAGGCCAAGCACGCCCGCAGCGAGGAGGCCGCCGAGGAGGACGGGGCCGCCCTCGACAAGCCGGACAAGAAGACCGTACGGGCGCAGGCGCGGGCCGAGAAGCGGGCCATCGACGAGGCAGTGGACGACGCCCGCGAGGAGGATCTGCTCACACAGATCCGCCACGCGGTGCTCCGCATCAGGCCGCAGGCCCCGGTCGAGCCGGCCCGTCTGGAGCGGGTGCGGCCGCGCACGCTGATCAGCCTCATCGCCGGTGCCATCGGCGCGTACTTCCTGCTGACGCAGCTCACGCACATCGAGTTCGGGCCGCTCGTCGCCAACGCGCAGTGGGGTTGGGTGGCCGCGGCGGTGCTGTTCTCGGCGGCCAGCTACTTCGCCGCGGCGATGGCTCTGCTCGGGTTCGTGCCCGAGCGGGTGCCGTGGCGGCGGACCGTGGCGGCACAGGTCGCCGGGTCGTTCGTGAAGATCGTCGCGCCGGCCGCGGTCGGTGGCGTCGCCCTCAACACGCGTTTCCTCCAGCGTGCGGGAGTGCGGCCGGGACTCGCGGTGGCGAGCGTCGGCGCGTCACAGCTGTTCGGGCTGGGCTGCCACATCCTGATGCTGCTGGCCTTCGGCTATCTGACGGGGACAGAGAAGACGCCGTCGCTGTCGCCGTCCCGGACCGTCATCGCGGGTCTGCTGACGGTGGCGGTGCTGGTGCTCGTGGTGACGTCGGTGCCGTTCCTGCGGAAGTTCGTCGTCACGCGCGTGAGGTCGCTGTTCGCCGGGGTCGTGCCGCGCATGCTCGATGTGCTGCAACGGCCGCAGAAGCTCGTCACCGGCATCGGCGGCATGCTGCTGCTGACCGCCTGCTTCGTGATGTGCCTGGACGCCTCCATCCGGGCGTTCGGCAGCGAGGGCACCTCGATCAGCATCGCCAGCGTGGCCGTCGTGTTCCTCGCGGGCAACGCTCTCGGCTCCGCGGCCCCGACTCCGGGCGGTGTGGGAGCCGTGGAGGCGACCTTGACCGTCGGTCTGATCGCCGTGGGCCTGCCCAGCGAGGTCGCCGCGCCCTCCGTGCTGCTGTTCCGACTGTTGACACTGTGGCTGCCGGTGCTGCCGGGCTGGCTGGCCTTCAACCACCTGACCCGCAAGGGCGCGCTGTAGCGCACGGGGCCTGGGGAAGACCGCCAGGCGCTCGGAAGACCGCCAGGCGCTCGGAGGACCGCGAGTCGTACGCGAGACCGCGAGGCCTACGCAGGACCGCGAGGCCTACGCAGGACCGCGAGGCCTACGCAAGACAGTGGGGCTTGTCGTACGGAGCGCAGGACGCCGTACGTTGTAGGGGCACGAAAGGTGAGGCGCCGCCGTACCTCGTACGGCCCGTGCCCCGAGCGCCCCACCACGTACGACCGCAGGATGGGACCATGCCGAAGCCTCCCCGGATGCGCGCAGCCGCCCTGACCGCCCTCGCACTGCTGCTGCCGAGTCTGCTGGCCGGTTGCAGCGACGACGACTCCGGGGACGAGGACCTGACGGCCCAGGAGCTGAGCTGGAAGGACTGCCCGGCTCCCTCCCAGGCGCAGGGCGGCGGAAGCAGCCCCTCTCCGCTGCCGGACGACGGTACCTGGCAGTGCGCCACGATGAAGGCGCCCCGCGACTGGGACGACCCGAAGGGCGACACGATCGACATCGAGCTGATCCGGGTGAAGTCGAGCGGGCCGGAGAACCAGCGCATCGGCTCGCTGATCTTCAACTTCGGCGGACCCGGCGGCTCCGGCGTCACCACGCTGCCCGCCTTCGGCGAGGAGTACGAGAAGCTGCGTACCCGCTACGACCTGGTGAGCTTCGACCCGCGCGGAGTCGGTCGCAGCGAACCCGTGCTGTGCGAGAACGACCAGCAGCTCGACGCCTACTTCCAGCAGGACACCTCCCCGGACGACGCCGCCGAGCGGACGGAACTGGTGGACAGCACCACGCAGTTCAACGCGGCCTGCGAGAAGAACTCCGGCGAGATGCTGCCCCATGTGCGCACCACCGACGCGGCCCGCGACATGAACCTGATGCGCCAAGTCCTCGGTGACGACAAACTGAACTACTTCGGCATCTCCTACGGCACCGAACTGGGCGCTGTCTACGCCCACTTGTTCCCCAAGGACGTCGGCCGTGCCGTCTTCGACGCGGTGGTGGACCCGACGCAGAATCCCGAGCAGGGAGCGCTCGGTCAGGCCAAGGGCTTCCAGCGCGCGCTCGACAACTTCGCCGCCGACTGCACCTCCAAGACCGAGGAGTGCCCGCTCGGCGAGGACGCCCAGGACGTCAAGGACCGCATCGCGAAACTCTTGAAGGACCTCGACAGCAAGCCGATCGAGGGCATCTTCCCGCGCCAGCTCACGCAGTCCGCCGCGACCAACGGCATCGCGCAGGCGCTGTACTCGAAGGACTTCTGGCCCTATCTCACCGAGGGACTCGAGCAGGCCTACGACGGCAACGGCAGGACCCTGATGCTGCTGTCCGACTCCCTGAACGGGCGCAGCGAGAACGGCGAGTACAGCAACATCACCGCCGCCAACATCTCGATCAACTGCGCCGACGACAAGCCGCGGTACACCCCCGAGTACGTGCAGGGGAAGCTGCCCGAGTTCCGGTCCGCCTCGAATGTGTTCGGCGACTTCCTCGCCTGGTCCATGCTCAGTTGCACCGACTGGGCCGTGGCGGGTGCCGCCGATCATCCCGACGTCAGCGCGCCCGGCTCGGCACCGATCCTCGTCGTGGGCAATACCGGTGACCCGGCCACGCCGTACGAGGGCGCGCGGCGGATGGCTCAGGCGCTGGGCAAGGGGGTCGGCGTCGAACTGACCTACCGGGGGCAGGGACACGGCGCCTACGACAGCAAGAACAAGTGCGTGCAGGACGCGGTGAACGGCTATCTGCTGGACGGGAAGGTGCCGAAGGCAGGCACAGTGTGCTCCTGAGCTCGCGCCGCTCCTCCTGAACGTGCAGGTCAGAGAGTTATCCACAGGCTCCCACGGCTGATTTGTGATCCGCCTACTATGGCCGGACCGCCATCCGCCGCACGGAGCGGAGGGCCTGCGAGGGGGAAGCGACATGACGCGATTCGTACGGTGGTCGGCCGTGGCGGCGGCCGCCGCGCTGGTGGTGACGGGGTGCAGCGGCGGCTCGTCCGACAGCACGGAGGCCGATGACAGCCCGAGCGCCACGAGTTCATCGGGCGGCTCGGCCGACTCGTCCTCCCGACTGCCGTCCTCGCTGACCTCGCAGAAGCTCGACTGGGGCCGCTGCGAGTCCTCCGAGGACTCCCCCGAACCGGGCGACGAATGGCAGTGCGCGACGCTCAAGACACCGCTGGACTGGTCGAAACCGGCCGGCCGGACGATCGACCTCGCGATGATCCGCGCCAAGGCCACGGGCGACGACCGCATCGGCTCGCTGCTGTTCAACTTCGGCGGCCCGGGCAGCTCCGGGGTGGCCACGATGCCGTGGTACGCCACCAACACGGCCGAACTGGGCAAGCGTTACGACCTGGTGAGCTGGGACCCGCGCGGGGTGGGCGCGAGCGAGGGCGTGCGCTGTCGCGACGACAAGGAGATCCAGGCGTCCGAGTCCGTGGACATCACGCCGGACACCGCGGCCGAGGAGACCGCCTACTTCCAGGACGCGGCCGCCTTCGGTCAGGGCTGCCGGAAGTCCCAGGAGGAGCTGATCGCCCACGTGTCGACCACCGACACGGCCCGCGACATGGACCTGATGCGCCAGGTTCTCGGCGACAGCGAGATGCACTACTTCGGGATCTCCTACGGCACCGAACTCGGAGGCGTCTACGCCCACTTGTTCCCCGGGAACGTGGGGCGCGTCATCCTGGACGCGGTGGTCGACCCGAGCGCCGACGCGGAAGGGCACGCCGAGAACCAGACGAGGGGCTTCCAGCGGGCGCTGAACAACTACCTCGCGTCCACCGGGCAGAGCGCTGAAGAGGGCACGCGGAAGATCGTGGACCTGCTGAAGCGGATCGACGCGAACCCGCTGCCGGCGTCGTCCGGCCGGAAGCTCACGGAGAGCCTCGCGCTGACCGGCATCATCAGGCCGCTGTACAGCGAGGCGAGCTGGCCGACCCTGACCAGCGCCCTGGCGGCGGCCGAGGAGAGGGAAGGCTCGGAACTGCTGGCGCTGGCCGACGACTACAACGAGCGCGACCCTTCGGGGCACTACGGCACGGGGAACCACTCCCACCGGGTCATATCGTGCCTGGACGACAAGCAGCGGCCGACGGTCGAGGAGACGAAGAAGCTGCTGCCCCGGTTCGAGAAGGTCTCGCCCGTGTTCGGACCGATGCTCGGTTGGGACACCGCCGGCTGGTGCCACGACTGGCCGGTGGCCGGACAGTACGACACCCCGGAGGTCAGTGCGCCGGGTGCGGCGCCGATCCTGCTGGTCGGCAACACCGGCGACCCGGCGACGCCCTACGAGGGCACCCGGAGGATGGCGGACGAGCTGGGCAAGGGGGTCGGTATGACGCTCACCTGGAAGGGCGAGGGCCATGCCGCCTACGGGAAGGGGAGCGACTGCGTCGACTCCGCGGTGAACGCGTATCTGCTTCAGGGGACGGTGCCGAAGGACGGCAAGGTCTGCTCATGACGACGGCGGGGGCCTCGGGCACCCGTGGTGCGCGAGGCCCCCGCCGAGGGGAGGTCAGGACGAGCCGAGGCTCAGTAGACCGGCTTGTCCGGCTCGATCTGGTTGACCCAGCCGATCACGCCGCCACCGACGTGCACGGCGTCGGAGAAGCCCGCCGACTTCAGGACCGCGAGGACTTCCGCACTGCGGACACCCGTCTTGCAGTGCAAGACGATCTTCTTGTCCTGCGGGAGGCTCTCCAGGGCGGTACCCATGAGGAACTCGTTCTTCGGGACCAGACGGGCGCCGGGGATCGAGACGATCTCGTACTCGTTGATCTCGCGCACATCGATGATGTCGATGTTCTCGCCGTCGTCGATCCACTCCTTGAGCTGCTTGGGAGTGATCGTGGAGCCGGCGGCGGCCTCCTGGGCCTCCTCGGACACGACGCCGCAGAAGGCCTCGTAGTCGATGAGCTCGGTGACGGTGGGGTTCTCGCCGCAGACCGCGCAGTCCGGGTCCTTGCGGACCTTGACCTGGCGGTACTGCATCTCCAGGGCGTCGTAGATCATCAGGCGCCCGACGAGCGGCTCACCGATGCCCGCGAGCAGCTTGATGGCCTCGTTGACCTGGATGGAGCCGATGGACGCGCACAGCACGCCCAGCACGCCGCCCTCGGCGCAGGAGGGGACCATGCCCGGCGGCGGGGGCTCGGGGTACAGGCAGCGGTAGCAGGGACCGTGCTCGGACCAGAAGACGGAGGCCTGGCCGTCGAAGCGGTAGATCGAGCCCCAGACGTACGGCTTGTTCAGCAGCACGCAGGCGTCGTTGACCAGGTAGCGGGTCGCGAAGTTGTCCGTGCCGTCGACGATCAGGTCGTACTGGCTGAAGATGTCCATCACGTTGTCGGCCTCGAGCCGCTCCTCGTGAAGGATCACGTTCACGTACGGGTTGATGCCCTTGACGCTGTCGCGGGCGGACTCGGCCTTGGAGCGGCCGATGTCGGACTGGCTGTGGATGATCTGGCGCTGAAGGTTCGACTCGTCGACCTCGTCGAACTCCACGATGCCGAGCGTGCCGACGCCCGCGGCGGCCAGATACATCAGCGCCGGCGAGCCCAGGCCGCCTGCGCCCACACAGAGCACCTTGGCGTTCTTCAGCCGCTTCTGCCCGTCCATCCCGACATCGGGGATGATCAGGTGGCGGGAGTACCTGCGAACCTCGTCTACGGTGAGCTCGGCAGCCGGCTCGACCAGGGGTGGCAGCGACACGGGGACTCCGTTGGTCGGTCGATCACTACATTTGTTCTCCTGGTAACAGTGCCATGGCCTTTTTCATTCCGAGACACCTGTTCCGATCCGCGAGACAATTTCGTCCCAGTAGCCGGGCATGGTCTCCCAGGGGTCGGCTCGGCCGCCGCGGTCCGTGTGGTCGGTGAACCAGATCGTCGCGGCACCCTGCCAGCGGGCGATGCGCAGCGCCTCGTCGAGGTGGCCGAGGGGCACGCCGTGGACGAAGTGGCAGAAGCGGTCGGGCGGATAGTCGGCCGTCCACTCCGCGACCTGCGACCAGCGGTAGTCGCTCCAGGGACCGGAGAAGGTGACGAGCTGGTCGCCGCACTCGACGTAGCGAGGGTGCGGGTGGGCGCCGTGGCCGAGGACGATGTGGGCCTTGTCACGCAGGGCCCGGAGTGCGCCGACGGTGCGCTGGACCTCCGGCAGGGAGGTGCCGTCGGTCGGGCAGCGGTCGAGGAGGAACCCGTCGACGCGGTACCAGTCGAGGTAGCGCTGCGCCTTGGAGACCAGGTCGCCGTAGACGCGCGCTCCGTAGGGCGTGCCGAGGTGGATCCTGTCGAGCGGTGCCGCGTCGAGGCTGCCGAGGACGCGGATTCCCGCGTTGCGCAGCCGGCCGGCCGCTTCGAGGCAGTGGGGATCGGGGAGGGTGCCGGGGCCGTCGGCGACATTGAGCGCGACCCAGTGCAGCGGGGTGCCGGGGCGCGTGAGTCCGCCCCATTCGGTGGGGGCGAGGAGGGGGTGGGCATAGCCGGGGACACCGAGGCCGGTGCGCAGGTCGGTGCTCGACGTGGTGGGTGTGGTGCCGGTCAGATACGGCATGCCGCCTCCATCCAGATGTCCCCGAGCGACTCCTCGAGGTTGATCCGGGGCCGCCAGCCGAGACGGTCGCGTGCGGTGCGCACATCGGCCTGCTGCCAGCTGCCGCAGCCGTCCGGGTAGGCGACGGGTGCGGCGTGCGCCGCGTGGGTGGCGTGGACCGCGTGGGTCGCCGCGTGGATGGCGTGGGTCGCGTGGTCGGGGTCCGTGCGCGGGTGGCCGATGGAGGGCCGCAACGGGCCGGGCGGGCCGTCGAGTTCGTGCAGGGCTCCGCCGTAGCCGGCCACCCGGGCGAGCACGGCGGCGGCGTCGCGCAGTCGGACGGCGCGGCCGGAGCCGATGTTGATGACGCCCTGGGCCGCGGAGAGCGAGGCGGCGTGGACGGCGCGGGCCACGTCGCGGACGTCGATGAAGTCGCGTTGGGCGCCGAGCCCGGTGAGTTTGAGCTCGCCGTCGCCCGACTGCATGGCGCGGCGCATGGCCTCGGCGAGGCGGCCCAGGGGGGAGCCGGCAGGCGTGCCGGGACCCGCGGGTGAGAAGACGCGCAGGACCACGGCGTCCAGGCCGGAACCCAGGACCAGTTCGGTGGCGGCGAGTTTGCTGACGCCGTACGGGCCGCCGGGGCGGGGGACGGCGTCCTCGGCCGTTGAGGAGCCGGGCTGACTCGGGCCGTACTCGGCACCGCAGCCGATCTGGACGAGTCGGGCGCCGCATCCGCTGCGGCGCAGGGCCTCACAGACGGTGGCGACGGCGACGGTGTTGTGGCGGGTCAGTTCGCGGGCGCCGCCCCTGGTGGCGCCGGCGCAGTTGATGACCACGCCGGGGTGGACCGCGTCGAGGAAGCGGGTCAGGGCACCGGGGCTGCCGGAGGCGAGGTCGAAGCGGACGTCGGCGTCGTCGCCCCGGCCCAGTGCGGTGAGTTGGACCGCGGGGTCGGCCAGGAGGCGGTCGGCTACGAAGCGGCCCAGGTAGCCGTTGGCTCCGATCAGCAGGACTCTCATCGGGCGGCTCCCGTTGCCGAGGGCAGGTCGGGTCGGGAGGTGATCATTTGGGGGTCTCCTTCGAGGGCTTCAGACAGGAGGTTCTCGACTGGTTCGTGGGGGTGTGCAGAGTGCATGTCTGCGACGGCCCGCGTGGGTGAGTGGGGGTGCGGGTGGGGCCTGCGGGTGCGTCCTGGGCCGGGGCCGGACGCGGCTGCGGGGCGGTGGGGGTCTTGACGCCTCACCACGGTTGGTCCTGTGGGGTGTGGGCCGACGCTCTCGTCAGCGTGCGCATGGCGTGCAGCAGGAGCGTCAGGGCGCCCGCGCCACAGGCGAGTGTGGGAATCGCCGCCGGGCCCCCTGCGTCGATCAGGGCCTGGACGGGGGTCGCCAGCCAGGCGCAGCCGGGGAGGCGGGCGGCGAAGAGGGCGGACAGGGCCGTCGCCTCGGCCGAGGCTGCCGCGGTGAGGACGAGGGCGGGGGCGTGGGTGAAGCCGTGGGTGGTCAGGAGGCGGGCGAGGAACAGGAGGGCGCCCAGGGTGAGGGTCTGGGGGTAGGCGCCGGGCTCGTCGAGCGTGCCGGTGGTCAGGGCGAGCAGGGCCGTCAGGGCGGCCAGGTAGAGGGCGAGGGTGCCCAGGAGGAGGGGCTTCGCGGAGGTGGCGAAGTCCTTCAGTGCCCGGCTGGCGGAGAGTTTGTGACGGGCGCCCGCTGCGAGGAGGTGGGCACACCAGGCCGCGGGGGCGCAGGAGAGGGCGAGGGCCAGGACCGGGACGGCCGTGAGCGGCCAGGGGCCGTCGGCGGTGCCGTCCGGGAGGACGTCCGGGCCTCCGTCGACGGCCGCCTGGAGGAGGCCGTCGCCGAGGAGGGCGTAGGCGAGGAGCCAGCAGATCCGGGTGGCGGTCGGGCGGAGGCCGGGCCGGCCGGCGAGGGGTCCTCGGTTCAGGGCCACGCGCAGGGCGAGGGTGACGACGAGGGCTCCGACGACGGCCGCGATCAGGCGGGGCCGGCCGTGGGTGAGGTGCAGGCCCGCCACGGCCGCCGCGCAGGCCGCGCCGGGCAGGAGGGTGAGGACCGTCCAGCCGGCGCGGGCGCGCAACGGAGGCAGGGGCGGCGGGGCGGGGGGTGTTTCGCCGTCCCGGGAGGTGCGGGCGTACATCTCCTCCGCGAGGGAGAAGACGTCCCGGTGCAGGAAGCGTGCCGCCGTGCGGTCGGTGACGCCGTGCGCCTCCAGGCCGGCCGCGATCTCCAGCGGGTCCACGGCGCGTTCGCACAGCTCGCGGTGGCGGTGCATCAGGGCCTTCACGGGGTCGGCGCCGGTGCGACGAGGGGGGTTCGGCCGGGAGGCCGCGGTCGGCTCCTCGACGGACCTGGCGGCCGATGCCTCGGCTCGTGCGGCCGTGTCCGAGGGTGGGCCCGCATCGACCCGCGTGTGCGTTCCGCCGGTCCTGTCCATCCCGTCCGGGACAGTCACACCCGCTCGCGGGTCGGCGTCGGCCCACGTGCCTGTGTCGCCCCTTGCGGAGACGCCCACCGGCCCGTCAGCGTCGGCCCACGCATCCGTCTCGTCTCGCGCCACCAGACCAACTCGCACACCGTCGCCGACCGACGCGTCCGACTCAGCGGGCGCGCCCGCGTCACGGCCGGCCCCGGGGGCCCTCGGGACCCTCCCCGCACGCTCGGAACTGTCCACCCACGCCCCCGTATCAGCCGTCAGCCACTCCTCGGACCGTTCGTCCCATGCCCCCGGGCTCGAAGGTGCCCCAGGGCGGTCCGGTCCCCCCTGGGTCCCGGCGCTCGACCGAACTCCAGGGCGGTCCGGTCCCCCCTGGCTCCCGGCGCCCGACCGAACTCCAGGACGCCCCACTCCCCCTGTCCCAGTCACCGCGCCGCCTCCGTCGCCGTCGCCGTCGCCGGAGCGATCGCAGCCGCTGTCTCACTCACCGGCAGTGCCGTGCCACGAACAGGCGCTCCCGGCGCGCGCGGCGGCCCTCCGCGTGCCACCAGGCGGGCCGGTCGTTCGGTCCAGCGGCCGGGGACGTGGGCCTCGGCCGGGACGGCGAAGGGCAGGGGGTCGCCGGACTCGTCGAGGACGACTCGGCGGACCGGGGTGCGCGAGACGATCTCCAGGTAAATGCCGTGAAATGCTGCGATGTTCTGCTCGACGGTGAACAGTTCGAGCGCACGCGCGCGTGCCGCCGCGCCCAGGCGCTCACGGCGCTCGGGGTCGCGCAGCAGCGCGACGCACGCCTCCGCGAGCGCGCGCGGGTTGCGTGGCGGTACGACGAGACCGGTACCGCCGATGACCTCCACCACCGCTCCGACGTCGGTGGACACCGTCGCGCGCCCGCAGAACATGGCCTCGACCAGGCCGATGGGGAAGCCTTCGACGACGCTGGACAGAACCGTCACGGCGCCCGAGGCGTACGCGTCGGCGAGGGTCGGGAGCTCGGGGCCGCCGACCTCCTCGAAGGAGACCGGGTTGTCGCCGACCCGGTGCGGGCTCTCCGCCTCGTCGGGGAAGAGCTGCGCGGCGAGCGCCTTGCAGTGCCCGAGGTAGGCGGCGCCCTCGGGACCCGAGGGCGCCCCGACGATCCGCAGGCGCGTCTTCGGCTCCTCCTTGCGGACCTCGGCGAAGGCGTGCAGCAACGACACCAGGTCCTTGGCGGGTTCGACCCGGCCGACCCAGACCAGCGCGTCCGGGTCCACGCACTCCGGGCTCTCACCGACCTCCGCGAAGCGGGCGGCGTCCATGCCGGGGTAGACCGTGCGGAGCTTCTCGCGGTCGGCGCCGCAACGCTCCTGCCAGCGCCGGGCGTGGCCGTTGCCGGGGGTGACGAGGGCTGCCCTGGCGTAGCTCTCGGCGGCGAGCCTGCCGTGGAAGGCGGCGAGCAGGGAGCGCGCGGCGGGCGAGGCGTCGGGGGCGGCCAGGTAGTGCGTGCGGAGCCGGACGCCGTACTCGGTCAGCACCAGCGGTACGCCGTGGAAGTGGCGGGTGAGCAGGGCGGGCAGGGCGGCGGGGCCGCCGGAGGTGGCGTGGCACAGGTCGGCCGAGCCCAGGCCGTCGTCCTCGTACCAGTCGAGCGAGAGGGGGCGCAGGGCGCGTTCCAGGTGGGCCGCCACAGTGAGCAGATCGGGTACGCGGGCCTCGCGAGCCGTGCGCTGGGCGCCCCGCGCACGGCAGGCGCGCTCCAGGGCGCGTACGGCCGCCTCGGAGCGGAGCGCTCCCACCAACCCGCCTTCCTCGCGGGCGAGTTCGGCGAGCCCGTACAGCCCGTTGGCGAAACGGTCCGCCTCAGTGGCGGACGCCTCCTCGGCGCCGTCCGAAGTCTCTCGGGCGCCGCCCGTGCAGAGCGCGGCGACCAACTCGCCGTAGCAGTCGGCGAACCGCCGGCGCGCGCGACGCCCGTACACCACTCCGTCGTCCTCGGCCGACCAGAGCGGCGCCGTGCGTACGCGGCTGACCTGCGGCGGCAGTGGGACCCAGCCCTCGTCCTCCTGGCGCTCGCTGCGGCTGAGCGCGTAGATGTCGAACTCGTGCTGTTCCAGCCCGCGCACGAGCCGGTCGCACCAGAGCCTGGCCTCACCGCTCACATACGGATAGCCACCCTCCGCAATCAGTCCTATACGCACGAGTACACCCCCGATCTCCCTTGAGGGGAGCCGCCGTTCCCCCGGCGGCTCGCAGCGGGACGAACGTATGCGGACAAGGCGGTGGCGCGACGGACGGTTGTCCATCGCGCCACCAAAAGGGGTGAACGGTCGTAACTTTCCCGTGCGGGTCGCGTTCCGTCGCGCTAGGAGATCAAACGCGCACGGATCGTCACACCTGAACTGCGCGGACGGGCCGGACGGTCACACGACGGCCAACTCCCGTCGCGCCGCCCGCCGCTGGGCCGCGGCCCTCGGATCGAGTGCGGGCACGGCGGCCAGGAGCTGTTTGGTGTACGGATCCTGCGGGTTGTCGTACACCTCGTCGGCGGGCCCCGACTCGACGATCCGCCCGCCGCGCATCACCGCGACCCGGTCGCTGACCTGCCGTACGACGGCCAGGTCGTGGGCGACGAAGACGAGCGCGAGCCCCAGCTCCCGCCGCAACTCGGCGAGCAGGGCGACGACCTGGGCCTGGGTGGTGACGTCGAGCGCGGAGACGGGTTCGTCGCAGACGATGACGCGCGGGTCGGCCGCGAGCGCCCGTGCGATGCCCACACGCTGGCGCTGACCGCCGCTGAACTCGTGCGGGTAGCGGTCGTAGTGCGCCGCTTCGAGCCCCACGCGCTCCAGCAGTTCCCGCACCCGCCCCTGGATGCGCCCCTCGTCGGACTCGCCCCTGGCGCGCAGCGGGTCGGCGATCGACTCCCCCACGGTGCGGCGCGGGTTGAGGGAGGAGACGGGGTCCTGGAAGACCATCTGCACCGCCGGACGCACGCCCACGCGCGCGTGCCCGTCGTGGCGGACCTCGCCCGCGGTCGGCTCCAGCAGCCCGACCAGCATCCGTCCGAGCGTCGTCTTGCCGCTGCCGCTCTCGCCGACGACACCGAGGGTCTCGCCCCGGCGGAGCGTGAGCGACACGTCGTCGACGGCCGTGAAGGCTCGCCGGCCGCGCCCGAACTCCCGCTTGAGGCCCTTCGCCTCCAGGACGACTTCCCCGGAGACCTCCTCGGCCGGCCGCGACACGTCCACGCGCGGAACGGCGGCGAGCAACTCCTGGGTGTACGCCCGCGAGGGCGCCCCCAGGACGGCATCGACCGGGCCACGCTCGACCGCCTTGCCGTGCCGCATCACCAGCACCTCGTCGGCGCTCTCGGCGGCGACCCCGACGTCGTGCGTGACCAGCAGCAGCCCCATACCGGTCTCCTCGCGCAGCGTGTGCAGCAGGTCGAGGATCTGGGCCTGGACGGTCACGTCGAGCGCGGTCGTCGGCTCGTCGGCGATCAGCAGCTCGGGCTCGCAGGCCAGCGCCATGGCGATGAGGGCGCGCTGGCGCATACCGCCGCTGAACTCGTGCGGCCGGGACCGGGACCGCCGTACCGCGTCCGGGATGCCGACGCGCGCCAGCACCTCCACGGCACGCGCGCGTGCGGCTCGTCGGGAGGCACGCGTGTGCACGCGGTACACCTCGGCGATCTGGTCGCCTATGGCGTAGTAGGGGTCCAGGGACGACAACGGGTCCTGGAAGACCATGGCCGCCCTGCCGCCGCGCAGCCGCCGCAGTTCGTCGTCGGACGCCTTCTGTACGTCGACACCCGCGACGTCGATCGAGCCGCCGACCCGCGCGCCCGTGCCGTGGTGCAGCCCGAGCAGGGCGGAGGCGACCGTGGACTTGCCGGAGCCGGACTCGCCCACCAGCGCGAGGGCGGCGCCGCGCTCCAGCCGGAAGGTGAGGCCGTCGACGGCGCGCAGGTCACCGAAGTCGACCGTCAGGTCGCTCACTTCGACGAGCCCGCGCGCGGGAGCCTTCTCGATGTCGCTCATGCCAGTACCACCCGTCGGTCGGCCACCGCGTACAGCACGTCCGCGACGGCGTTGGCGACGACCACGATGAACCCGATGACCAGGACCATGCCGACGACGACCGGAAGGTCGACCACCTTGACGGCGTGGACCAGTTCCTGCCCGATGCCGGGCAGGCCGAAGAGCGTCTCGGTGAGCACGGCGCCGCCCACCGCGCCGCCGAAGTTGTTGGCGTTGAGCGCGATGACCGGCGCGAGGGCCCCGCGCAGCGCGTGCCGCCCGATGACGGACCGCTCGCCGACGCCGTAGGCCCGGAAGGTGCGGATGTGGTCCTCGGCCAGCGTCTCCAGCATCGACGCCCTGGTCAGCCGGGCGAAGGCGGCGGCCTCGATCAGGGCGAGCGAGAGCCAGGGCAGCAGCAGGTTCCACGCCCACTGTTCGGGGTCGTCGGTGAAGGCGACGTACTGCGGGAACGGCAGCAGTCGCAGCTGACCGCAGACGACGATCATCAGGACCAGGCCGATGACGAAGACCGGTGTGGCGACGCCGGCGAGCGTGACGCCGGTCAGCAGCCGCTCGGTGAGACGGCCGCGTCGCCATGCGGACAGCACGCCGGTGCCGACCCCGAGGACCAGCCAGAGCACCATGGCGCCGAACACGAGCGACAGACTGACCGGCAGCTTTGCCAGGATCAGCGCGGTGACCTGCTGGTCGCTCTGGTACGACAGCCCGAGGCAGGGCGCCGAGCAGTGCTGCACGGACGTGCCCGTCGAGTAGTCCTGGCCGGCGACCAGGCCCTGGAGAAAGTCCCAGTAGCGCGCGTACAGCGGGTCGTTCAGGTGCAGTTGCTCGGCGACCTGCTGCACCTGGGCGGGTGAGCAGCGCGGGCCGCAGGTGATCTGGGCGACGTTGCCGGGGGTGACGTAGAAGACGACGTAGACGATCACCGAGATGGCGAACAGGGTGACGACGGCTCCGAGAACGCGGCGCAGGAGGAAGCCGCTCATGCCTTGGCCTCCCTCTTGCGGCCGGTGCCGATCCGCAGCCGGGACGCCGCGCGCGGGTCCAGCGCCGTGCGCACGCCGTCGCCGAGGACGGTGAGGGCGAGGACGGTCACGAAGAGCGCGCCCGCGGGCAGCAGCAGATACTGCGGGGCGGCCTGGTACCAGACGTCGGCGGCGGTGAGCATCTGTCCCCAGGACGGCGTCGGGGGCTTCACGCCGACGCCCAGGAAGGACAGGGCGGCCTCGACGGTGATGTTGACCGGGACGAGCAGCGCCGCGTAGGTGATGACGGGTGCGGCGATGCCGGGCAGCAGTTCGCGGCGGGCGATGCGCCAGGTGCCCCAGCCGCTGAGCCGGGCGGCGGCGACGTAGTCGAGCCCTCTGAGGGTGAGCGTCTGGGCGCGCACGATCTTGGCGATGTTGCCCCACGCGATCAGCCCGATGACGAGGGCGACGAGCACGGGCCGCGGAAAACTCGACGGCACGATCGCGAGCAAAGCCAACGCCATGATCATCAACGGCATCGCCACGATGACATCCGTGAACCGGCTGAGCACCTGGTCGACCCAGCGGCTGCCGAGCGCCGACGCGACGCCCACGACGACGCCGATGGTGACCTGGACGACGGTCGCGGCCAGCGCGACCCCGAGGGAGACCCGGGCGCCGTACACCAGCCGCGCGAACAGGTCCCGCCCGGTCTGCGGTTCGACGCCGAGCCAGTGGTCGGCGCTCACTCCGCCGAACGAGCCGATGGGCACGCCCCCGCGCGCGGAGTCGACCAGGGACGGGTGGTAGGTGGTCGGGTCCTGGCCCTCGATCGCGGTGAGCAGGGGTGCGGCGAGCGCGACCAGGACGAGCAGCGCGACGACGGCCGCCGCGACGAGTGCGGCGCGCTGCGTCCGCAGCCGCCGCCAGAACTGACGGGCCCCCGAGGCTCCCGGAGCGACGGACACCCCGGGAACCTCGGTCGCCTCGCTCGCCTCCGCGGCGAGAACTGCCTCACTCACGGCGCTACTTCACCGCGACCTGGGAGATGTCCAGCACGCCGGTCCAGTCGCTGATCACGACGTTCTTGACGTCCTCGCCGTACAGCCGCTTGTAGACGGGGTGGAACAGCGGCACGGTCAGCGCCCGCTCGCCGATCCTCTTGTCCAGCGCTCCCCACCGCGCGGCGGCGGCGTCGAGATCGGTCAGCTTGTTGATCGCGTCGATCTCGGCGTTGACGGACTTGTCGTCGAGCAGGCCGGTGTTGAAGTTCGCGCCGTCCTCGACGATCTGCCGGCCGTCGAAGATCGGGGCGAGGAAGGGGCCGCCGGAGGGCCAGTCGGCACCCCAGTGGGCGAGGAAGAAGCCGGGCTCGGTCTGCACGTCGTGGATCTTGTCGGAGTAGTCGTTCTCCTCCAGACCCTGGAGCTCGACGGTGATGCCGGCCTTCTTGAGCGCGTCCTGGATCGCGGTCGCGATCTCGGGGCTGGTCTCGAAGTCCTTGGCGTTGGAGTGGGTGAGGGTGACGGTGAGCCCCTTCGCGTACCCGGCCTCCTTCAGCAGCTCCTTGGCCTTCGCCGGGTCACCGGCCTTCCCCGCCGGGAAGTGGTCGTACGCCGTGTGGCCGAAGGACTTCTGGTCCGGCAGGAAGGTGGTGGCGGGCTCGGCCAGCGCGGAGCCGCCGGCGGCGTTGACGACCGACGACCGGTCGATGGCGTACGAGATCGCCTGGCGCACCTTGATGTCGTCGAACGGCTTGACCCTCGGATTGAAGGCGATGTAGTTGGTGTAGCCGAAGTGACCGGTACCGACGCGCGCGGCCAGGTCCTTGTCACCGGTCACCTTGGCCAGCTCGGCCGGGCCGAGGTTGGTGTCGGTGGTGACCGCGGCGGCGTCCACACCCTGGGACGCGGACAGCCGCTGGTTGATCACGGACGAGTCGAGCCCGGACCGTACGTCGATCTTGTCCGGATAGGCCTTGCGCTCGGCGTCCGTCGAGGCGGACCAGTGGGTGTTGCGCTCCAGGACGAGCCGCTCGCCGTCGTTGTCGTTCGTGACGACCTTGTACGGCCCCGACGAGACCGGGTGCTGCTCGTACTTCGTGCCGGTGTCCTTGGCCTTCGGCACCGGCGTGAACTGCGTCTGCGTGGCGAGGTACGGGAACTCGCCCTCCGGCTTGTTCAGATGGAAGACGATGGTCCGCGCATCCGGCGTCTCGATCGCCGACAGGCCCTTGTCGTCCTTGTACGGCCCCTGGTAGTCGGCGGCCCCGACCAGCCAGTCCCTCAAGTACGGTGCGCCGCCGGACAGTTCCGGCGCGAACGAGCGCTCGATGCCGTACTTGATGTCGGCCGTGGTAATCGGCGTGCCGTCCTCGTACTTCAGGCCCTCCTTGAGGGTGTACGTCCACACGGTCGCATCCTTGTTGGGACGCCCGGTGTCGGTGGCGAGGTCGGGGACGACCTTCGCGCCGGCCTCGCCGTTCTCGCGGTTGCGGGTGGTGAGGGTGCGGAAGACCAGCGAGGGAACGTTTCCGCCGCCGGAGGTGTACAGCCGGGCGGGGTCGAAGTCCTGCTGGGGATTGGAGTTCAGGACGGTGAGCGTGCCGCCCTTGTGGGGCGTCGAGTCGCCGCCGGCGCTCTTGGCATCGTTGTCCTCGGGCCCGCAGGCGACGGCGCCCGCTGCCACGACCAGGCTGACGGTTACCGCGGCCACGCGGCGCGCTGTGAGGGACGGTTGACGCATCGGAGACGACCTCTCGGATTGATGGATCTCGCCGGTCATATCGAATGGCGAGACAGAGTGACGCGGAGTGAGACAGAAGTGAGCAGACGTCTGCCCCGGCGTCGGACCGTCGGGTCGTCAGGCACCCGCGAGCACACCACAGGACACAGGAGTCACGTGATCACGGGAGGGAAAGAGATCGCGACGCGCACGCCAGGGGCGAGCGTCAGCGACAGTGAATGTCGGCCACGCACAGAGCGGTCACGCCGATGAGCGCCAGCTCGATGGCGGCGCGAGAGGAGGCGTGACGGGACGACATGTGCAGAAATATGGATGATCTCGCTGCACATGTCAATGTGACGTATGAGTCACCCGTCAACTCCCGGGGAACGCCCAGGCGTTGGGCCGGCAGTGGATCCCGTCATGGTCGAGGAACTTGGTCTGCTGCTGCATGACCGGGGCAAGCTCGCCGTCCTTGTCACAGGTGACGTGCCCGAATCCGAGCCGGTGACCGACCTCGTGATTGATCAGCATCTGCCGGTACTCGTACATCCGGTCGCCGAAGGTCTTCGCCCCCTGCGCCCAGCGGTACGCGTTGATCATCACGCGCTCGGTGGCGGCGGAGTCGCACGAGACGTTGTCGACGGTGGTGTCCAGATCGGACTTGGCGCACCACTCGGCCGTCGTGCCGGGACTGGCCAGCGTGATCACGAAGTCGGGCTTGCCGGTGTACACGCGCTCGAAGGTACGGGCGCCGTTGTGGGCCCAGCTGCGGTCGTCGTTGAGCGTCTTCTGCACGGCCTGCGCGAAGAGCTCACCGTCCAGTCCGAGCCCCTGCTCCACATCCACGCGGTAGGTGAACTTCTGCCCCTTGCCGGGCGCCTTGTCGATCCCCTTGACCGCGTCGAACTTCCCCGAGCCCTTGAGGGTCGCGCTCAGCGGAAACGTCGCCGCCATCTTCTGGGCGTACGTCAGCGGTGCCGCGGCCGGCCCACCGGACGGCGTCGGCCGCCCGTCCCCGCGGGTGGCCGAGTCCCGGTCGTCCCGCGCCTGATCGCCGGCGGACTGCGAGCGTACGTCGCTGTCGTCCCGCCCCTTGGCGACCTGACCGGCGACGACCACGGCCAGCACGGTGACGACGGCGGCCGCGGCGATACCGGTGAAGGCCCGGCCCTTGCCGCCTTGCGCCGTGACGGGCTCACCGGTCGGCGGGGCGTCCTCGTCGTCGGCGTCGGTGCCGGTCCTGGTGTCCCAGTCGGTGACGGAGCCGTACGGGTCGGCGGCGTGCGCGGTCTCGGCGACACGGGGCGCGAAGACGTCGACGTCCTCCTCGAAGGCGTCGACGTAGTCCTGCCGGGGCCCTTCGGACCGGGGTGCCTGCCGGGGGCGCGGCAGGGGGACGCCGGTCGCGGGCGGGGCGCCGTATGTGACGCCGGTCCGGCCCCTCAACTCACCCCAGCCACCACCCGGTTCACGCTGCTCGGGGTGGGTGCCGCGGACTCGGGGAGTGCCGTGGGCGGGAGTGCCGTCGGGGAGCCGGGGAAAGCCGTGCGCGGGAGTGCCGTCGGGCAGCCTCGGTATGCCGTGCGCGGGAGTGCCGTCAGCGAGCCTCGGGAAGCCCTGCGCGGGCGTGCCGTCCGGCAGCGTCGGGAAACCGTGCGGGGGCGTCCCGTCGGGATAGCCCCGCCCCTCGTACGGCGCCGGACCGGCTGTCCGGCGTCCACCGGGCTGCGGCCGGCCACCCTGGCCCGGCCCGGGCCCCGGTGCCGTACCCGGTCGGGCGCCCGGCACCCTGCTCGGCCCGGATCCCGGGCCCGGCGCGGAGGGCCCCCGCTGGGCCGGGCCCGGCTCGGGCTGTGGCCCCCGGGAGCCCTGTCGGGCGGTCGGGTCCGCGGTGTCGCGCTTGGCGGCCGGTCCGCGGCGGCTGTGGCGTCCCACGTCGCGCCTCAGCTCCCAGCGTTCTCGGTCACGGCCCCGGCGCCGGTGACGCCGGACCGGCCGCTCTGCGGCTCCAGCGCCTCCCCGGCGTCCACGCAGAGCTCATCGAACGCGCGGGCGACGATCTCGGGGTACTCCATCATCGCCACGTGTCCGGCCTCCGGCAGGGTCAGCAGTCGGGAGTCGCGGAAGCTGCGCGCGGCCTTCCGGCACATGCGGTAGCCGACGAGCTGGTCCCGGCCGCCGTAGATGAGCAGCGTCGGCGCCAGCACGCGCTCCGCCTGGCGCCACAGCGCGTGCTGGCCGCCCAGCGTGTAGGCGTTGACCAGCCCGCGCGCGGAACGCGTCAAGGCGTCCCAGAAGTACGGCAGCTGGAGTCGCCGCTCCATCTCCTCGACCGCGTTGCTGAAGCCCTCCGGCGTCACCCGGCCGGGGTCGCCGTAGCACAGGTGCATCACGCCGCGGACGCGCTGCTCGGCCGTCCAGCCTCTGCTGAAGCGGGTGAAGAGCGCGGTCGCCCCGGGCACGGCGAGCAGGCCGGTGGGTACGGCGGTGCGCTGGACGCGGAGCTCCGGCAGTGCGGGCGAGATGAGGGTGAGCGTTCGGACGAGGTCCGGGCGCACGGCCGCGACGCGTGTGGTGACCGCTCCGCCGAGCGAGTTACCGAAGAGGTGGACCGGGCCGCGGTCGGAGGCGTCGAGATAGCGGATCACCGCGCGTGCGTGCGCGGTGATCGAGTAGTTGCCGTCGTCCGGCGGTGGCGAGTCGCCGAAGCCCGGCAGGTCGACGGCCTCGCCGTCGACCTGGTCCTCGAGCTGTTGCATCAGCGCGGACCAGTTCTGTGAGGAACCGCCGAGTCCATGGACGTAGAGCGCGGGCGGCAGGCCCTCGCGCGCGGGTGGTCTCGATCGCACCGACAGCGTGATCCCCGGCAGTCCGACCGAACGCAGCCGCTCACCCTCGGCGACCCTGACGGTCGCCACCTTGGGGAGCACGCTGGCGGCCGGCGCGGATGGGAGCTCGGTCGAAGACATGCGGCAATGTTACGAGACGATCACGCAGTGGTTCATGTGTTCGCCGTCACAAGTGGGCACGTACATGGCAGCCGCCGACTCGGGAAACCGGCCGACGCGCCACCCGCACAGAGGCCACCCGGGACACGCCCGAATCGCCCACGGATCCCCCGCGGATCGCATAGCGTCCGGAACCGGTGTCTCCTAGGCTCGTACGCAGGGCACCCGGATGTGGACCCCTGTCTCACCCAGGGATGTCGTCCCCCCGGGGACGTTTCTAGGAAGGGAGCCCGCCATGGCCGTCGATCCGACCGACCCCGATACGTTCGTGGCCGAGGAGAGCGACGAGCCGGAGGACCTCGACGTCGAGGCACCCCCGGCCGACGCGGCCGAGCAGCACGCCGACGTAAGGTCCGACCAGGACGATCCGCTGACCGGCGTGGACCCGGGCCGGGCGAACGAGGCCGATCTGATCGAGCAGGCACGCGTCGTCTCCATCGACGAGGACGACTACCGGTGACGCGGGCGCACGCGTGAGGCTGTTGAGCAGGAAAGAGCCGGAAAGAAGGCTTCTCCTGCCCATTCCATCCAGGTTTCAAACCTTCTGCGCGACTTTCGTCACCGTCCGGTCCGTGAAATTCTGCGCTCGCACCGCGCACACCAGGGTTACCGAAAAGTACGATGGCGACGCGGCGCACACCGCATGTGGACGACATTGGGAGGCGGCGTGACAGCCATCGAGCAGACAGAGGCGGCACGCCCGCGGGGCACTCGCCTGCCACGCCGTGCCCGACGGAACCAGCTTCTGGGCGCGGCCCAGGAGGTCTTCGTCGCGCAGGGCTACCACGCTGCCGCGATGGACGACATCGCCGAGCGCGCCGGCGTCAGCAAGCCGGTGCTCTACCAGCACTTCCCGGGCAAGCTCGACCTCTATCTCGCGCTGCTGGACCAGCACTGCGAGTCCCTGATCCAGGCCGTACGCAACGCGCTCGCGTCGACGACCGACAACAAGCAGCGCGTACGGGCGACGATGGACGCGTACTTCGCGTACGTCGAGGACGACGGCGGCGCCTTCCGCCTGGTCTTCGAGTCCGACCTGACGAACGAGCCGGCCGTGCGCGAGCGCGTCGACAAGGTCACCAACGAGTGCGCCGAGGCGATCTGCGACGTCATCGCCGAGGACACCGGCCTCTCGCGCGCGGAGTCGATGCTGCTCGCCTCCGGCCTCGGCGGTCTCGCCCAGGTCGTGGCCCGCTCCTGGCTGCACAGCGACCGCAGCGTCCCGCGCGACCAGGCGGTGCAGCTGCTGACGTCCCTGGCGTGGCGCGGTATCGCCGGCTTCCCGCTGCACGGCAGCGAGCACCACTGACGCGGGGCCCGTCCCGGGGCGTCTGTTCCCGTCCGCTGTTCGCTGTTGGCGTTCTTGGGCGGAGGGTGTACGTCCCCTCACCGGGCTAATGTGTGCAGGGTACGGCGCGGAAGGTCGCGCACTTCACTGACCGTCGGAGGGACAAAGGCGTGGAGGTCAAGATCGGCGTGCAGCACGCGCCCCGCGAGATCGTTCTGGAGAGCGGTCAGAGTGCCGAAGAAGTCGAGCGGGCGGTGTCCGAGGCGCTGGCCGGAAAGACGCAGCTGCTGAGCCTCGTGGACGAGCACGGCCGCAAGGTCCTGGTCCCGGCCGACCGACTGGCCTACGTGGAACTCGGCGAGCCGGCTCCGCGCAAGGTGGGCTTCGGCGCGCTGTAGAAGCCGCCAGCGGAGTGGGCGTATCGCCCGCACAGGTATGACGGGAGGGCCCGGCGACACTGTCGCCGGGCCCTCCCGTCGTCCGCACGGACGGCGCACCGGCCGGTCACAGGGGAGGATTGCATTCCGCAGGTCAGGGGTATGACGGGCTACGACCGTTTCGAGCAGGTCGGCCATGTGGGAGGGACCCCAACATGCTCTTGGAAGCGCTCAGCTCCGCGATCCTCGGCCTGGCCCTGGCATGGGCCGCCGCAACCCGCCTGCCGCACCGCCTGCCCACCCGCTCGCTGGTGCTGCCGACGGGTGTCGCCGGAGCGCTCTTCGGCGCCTTCATCACGCACACCGCGCTCGACTTCGGCAACCTGTTCGTGATCCTCGTCGGCGCGGCGATCTTCTCGGCCGCCTCTCTCTCCCTGCTGGTACGCCCCGCGGGAAGACTGCGCCGGCACTCGGCGACCGCGTAGACCCCGAGGACCGGCCGCCGGAACCGTGACGCCGGCGGCCACCCCCATGGGCTGGGGTCAGGGGTGCGGGGCGAGCGGCCCTAGGCCGCCAGCCCCAGCGCAGCCATCCGCTTGGTGTGCGCCTCGGTGATCCGCGAGAACATCTTCCCGACCTCGGCAAGATCGAAGCCGTCCGCGACGCCCCCGACCAGCATCGTGGACAGCGCGTCCCGGTCGGCGACCACTCGCTGGGACTGGGACAGCGCCTCGCCCATCAGCCGCCGGGCCCACAGGGCCAGCCGCCCGCCGACCCGCGGATCGGCGTCGATGGCGGCCCGCACCTTCTCCACGGCGAACGAAGCGTGCCCGGTGTCGTCCAGCACGGCGAGCACCAGCCCGCGCGTGTCCGAATCGAGCCGAGCCGCGACCTCCCGGTAGAAGTCACTGGCGATCGAGTCACCGACGTACGCCTTGACGAGGCCCTCCAGCCAGTCCGACGGCGCGGTCTGCTTGTGGAAGCCGTCCAGCGCGGCGACGAACGGCTCCATCGCCTCCGTCGGCTCGGCGCCGATCTCGGTCAGCCGGTCCCGCAGCTTCTCGTAGTGGTGGAACTCCGCCGACGCCATCTTCGCCAGCTCCGCCTTGTCCGCCAGGGTCGGCGCCAGCTTGGCGTCCTCGGCCAGCCGCTCGAACGCCGCCAGCTCGCCATAGGCCAGCGCGCCGAGCAGGTCGACGACAGCGGCCCGGTACTGCGGATCGGCGGCGGCCCGCGCCCAGTCCTGGGCGGCGACCCCGGTCTGTTCGACGGTGGAGTCGGCGGTGCCGGAGGCGTCAGGGGTGTTGTCAGGCGTCGTCATGAAGCGCACAATAGCCCGCTTGGGAAGCCACGGAAGTCCCTGGTCAATCACTGTGACGACGACTACGTGACCAATTCGGCCATCGCATGTGCGCGTTTCCGGGGTATGGTGGTAATGCGCCCGCTGAGCACTCTGACGTACTCGACGGGCCGCACGTTATGAGGATGCCCGGTCGGTGGCCCGATCGGCTCCGACCCGACAGCCCTCCCCGGACGTACGGCACTCTGCGTACGACGACCGGAGGGACACCCTCAGCGGTACGAGCGCTAGAGCGTCGGCAGTGGTCCCGTGCCCTACGGCCATCCCGTAAGGCAGCCGACGTCCCCGGCACGGTCCGTCAAGACCCCCGCGCTCGCCTCGCACCGCGTACACAGAAGAGGCAGCACCCTGACTACGACTTTCCGAGAGCTCGGAATCCTTCCCGAGACCGCCGAGGCCCTTGAAGCCGTCGGCATCATCAATCCCTTCCCCATCCAGGAGATGACCCTCCCCGTCGCCCTCTCCGGCACGGACGTCATCGGCCAGGCCAAGACCGGCACCGGCAAGACGCTGGGCTTCGGCCTCCCCCTTCTGGAGCGCGTCACCGTCCCCGCGGACGTGGAGGCCGGCCGCGCCCAGCCCGAGGCCCTCACCGACGCCCCGCAGGCGCTCGTCGTCGTCCCCACCCGCGAGCTGTGCACGCAGGTGACGAACGACCTGCTCACCGCGGGCAAGGTGCGTAACGTACGCGTCCTCGCGATCTACGGCGGCCGGGCCTACGAGCCCCAGGTCGAGGCCCTGAAGAAGGGCGTCGACGTGATCGTCGGCACCCCGGGCCGACTGCTGGACCTCGCGGGCCAGAAGAAGCTCAACCTCAAGCACATCAAGGCGCTCGTCCTCGACGAGGCCGACGAGATGCTCGACCTGGGCTTCCTGCCCGACGTCGAGAAGATCATCAACATGCTGCCGGCCAGGCGCCAGACCATGCTGTTCTCGGCGACCATGCCGGGCGCGGTCATCGGCCTCGCGCGCCGTTACATGTCGCAGCCCACCCACATCCGCGCCACCGCGCCGGACGACGCGGGCGCCACCGTCGCGAACACCTCGCAGCACGTGTTCCGCGCGCACAACATGGACAAGCCCGAGATGGTCGCGCGCATACTTCAGGCCGACGGCCGGGGACTGGCCATGGTCTTCTGCCGCACGAAGCGCACCGCGGCCGACCTCGCCGACCAGCTCAAGCAGCGCGGCTTCGCGGCCGGCGCGGTCCACGGCGACCTCGGCCAGGGCGCCCGCGAGCAGGCCCTGCGCGCCTTCCGCAACGGCAAGGTGGACGTCCTCGTCTGCACCGACGTCGCCGCCCGCGGTATCGACGTCGAGGGCGTGACGCACGTCATCAACTACCAGTCGCCGGAAGAGGAGAAGACGTACCTGCACCGCATCGGCCGCACCGGCCGCGCGGGCGCCAAGGGCATCGCGATCACCCTCGTCGACTGGGACGACATCCCGCGCTGGCAGCTGATCAACAAGGCGCTGGAGCTGAACTTCAACGACCCGCCGGAGACGTACTCCACGTCCCCGCACCTCTTCGAGGAACTGAACATCCCCGCGGGCACCAAGGGCATCCTGCCCCGCTCGGAGCGCACCCGCGCCGGGCTGGACGCGGAGCAGCTGGAGGACCTCGGCGAGACCGGCGGACGCGGTGCGCGCGGACGCGGTGGCCGGGGCGGCCGGGACGAGTCCCGTTCGTCCTCCCCGGACCGTGAGCCCTCGGCGCGTACGCCGCGTCGCCGCCGCCGTACGCGCGGCGGAACCCCGCTGGACGGCACGCAGGCCCCGGCCGGTTCCGTGACCGCGCAGGAGACCGCCGAGGCCACCCCGGCCGAGTCCGGCTCGGCACCGCGCACCCCGCGTCGCCGTCGCCGCACCCGCAACGGAGCAGCGGCGGAGAACCCGGCCGTGACGCAGGTCGCCGAGGAGGCCGCGGAGGCCGCCGTCACGACGGCGGAGGGCCCGGCCCTGGACGCCCCCGAGGAGACCACGGCCAAGCCGCGCCGCCGCCGCACCCGCAAGTCGGCTGAGCCGGCCGCGACTGAGGCCGCCGCCCAGGCGACCGAGAGCCCCGCCCTGCCGCAGGCCGCGGAGCCCGAGGAGACCCCGGAGGCGACGGAGACCAAGCCGCGCCGCCGCACCCGCAAGGCAGCCGCCACGGCGGAGACCGCCGTGGACACGGCCGAAGCCACCGAGGCCAAGCCCAAGGCCCGCCGCACCCGCAAGACCGCGGCGACCGACGAGGCCGCCGAGGTGACCGAGGCCGCCGAGCCCAAGCCCGCGGCTCGCCGCACCCGCAAGGCAACCGCCGCCGCCGAAGCCGTTGTCGACACGGCCGAAGCCACCGAGGCCAAGCCCAAGGCCCGCCGCACCCGCAAGACCGCGGCGGCAGCCGAGGCCGCCGAGGTGACCGAGGCCGCCGGCATCCCGGCCCAGACGGCCCAGGAGCCGGAGGCCGCCGAGGCCAAGCCGAAGGCGCGCCGCACCCGCAAGGCGACGGCCACCGCGGAGTCCGCTGTGGACACGGCCGAGGCAGTGGAGGCCAAGCCGCGCCGGACGCGCAAGGCCGCCGTGGCGATGGCCGAGCCGGAGGCCGCCGAGACCAAGCCGCGCCGTACCCGCAAGGCGACGGCGGCGGCCGAGACCGCCGTCGACACGGCGGAGGCCACCGAGGCCAAGCCCAAGGCCCGCCGCACCCGCAAGACCGCGGCGACCGGCGAGGCCGCTGACATCCCGGCCCAGGCCACGCAGGAACCGACGGCCACCGAGGCACCCGCCCCGCGTCGCCGGACCCGCAAGGCCGCCGCGGCGACGGTGGAGGCCGCCGACGGCACGGCCGAGGCCAAGCCCAAGGCCCGCCGCACCCGCAAGGCCACGGCCACCGCGGAGCCGACGGAGGGCTGATCTCCCGTACGACGGCCCGGTCCCGCTGCACGCGGGGCCGGGCCGTCGGCGTTTTTGGCCCGAGACACCCCCGGCCCGTCCGGCCTTCGGGGACAAGGCCCGTTCAGGCCGCCGGCCCGGACCCCCACGGCACGGCACCGGTTACCCTCCCCCCGTGACCACCCAACCCGCCTTCACCCCGCCCCCGAACGCCCGCGCCTACCCCCTCCACACCTCGCGCGGCGCCTTCGCCGTCGTCGACCACCCGGCCACCCCGGGCGTCGAACCCCGAGGCACGGCCCTGCTGCTCCCCGGATTCACGGGCAGCAAGGAGGACTTCACGCTGATGCACGAGCCGCTGGCGGACCGCGGCTACCGCACCGTCGCCGTGGACGGACGCGGACAGCACGAGTCGGACGGGCCGGAGGACGACGAATCCGCGTACGCGCGCGGCGAGTTGGCCAGGGACGTACTCGCCCAGGCGGCGGCCGTCGGCGACGCTCCCGTCCACCTCCTCGGTCACTCCCTGGGCGGCCAGATCTCCCGCGCGGCCGTCCTCCTCGACCACACGCCGTTCCGGTCACTCACCCTCATGTCATCGGGCCCGGCCCAGATCTCCGACTCCCAGCAGCAGCGGGTGAAGCTTCTGCGGGACGCCCTCGCGGCGATGACCATGACGGAGACCTGGGAGGCGATCCTCGCGATGGGACCGCCGGAGGAGGTCGGCGGGCCGGCCCGCGGCATCGGCGGGGAGGATCTGTTGCGCCGCCGCTGGCTCGGCACGAAGCCGGCCCAACTCATCGCCACCGGACGTCAGTTGTGCACGGAACCGGACCGGGTCGACGAACTCGCCGCCCTCCCGCTGCCGTTCCACGTGCTCTCGGGTGCCAGCGACGACACCTGGCCGGTCCCGGTCCTCGACGAGATGGCCGACCGCCTGAAGGCGCGCCGCACGATCATCCCCGGCGCCGAGCACTCCCCCAACGCCGATCAGCCCCTGCGCACCGCCCAGGCGGTCGCCGACTTCTGGGACGGCGTGCGGGCGGACGCCTAGGGCCTGTCGTTTGGATCATGCCGGCGTCGCGGGGCCTGGCACGCACATCTGCCGCGTTGTCGTCACTCGCCGACGCTCCGCGTCGACTCCCTCCTCCGCCTTGCAGCTGCACGCACCAGACCCCGCTCGGGCCGGCCGACAGGCGCAGTCCCTCTCAGCCGACCTGATCCAAACGACAGGCCCTAGTACTGCGTCTGGAGGTGCTCCCAGAACCCGTCCCGCAGCGCCCGCCGCAGATCGGCCTGGCCTCGCAGCGAGTACTGGAGCAGCCCCTCCGCCTCCACCAGCAGATCCTGGTCCACCGAGCCGGGAAGGTAGGGATGTCCGGGCAGCAGCTCGACCAGCGACTCCCGGCCCCGCGCGGCGAGCCACTTGGCCGCGATCTGGGCGCCGACGAACCGGACGTCCTCCCGTGTCGGCCGCGCCCCCGCCGCCTCGTACGCGGCGGCCGTGCGCCGGGAGACGTACGGCTTGAAGAAGTCGAGGTCGAGGGTGCGTTGGCTGTCGACCTCCCAGAGCAGCGGCTCGGCCTGGTTGCGGCCCTCCGGCGCCTCGATCCCCCACAGGTGCACCCGTGCCCCGTACCCCTGCGCGGCCTCCACGGCGGACACCAGGTCCTCGTCGCCGCCGAGCAGGGCCGCGTCACTGATGGCGCGATGCCGGGCGAGGGATTCCAGATCGGTCCGGATCAGTGAGTCGACGCCCTTCTGCTGGTTGTTGGCGTTGAGGTTCCCCAGCCGCACCTTGACGTCCGGGAGCTCGGCGATCGACTGCTGCTCCGCGGTGTGGATGCGGCGCCGCGCGCCGTCGTACCAGTAGACCCGCAGCAGCCTGCTGTCCGCGAAGATCGTGCGGGCCCGGTCGATGAGCGCCTCGATCAGGCCCTCGGCGTCCAGGTCGAAGGCACGGCGGTCCTCCGTGCCGGCGACCAGTCGCCCCGCGGCCGCGTACAGATACCCCGCGTCGACGAAGATCGCGTGGGTCGAGGGCGTCTTCGCCACCTCGGCGAGCATGCGTTGCAGCAGCTCGTTGGTGCGGTCGATGCGGGCGGCGAGTGCGCCGAGGTCGTCGTTCATTGCCTCCATTGTCCCGGCGGTCACGCTGCGAACACAACCGGTCCCGGTCAGTCCTCCCTTGATCACCGACCGGTCCTTTACCGGTCAGTATTTAGACACTGAAAAAATTTCCTTAGCGTAGGGAATGTTTGCGACCCGAAGCAGGTTGTTACCCGTGTGACCAAGTAGTTCTCCGCAGGAGGATGACCAGACGAAGGGAGAAGCCATGCGCTTCGAAATCATGCGACTCGACGAGTTCGACGGCACGCCCGTGGACAGCACCGTCGTGGACGCCGCCTCCGTCAACCGGATCGTTCAGCAGGCCGCGGCAACCGGCCAGCGGCTCTGGATCCGACCGGCCGAGACCACGGCCTCGTAACAGACGACAGACGCGACACACCGACAGACGCGACAGACGCACGACGACAGACGTACGACGACATACATCCGCCTCCCGACAGACGCGTACCACCCACAGAAGCTTCGAAGCCCCCGTACGGCAGCACGCCGTGCGGGGGCTTCGCGTTATCGGGGCGCCCACCTCGGGCTCAGGCGCCCTGGATCACCTGCGTGACGCCATTGATGATCTGCTGCACGGCGATCGCGGACAGCATCATGCCCGCGAGCCGGGTCACCAGCACCACGCCTCCGTCCTTGATGACCCGGATGATCAGCAGCGAGTACCGCATCACGAGCCACAGCACGACATGGATGGCGAGGATCGCCGACCACACCGACACCTGGGAGGCGACGCTGCCGGCCTTCTGCACGGCGAGGATGACGGACACGATCGCACCGGGTCCGGCCAGCAGGGGCATACCCAGCGGGACGAGGGCGACGTTGACGTCCTTGGTCTGCTTGGGCTCGTCCGTCTTGCCCGTGAGCAGGTCGAGCGCGATCAGCAGGAGCAGCAGCCCGCCCGCGATCATCAGCGCGGGGACGGAGACATGCAGGTAGTCGAGGATCTGGTGGCCGAGGAGCCCGAACACCGCGATCACCCCGCCCGCCACACAGACGGCCTGGAAGGCCATCCGCTTCTGCACCTTGGCCGGGCGGCCGGCGGTGAGGGCGAGGAAGATCGGGGTGATCCCGGGGGGATCCATGATGACGAACAGGGTCAGGAAGAGGGAGCCGAAGACGGCGACGTCGAACATGAGTGCCTTGCGGAGGAAACGAGCGAGCGGACACGGGCACGCGACAGCGAGGGGCGAGAAGCGAACCCGGGAAAAACGGACGTGGGAGTGCGGGCCTCAGACCCCGCCGGTCCCCGGCACCGGGAACGCCCCGGTGGCCCGCCGCGTGATCTCCCCGTAGACCTCGGGGTCGGTGGTGTACTCGCCGAGCACACACGTCTTGCGGCTGCCGTGGTAGTCACTGGACCCGGTGGCCAGCAGCCCGAGCTCCTTCGCGAGCCCGCGCAGCCGCGCACGGGTGTCGGGCTCGTGGTCCATGTGATCGACCTCGATGCCGTCGAGCCCGGCCGCGGCCAGCTCGGCGATGACGGTCTCCGGCACCGTACGGCCGCGTTTGCTCGCGGCGGGGTGCGCGAAGACGGCGACGCCGCCCGCGGCCTTGATCAGCCGGATCGCCTCGAAGGGGTCGGTCTCGTGCTTCTCCACATGGGCCTGCCCGCCGTCGGCCAGCCAGTCCTCGGTGAAGGCGTCGTCCACGGTCGGCACGACCCCGAGCTCGACCAGAGCGGTGGCGACATGCGGCCGGCCGACCGAACCGTCGCCGGCGATCCGCAGGACCTGTTCCCAGGTGACGGGCACGCCCAGCGCGTTGAGCTTGGCGACCATGCCCTGGGCCCGGGGCACCCGGTCGTCGCGCACCAGCTCCCGCTCGGCGAGCAACGCGGGCTCCTCGGGATCGAAGAGGTAGGCCAGCATGTGCATGCTGATGCCGTCGATACGACAAGACAGCTCGGCGCCGGTCACGAGGGTGAGCCCCGTCGGCAGCGCGGCGATGGCCTCGGCGTATCCACGGGTGCTGTCGTGATCGGTGAGCGCCACGACGTCCAGCCCGGCCGCGGCGGCGTTGCGCACCAGCTCGGCGGGCGTGTCCGTGCCGTCGGAAGCGGTGGAGTGGGTGTGCAGATCGATACGCACGACAGACTCCAGACGGGGACGATACGGAAGGGGCCGCTCAAGGATAACCAGTTTTTCAACCACCTCTGTCACCCCCGTACAGCCGAGCGCCCCTTACATCAGCCCACTCAGGGGCGCGGGGAACCGCGCGACCAGCCACACACAACCCGCAGCCGCCCACCAAGGGCACCCCACCCCCGTGGGGGCGCTACGGCTCGAGCAAGCGCGGCGACAACGCCCCACAGGGAACCAGTTCCACCTCGGCCCCGGCGTCCCGCAGATCCGTCAGCACCAGCTCGTCGTACATCAACAACCCCGACTGCTCGGGCCACATGACCGCCCACAACCACATCCCGAGCGCCTCCCCCGCGAACACGGCGCGGTCGTCGGGCGTCCCCGAGACATGCCACAGCGGCGTGGGCCGTCCGGCGGCGAGCACCTTGGCCTGGGGCGGCTTCTCGACGTTCATATAGGGGCCCGGGTCCGGGCCGTCGGTGCCGGCGTAGCGAGCTCCCAGCCCGACGCCGAGTTCCTCGGCGACCAGGATCATCTCGCCCATGCCTCCGAGCGGACCGGGTCCGGAGCAGGCGACGGCGGTCGCTCTGCCCCCGCTGCGGTCGTCCCCCGCGCTGGCCACCCCGGTGAACAGCCAGCCGATCGGCAGCGGCCACGGCATCCACACCGGCACCTGGGTGCGGTGCACGACCACACCGAGGGCCTCGACGCTGGGCGGGATCACGGGCTGCACCGGGTGCACGGTGCCGTGCACATCGCACTGCCAGGTGTCGGCGAAGAGTCCGGGAGCCCTGACCCGGCCACCACACTTCGGGCAACTGGGTTCGCCCCTCATAGGCCCCCACGGTCCTACCCGTTCTGCGCCACGTCAAGGACGATCACCCTTCCGGGCGGAACCGGTTCGCCGAACCCGGGGACGGCGGACCCGCGGGAATATAGATGTAGCTTGCATTAATTAGGCTAGCTAACATATTATGTGTAGCGACCAACCACCCCAGTCCGGATCGGAGAACGGAAATGGACCCCTTCGACGCGGGAGCGGGCAGCCTCCTGCGGCAGCCGCGAGCCGTATGGGCGACCGCCGGCGCGTCCGTCGTCGCCTTCATGGGCATCGGACTCGTCGACCCGATCCTGCCGTCCATCGCCGGCGGCCTGCACGCCACGACCGGCCAGGTCTCCCTGCTCTTCACCTCGTACTTCCTCATCACCGCCGTGGCGATGCTGGTCACCGGCTTCGTCTCCAGCCGGATCGGCGGTCGCAGGACCCTGCTGCTCGGCCTCGCGTTCGTGGTCGTCTTCGCCGGGCTCGCGGGCACGTCCGGATCGGTCGGCGAACTGGTCGGGTTCCGGGCGGGCTGGGGACTCGGCAACGCGCTCTTCGTCTCCACCGCCCTCGCCGTGATCGTCGGCGCGGCGGCCGGCGGCAGCGCGGCGGCGATCCTGCTGTACGAGTCCGCGCTCGGCCTCGGCATGGCGTGCGGCCCGCTGCTGGGCGCGCTGCTCGGCGACGCCAGCTGGCGCTATCCGTTCTTCGGTACGGCGTTCCTGATGGCCGTCGGCTTCCTGTGCATCGCGGTGTTCCTGAAGGAACAGCCCAAGCCGGCCCGCAAGACCTCCCTGCTGGACCCGATCAAGGCGCTCGGACACGGCGGCCTCGCCTCCGCGGCGATCTCGTCCTTCTTCTACAACTACACGTTCTTCACGGTGCTGGCCTTCACCCCGTTCGTACTGAACATGAGCCCGTACCGGTCGGGCGCGGTGTTCTTCGCCTGGGGTGTGCTGCTCGCGGTCTTCTCCGTGCTGGTGGCGCCGCGTCTACAGAAGCGCTTCGGTTCGCTGAAGGTGCTCGGCGGTTCGCTGGTGCTGCTCGCGGCGGACGTGCTGATCCTCGGCTACGGCGACCACACCACGGCCGTCGTCTGCACGATCCTGTCCGGCGCGTTCATCGGCGTGAACAACACCGTCTACACGGAACTGGCCCTCGGCGTCTCGGACGCGCCGCGCCCCGTGGCGAGCGCGGGCTACAACTTCGTGCGCTGGTTCGCGGCGGCGGCCGCGCCCTACTTCGCGCCGCGGATCGAGGAGTGGACCGGCAGCATCCGCGTCCCGTTCGTGGTGGCGGCGGTCACGGCGGTGGCGGGCGCGCTCGTGGTCGTCGTACGGCGCAGGGCGCTCACGCACGAGGCCGAGGAGCTGGAGACGAAGCACGCGGCCGAGGACAGCGTCGCCGTGTTCGCCAACTGACGGTGTTCGCCAAGTGACGGTGTTCGCCAAGTGACGGTTTTCGGCCACCGACTGGTGAGGTTCCTCACTCCAGCGGGACGGACCTGCGGGCGGGATCCCTCAGGTCCGTCCCGCTCGTGAGCCAGCGCTCCTGGAGGGCCTGGGCGCCGTGCACCCGCTTCCAGGCGGCCTCGTTCGCGGTCATCGGGAGCAGGGGCAGGAAGCGCACGGGGTCGAGGGGCTCGTCGAGTTCGAGGTCCTCGACCAGACCGCCCGGCTCGGCGACCAGGACGGAGGTGAACGGGGCGCCGGGCCAGAGCGTCTCGCCGACGTCCAGGGAAGCGCCGGGGGCCACGATCACACCCTCGACCTGCGGGGACGCGGCGAGCACGGCGAGCGGGCGGAGCACCTTGTCGGTGTCGGCGAGGCCGGCGCGGACAGAGAGGACCAGCTCGGCACGCGGACCCTTGACCGGGTCGGCGACCATCGCGTTGGGGTCGTTCATGGGCTGGGCGGACATGCCGAGCGTGGCGTAGCGGACGATGTCGCCCTGCTGGAAACGGAGCACCTCGATGCGGTCCGTACCCAGGAAGGTGACCGCCGCACGGGCGTCCGGTTCGCCGAGCGCGGTGCGCAACCGGGCCTCGACCAGAGGGAGAACATCAGCCATGTCGCGAGCATAGAACTCGTCAGTACCAGGCAAAGCAGCGCCTTGACACTTCAGTCGGCTGATACTCTTGCCCGGTGTTCGGGACGGCATGCGTGAGCATCGCGACCGTATCCCGCACCGAGATTGAGACTCCCCTACGGGGAACCCCGAAAGGGGTATGGAACGTCCCTCACGAGGGACCGGCCGGAGGAGGTGGGGCTGTCATGGATCGAAGTCGACCGTGCAGTACCACTCGCTCTTCCCGCCGTTGATGTAGCTGACTCGGCTGTTCCGCTCCGGCTGACCGCCGTCCTCTCACGCTTGCGTCCTCACCCGGAAGAGCACTTCGTTTCGCTTGGCCTGATCGGTCCGATCTGAATCAGCAACGAAGCCCACATCACCGCGACGGTGCGGTGCTCCCCGCTTTGTGGACGTGCCAAACATCCTGAGGTCAGGACGTCCCCATTCCGGGCAGTTCCAACCGGGCCGCGGTTCTCCACGCTTCGTTGCCCGTTGCGAAGGAGCCTGCTCATGTCGATGATCCGCGACCTGCGTGCCGTGGTCCGCCCGTCCCGCGTCTCGCTGCGCAAGGACAACGGCGCCTACGACACCACCCGCGACCCGGCGACGCCCTCGGCCGTCGTCGACTGCGCCGTCTACCGGCACGGCGCCCGGGTCGAGACCCCGAAGCCCCTGACCCCGCACGAGGCGATGCGCCAGGTGCGCCGGGACGGCGGCTTCGTCTGGATCGGCCTGCACGAACCGACCGAGGCCGAATTCTCCGGTATCGCAAGCGAGTTCGGGCTGCACCCGCTGGCCGTCGAGGACGCGGTGCAGGCGCACCAGCGCCCCAAGCTGGAGCGCTACGACGACTCCCTGTTCACCGTCTTCAAGACCATCCACTACGTCGAGCACGACGAACTCACGGCCAACAGCGAGATCGTCGAGACCGGCGAGGTCATGTGCTTCACCGGACGGGACTTCTTCATCACCGTCCGGCACGGCGGGCAGGGCTCGCTGCGCGCGCTGCGGCACCGCCTCCAGGACGACCCCGAGCTGCTCGCCAAGGGCCCGTCGGCCGTGCTGCACGCCATCGCCGACCATGTCGTCGACGGGTACGTCGCCGTCGCCGACGCGGTGCAGGACGACATCGACGAGGTGGAGACGGAGGTCTTCTCGCCGGGCCGCAAGGGCACGCCGCGCGGCACCGACGCGGGGCGGATCTACCAACTCAAGCGTGAGGTGCTGGAGTTCAAGCGCGCGGTGTCGCCGCTGCTGCGCCCCATGCAGCTGCTGAGCGAGCGTCCGATGCGGCTGATCGACCCGGACATCCAGAAGTACTTCCGGGACGTCGCCGACCACGTCGCGCGCGTGCACGAGCAGGTCATCGGCTTCGACGAGCTGCTCAACTCGATCCTCCAGGCCAACCTCGCGCAGGCGTCCGTCGCCCAGAACGAGGACATGCGGAAGATCACCTCGTGGGCCGCGATCATCGCCGTACCGACGATGGTGTGCGGTGTGTACGGCATGAACTTCGACTACATGCCCGAGACGCACTGGAAGTACGGCTACCCGGTGATCATGACCATCACGGTGACGATCTGTCTGGGCATCCACCGCACGCTGAAGCGCAACGGCTGGCTGTGAGCGCCGCTCGCTAGGGTGGGCCCATGACAAGCGAGCTGCTCGACCAGGCCCTCGTCGAGGAGGCCACGAAGAAGTCCGGCCTCATCTGGGTCAAGGGGCCCGGTCACCCGGCCCGGACGCTGTGGCACGTGTGGCACGAGGGTGCGGCCTGTGTCGTGGGCGACGGTCCGGGCGAGCAGCCGCTGCCGGGGCTCACGGACGGGGCCGAGGCCGAGGTGACGGTCCGTAGCAAGGACAAGGGCGGCCGGCTGGTCTCCTGGTCGGCGAAGGTCGTCGAACTCGCCCCGGGCTCCGAGCAGTGGGAGGCGACGGTCGCCGAGCTGAAGGGCAAGCGGCTCAACGCCCCCGACGGCGAGGCGATGCCGGCCCGCTGGGCGAGCGAGTGCCGGGTGGTGCGCCTGGAGCCGACGGGCACCACGGCCGCGCTGCCGGAGGGTTCCCTGGCCGAGGCGCCGCTGCCCTCACCGGCCACGACCCGCCGGCCGATCCCCGCGGGGCTGCCCCGGCTCCTGCTGAAGCGCAAGCGCCGCCCCTAGGAACGGTCAGGACGTCGGCAGCTGCTTGCCGTAGTCCACCGTGTCGGTCTTGCTCGGCTTCTCCAACGGGAAGTCGTCGCCCCAGGACGCGAAGGTCAGCGTGCCCGCGCCGCCCGCCCGGGTCAGGCGCACGGGGTACGGGCTGCCCTCCAGGGAGACGTCCAGGGTGCCGCCGGCGCCCTTGTCGCCGGTGATGCGGATGACGCGGGTGCCGTCCTGCTCATGGTGGCCTTCGGTGGCCAGCGCGCCGTGCAGGGTCAGCAGGCCGTCCAGGAGCAGGTCCTTGTCGGTGAAGCCGCTGAACTTCTTGTACGCCGGGTCGCCCTGCGGCACCTTCACGAACTTGCCGCTCAGCTTGTCCACGGCCGCGGCGTCCGCCTTGCCGTCGCCGCCCGCGTCGCTCCAGAACCCGGCGTCCGCCTTCAGATACAGCTGCTCGCCGATCCGCAGCAGCTGGAACTCCGACCCCTGCGCGGTGACCGACCCCGACGCGCCGCCGGGCTTCAGCCGCATGTCGAGCTTGTAGGTACGCCCGCTGGTCACCACGTTCCCGGACAGCCGCACCGCCTCGGCCGAGTCGGCCGCCGTGCGGGTCTTGCGCTGGATCTCGGCGGCCGGCAGCTTGCCGACCCCGTTGGTGCCCTCGTCCGGGTCCTCACTGCATCCCGTCAGTCCCGCTCCCGACACGACCAGGGCGCACATGGCGGTCACCAGCGCGGCCCGGCGCGTACGACCCTGGGAAATCGCAGTCACAGGTGGCGCTGCCTTTCTGTCGTGGAAGTCGTGGGACCTGAGCGGCGTACGCAGCGTACCGGCACGTCACCCCCCGGGCGGAGCCAGTCCGTCCGGACCTCTCACCAGGGCGTATCGGATCCGGACGGGCTAGCCTGAAGCCCACCCGAGCGGGCAATTCGGATATGCGGCACGGTCAGCGCGGCCGCGGCCCGCACCAGCGCACACCCCGGACGCAAAGGAGCCTGAAGCCATGGCAGCCGGCGCTCCCCGGATCTTCGTCTCGCACCTCGCCGGCATCGCCGTCTTCGACCCGAACGGCGACCAGGTCGGCCGCGTCCGTGATCTCGTCGTCATGCTCCGGGTCGGCCGGCGCCCCCCACGGGTGCTCGGCCTGGTCGTCGAACTCTCCACCCGGCGCCGCATCTTCCTGCCCATGACCCGCGTCACCAGCGTCGAGTCGGGCCAGGTCATCACCACCGGTGTGCTCAACGTCCGCCGCTTCGAACAGCGTCCCACCGAGCGCCTCGTCTTCGGCGAGCTGCTCGACCGGCGCGTCAGCCTCGTCGAGACCGGCGAGGAGGTCACCGTCCTCGATCTGTCGGTGCACCAGCGACCCGCCCGCCGGGACTGGGAGATCGACAAGGTGTTCGTCCGCAAGGGCGGCAGAAGCGGCGCCTTCCGGCGGGCCAAGGGCGAGTCGCTGACGGTCGAGTGGACCTCGGTCACCGGGTTCTCCCTGGAGGAGCAGGGACAGGGCGCGGAGAGCCTCCTCGCCACCTTCGAGCAGTTGCGCCCCGCCGACCTCGCCAACGTCCTGCACCACCTCTCCCCCAAGCGCCGCGCCGAGGTCGCCGCCGCCCTCGACGACGACCGCCTGGCCGACGTGCTCGAGGAGCTCCCCGAGGACGACCAGATCGAGATCCTCGGCAAGCTGAAGGAGGAGCGCGCCGCCGACGTCCTGGAGGCCATGGACCCGGACGACGCGGCCGACCTGCTCGGCGAGCTCCCGACGGACGAGCAGGAGCGGCTGCTCAGCCTGATGCAGCCCGCCGACGCGGCCGACATGCGCCGCCTGATGGCGTACGAGGAGCACACCGCCGGCGGTCTGATGACGACCGAGCCGATCATCCTGCGCCCGGACGCCACCGTCGCCGACGCCCTCGCCCGGGTCCGCAACCCCGACCTGACGCCGGCCCTCGCCGCCCAGGTCTATGTCTGCCGCCCGCCCGACGAGACACCCACCGGCAAGTACCTCGGCACGGTCCACTTCCAGCGGCTGCTGCGCGACCCGCCGTACACCCTGGTCAGCTCGCTGCTCGACGACGCCCTCGAAGCCCTGGAGCCGGACGCCGCGCTGCCGGTCGTCGCCGGGTTCTTCGCGACGTACGACATGGTCGCGGCGCCCGTGGTGGACGACTCCGGGTCGCTGCTGGGCGCGGTGACCGTGGACGACGTACTGGACCACATGCTGCCCGAAGACTGGCGGGAGACGGAGTTCCATCTGGACGAGGGCGCGCAGGAGGGGGTGTCGGGGCATGGCTCCTGAGCGTGAGAGCACGCGCGAGCGCACGGCGTCGGGCGCCACCGCGTCCTCCCGGGCGCCCCGCAATCGCCTCGACCAACCCCGCCCGCCGCGCCGCCGGATCCTGCCCGAGTGGGATCCGGAGGCCTTCGGACGGTTCTCGGAGCGCATCGCCCGCTTCATCGGCACCGGACGGTTCCTCGTCTGGATGACGGTCGTGATCATCGTGTGGGTGCTGTGGAACATCTTCGCGCCCGGCGACCTGAAGTTCGACGAGTACCCGTTCATCTTCCTGACCCTGATGCTCTCGCTCCAGGCCTCCTACGCCGCCCCGCTGATCCTCCTCGCGCAGAACCGGCAGGACGACCGCGACCGGGTCAACCTCGAACAGGACCGCAAGCAGAACGAACGGTCCATCGCCGACACCGAGTACCTGACCCGCGAGATCGCCGCCCTGCGCATCGGCCTGGGCGAGGTCGCCACCCGTGACTGGATGCGCTCGGAGCTGCACGACCTGACGAAGGAGCTGGACGAGCGGTACAACGGTCACCGCGAGCGCGGGGTATTCCCGGCAGATCGGTCGCGTGGACGTGACGTAGACGACCGCTGACGGCCTTTCCGGGGCATGGCTACCGGGCCGTACCATCGTCCTATGGCTACGGAAGACGCGGTGCGCGAGGCACTGTCGACGGTGAACGACCCCGAGATCAACCGTCCCATCACCGAGCTCGGGATGGTCAAGTCGGTCGAGATCGGTGCGGACGGTGCGGTCGCGGTCACCGTGTACCTGACGGTCTCCGGCTGCCCGATGCGCGAGACGATCACGCAGCGTGTGACGGACGCCGTCGCCGCGGTCGAGGGTGTCACCCGCGTCGACGTCACGCTCGACGTGATGAGCGACGAGCAGCGCAAGGAGCTGGCGAACGCCCTGCGCGGCGGCACCGCCGAGCGCGAGGTCCCCTTCGCCAAGCCCGGCTCGCTGACCCGCGTCTACGCGGTCGCCTCCGGCAAGGGCGGCGTCGGCAAGTCCTCCGTCACGGTCAACCTGGCCGCGGCGATGGCGGCCGACGGTCTGAAGGTGGGCGTCGTGGACGCCGACATCTACGGCCACAGCGTGCCGCGCATGCTGGGTGCCGACGGGCGCCCGACCCAGGTCGAGAACATGATCATGCCGCCCTCGGCGAACGGCGTGAAGGTCATCTCCATCGGCATGTTCACGCCGGGCAACGCGCCGGTCGTGTGGCGCGGCCCGATGCTCCACCGCGCGCTCCAGCAGTTCCTGGCGGACGTGTACTGGGGCGACCTGGACGTGCTCCTGCTGGACCTCCCGCCGGGCACCGGCGACATCGCGATCTCCGTCGCCCAGCTGGTCCCGAACGCCGAGATCCTGGTCGTGACGACCCCGCAGCAGGCCGCCGCGGAGGTCGCCGAGCGGGCCGGCTCCATCGCCGTGCAGACCCACCAGAAGATCGTCGGCGTGGTCGAGAACATGTCCGGCCTGCCCTGCCCGCACTGCGACGAGATGGTCGACGTCTTCGGCACCGGCGGCGGCCAGGTCGTCGCGGACGGCCTCACGCGCACGACGGGCACCAACGTGCCGGTGCTCGGCAGCATCCCGATCGACGTCCGCCTCCGCGAGGGCGGCGACGAGGGCAAGCCGGTGGTCCTGACCGACCCGGACTCCCCGGCGGGCTCGGCCCTGCGGGCGATCGCCGGGAAGCTCGGCGGGCGGCAGCGGGGCCTGTCGGGCATGTCCCTGGGAATCACCCCGCGCAACAAGTTCTGAGGCCTGTACGACGATGGGGGCGCCGTCCGGATAGACGGCGCCCCCATCGTCGTGAAGCCGCCCTGGTGCGGGGTCGTGGAGCTGCCCGGGCGACGCGGGTGAGGGGCTAGGCGTAGGCCGTGATGTCCTTGATCATCGCGAAGCCGAGACCGTACGCGCTCATCCCTCTGCCGTACGCCCCCAGATGCACTCCCGCCTGCGTCGAGCCGGCGAGCACCCAGCCGAACTCCGACTCCCGGTAGTGGAAGGGCGTCGGCACCCCGTCCACCGGGAGGGACAGCGTCGACCAGTCCGGACCGGCCAGGTCGTCCGCCAGGGCCCACGCCGTCTCGGTCTGCTGGTCCAGCCAGTCGTCGCGGAGCGAATGGTCCATCTGCCCCGGCCAGGTGAACGACAGCAGCCCGACGCCCGCGAGCCATGCCGCCGAGGACACCGAGGTGGCCTCCAGCAGCCCCGTACCGTCGGCGCTGCGCCGTGACGGGTTGGCCGCGACGGTCACCACCACCGCGAACTTCTCCCGGTCCTCCGTGCCCTCGTGCCGCACGGAGGGCTCGTCACCGTGCCCGATCGATCCGTGTTCCACAGCGCCGTCGGCCGCCGTACCGACCTGCATCAGCCAGCGCGGCCCCGTGAACGCCTCGTCGAGGCCGTACCACGGGAAGGGCGCCAGCAGATAGCCGTCGACCGTGCGCCGGGCAGAGGGGACCTGCTGTCCGCTCTCCGCGGCCGGTTCCTGCGCGACTGCGCGACTCGTCGTCTGACTCGTCGTCTCCATGTGCCCGGACGCCTCCTCGCTCTCGCCGGACCAGCCCGGCCCGCCCCCCTTCGGGCGTACTCGTCCGGTCCGCACAACAACTCGGCAGCATAGCCACACCGCTCCGAGCAGCAGGGAAACCGCCCGGCGCGTGGGGCGCGCAGACGGCGGGTTCAGGCCGTGCACGACCCGGGCGGAGTATGAGAAGCGTCACGTACGAGTGGTGACCGCTCCTGTGTTCGGACAGCTCAGGTGGCGTCCGCGTCGTACGGCGGACGCTCCTCGCGGGGGGCCTCGGGCTTCTTCGTCATGTCGATGCTCCCACCGGAGGACCCGGTGGAGCCGGAGGAGGACGAGGACTCCGGTTCCCGTGCGTGCACGGCGTCGCTGACCTCGGCCATCTCCTTCTTCAGGTCGAAGCCGTTGCGGATCTCCTTCAGCCCCAGGTCCTCGTTGTCCAGCTGCTTGCGGATGAACGTCTTGGGGTTGAGGTCGTCGAACTCGAAATCCTTGAACTCCGGGCCCAGTTCCTGCCGGATGTCCTGCTTGGCGCTCTCCGAGAACTCGCGGATCTTGCGGATCGTCCGCGTGACGTCCTGGATGAGCTTCGGGAGCTTGTCCGGACCGAAGACGAGCACGGCAAGGACGATGAGCGTCACCAGCTCGAGCGGTCCTATGTCATTGAACACCTGAAGCTCCTTGCGATGTCCTCGGTCCTCGGCCCTCGGCGGTCTGGGTGGTTCCGTGGTCCGGGCCGGATCCACGGTACCCGGCGATCCGCTACGACCGGTACTGTCCCGAGGCCTCCGAGTGCGGGTGGGCGTGCGGTTTTCCGGGTTGTTTGCCTTGTCACGGCCCGTGCGCGGCGATCACACGGGCCATGGTGAGAGGTTTCTGTGAGTCTCGGTCCGGCGCGGGCCCCCGGTCGGTCGCCGCTCAGCCTCCGCTCGACGAGCCCAGCGTCAGGGTGATCGTGACGTCTTTGCCGCCGCGCTCCAGGGTCAGTTCGAGGCGGTCGCCGGGGCGGTGGGCGCGGGTCTTGACGATCAGTTCCTCGCCGGAGTGGACGCGCTGGCCGTCGACCGCCGTGATGACGTCTCCCGGCTTGATCCCGGCCTTGTCGCCCGGGCCGCCCTCGCTGACCGCGGGGCCGCCGTCGCTGCCCTTGGTGCCGACGCGGGCGCCGTCGCCGGCGTAGTCCATGTCGAGCGTGACGCCGATGACCGGGTGGGTCGCCCTGCCGGTGTTGATCAGCTCCTCGGCGACCCGCCTGGCCTGGTTGACCGGGATGGCGAAGCCGAGGCCGATGGAGCCGGCCTGCCCGCCGTCGAGGTCGGAGCCGCTGTCGGCGGAACGGATCGCGGAGTTGATGCCCACGACCCGGCCCCGGGCGTCGAGGAGGGGGCCGCCGGAGTTGCCGGGGTTGATGGGGGCGTCGGTCTGCAACGCGTCCACGTACGACACATCGCTCCCGTCGCTCTCACCGCCGGCCGTGATGGGCCGCTCCTTGGCGCTGATGATGCCGGAGGTCACCGTGCCCTCCAGGTCGAACGGGGCGCCGATGGCGACGACCGGGTCGCCGACCTGGACGTTGTCGGAGTTGCCGAGCGGCAGCGGGGTGAGGCCGCTGACCCCGCTGACCTTCACCACGGCGAGGTCGTAGCCGGCGTCCCGTCCCACGACGGTGGCTTTGGCGGTGTCGCCGCTGTGGAAGGTCACGGATATCTCGCCGTCGTCCCCGGCGGGTTCGACGACGTGGTTGTTGGTGAGGATGTGTCCCCGGTCGTCGAGCACGAAGCCGGTGCCGGTGCCCTGCTCCTCGCTGCCGCTGACATGGAGCGTCACGACACTGGGCAGGGCCCGCGCCGCGATCCCGGCGACGCTGTCCGGCGCCCGCCCGGCGGCCTCGACCCCACTCTGCGGCAGCTCCACGTCCCCCACGCCGCCGTTGCGCTCCAGATACGCCCCCACGACACCGCCGACGCCCCCGGACACGAGCGCGAGCAGCAGGGCCCCGACGAGGAGCACCTTCTTGCCCCGCTGGCGCCGTTGCCGCGCGGAGGCGACGGCGGCGCCGGTCTGCTGGAGGGGTCCGCCGGGAAGCCCTGCCGGCCTGGCCCAAGGGTCGTAGTTCTGCCAGGGGTTGGTGGGGGGTGCGGCGTCGGCGGGGGTCGGGATGGGGGTGGGGGTGGGCTGGTCGAGGGGGGTGGGACCTGGAGGTGCCGGCTGGGCGGGGATGGCGGCGGTGGGGACGGCCTGGGGTGGGGCGGCCTGGGGTAGAGCGGATACGGCGGCGGGCGGGGCCGGGGTTGCCGGGGTCGGTACGGCTGTTCCGTGCGCGGGCGTCGTCGCCGGGTGCTGGACCGGCGGGGCTGGTGCCCAGGGGCCGGGCTCGCCGTAAGGCGGGGTGCTGTACGGGTCGGGGGCGTGCAGGGGCTTGGGGCGTTCGTTCGCGGGCTCCGCGGGAGCCTCGTCGGTGGGCTCCGCGACCACGGCGACGGCGTCCTCGACGGGCCGCTCCAGCTCGAAGTCGCCGTCCGTGGACACCGTCACCGCGTCGGCGCCGCCCGCTGCGGGCGACAGCTCGAAGTCACCGTCGGCCGAAGCCCTCTCGTCACCGGCACCGCTCGTGGCGGGCCGACGAAGCTCGTAGTCCCCCTCGGAAGCCGTCCGGCCACCGCCGCTCGTGGCGGGCCGAAGCTCGAAGTCACCGTCAGCCGTGGCCGCGGTGTCGGCCGGTGCGCTCGCCACCGGCCGTGCCAGCTCGAAGTCACCGCCCTCACCGGCGGGCTCCGACACCGGGGCCGGCCGCCCCGTGTCCGAAAGGCTCGGTGCCGTCTCGTCCGGCGTCGGAGATGCCCCCTGCGGCCGAGGTCGGCTCCACCACTTCGCCTTCGCGGGCTTCCCCTCGTTCATGTTCTGCTTCCTGCTCGCTGCTGACCGTGGCTCGAGTAGGACGCCTCGCCCAGGGACGTGTCCCCGTGGACGCGGCCCGGAGTCCGGCTGGGCAGCCCGCGTGGAGCGGCCGTCGCCCGGCCGTCGTGCCACCGCACCGCGGCGACGGCCCCGCCCGCCGTGCCTTCGGAGGAAGCCCGCGCGGGCATGGACTGATGCCTCGGCAGGCCGTCACCGGGGCGCGTCCCGGCGCCCGAACGCCTACTCAACTCTGCGCTGTCGCGCTCGACTTCCCTCGGGAAACCGGCGACTTCGTGCTACCTCCCCCACCTGCACGCGGCGACAACGGCGACCGCGGTTCGTCGACTCCGCGCCCGGCCGACAGGCACGGCGCGCGGCCCACCCCGGATTCAATCAGGTTCGTGGGCCGCTGCGCAGAGTCCGGGTCAGCGGTCGGTGGCCGAGGGGGACGACGACGTCTCTGGGACGGGTGCGGCGAGCAGGCCCGGCGTCGCCGGGAGCCCGGCGTCCTTGGACCATGCGGTGAGAGTGAGCGGCGGGGTGGCGCTGAGCGGGCGTATCAGCGGGGACATGGCGGCCGCGCCGGCCACCACGGGCGCCGTCAGGGTGTGCATCTTCTGGTCGGCGGGCTGGGCCGGCATGCCGGGCAGCAGCGGCGCCGACACCTCGGTCGGGGCCCTCGGGGCGTCGAGCGAGCGCTGGTCCTGTCCCTGCGCCAGCAGGGGGGCGAGTCCGCGGCGGCGCTGGTTCTCCGGTGCCGTGGTGGCACCGCTGCCCTGGGTGCGGGTGGGCGTGACATTGCTGCCGGAGCCCGAGCCGCCGCGGGCCTCCGCGTCGGTCGGCGCGCTCGTGGTGACGCCGCCCAGCGCGATGGCGGCCAGCGACACCGCGCCCGCCGCGACGAACGCGAACCGCATGCGCGACGACGCGGAGCGGTCGGTGTCATGACGGCCCACGGGGTGGGTGCGGAAGCCTCGCTCCGAGGCGGGGAGCGCCGGGGCGTGGGGTCCCGTCGGAACGTAGCCGAACTCGAAACGGTCGCTCCGCTTCACGCCGAAGACGCCCGCGGTGCCGGGCTGTCCCGACAGTCCGCCGAATCCTCCCCCGCCCAGCGGCGAGCCGCCGCCGTCCAGGTCACCTCCCCCGGGGAGGCCCTGAAGGCGGGCCAGGAAACTCTCGGAAGGAGGCGGCGGGGCCGCCTCGGCGAAGACGTTCTTCAGCCTGCGCTGGGCGTCGGCCTCGGACTTGCACCGGGCGCAGGTCGCCAGGTGCGCGAGGACACGCTCACGCGTCTCATGACCGAGCTCGCCGTCGACAAGGGCGGAGAGTCGGTCGCCAAGGTGCTGCTCGGCCAGGAGCCGTTCGGCGGGGTTGGGTCGGGAGCCACTCACGCGGTCGTGCCCCCTCCTCCCAGCGCGGCCACACGCGGCACGAAGGAGCGGCGCTCGGCACGCGCCTCCGGCGAGCGGTGGGCGAGGGCCTTGCGCAGCTGCGAGCGGCCGCGGTGGATACGGGACCGGACGGTGCCGAGCTTGACGCCCAGAGTCGCGGCGATCTCCTCGTACGACAGTCCCTCGATGTCGCACAGGACGACCGCGGCGCGGAACTCGGGCGCGAGGGTGTCGAGGGCCTGCTGGACGTCCGCGTCGAAGTGGGCGTCGTTGAAGACCTGCTGAGGAGTGGGCTCCTTGCTGGGCAGCCGCTCGGCGGCGTCCTCGCCCAGCGCGTCGAAGCGGATGCGCTGCTTGCGGCGGACCATGTCCAGGAACAGGTTGGTGGTGATGCGGTGCAGCCAGCCCTCGAAGGTGCCCGGCGTGTACGTCGACAGGGAGCGGAAGACGCGGACGAAGACCTCCTGGGTGAGGTCCTCGGCGTCGTGCTGGTTGCCGGTCAGGCGGTACGCCAGCCGGTAGACCCGGCCGCTGTGCGTGCTGACGATCTCCTCCCAGGTGGGCGGAGTCCACGCCTGCCCGTCCGCGTCGGTGGAGAAGGTCGCGGTCTGGGCGTAGTCGCCGGCGTGGCTGTGGTCAGCGGTGTCGTTCACGGATTTCGGCTTCCCTGCCGATCCGAGAAAGCGCCTCAGCACTCCTCCCCGATCCACAGGCGCGGCCGCACCTCCCCTGTCGGCTCTGGTGGTGTCCAGTGGAGCCCCTACCATAGCCACCTCGCCCGTTAGCTCCGGATAAGCGGTTTTACGAGAATTTGATCTGGGCTGACACGGCTGGTGCGCCCGCGTCAGCACTCGCTCACTGCCCTGCTCGTCGTCGTGATCCAACTGTGTCCCCCCGCTCGTCTTCCCACCCCTCTAAACGCGCGGTCCCATCTGCGGGTTCCCGGCCGCAACGGATACAGTCACGCCCAGGCAACCACGGGGACAGGAGAGGGCCATTACCGGCAACCGGCAGACGAGCTGGGCGTTCGCCGACGCCTACGTCGCCGAGGACGACGTCCTGCGCTGGGCCCGGGACCGGGCCCGTGAGGCGGGCCTGCGCTCGGTGTCCCCCGGCACGGGCGCGGCGCTGCGGATGCTCGCCGCCACCGTGGACGCGAAAGCGGTCGCGGAGATCGGTACCGGCACCGGCGTCTCCGGGATCCACCTGCTGCACGGCATGCGCCCGGACGGCGTCCTGACCACCGTCGACCCGGAACCCGAGCACCAGCAGTTCGCCCGTCAGGCCTTCCGTGCCTCCGGCTTCGCCAGCAACCGCGCCCGCTTCATCCCCGGCCGCGCCCTGGAGGTCCTGCCCCGGCTCGCGGACGCCGGGTACGACCTCGTCTTCTGTGACGGCGACCGGCTGGAGTTCCTCGACTATCTCGCTGAATCGTTGCGCCTGCTGCGTCCGGGTGGCCTCGTCGTCTTCGAGGGCGTCTTCACCAACGGCCGCACGGTCGACTCCGGCCCTCAGCCCACCGAGGTCATACGCATCCGGGAGCTGCTGCGCGCGGTGCGGGAGAGCCAGGAGCTGGTGCCGTCGCTGCTGCCGGTGGGGGACGGACTGCTGTGCGCGGTCAAACGGTGACCGTCCGCCTCACGCCGTAGAGAACCGAGGTAGGGAAAGCCGGGCGTTCCGGGAAACCGCGTACCGGAAAAGCAGCAACCCCGGCACCATGTGCGATGCCGGGGCCGCCGAAAAGGTAGGGTCGCGCTGCCGCGTCAGCCGACGACCTTCTTGAGGGCGTCGCCGAGCGCGTCGGCCTCGTCCGGGGTCAGCTCGACGACGAGCCGACCGCCGCCTTCGAGCGGAACGCGCATGACGATGCCCCGCCCCTCCTTGGTCACCTCGAGCGGGCCATCGCCCGTCCGCGGCTTCATGGCCGCCATGCTCGTTCCCCTTCCTGAAACCAGCTCATCGTCAAAGCCGACGGCCCCATGGAGGGCACGCGCGTCTGGCATGAGACACGCGACACCGGCATCGAACACATTGCTTCCAAGCCATTATCCCGCATCTCAGGACCCGATGACCAACATCAGTCGGCATCGCTTGGGCAACGCACGCGAGCAAAACCACTCAATTCGGCGATGTGGCTGCGATACTGCGCCACCGCACACACTTCGGCCGAACGGAATCGGACACGAATTCTTTGACGCAGGTCACACGTCCGCTCAGGTCCGTTGTTCGTGATCTCCGCCATGCTGTCCTCAGACAGGCGCGTACCGGCCGGTACGCCCGAGCCGTGACACCGGAGGGGATACGCCATGGCCGACACCGTGCTCTACGAGGTCAGCGACGGACTCGCGACGATCACGCTGAACCGCCCGGAGGCGATGAACGCGCTGAACATCGCGGCCAAGGTCGCTCTGCGGGACGCGGTCCGGGCGGCGGCGGACGACAGTGCCGTACGCGCGGTGCTGCTGACGGCGGCCGGGGAGCGGGCGTTCTGTGTGGGCCAGGACCTCAAGGAGCACATCGGGCTGCTGAGCGCCGACCGGGAGACCGGTTCGGGGCAGACGATGAGCACGGTGCGCGAGCACTACAACCCGATCGTGCGGGCGCTGGCCGGGATGACGAAGCCGGTGGTGGCCGGGGTGAACGGGGTCGCGGCGGGGGCCGGCTTCGGGTTCGCGCTGGCCGCGGACTACCGGGTGGTGGCCGACAGCGCCGCCTTCAACACCTCGTTCGCGGGGGTCGCGCTCACCGCCGACTCCGGGATCTCCTGGACGCTGCCGCGCGTCGTCGGGCCCGGTCGGGCCGCTGACCTGCTGCTCTTCCCGCGGAACATCAAGGCGCAGGAGGCGTACGAGCTGGGCATCGCGAACCGGCTGGTGCCTGCGGGTGAGCTGCGCGCGGAGGCCGAGAAGGTGGCGCGCGCGCTCGCCGAGGGGCCGACGGTCGCCTATGGGGCGATCAAGGAGGCGGTGGCGTACGGCCTGTCGCACTCCCTTGAGGAGACCTTGGAGAAGGAGGACGAGTTGCAGACTCGGGCCGGGTCCTCCGAGGACCACGCGATCGCCGTGCAGGCCTTCGTGAACAAGGAGAAGCCGAAGTACCTGGGCCGCTGAGCTCAGGGCGGTGGCGCCGTCGGGGGCTGCGGACCGGTGAGGGCCGGTCGCGCAGTTCCCGGCGCCCCTATGCGGCGTTCCTCGCCACGCAGGACGCCAAGTGATCGTCGACCAGGCCGCACGCCTGCATCAGGGCGTATGCGGTCGTCGGTCCCACGAAGCGCAGGCCCCGCTTCTTCAACGCCTTCGACAGGGCCGTCGACTCAGAGGTGACCGCCGGGACGTCCGCCAGGGTCTTCGGGGCCGGGCGGGTGGCCGGGTCCGGGGCGTGGGACCAGATGAGGTCGTCCAGTTCGCCGGAGGCCCAGTCGGCGAGCACGCGCGCGTTGGCGAGGGTCGCGTCGATCTTGGCTCGGTTGCGGATGATGCCCGCGTCGGCGAGGAGGCGCTCGCGGTCGGCGTCGGTGAAGGCGGCGACCTTCGCGATCTTGAACTCGGCGAAGGCGGCGCGGAAGCCCTCGCGGCGGCGCAGGATCGTGATCCAGGACAGGCCGGACTGGAAGGCCTCCAGGCTGAGACGTTCGAACAGCGCCTCGTCGCCGTGGACCGGCCGGCCCCACTCCTCGTCGTGATACGTCACGTAGTCCGGCGTGGACAGGGCCCAGGGGCAGCGCAGGGCGCCGTCGGGCCCCGCGATGGCCGTACCGTCGCTCATTGCTGGTCTTCCTGGGCCGGCTTGTCCATGGAGACACGGCCGCCGGGCGACGCCTGGGACCCGGCCAGGGCGGACTCCAGGTCGGCGATCCGGGCATCCCGCTCGGCGAGCTCCGCTGCGAGGCGGCTGAGGGCGTCGTCGACGTCGGCCATGCGGTAACCGCGGGCGGCGAGCGGGAAGCGGAGGCTGTCGACGTCGGTGCGGTCGACGGGACGGTCCGCGGGGAGCGGGTCGTGCAGGCGCTCGGGCGCGGCGTCGGGCAGTGGGCCGTCGCCCTCGCCGCCGCCCACCACGGCGAGTGTCACCGCGGCGACCACGACGGCCAGCGCGACGACCAGGAACAGGAACATGACCATCGCTGTGGCCCCCACGGTCGGTTGATACGTGCGGTCGAGTGTCTCAGGGTCCGATCGTGCCATGCGACTGTGACAGTTAGGGTCGCAGGCGGCCGAAGGCCGCGGACTTGCCAGGACGTACTAGGAAAGGTCACAGGGGATGCTCAGGCTGGGCAGGCGCGCATTCGACGCGCACGAGCCGGTGATCATGGCGATCGTGAACCGGACCCCGGACTCCTTCTACGACCAAGGGGCGACGTTCCGCGACGAGCCCGCCCTCGCGCGCGTGGAGCAGGCCGTGGCGGAGGGGGCGGCCATCATCGACATCGGCGGGGTCAAGGCGGGGCCGGGGGAAGAGGTCACCGCCGAGGAGGAGGCGCGGCGGACGGTCGGTTTCGTGGCCGAGGTGCGGCGGCGGTTTCCCGATGTCGTGATCAGCGTGGACACCTGGCGGGCGTCGGTGGGGGCGGCGGTCTGCGAGGCGGGGGCGGACCTGCTGAACGACGCGTGGGGTGGGGTCGATCCGGGGCTGGCGGAGGTCGCCGCCCGGTACGGGGTGGGGCTGGTGTGTACGCATGCCGGGGGTGCGGAGCCTCGGACTCGGCCGCATCGGGTGACGTACGACGACGTCATGGCCGACATTCTGCGGGTGACCGTGGGGTTGGCGGAGCGGGCGCTGGCGCTGGGGGTTCCCCGGGAGTCGATCCTGATCGATCCGGGGCACGACTTCGGGAAGAACACGCGGCACAGTCTTGAGGCGACCCGGCGGCTCGGGGAGATGGTGGAGACCGGGTGGCCGGTGCTGGTGTCGCTGTCCAACAAGGACTTCGTCGGGGAGACGCTGGACCGGCCGGTGAAGGAGCGGGTGGTGGGGACGTTGGCCACGACCGCGGTGTCGGCATGGTTGGGGGCGCAGGTGTACCGGGTGCACGAGGTGGCGGAGACGCGTCAGGTGCTGGACATGGTGGCGTCGATCGCGGGGCACCGGCCGCCGGCGGTGGCTCGGCGGGGCCTGGCGTAGGGCACCTGTCCCGCCCCGCCGCCCCTACCCGTCCCGTCCCCCAGGGGCGCGTGGACGGGCGGGCAAGGCCCCGAGGGGGTCGGTGAACCCCTCGACGCCCCGCCCCGTCGGCCGCGCGGCAAGCCTTCCTACCGCCCCGCTTCCTTCGACACCAGCGCCACCGCCTCCTCCACGTCGTCCGTGACGTGGAACAGCAGGAGGTCCTTCTCCGCCACCTTGCCCTGGGCCACCAGCGTGTTGCGCAGCCAGTCGACCAGGCCGCCCCAGTACTCGCTGCCGAACAGGACGATCGGGAAGCGGGTGACCTTCTGGGTCTGGACGAGGGTGAGGGCCTCGAAGAGTTCGTCGAGGGTGCCGAGGCCGCCGGGGAGGACCACGAAGCCCTGGGCGTACTTGACGAACATCATCTTGCGGACGAAGAAGTACCGGAAGTTCAGGCCGATGTCGACGTACGGGTTGAGCCCCTGCTCGAAGGGCAGCTCGATGCCGAGGCCGACCGAGACGCCGCTCGCCTCCAGCGCGCCCTTGTTCGCCGCCTCCATGGCACCGGGGCCGCCGCCCGTGATCACGGCCCAGCCGGCCTCGACCAGGCCTCGGCCGAGGCGGACACCCGCGTCGTACTCGGGAGAGTCGACCGGTGTGCGGGCCGAGCCGAACACACTGATCGCGGGCGGCAGTTCGGCGAGCGTGCCGAACCCCTCGATGAACTCCGACTGAATGCGCAGGACGCGCCAGGGGTCCGTGTGGACCCAGTCGGACGGCCCGCCCGCGTCCAGCAGCCGCTGGTCCGTGGTGCTCGCGGTCACCTGGCCGCGCCGCCTCAGGACCGGTCCCAGCCGCTGCTCCTCCGGTGGCTGCTTCTTGCCCTCGGGGTTGCCGGTAGCCATGTAGCGCTCCCTCCGCTTGCCAGGTCTTTCCACCTCAGCGTAGATCCACCCGGGTTACGGACGGGGGACGTGAGCATGTCCGCCACGAAGCGCCCCCGCTACGCCGTCAGCCACGCCCTCAGCCGCTGCTCTCCCGCCAGGATCTTGGCCGTATCGACCCTTTCGTCCCGCTTGTGCGCCAAGTGCGGGTTGCCGGGGCCGTAGTTCACCGCCGGGATGCCCAGGGACGAGAAGCGGGAGACGTCCGTCCAGCCGTACTTGGGGTGCGCGGTGCCGCCGACCGCCTCCATGAACGCCGCGGCCGCCGGGTGCGACAGGCCCGGGAGGGCGCCGCCGCTGTGGTCGTCGACCACGAACTCCTCGACACCGCAGTCGGCGAAGACCTCACGGACGTGCGCCACGGCCTCCTCCTCGGTGCGGTCCGGGGCGTAGCGGAAGTTGACCGTCACGACGCACTCGTCGGGGATGACGTTGCCCGCCACACCGCCCGAGATGCCCACCGCGTTCAGGCCCTCCCGGTACTCCAGGCCGTCGATCACCGGGTAGCGCGGTTCGTACGAGGCCAGGCGGGCCAGGATCGGGGCCGCCGCGTGGATCGCGTTCGAGCCCATCCAGGAGCGCGCGGAGTGAGCGCGCTCCCCCTTGGTCCTGAGCAGCACCCTGAGCGTGCCCTGGCAGCCGCCCTCCACCTCGCCGTCCGACGGCTCCAGCAGCACCGCGAAGTCCCCCTCCAGCCACTCGGGGCGGTGCTCCGCGATGTGCTTGAGGCCGTTGAGGTCGGCGGTCACCTCCTCGTTGTCGTAGAAGACGAAGGTGAGGTCGCGGTTCGGGGCCAGGACGGTCTCGGCGATACGGAGCTGGACCGCCACGCCCGACTTCATGTCGCAGGTGCCGCAGCCCCACAGGACGCCGTCCTCGTCCAGCCTCGACGGCACGTTGTCCGCGATCGGCACGGTGTCGATGTGCCCGGCGAGGATCACGCGCTCCGGCCGCCCCAGGTTCGTCCGCGCCACGACGTTGTTGCCGTACCGCTCGACCGTCAGATGCGGCAGGGCGCGCAGGGCGGTCTCGATGGCGTCCGCGAGGGGCTGTTCGGTGCCGCTGACGGAGGGGAAGTCGACGAGCCGCGCGGTGAGCTGCGCTGCGTCGAGCGTGAGGTCAAGGGAGGTGTCGGCCATGCCGCCGACCCTAACGCGCGGCGCGCCGCCGGACCGTGGGCACACTTTTCCCACTCGGCCCATACCCCACAGTAACCTCGGCTACCTTGTAGGGCGTGTCACCGTCGTCCACCTCCCGTAAACGTCGTGGCCGCCTCCTGCGTCGCGGGGCGGCCTTCGTGGTCCTGCTCGCCGTGGCCGGATATCTCGCGGTGCAGTACGTCACCGGAGGCACGGGAACCCCCGGCTGCGAGGTCGTGTCGGACAAGGGCGACCCCGCGCGCTACGAGTTCACGCCCGAACAGGCGGTGAACGCGGCGACGATCGCCGCCGTCGGCACCGGGCGCGGGCTGCCCGAGCGGGCCGTGACGATCGCGCTCGCCACCGCCCTCCAGGAGTCCGGGCTGCGCAACATCAGCCACGGCGACCGCGACTCGCTGGGCCTGTTCCAGCAGCGGCCCTCGATGGGCTGGGGCACCGAGGACGAGATCCTCGACCCGGTCTATTCGGCGGGTGAGTTCTACGAGCACCTGGTCAAGGTCCGGGAGTACACGCGCCTGCCGCTGACGGTCGCCGCACAGCGCGTCCAGCGCAGCGGCTTCCCGGAGGCGTACGCCAAGCACGAGCCGGACGCGACCCTGCTCGCCGCCGCGCTCACCGGACGATCGGCCGCCACGCTGACCTGCGAGGGCCTCCCCGGCGCCACCCGTGCCGCGGGCGACGCCGACTCCGTACGGGCCGCGCTGCTGCGGGACTTCGGGCGGGACGCGTTCCAGCCGACCGCGGCGGAGGTGAGCGGGGCGAAGGCAACGCCCTCCCCCACGCCGTCCGTGATCAAGAAGGACGAGCGGACCGTCGTCCTGCCGATGCCGGCCGGCCGCGACTCCACCGGCGGGCGCGGTGCGCGCGAGCGCGGCTGGCAGCTGGCGCACTGGGCGGTGGCCAACGCCTCCGAGCTGCACATCAAGCGGGTGTCGTACGCCGGGCGGGAGTGGACCGCCGGGAACACCGACAGCCAGTGGCGTGCGATCACCGCGCAGGGCGCCTCGGAGGGCGGAAGCGGCCCGAGCGCGGTCCGTATCGTGACCACTCCGTAGTACGCCCAGCAGTTCGACGGCTCATCCGGGCGAGCTACCCGAGGTGTTGTCCGGCCACTGTGTGGGCAGGTTTTCGCGCGGTGACCCTTGAATCCACCAAATCCCTTGCAAACAAAGGGCTGTACGGATTCGGTGGGCTTTCGAACGGGACGCGCTTTGCCCGTTTTTATCCGCAGGCGATTATGCGACGCATTGCCAACTCTTTACGTTGTCACGCCGCAACCTTCGCGGGCTTCGAGCGGTAGTCACTGCGTCCGAGCCCGGAGATCAACAGCCAGTCGGTCCACCGTCAGTCGCCGCACTCAGCCGGCCAACTGCCGGGCGCGGTCGGACACTTCATCGTTCTCATCCGACATACCCGTCGAAGGAGCATCATGTCCCTCCCCCTGACCCGCCGGATCGCCCGTGCCGCGCTCATCGTCGCTGCCGGAGCGGCTGCCGGGGTCGGTGCGGCCGGCTCCGCCAGCGCGGCCCCCGAACTGCCCGAGGCCCCCAAGGTCGGCGGGCTGACCGCCCTGGACGGCACGACTGTCGTCGACGGCGCGGCGTACAACGCCACCGGGATCGCGGGCGGCGCCGTCGACACGGCCGTCGACCAGGCGCTGCCGACCGCACAGAAGGCCGGCGACAAGGTGACCAAGACCGGCGGCAAGGCCGCGAAGAAGGCGGTGCCGACCGCCAAGAAGGCCGGTGCCAAGGTGACGAAGACCGGCGGCAAGGTCGCCAAGGAGCGTGCCGCCGCGGCGCAGGAGACCGCCGGTGGCGTCGCCGGTTCGGTCGGTTCCGTCCTCGGTGAGGCGGCCGGGTCGGCCACGCAGGGTGTGCCGGCCGCCGGCGCGCTGCCGGTGCAGGGCCTTCCCGTCGGCTGACGGACGGCGGGCGCCTGACTCCGGCCGACGGGGCCCAGGGAACTCCCTGGGCCCCGTCGGCTTCGCTGTGTCCTCTTCGGCAGGGGCCGGCCGCTAGGCCAGCCGCCGGACCGCCTCCGCCACCCGCTCGTCCGTCGCCGTGAAGGCGACCCGGACGTACCGGGCGCCCGCCTCGCCGTAGAAGTCGCCGGGGGCGACCAGGATGCCCAGCTCGGCCAGGTGGGCGACCGTGGCCCAGCAGGACTCGTCGCGGGTGGCCCAGAGGTAGAGGCTGGCCTCGCTGTGCTCGATGCGGAAGCCGTGGCCCTCCAGCGCCTCGCGCAGGGCCGCGCGGCGGGCCGCGTAGCGCTCACGCTGCACACGGACGTGCTCGTCGTCGCCGAGCGCCGCGACCACCGCCGCCTGGGTCGGCGCCGAGGTCATCATGCCGCCGTGCTTGCGGATCTCCAGGAGAGGAGCCAGGACGGCCGGGTCGCCGGCGAGGAACGCGGCGCGGTAGCCGGCCAGGTTCGAACGCTTGGACAGGCTGTGCACCGCGACGATGCCGTCGTACGAGCCGCCGTTGACGTCCGGGTGCAGGACCGAGACCGGGTCGGCCTCCCAGCCCAGCTCCAGGTAGCACTCGTCGGAGAAGACCAGGACGCCGTGCGACCGGGCCCAGGCGACGATCCTCGTCAGCTCCTCCTTCGACAGCACCTTGCCCGTGGGGTTCGACGGGGAGTTCAGCCAGAGGAGCTTCAGGCCGTTCGGGTCCAGCTCGGTCGGGTCGTCGTAGACCTCGTACTCGGCGCGGGCCAGGCGGGCGCCGACCTCGTAGGTCGGGTAGGCCAGGCGCGGGTAGGCGACGCGGTCGCCGGGGCCGAGGCCCAGCTGGGTGGGCAGCCAGGCGACCAGTTCCTTGGAGCCCACGATCGGCAGGACGTGCCGGTGGGTGACGTCACGGGCGCCCAGGCGGCGTTCCACCCAGCCCGTGATCGCGTCGCGCAGTGCCGGGGTGCCCCAGACCGTCGGATAGCCCGGGGAGTCCGCCGCGTCGATCAGGGCCTTCTGGATCAGCTCGGGCACCGGGTCGACCGGCGTGCCGACGGACAGGTCGACGATGCCGCCCGGATGCGCGGCGGCCGTCTTCTTGTACGGCTCCAGCTTGTCCCAGGGGAAGGTCGGAAGGCGGTCGGAGACTGCGGACACGGGCTCTGGCTCACTTTCTGGTACTGGCGCTTCGGCCGGTACCGCCGGATACGGCAACGCCTCGGTCCCGTACGACGATCAAGGCGATCAGGCCGTACGGGACCGAGGCGGCACGCAGTGCGGGGTCGCCGGTGTGGATTACTCGGCCTGCGGCGGCAGCGCGGCGACGAAGGGGTGGTCGCGCTCGATCAGACCCAGCTTGCTGGCACCGCCGGGCGAGCCGAGCTCGTCGAAGAACTCGACGTTCGCCTTGTAGTAGTCCTTCCACTCCTCCGGAGTGTCGTCCTCGTAGAAGATCGCCTCGACCGGGCAGACCGGCTCACAGGCACCGCAGTCGACGCATTCGTCCGGGTGGATGTACAAGGACCGCTGGCCCTCGTAGATGCAGTCGACCGGGCACTCCTCGATGCACGCCTTGTCCTTGACGTCGACACAAGGCTGCGCGATGACGTAGGTCACGCTGTCGTTCCTCCTCGATAGGGCGCTGGCGGGCCTCCACAGGCTCCGCCGCCTGGCGCGCGGGAGCGCGGCGTCGTCGATGCCCGCCCCTAGTATCTCCGTTCTTGGGCATGATCCGAACAGGAGGGGTGAACCGACCTGTGGAAATCTCCGCGACAGGGCGCCTTGAGGTCCGTATCACCGCTACTGACGTGGGTAAACGGGTCTCGGTACGCCGCCTGAACGATCCTGCGGGCGAGGGTGAGAAGTTCACCGACACGGTGGGTGTTCTCGCATCATGGGACGACGGTGTGCTACGGATCACACGGAAGAGTGGCGAGACCGTCCATATCCCGGAATCCTCGCTGGTCGCGGGCAAGGTGGTGCCGGGCGCACCGGCCCGGCGCCGGGGGCCTTCCGCGTCGTACGAGGAACTCGCGCACGTCTCCGCGCGCGCCTGGCGGCCGGTCGAGAGCGAGCGCCTCGGCGAGTGGGAGCTGCGGGCCGCGTCCGGGTTCACCCGCCGCGCCAATTCCGCGCTGCCGCTCGGCGACCCGGGCGTGCCGCTGCCGGCCGCGCTCGACGTCGTACGGCGCTGGTACGGCGACCGCGGGCTCCCCGCGTACGTCCAGACCGCGACCGGGGCCGAGGGCACGCAGGAGTTGCTGTGCGCGGAGCTGGAGCGGCTGGGGTGGGTGCGGGAGGTCTCCGCCGAGATGTGGATCGGGGCGCTCGCGCCGGTCGCCGACCGGGACGAGGGTGCCGGAGTGGTGCTGTCCCGGGAGGCGGACCACGCTTGGCTTACGCGGTACCAGCGCAAGGGGGTGAGTGAGGTGGCCTTGACGGTGCTGGGCAGCGGGCCCTCGGTGTGGTTCGCGACGGTTCCCGGTGCCGGCGGTGGTGCGCCGGCCGCCATCGGGCGGTGTGTCGTGGACGGGCGGTGGGCCGGGTTCGCCGCCGTGGAGGTCGATCCGGCGCTACGGCGGCAGGGGCTGGCCACCCGGGTGATGGCCGCGCTGGCCGGTCGGGCCCTGGACGAGGGGGCGTCGGCGGCGTGGCTCCAGGTCGAGACGGACAACGCGGGCGCGCGGGGCCTGTACGCCCAGATGGGGTTCGCCGCGCATCACGCCTACCACCACTACCGCCATCACGATCGATCACTGTGAGCGGCGGTACCGATCGCCGTGAAAGGGCACGAGCCAGCTATGCGTCCCCTGTACCCCCCACCCGCCGAGCGTTCCGCCGAACTGCGGCGGCGGTTCGCCGAAGAGGCGCGGTCCGAGCGGCCCGACCTGTCCACGCTGTGCCTGCTGGTGGGAGCCGAGGCCGACGGCACGCTGGACGAGTCGGGGATGGACTGCGCGCAGGTGGAGCTGGACGAGCTGGCGGGACAGCTGCCGTTCCGGCCGGGCGGGCCCCGGGCGTGGGCGGTCGCCCTGCGGGAGCTGCTCGGCGAGCGGTACGGGTTTCGCGGGGTGGCCGCTGACTACCAGCGGCTGGAGTCGTCGCTGCTGCACGAGGTGCTTCGGCGGCGGCGCGGGCTGCCGATTCTGCTGTCGGTCGTGTGGATGGAGGTGGCGCGCAGGGCCGGGGCGCCGGTGTGCGGGGTCGCGCTGCCCGGGCACTTCGTGGTGGGGTTCGGGCCGGCCGACGACCAGGTGCTCGCCGACCCGTTCGACGGGGGGCGGGTGCTGACGGGAAGCGATGCGGAGTTGCTGGTGGCGGGGGCCACGGGGGCGCCGTTGCAGCCTTCCATGCTGTCGCCCGCGGATCCGCTGGACGTGGTGCTGCGGATCCTGAACAACATCCGGGCCTGGGCGGCCACCCGGCCCGAACGGACCGATGTGGCGCTGTGGGCGTTGGAGCTGTCCCTCCTGCTGCCCTCCCACCCGGCCCGGCTGCGCTTCGAGCGCGCCCAGCTGCTGGTGCAGCGCGGGGACTTCCTCAGGGGTGCGGACGAGCTGGAGGCGTACGCGGAGGTCGTCGCCGCGGTGGACGGACCGGCGGCCGAGAAGGTGCGGCAGCAGGCTCATGCCGCCCGAGCCCTGCTGAACTGACGAACTGACTACAGCCAGCCCTTCTCCCGCGCCATCCGCACCGCCTCCGCCCGGTTGCGGACGGCCAGCTTCTGGATCGCGGTCGACAGGTAGTTGCGGACCGTGCCCTGGGACAGGTGCAGGGCCGCCGCCAGCTCGGCGTTGGTCGAGCCGTCCTCCGCCGCTCGCAGGACCTCACGCTCGCGATCGGTCAACGGGTTGGCGCCCTCGGCCAGGGCCGCCGCCGCCAGGGTGGGGTCGATGACCCGCTCCCCCGCCAGTACCTTCCGTACCGCCTCGGCCAGTTGGGCCGCGGGGGCGTCCTTGACCAGGAAGGCGTCGGCGCCGGACTCCATCGCGCTGCGCAGGTAGCCGGGGCGGCCGAAGGTCGTGAGGACGACCAGCTTCACGTCCGGCAGCTCCGCGTGCACCAGCGCCGCCGCCTCTATGCCCGTCGCGCCCGGCATCTCGATGTCCAGGAGCGCCACGTCCACGTCGTGCTCACGGGCCGCCGCCAGGACCTCGTCACCGCGGGCCACCTGGACGACGACCTCGATGTCGTCCTCAAGGCCGAGTAGGGCGGCCAGGGCCTCGCGGACCATCGACTGGTCCTCGGCGAGGAGGACCTTGATCGTGGGGCTCATGTCGCGGATCCTACGTTCGCCCTGGCCGCGGCCGGCACCCGGGCGGTCAGCCGGAAGCCGTGCCGGGTCCCGCCCGCCTCCAGGGTGCCGCCCGCCTTCGTCAGGCGTTCCGTCAGGCCCGTCAGACCGTGCCCGGGGCCGGCGCCCTGGTCGCCGGAGCCGTCGTCCTCGACGGAGAGTTCGAGGACGGGACCGTCGAGCGTCTCGCGGCGCAGCAGCTCCACCGCGCAGCGCCGGGCGCCGCTGTGCCGTACGACGTTGGTGACCGCCTCGCGCAGCGCCCAGGCGAGGGCTGTCTCGCTGTCCTCGGGGACATCGGCGAGGTCCGGCTCGGCCGGGAGCTCGGCGGTGACTCCGGCCGCCGTCAGGGCGACCTCGGCGCCCGCCAGTTCCCCGGCCAGGCGGGGCCGGCGGTAGCCGGAGACGGCCTCCCGGACGTCGACCAGGGCCTGGCGGCTGACCTGCTCGATGTCGGCGACCTGCTGGGCCGCCTGGTCGGGATGGTCGGGGAGCATACGGCCGGCGAGTTCGCTCTTGATGGTGATCAGGGACAGCGAGTGGCCCAGCAGGTCGTGCAGATCGCGGGCCAGGCGCAGGCGTTCCTCGTTGGCGGCGAGCTGGGCGACCGTGGCACGGGCCTCGCGCAGCGCGATCGTGGTGCGGACGAGTTCGCGTACGCCGGTCATGGCGAAGCCGCCCAGCAGGGCCGGGATCAGCAGCCCGGCCAGGAACGCCTTGCCGCCCGGGGTCGCGAACGCGACGACGGTCATCAGCGCCGACGCGCCCGGGATCGTCCAGCGGGCCATGCGCAGCGGCAGGGCCGCGCCGGACGCGATCGACACGTACACGAACAGCACCAGCCACTCCCGGCCCAGGGTGAGCGCGAGGAGGGTGGACTGGGCCGTGAGGACGCCGAGCGAGGCGAGCACGACGCTGTTGCGTTCGCCGCGGCCCGTGCGGAAGAGCAGCAGCATGTACCAGGTGACGAACGCGGCCAGGCCGAGCCAGCCGAGGATCCGCACGCCCGTGCTGTGACCGCCGTGCAGCAGGTCGGTGGCCGGTGCGCTCAGGTAGACCAGCCAGATGCCGGACCACAGGATCTTGACGATGCGTTGCTTGCGATTCTCGGGGCGCTGTCCGATCCCGACGCCGGTGCCGCTCACGTCTTCAGCGTGTCCTTCCGGTACAGCCAGGCCGCGCCGCCCGTGAACAGGGCGAAGGAGACGACGAGGACGACGAGGTCCTTCGCGTGGGGCGCCTGGCTCTGCTCGATGGCCTGCCCCAGGGCAGCGTACGCGTGGGTGGGCACCCACTCGGCGATGTCCTGGAGCCAGCCCGGGAAGGACGTGGTCGGCATCCACAGGCCGCCGAGGATGGACAGCCCGAAGTAGATGATCATGGTGATCGGCCGGACCGCGTCCCCGCTCGCCAGGTACCCGATCGCCACCCCCAGCGAGGCGAAGACGAGGCTGCCGGCCCAGATCGCGCCGGTGAGGGCGAGCCACTGCCAGGCGTCCAGGCGTACGTCCTTCACGACGGCGGCGACGAGGAACACGACCACGATCGAGGGCAGGCTGACCACGGCCGCGCTCGCGGTCTTGGCCAGCACATACCCGCGGCCCGGCAGCGAGGTCAGCCTGAGCTGCCGTACCCAGCCGCCCTCCCGCTCCTTCGCGATGCGCTCGCTGTTGCCCATCAGGACGGCTGTCAGGGCACCGAAGGAGGCCATCGAGACCATCATGTAGGTCGGCAGGGTCAGGCCGGTGCCGTCGACCTTCGTGGTGCTGTCGGCGCTGCCCGCGATCAGCAGGAACAGGATGGCCGGATAGGCCACCGAGAAGAACAGGAACTTGCGGTTGCGCAGGGCGCGGGCGAGTTCGAGCCTGATCAGACCGTTCATGACCGGCGGGCCTCCTCGGCGGCGGTGATGGCGACGAACGCCTGCTCCAGGCCGAGTCCGGCGACCTCGAGATTGTGGGGGTACAGGCCGAGGCCGTAGAGGGCGTGGACGGTGGCGTCGGCGTCGGCGGACTGGATGCGCACCGTCTGCCCGGAGACGTCGAGGTGGGTCAGGAAGGGCAGCTGCCGGAGCGCGGCCTCGTCGATCGGACCGTCGGCGAGGTCGAAGGAGATCCTGCGGGCGCCGGCCTTCGCCTTGATCTCGGCCGCCGTGCCGTCGGCCAGCAGCCGCCCCCGGTGCAGGACGAGCACCCGGTCGGCGATGGCGTCGGCCTCCTCCAGGTAGTGCGTGGCGAACAGGACCGTACGGCCCTGGTCGGCCTGTTCGCGCATGGTGGCCCAGAAGGCCTGACGGGTGGTGACGTCCATGCCGGTGGTCGGCTCGTCCAGGACGACCAGGTCGCTGTCCCCGGCCGTGGCGAGGGCGAAGCGGACCCGCTGGGCCTGGCCGCCGGAGAGCTTGTCGACCTTGCGGTCGGCGAACTGCGCGATGCCCGCGCGGGCCAGCACGTCGGAGACGGGATACGGCCGCGGATGCAGATCGCAGGCCAGCCGCACCAGCTCGGCGACCGTGACCTCGTCCATCAGCCCGCCGCTCTGGAGCATGGCGCCGACCCGTCCGGCGACGATCGCCTCCCGCGGCTCGGTGCCGAAGACGCGGACCGTGCCGCTGTCGGGGCGCTTGAGGCCGAGCAGCAGATCGAGGGTGGTGGACTTGCCGGCCCCGTTCGGGCCCAGCAGGGCCACGGTCTCCCCCGGGTACAGCGCGAGCGTCAGGCCGTCGACGGCCCGTACGCTCCCGTAGCTCTTGCTCACCCGGTCGAACCCGACCGCCGGGGTCTGCGGGTGCAACGCAGTCGTGGTGTTCGACGCAGTCGTTGTCATGCGCACCAGAGTGGCCGCGCGGCCCGGGGGCCCGGCAGTGTCGGCGGTCCTGACTGCCGGATGACAGATGTCATACGACGACCAGGGGCACCCGGCGAGTGCCGGGTGCCCCTGGTCCGAGCGGTCGCGCTAACTCGGGTTGGTGTCGATGGTGACGGTGCGCTCCGCCGCCGTCTTGGCCCGCAGCGCCTTGCGCAGGGCGGAGGCGACATCCTCCGGGAGGACGTCCCGCTTGCCGCTCGCGCCGTTGATCTGCACGCCGTCGAACGTGGCGCCGTACGCCTCCTTGAGCGCCTTGAGGTCGTAGGTGTCCACGAGCTTGCCGTCGATCGCCTTGACGCCGAGGATCTTCGGCAGCGACAGGGAGCCGAACGGGATGCTGTGCGCGGCGTCCGTCTGGATCGTGACCTTGTTGGCCATCGCCGGTTCGGCGAACTCCTTCATGAACCGGTCGACCTCGGCGTTCGTGACCGTCGGCTGCCGGCCGGTCGTGGCGACCTGCACCGCGCCGGACTCGCCCGTCTCCACCTGGGTGCGGTAGGCCTCCTCGACCGCCGTCGTCGACTTGGCGACGTCGATGCCCTGACCGGCCTTGCCGTACACGGCGACGGCCTTGCCGGTCTTGAAGCTGACCGTGCCCTCGGTGACCGACCCGGAGCCGCCGGAGGCGTCCTTGAGGGCGGCGGCCAGCTTCTCCTCGTCGGTCGGCATGACCGGGTCGACGACCCGGTGGTTGCCGAAGAGGGAGCCGATGACCGAGATCGGGTTGTAGTCGCTGCTCGCGGCCGTGCTGACCGTCTGCTGCATGTCGAACTGGAGCCCCGCCTGATCCGGCTGGAGTTCCACGGTCTTGCCGCCCACCGACAGCTTCAGCGGCTTGGTGACGCGCTCGTCGAAGGCGTCGTTGAGCTTCTTGACCGCGTCGTCGCGGGTGCCGCCGCCGATGTCCACGCCGAGCACGGTGGTGCCCTTGGGCACGTCGGTGTGGTTCATCAGCAGGCCGGCGCCGTAGAGGCCGCCCGCGAGGACGATCACGCCGCCGACGATCAGGGCACGCTTGTTGCGGCCCTTCTTCTTGGGCACGCGGGAGGCCGAGGAGCTCGACGAGGACGGCTCGGGCAGCTTCGGGGGTGTGTGCGGTCCGGGCGTGTCGGTGCCGCCCGGCCCGAAGGGGCCGCTCTGGGCGCCGCCGGGCACGACCGGGATGCCGCTGGTGACGGTGTGGCCGGAGACGTTGTCGTTGACGCCGCCGTAGTTCGGGGAGCCCGGCTCGGGGGCCGGCTTCTGCGGCGTGAGGATCGCGGTGTCGTCGCTGAGACCGCCACCGGGGCCGTGACCGGGGGTGTGGAAGGCACCGCCGGGACCGCCGGGGCCACCCGGACCGGCGGGACCACCCGGACCGGCGGGGCCGTTCGGGCCGTTGCCGGGAACGCCCGGTGCGCCGGAGCGGCTCGGGCCGACGTTGATGCCGGGCACACCGGAGGCGCCGGGGCCACCCGGGCCGCTCCGGCCGGTGGGACCACCCGGGCCGCCGATACCGGCCGGACCGCCGCCCGCCACCGGCGGGACCGTGGGGCCGTCGCCGGTGACCGGGCCGGTCGTCGGGCCGGCGGGGCCCTGCGGGCCGCCTCGTCCGCCACGGCCGTTCGGTCCGTTGAAGTCGCTGGAGCCGCCGAAGTCGCCGGGGGCGGTGAAGTCGGCTGCGGGGTCGAAGCCGGCCGGGCCGCCCTGGCCGTAGCCGCCGGGGCCGTTCGGACCGGCCTGGCCGCCGAAGCCGCCCTGGTTGTCGGGACCGCCCTGGCCGTTCTGGCCGCCGGTCCCGTTGTCCGCGAAGTACGGCAGGTCGTCGCGGCGTGCGTCGCCGCCGGGGCGGGAGCCGTTGCCGCCGCCCAGCGGGCCCGCGGCCAGCGCCTCGGTGACGTCGAAGGAACCCGTGCCGCCGCCGTGCCCCGGAGCCACGGGACCGCCGGTCGCGCCGGGGAGCCCCGGGCCCTTCGCCCTGCCCGGACGGGAGCCGCCGTCGGGACGGGGGCCGTTCCCACCGCCGGGGCGGGAGCCGGGCGCGCTCATCGAGCCGACGACACCGCCGGGCCGCCCGGCACCGGCACCCGTGGCGCCCGCACCGCCCGTCGCGGGGCCCGAACCGCCGGGCAGACCGGCCCCGTTGGTGGACGGGCCGGCCGGACCGCCCTTGGCCTGCGCGGACTTGCGCGGGGCGAACCAGTCGCTCGTCTTCTCCTCCGCCTGCGCCGAGGGCTCGGCCGGGGAGTCGACGATGCCGGTGGCCTGGGACGTGGCGCCGGCCGGGGCGGGAGCCTCGGGCTCCGCGCTGTCGGCGGCGGTGTCCGTGCCCGTGACGGGCTTGCGCACGACGACCGGCGGAATGGGCCGTGAACCGGGGATGTTGATCCGGATTCTGGTCGTCAGCGTGGTCTCGGTCTTGCGTTCCTCCGGCTGCGCGGGCGAACGGCCCGCGTCCGCACCGCTGTCGGAAGCCATGGGGGTCCCGTACGGCGGCGTGCCCGAGGGGTATGCGGCACCCCCGCGCCCGTTGGGCCCGGAGGACGGAGTGTCAGTTTCACGACTCAAGGCATGTTCTCCCGGTTGGCTCCGCCGCCCGTTCGACCTCATCACTGCGGGCGGCTCGGCGGCGCGCACCACCATACTGGCCACTTCTGGCCCGGATCCCACGACCGCCTGGGAAACCCACACGGGACTCGCACGTGTGCGGCGTGGAGAAGTGGTACGTCACTTGCCAAGTCGGACGCGGTCGCCACCCGGTTGCCGCAACGGTGCGAGGGTGGCGCAGATCACAGCAACAGCCATGCCGCCGAGCAGAAAGAGATAGGAGGCGGCTCCCGTGCCGAAGACGAAATCTCCTTCGGGGCGGGTGGCGGTGAGCAGGATCACGGTGACCGTCCAGCCGACGGCGGGCGCGACGGCGCCGGCCCGGCTGCCGACGGCCCGGGCGGCGCCCAGCAGGAGCCCGGCCTCGCCGGCGAGCGCCAGCAGCAGGCCGCCGGGCAGCCAGGCGGGCTGGAGCAGCGCCCCGGCCACGCCGACCACCGCGCCGAGCACGACGAGCCCGAGGTAGGCGAGGACGCGCAGTGCCGAGGGGCGCTTCAGCTTCAGCGGCTGGGCGAGCATCGACGAGCTCATGACGCCTCCCCGGACGCGAGACCGGCGAACAGGTCGGACTCCGGCCGCGCTCCCCGCTCGCCGCCCACCAACTCGTAGTACTCGGTGGTGAAGAGGGGTTGCGCGAGCTCGTTGGACAGCGCGAAGTACAGGTCGGCCACGTCGATCTGGGTGGCGTGCGCCCGCATCGCGGCGGCCTTGGCGGCGGCGTGCGCGGTGCCGTCGATCACGGTGGTGACGCGTTCGTCGTCGACCACACCCGGTACGTCCTCGACGCCGGCCGACTTGGCGAACGGCAGTCCGGGCAGATCCACCTGAAGCCGGGCGAACGCCTCCTCGGCGACCGTGCGCGGGACCCGGTTCCAGTAGATCTTGGGGATCTCCCACCCGGCGTCCGCGGCCAGCTCGGCGGCGCGCGTCGCGATGCGGTGGGTCTGGATGTGGTCCGGGTGGCCGTAGCCGCCGTCGGGGTCGTAGGTGACCAGGACCTGGGGGCGCACCTCCAGGATCACCTCGGCCAGCGCGCGGGCGGCCTCGTCGACGTCGGCCTGCCACAGGCTCGCCGGGTCGTCGTTGTCGGCGATGCCCATCATCCCCGAGTCCTCGTAGCGACCCTGGCCGCCGAGGAGACGGAAGTCCTCGACGCCGAGCTCGCGCATCGCGGCGGTGAGCTCGCCCAGGCGGTGTTCGCCGAGGGCGGTGCCGGTCAGGTGCCGGAGCTCGGCGGGGATGACCTCGCCGTGCTCACCGAGGGTGCAGGTGACCAGGGTCACCCGGGCACCCTCGGCCGCGTACTTGGCCATGGTCGCGCCGTTGTTGATCGACTCGTCGTCCGGGTGCGCGTGCACCAGGAGCAGACGTCGGTCGGGCAGATCCGTCATGGGCCCCACCCTACGAGGCGCCGCCGACAACGCCGCGTGGCGTCGCTCAGAACTTGATGCTGCCGATCATGCCCGCGATGTTCGTCGTCAGCTCACTGATGGTGGGCGCGACGGTCGAGGACGCCAGGTAGAAACCGAGCAGCATGCAGACCACCGCGTGGCCGGCCTTCAGCCCTGATTTCTTGATCAGCAGGAAGACGATGATCGCCAGTAGCACCACCGCCGAAATCGAGAGTGCCACGGCGGCTCACCTCCAAGAATCCCAGGCGCGGGGGTCGGACTATGGGGGCAGATAAATCCATGCAGCAGCCAGCAGGTTCATACCCACTATGCGACATTGATCATAACTATCCGGACGTGCGCATCGATCGGCGCACAGCCGCACAAGGGGGCGCACTGGCCAATATGGTCAGGGCATGACGACCGAGCCTGTCTCCTTCCCCCGACGGCACGCCCGCACCCAGAGGTTCACGCTCGGCGCTCCGCGCGCGTACGCGGTGTCGCCCGACGGTTCCCGTGTCGCGTTCCTGCGCTCCACCTCCGGTACGGATCCGGCGAGTTCACTGTGGGTGCTCGACACGGCGAGCGGCGAGGAGCGCGTGGCGGCGGATCCGCGCGCCCTCCTGAGCGGGGCCGCGGAAGACCTCTCACCCGAGGAGCGGGCGCGGCGCGAGCGCAGCCGTGAGGGCGGCGCCGGCATCGTCGCCCACGCCACCGACAGCGCCCTGGAGTTGGCGTCTTTTGCCTTGTCAGGACGGCTTTTCACGGCCGAGCTGCGCGCCGGCACGGCCCGCGAACTCCCGGTCCCCGGGCCGGTGATCGACCCGCGCCCGTCCCCCGACGGGCGGCACATCGCGTACGTCGCGCAGGGCGCGCTGCGCGTGGTCGGCGCCGAGGGTGAGGGCGACCGTGCGCTCGCCGAGCCGGAGTCGGAGGGCGTGACGTACGGACTGGCCGAGTTCATCGCGGCCGAGGAGATGGGCCGCTACCGGGGCTTCTGGTGGGGTCCGGAGTCCGATCTGCTGCTCGTGGCGCGCGCGGACGACACGCCGGTGCGCCGGTGGTGGATCTCCGATCCGGCACGTCCGGAGCGCGAGCCGCAGCGGGTGGCGTACCCGGCGGCGGGAACGCCGAACGCGGACGTACGGCTGTTCGTGATCGGTCTGGACGGGGTGCGCACGGAGGTCTCCTGGGACCGGGCGCGGTACCCGTATCTGGCGCGAGTGCACTGGTCAGCGGCGGGTGCGCCGCTGCTGCTCGTACAGGCGCGCGACCAGCGCAGCCAGCTGTTCCTGGCCGTGGACCCGGCAACCGGGGCGACCCGGATGGTGCACGCGGACGAAGATCCACAATGGCTGGATCTTTTCCCTGGGGTGCCCTGCTGGAGCCCTTCCGGGCATCTCGTCCGGATCGCCGACGAGGGCGGCGCGCGCGTCCTCGCGGTGGGTGAACGCCCGCTGACCGGACCGCAGTTGCACGTCCGGGCGGTGCTGGACGTCTCCGACGACGACGTGCTGATCTCTGCGTCGGCGGGCGAGGCCGCGGCCGACCCCGAGATCGGCGAAGTGCATGTGTACCGGGTGAACGAGCTCGGCGTGGAGCGCATTTCCCAGGAGCCCGGCGTGCATGCTGCGGTGCGCGCCGGGGGCGTGACGGTCCTGGTGTCCTATGCGCCGGATCGGCCCGGGGCCGAGGTCCAGGTACTCCGCGACGGAAAGCGGACGGCGACGGTCCGGTCGTATGCCGAAGATCCCGGTTCGACCCCGCGCATGACGCTCACCGAGGGGGGCGCACGCCGCATCCCGTGCGCCGTGCTTATGCCTCGGGACTACGCCGGCGACACCCCGCTGCCGGTGCTGCTCGACCCCTACGGTGGTCCGCACGGCCAGCGGGTGGTGGCCGCGCACAACGCGCATCTCACCTCGCAGTGGTTCGCGGACCAGGGCTTCGCGGTGATCGTCGCGGACGGCCGCGGTACGCCGGGCCGCTCGCCCGGCTGGGAGAAGGCGATCAAGGACGACATCGCGGCGGTCGTGGTGCAGGACCAGGTCGACGCCCTCCAGGCGCTCGCCGAGCGGTTCCCGCTCGATCTGACCCGGGTGGCCGTCCGCGGCTGGTCCTTCGGCGGCTATCTCGCGGGGCTCGCGGTGCTGCGCCGCCCGGACGTCTTCCACGCGGCGGTGGTCGGCGCCCCGGTCACCGATCTGCGTCTGTACGACACCCACTACCAGGAGCGCTACGTCGGGCACCCCGACGAGCAGCCGGAGGTCTACCGGCGCAACTCCCTGATCGACGACACGGGCCTGGTGGACCCCGCCGAACCGCACCGCCCGATGATGATCATCCACGGGCTGGCGGACGACAACGTGGTCGTCGCGCACTCCCTGCGTCTGTCCTCGGCCCTCCTCGCCGCCGGCCGTCCGCACGAGGTGCTGCCGCTGTCCGGGGTGACCCACATGACCCCGCAGGAGGAGGTGGCGGAGAACCTGCTGCTGCTCCAGCTGGACTTCCTGCGGCGGTCGCTGGGACTCCGCTAGACGGCAACGGACCGGGGTGACATGGCGCACCCCGGTCCGTTTACGGCACCCGCACGGCCGTACGTTGTTCAGACTGACGCGTCCGTATATCGGAACCGGGTCGGCCAAGTTGCCTGTGTGTTAACGCGGTTGATGTGCTTTTGGGAGACTATGCCTTCGCCTCGGCGAAGTGGCAGGCCGAGTCGTGCGCCGCGAGCCCGCTCGGCTCCCGGAACCACGGGGGCACGGTCAGCGGCGGCACCTCCTCGGCGCAGCGGTCCCGAGCCTTCCAGCAGCGGGTGCGGAAGCGGCAGCCGGAGGGCACGTTCGTCGGGGACGGGACGTCGCCCGCGAGGATGACGCGCTCCCGGTGTTCACGGGCCGCCGGGTCGGGGACCGGGACCGCGGAGAGCAGTGCCTGGGTGTAGGGGTGCGTGGGGTGGTCGTAGATCTCCTCGTCCCTGCCGATCTCCACGATCCGGCCGAGGTACATCACCCCGACCCGGTCGGAGATGTGCCGGACGATCGACAGGTCGTGGGCGATGAAGACGTAGGAGAGGTCGAACTCGTCCTGGAGGCGCTCCATCAGGTTGATGACCTGGGCCTGGACCGAGACGTCGAGCGCGGAGACGGGTTCGTCGGCGACGATGACCTCCGGGCGCAGGGCCAGGCCGCGGGCGATGCCGATGCGCTGGCGCTGGCCGCCGGAGAACTGGTGCGGATAGCGGTTGACGTGCTCGGGGTTGAGGCCGACCACGTCCAGCAACTCCTGGACCCTTCTGCGCCTTACGCCCTTGGGCGCCGCCTCCGGGTGGATCTCGTACGGCTCCCCGATGATGTCGCCCACCGTCATCCGGGGGTTGAGGGAGGTGTACGGGTCCTGGAAGACCATCTGGATGTTGCGCCGTACGGCCTTCAGGGCGCGGCCGGAGAGCCGGGTGATGTCCTCGCCCTTGTACTTGATGACGCCGGCCGTCGGACGTTCCAGGTTGACCAGCAGCTTGGCGACCGTGGACTTGCCGCAGCCGGACTCGCCGACGATGCCGAGGGTTTCACCGCGGTGCAGGGTGAAGTCGACGCCGTCGACGGCCTTCACCGAGCCGACCTCTCTTCGCAGGAGGACGCCCCGGGTGAGCGGGTAGTGCTTGACGAGCCCGCTGACCTCCAGAATCGGCTCAGCCATTCAGGCACTCCCTCCAGAAGTGGCAGGCGCTGCCCCGGACTTCGGACACCTCGTCGAGCGGGGGCGGGTCGGTGCGGCACACGTCCCGGGCCATCGGGCAGCGGGGGTGGAAGGCGCAGCCCTGGGGGATGCTCATGAGGTTGGGCGGCAGGCCCCTGATGGCGTAGAGCTGCTGCCCCTTCTGATCCAGCCGGGGAATGGAGTCCAGCAGGCCGCGGGTGTACGGGTGGGCGGGCGCCTTGTAGATGTCGTGCACCGGCGCCGACTCGACGATCCGGCCCGCGTACATCACCGCGATCCGGTCGGCGACGTCCGCGACGACGCCGAGGTCGTGGGTGATGAGGATGAGCCCCATGCGGTACTCGCGCCGCAGCTCCGCCAGCAGGTCCATCACCTGGGCCTGGACGGTGACGTCGAGGGCGGTGGTCGGCTCGTCGGCGATGATGAGGGCCGGCTCCAGGGCGAGGGCCATCGCGATCATGATGCGCTGGCGCATGCCGCCGGAGAACTGATGGGGGTACTGCCTGACGCGCTCCCTGGCGGCGGGGATGCGCACCCGGTCCATCAGCTCGACGGCCTTCGCGCGCGCGTCCTTCCTCGACATCCCCCGGTGCACGACGAACATCTCGCCGAGCTGCTCGCCCACGGTGAGCACGGGGTTGAGGGACGACAGCGCGTCCTGGAAGATCATCGCCATCTCGGCACCACGAACCTTGCGCCGCTCCTCTTCCTTCAGCTTGAGCAGGTCCCTGCCCTGGAAGAGGACCTCGCCGCCGGTGACCCTCCCGGGCGGTGAGTCGAGGATCCCCATGATCGCCTGCGCGGTGACGGACTTCCCGGACCCGGACTCACCGAGCACGGCAAGGGTCTCCCCCGCGTCCACCCCGTAACTGACGCCGTTGACGGCCTTGGCGACCCCGTCCCGGGTCCGGAACTCCACGTGCAGATCCCGCACTTCGAGCAACATGACGTGGGCTCACCTCAGCTTCGGATCAAGGGCGTCCCGTACCGCGTCGCCCAGCATGATGAAGGCCAGGACCGTGATCGCCAGGGCTCCCGAGGGCCAGAGGAGGGCGTGGGGGGCGTTGCGGATGTAGGGGGAGGCTGCCGAGATGTCGATGCCCCAGGAGACGCTGGGGGGTTTGAGGCCCACGCCCAGGTAGGACAGCGTGGCCTCCAGGGCGATGTACGTGCCCAGTGCGATGGTCGCCACCACGATCACCGGGGCCACGGCGTTGGGGGCGATGTGGCGCAGCAGGATGCGGGTGTTGGAGGCGCCCAGGGCTCGGGCCGCCTGGACGTAGTCGTTCTGCTGTGCGGTGATGACCGCGCCCCTGGCGATACGGGAGAGCTGGGGCCAGCCGAGCAGCACGATGAAGCCGATCACCGGCCAGACGCTGTTGCTCGTCACCACCGACAGCAGCACCAGGCCGCCGAGGACCACCGGGATGGCGAAGAAGACGTCGGTGATCCGGGAGAGGACCGAGTCCCACAGCCCGCCGAAGAAGCCGGCGAGCGCGCCCAGCACCGAGCCGAGGACCGCGACCCCCAGCGTGGCGCAGACCCCGACCGTGACCGACGTACGGGCGCCGTAGACCGTGCGGGTGTAGACGTCGCAGCCCTGGCCGTCGTAGCCGAAGGGATGGCCGGGTGAGGCGCCCTGCTGGGCCTTGGCGAGGTCGCACTTGAGGGGACTGCCGGAGGCGATCGCCGAGGGCCAGAGGGAGATCAGCACCAGGAAGAGGATGATCAGGGCGGAGACGACGAAGACCGGGTTGCGGCGGAGGTCGCGCCAGGCGTCGGACCACAGGGAGCGCGGTCGGCCCCCCGGTTCCGTACCCCCGGCCGGTGCCTTCTCGTCGGCGGTCGGCGGACCCTGCTCCAGCGTCTCCGCCTCGGTCGTGGCGAGGCCCATCGCCCCGCCCGCCCCGGTCCCCGCGACGGCCCCCTCCGGCTCGAACGGCGGCTCAGGCATAGCGGATCCTCGGGTCGAGTACGGCGTACAGGAGGTCGACGACCAGGTTGCACAGCAGGAAGACGAGGACGAGGACCGTCACGAAGCCGACGACGGTCTGGGTGTTCTGGCGCAGGATGCCCTGGTAGAGCTGAAAGCCGACGCCGTGGATGTTGAAGATCCGCTCGGTGACGATCGCCCCGCCCATCAGGAAGCCGATGTCCGCCCCGATGAAGGTGACGACGGGGATCAGGGAGTTGCGGAGCAGGTGGCGCGTGACCACTCGGTGTCTCGGCAGGCCCTTGGCCACGGCCGTACGGACGTAGTCGGAGCGCCGGTTCTCCGCGATGGAGGTGCGGGTCAGACGGGTGACGTAGGCGAGCGAGACCGAGGCGAGGACGAGGCCCGGGAGCAGCAGTTCGCCGAAGGGGGCCGCCGCGGAGACGGACGGCCGGATCCAGCCCCACTCCACGCCCAGCAGGAGTTGGAGCAGCAGCCCGGTGACGAAAGTGGGGACGGAGATGACGACCAGGGTGAGGAGCAGGACGCCCGTGTCGACGGGGCGGCCGCGCCGCAGGCCCGTGACGACGCCCAGCGTGACCCCGAGGACGATCTCGAAGACGATCGCCACGATCGTGAGCCGGAGGGTGACCGGGAAGGCCGTCGACATCAGCTCGGTGACTTCCTGGCCGTTGAACGCCGTACCGAAGTCCCCGGTGAAGACGTTCCCCATGTAGGTCAGGTACTGCTGCCACACGGGCTTGTCGAGGCCGAACTCCTTGCGCAGCTGGGCCGCCGTCGCCGGGTCGCACTGCCGGTCCCCGCACAGGCCCGCGACGGGGTCGCCCATCACGTTCACCATGAGGAAGATCAGCAGCGTGGCCCCGACGAAGACCGGGACCATCTGCACGAGGCGACGGACGACGTACTGCCCCATGGCCCGCTCAGCCGACCTTGATCTGGTCGTAGACCGGCACGCTGAACGGGTTGAGGGCCACGTTCGACAGCCGCTCGGACCAGCCGGCGCTGCCGTTCTGGTACCAGAGCGGGACGGCCGCCATGTTGTCCCGGACGACCGCCTCGGCCTTCTGGAACATCTCCACGGCCTTCGCGGGGTCGGTCTCGGCGTTCGCCTGGTCGACGAGCTTGTCGAACTCCGGGCTGGACCACTTGCCGTCGTTGGAGGAGGCGCCCGTGTAGTACAGCGGCTGGAGGAAGTTCTGGGTGAGCGGGTAGTCCATCTGCCAGCCCGCCCGGAAGGGACCGGAGAGCTTCTGGGTCGTGGACTTGCTGCGGAAGTCGGCGAAGGTGCCGATCGGGTTGCCGACGCAGGCCCGGTCGTTGTCCAGGGCGTTGTTGATGGAGTTACAGACGGCGTCCACCCACAGCTTGTGGGAGCCGGTGTCCGCGTTGTACGTGATCTTCACCTGGCCGCCGGGCAGCCCGCCGCCCTCCTCGATCAGCTTCCGCGCCGCGGCCGGGTCGTACACGCACCACTGTCCGCACAGCCCCGCCTTGTAGCCGCCCTCCGCGCCGAGCACCGGTGAGGTCCAGTCGGTGGCGGGGGTGCGGGTCCCCTGGAAGATGGTCCGGGTGATCTGCTCCCGGTCGATCGCGCGGGACAGGCCCTGGCGGACCTTGACCGAGCCGGGCTTGTTCCAGTTCTTGTCGTAGTGGGGGAAGGACAGGGTCTGGATGATGCCGGCCGGGGTGTTGAGGTAGCGGTCACCGAGATCGGCCTTGACGTTCTTCAGCTGCTGGGCCGGCACGTCGTCGACGAGGTCGAGGTTGCCGGCGATCAGGTCGGTGTAGGCGGTGTTGTTGTCCGTGTAGACCTTGAGGGTGACGCCGTCGTTGCGGGCCGCGTCCTCGCCCGGGTAGGCGCCCCACTTCGTCAGCCGCATCTCGGAGCCCTTGGTGTACGACTCCACGGTGTACGGGCCGTTGCCGACGGGCTTGGCCAGCCAGGCGGCGTGGTCGTCGAAGAAGGCGCGGGGCAGCGGGACGAAGGCGTTGTAGCCGAGGGTGTCGGGGAAGCTGGAGAACTTCTGGCCGAGCCGGACGGTGAAGGTACGGGCACCTGTGACCTTCAGCCCGGACATCGTCTCGGCGGTCGGTTCGCCCTTCTCCGGATGGACCTGGTCGTAGCCCTCGATGTACCCGAAGAAATAGGCGTTCTTCTGGTTGTTCCTCAGGCTTGCCCCGTAGTTCCAGGCGTCCACGAAGGACTTGGCCGTGACCTTCTCGCCGTTGCTGAAGGTCCAGCCGTCCTTGACGGTGATCGTGTAGTTCCGCGAGTCGGTGGTCTCGATCCGCTCGGCGAGCACGTCCTCGGCTTCGCCGGTCTTCGGGTCGTACTGCTTCAGCCCCCGGAAGATCATGTTCAGCACCTTGCCGCCCTGCACCTCGTTGGTGTTGGCCGGCTCCAGCGGGTTCTGCGGATCGGTCCAGGAGGAGCTGAGCACGGCACCGCCGGTGCCGGCGGTGTCACCTCCGCCTCCGCAGGCGGTCGTCGCGAGCGCGAGCGCCATCGCGCATGCGGCCCATTGGGCAGGCCTGGGTCCGCGCATGGGGTGCCTCCTCCTGACCGCGCCGCCCGGTTTTTGCCGCGCCTTGGCAGCAAATATCGGCAGCCGCGAGGAGCTGTGCATGCCCACGGCATCCATTCGAGGCGCCGTTAGCCCTTTCGGCGGCACCGGTCCGCCCCGCCTGCCCCACCTCCCCCGTCAGGCCCCCAACAGGCACTCTTCACCGGTCTCGACCAATGTTCGCCCGCTTCTGATCAACTCGCCGTTTTCGCAGGCCACACCCATGTTCGCGGGCGGTTGACGCACCGTTGACGCACGCAAAGCAGCGCTGATAGACACACTCATCAACCCAGTCGGCGTCACCCGGTCCAGCCCCGCTGCGGCAGGCGCAGCAGGTAGTCGCAGCAGTCTCGACAAGCCGTCCCCGTGCGAGCGATGACGTGAGGTCACGAGCCATGAGCACACAAGTCCCGTACGGCAGAGGGCGATCGCATCCGGGCGGGCCCCGGCCCCGCCCCGGCCGGCCCCGCACCGCCCGGCTTCTCGCGGCCGCAGTCGCCGCCCTGGCCCTCTCGGCCGGACTCGCTACCCCGCTCGCCCCGGTGCCCCAGCGGGCCGAGGCGGCGGACGGCGACAAGGTCCTCACCGTCGCCGTCGCGCAGAGCGTCGACTCACTGAGCCCCTTCCTGGCCCAGCGGCTGCTCAGCACGAGCATTCATCGGCTCACGTACGAGTACCTGACCAACTACGACGCGAAGGACGCCCACGCCGTCCCGGCGCTGGCCACCGAGTGGAAGTCGTCGCCGGACAAGCTGACCTGGACGTACACGATCCGCTCGGACTCCAAGTGGTCCGACGGGCAGCAGGCCACCGCCGAGGACGCGGCGTGGACGTTCAACAAGATGATGACCGACGAGGGCGCCGCCACCGCCAACGGCAGCTTCGTCGGCAACTTCGAGAAGGTCACGGCGCCCAGCCCCACCGAGCTGGTCATCCGGCTCAAGGAGCCGCAGGCCACGATGACCGCGCTGGACGTGCCGATCGTGCCCAAGCACGTCTGGGAGAAGGTCGACGACTTCTCCGAGTTCAACAACGACAAGAACTTCCCCGTGGTCGGCAACGGACCGTTCGTCCTCACCGACTACAAGGCCGACAGCTATGTGCGCCTCAAGGCCAACAAGGACTTCTGGCGCGGGGCGCCCAAGTTCGACGAGCTGGTCTTCCGCTACTACAAGGACCAGGACGCGGCGGTCGCCGCGCTGCGCAAGGGCGAGGTCTCCTTCGTCGCCGGCGCGCCCGCGCTGACGCCCGCCCAGGCGGCCTCGCTCAAGGGCGAGGAGAACATCCGCGTCAACGAGGGCCCGGGCCGTCGCTTCTACGCCCTCGCCACCAACCCGGGCGCCCGCGCGAAGAACGGCCAGAAGTTCGGCGACGGCCACCCCTCCCTGCTGGACGAGCGGGTGCGGCACGCCCTGTTCATGGCGGTCGACCGCAAGACCGTCATCGACAAGGTGTTCCAGGGCCACGCCGTCGAGGGCGAGGGCTACATACCGCCACGCTTCTCGTCGTACTTCTGGAAGCCGACGGACGGCCAGAGACTGGCGTACGACCCGGCGAAGGCGGCCCAGCTCCTCGACCAGGCGGGCTACCGCAAGAACGGCGACGGCAAGCGCGTCGGCAAGGACGGCAAACCGATCACCTACCGCGTGCTGTGCCACGCCACCGACCCGAACGACAAAGCGGTCGGCAAGTACCTCCAGGAGTGGTGGGGCGAGCTGGGCATCGGCGTGACCCTGAACTGCCTGGACAACGTCACCGACCCCTGGCTCGCCGGCACCTACGACCTGGCCTTCGACGGCTGGTCCGTCAACCCCGACCCGGACTTCGTGCTGTCCATCCACACCTGCGCGGCGCTCCCGTCGACCCCCAAGGAGACCGGCGCCACCGACAACTTCATCTGCGACAAGAAGTACGACGAGCTGTACGCCAAGCAGCTCGCCGAGTACGACCCCGCCAAGCGGACGGACATCGTCAAGCAGATGGAGTCGCGGCTGTACGACCTCGGGTACATGAACGTCATGGCGTATCCGAACGCGGTCGAGGCCTATCGGACGGACCAGATCAAGTCGATCACCACGATGCCGGCGAAGGCGGGCAACATCTACGGCCAGGACGGCTACTGGAGTTGGTGGTCCGCCGTGCCCGCGGACTCCGGCGGCTCGTCGGGAGACTCGTCCGCCACGGGTGTGGTCATCGGTGTCGTCGCGGGCGTCGTCGTCCTCGTGGGCGCCGGGGTGTTCCTCGCGATGCGACGCCGGGCCACGGCCGAGGACCGCGAGTAGAGCGGGCCGGTGACCGATCGGATGAGTGCTGCTCATGACCGCTGACGCGACGCCCTCGCTGCTAGAGGAGCCCGCCGCCGGCCCGGCGAAGACCGGGCCGGCGGCCCGCGGCCCGAACGCCCGCGCCACCGCCTATCTCCGGTACGTGGCGGGCAAGCTGGGCGGCGCGGTCGTCTCCCTGCTCGCCGTCCTCGTCACCAGCTTCTTCCTCTTCCGGCTGATCCCGGGCGACCCGGTGAAGTACATGACGGGCGGCCGCCAGGTGTCGGCGGAGCAACTGGCCGCGTACCGGCGCGAGTTCGGGCTGGACCTGCCGTTGTGGCGACAGTTCACGGACTACTGCGGCAAGGCGCTGACCGGGGACCTCGGCACCTCGTACCAGTTCCGGGCCCCCGTCATCGACAAGATCACCGAGGCGCTGCCCAACACCCTGCTGCTGACCGGCACCGCCTTCGTCCTCTACACCGTGCTCGGCATCGTCCTCGGCACCCGCTCGGCCTGGCGGCACGGCGGGCTCGGCGACCGGCTGAACACCGGTCTGGCGCTGACCCTCTACTCCGTCCCGTCCTTCTGGCTGGGGCTGCTGCTCATCATCACCCTGTCGGTGGGCGTCGGCCCGATCCCGGGCCTGTTCCCGACGGGCGGCATGGAGTCGGGCGGCGAGGAGGGCTTCGCGTACGTCGTCGACGTGGCCCACCACCTCGTGCTGCCGGTGCTCACGCTGGTCGCGGTGGAGTACGGCCAGACGCTGCTGGTCACCCGTTCGGCGCTGCTGGACGAGATGGGCGCCGACTACCTGACGACCGCACGGGCCAAGGGACTTCGCGACGATCTGGTGCGGCGCCGGCACGCCGTCCCGAACGCACTGTTGCCGACCGTGACGCTGATCTTCGTGAACCTGGGGCGGACCGTCGCCGGCGTGATCCTGGTCGAGACCGTGTTCTCCTGGCCGGGCCTGGGCGGGCTGTTCTACCAGGCGCTGAGCGTGCCCGATCTGCCGTTGGTGCAGGGCCTGTTCTTCGTGTTCGCCGCCGCGGTGATCGTCATGAACACCGTCGCCGACCTCGTGTATCCGCTGCTCGACCCGAGGGTGGGCCGATGACATACGAAGTGGTGGGCCGATGACGACCGCGCCCACGCCCGACACCGGCCGGAAAGCGGGGCCCCGCGCGCTCGCCCGGCAGCGTCGCCGCCGCTCGGCCGCACGCTTCTGGAAGCAGTACCGCACCCATCGGGCGGGGGTCGTGGGCCTCGCCGCCCTCACCCTGTTCGCGCTGATCGCGCTGAGCGCGCCGCTGACCGTCGGCTCCGACGTGGACAATGTGACGGACGCGCCGGGCGGGCCGATGGAGACCCCCAGTGGCCGGTTCCCGCTGGGCACCGACCAGTTCGGGCGGGACCTCCTCGGTCTGCTGATCTGGGGTTCACGGGTCTCGCTCCTCGTCGGGCTGCTCGCGGCCGTGCTGTCCGTCGCGATCGGCGCGCTCATCGGCGTCACCGCCGGGCACTTCCGCGGCTGGTACGCCACGGTGATGATGCGGATCACCGACTGGTTCCTGGTCATGCCGACCCTGGTGCTGGCCATCGCCCTGGCCACGGTGATGTCCCGCTCGCTCGGCACGATCGTGCTGGCCATCGGCGTCACCACCTGGCCGACGACGGCCCGGCTGGTGCGGGCCCAGACGCTGGCGGTGGAGTCCCGGCCGTACATCGAGCGCGCCAAGGCGCTCGGCGGCGGGCACTGGCACATCATGTCCCGCCACGTGCTGCCCAATGTGATGCCGCTGGTGCTCGCCCAGACGACCCTGATCATCTCCACCGCCATCCTGGCCGAGGCGACGCTGGCCTTCCTCGGGCTGGGCGATCCGACGGTGGTGTCCTGGGGTGGGCTGTTGCAGGACGCGCGGGAGTCGGGGGCGGTCAGCGCGGGCGACTGGTGGTACCTGGTGCCGCCCGGCATCGCCATCGCCGGGGTCGCGCTGGCGTTCACGCTGTGCGGGCGTGCGGTGGAGACGGTCCTCAACCCCAGGCTGGGGGTGGCGCGTTGAGCCTGCTCGACGTCAGGAACCTGGAGGTCACGTACGCCGGTGGGGTCGCCGCGGTGCGCGGGGTCGATCTGAGGCTCGCCGCGGGTGAGAAGCTCGGCATCGCGGGAGAGTCGGGCTGCGGCAAGTCCACGCTGGCGCTGGCCCTGCTCAGACTGCTGCCGGCCGGGGCCCGGGTCCGGGGCGAGATCCTGCTGGACGGCGAGGACGTGCTGTCGATGAAGTGGGGCCGGGTGCGGGCGGTGCGCTGGGCGGGCGCCTCGATCGTCTTCCAGGGCGCGATGCACTCGCTGAACCCGGTGCACCGCGTCGGCGACCAGGTGGCCGAGCCGATCCTGCTGCACAAGCGGGCGACACCGGCCGGGGCGCGGAAGAAGGCCGGCGAACTCCTGGAGCACGTGGGCCTCCCGGCGGCGCGGGCGGCGGCGTATCCCCACGAGCTCTCCGGCGGTCAGCGCCAACGCGTCATGATCGCCATGGCTCTGGCCTGCGACCCCCGTCTGATCATCGCCGACGAGCCGACGACCGCCCTCGACGTGATGATCCAGGCGCAGATCCTGCGGCTGATCGAGGGGCTGGTCGCCGAACAGGACCTGGCGCTGATCATGATCAGCCACGACCTGGCGGTGCTCGCCGACACCTGCGACCGGCTCGCGGTGATGTACGCGGGGCGGGTCGTCGAGGAGGGCCCGGCGCGGGGGGTGTACGACGATGCCCGGCACCCGTACGCCAAGGCTCTGTCGGAGGCGTTCCCGCGGATCGGTGACCCCGCGTCCCGGTTCGCCCCGCGCGGTCTGCCGGGCGATCCCCCGGACCCGGCCGCGTTGCCGTCCGGGTGTGCGTTCCATCCGCGCTGCCCGGTCGCGCTGGACTCGTGCGCCGTCGACGACCAGGAGTTGCGGACAGCGGGCGCGGGGCGACGGGCGGCGTGTGTGCACGTGGGGTCGTCGGAGGCGGGCATGGGTGTGGACGGGGAAGACATGAGGAGCGGTGCGTCGTGAGCGAGGAACAGCGCGGCCCAGGTGCTTCGGCCGACGAGCAGCACTCCCCGGACGCCGCTTCCCTGCTGTCCGTCGAGGGCCTGCACGTCACGTTCCCGGGCCGGCACGGCAGCCCGCCCGCCCGTGCCGTCGACGGCGTCGATCTGGACATCCGGCCGGGCGAGATCGTCGCGCTGGTCGGCGAGTCCGGCTGCGGCAAGTCCACGCTGGCGCGTTCCCTGCTGGGTCTGGTCCGACCGACGGCGGGACGGGTCCGCTTCGCCGGCGAGCCGCTGGAGTACACCTCCGGGGCGCTGAAGGCGTACCGCAAGCGTGTCCAGCTGGTGTTGCAGGACCCCAGCGGATCGCTGAATCCCCGGCACACGGTGTACGACGCGGTCGCCGAGGGCCTGCGCATCCATGGCTACGGCGGTGACGAGCGGGCGACGGTCGCCGAGGCCCTCGCACGGGCGGGCCTGCGCCCTCCGGAGCGGTTCTTCCTGCGGTACCCGCACGAGTTGTCCGGCGGCCAGCGGCAACGTGTCATCATCGCCGGCGCGTTGGTGCTCCAGCCGGAACTGATCGTCGCCGACGAACCGGTGGCCTCCCTGGACGCCTCGGTGCGCGGCGAGATCCTGGCCCTGCTGCTGCGTCTGCGCGCGGAGCTGGGCCTGTCCGCGCTGGTGGTGACGCACGACCTGGGACTGGCGTGGAACGTCGCGGACCGGGTGGCGGTGATGTATCTGGGCCGGATCGCGGAGACGGGAGACGTGGAGCAGGTCCTCACGGCACCCCGGCACCCCTACACCCAGGCCCTGCTGTCCGTACTGCCGGAGGCCCCGGGCGCCCCGGTCGTGCTCTCCGGCGAACCCTCCGACCCGACCCGCATCCCCTCCGGCTGCCGCTTCCACCCCCGCTGCCAGATCCTGGCAAGCGGCGAGGCGGAACGAGCAGGCGTCGCCCACTCCTGCCGCACCCAGGACCCGGCGGTCCTGACCGGCGGCACCGAAGCCCAGGTGGCGTGCCACTGGGCACGAGCGAATGTCACCGCGTGAGCGGGGAGAGGGACCTCAAGTCGCCGGCCACCGGGCACTGAGCACAGACGAACTTCACCGCGTGACGACGGGCGGAGCCTCCTCCGTGGCGACCAACTCGGCCTCGAATCCGTCCGTGTTCGCCAGATACGCGGCGTAGTGCCCAGGGCCCCCGGCGTACGGGTAGCGGTCCGGGAAGAGCGGTGTCCAGCCGTGAGCGGGCGCTTCGGCGGCCAGGGCGTCGACCTGTTCGCGGCTTCCGGCGTGGAACGCCAGGTGGTTCAGGCCTGGACGAGTCCTGTCGTACTCGGTCCCGGTCATCGCCGGTGACTGCTCGACGACGAGATACGCGCTCCCCTGCCGCCAACTGCGTCCGTGCTGCCACTCCTGGTACGGCTCGTAGCCGAGCCGGGTGAGGAGCCAGCCCCATTCGCGTACCGCGCGGGACAGGTCGGGGACCCACAGCTCGATGTGGTGCAGCATCCTCCCGGCATCTCCTCCCCGCCGCACCCGGCGCTATCCGGCCCACGCGCAGAGGGCCGCGAACCACTGCGGGTTCGCGGCCCTCTGTGTCGTGGGCGATGTCAGGTCACGCCGCGTGGACGACGTCCTTCTCCTCGGCGAAGTGGCACGCCGACTCGTGGGCCGCCGGGGAGTCCGAGTCCTTGAAGCGCTCGGGGATCGCCAGCAGCGGGACCTCTTCGGCGCACTTGTCCTGGGCCTTCCAGCAGCGGGTGCGGAAGCGGCAGCCCGACGGCGGGTTGGCCGGGGACGGGACGTCGCCGGTGAGGATGATCCGCTCGCGGTTGGCGCGCGCCTCCGGGTCGGGGACCGGGACCGCCGACAGCAGCGCCTGGGTGTAGGGGTGCGTCGGGTGGTCGTAGATCTGCTCGTCGGTGCCGATCTCGGCCATCTTGCCGAGGTACATGACCCCGACCCGGTCCGAGATGTGCCGGACGATCGACAGGTCGTGCGCGATGAAGACGTACGACAGGTTGAACTCGTCCTGAAGTCGCTCCATCAGGTTGATGACCTGCGCCTGCACCGAGACGTCCAGCGCGGAGACCGGCTCGTCGCAGATGATGATCTCGGGGTTCAGAGCCAGCCCTCGGGCGATGCCGATGCGCTGGCGCTGACCGCCGGAGAACTGGTGCGGGTAGCGGTTGATGTACTCGGGGTTGAGACCGACCACGTCCAGCAGCTCGCGCACCCGCCGGCGCCGGTCGCCCTTCGGGGCCACCTCGGGGTGGATGTCGAAGGGCTCCCCGATGATGTCGCCCACCGTCATACGGGGGTTGAGGGAGGTGTACGGGTCCTGGAACACCATCTGGATGTTCCGGCGGACCGCCTTCATCGCGCGCCCGGACAGCCTGGTGACGTCCTGGCCCTTGTAGAAGATCTCCCCGGCCGTCGCCCGCTCCAGGTTCATCAGGAGCTTGGCGACGGTGGACTTGCCACAGCCGGACTCGCCCACGATGCCCAGGGTCTCCCCCTGGTACAGGTCGAAGGACAGGCCGTCGACCGCCTTGACCGCGCCGATCTGCCGCTTGAAGAGGATGCCCTGGGTGAGCGGGAAGTGCTTGACCAGGTTGCGCACCTGAAGGATCGGCTCGCCCCGCTCGACCGGCGCCTCGATGGCGGCGACCGCCTCCGACTCGGTGTGGGCGTCGACGACCTCGACGTCGGAGACGTTCGGCGTGGCGTCCTGCTGCTCGTCGTTCTTGCTGAGCTCAGCCATGGATCGTCTCCTTCCAGAAGTGGCAGGCCGAACCGCGGCCGACCAGCTCGCTGCCGTCCCGCTCGGCGACGGGGTGCAGGGCCGGGACGTCCGTACGGCAGATGTCCTGGGCCTGGGGGCAGCGGGGGTTGAAGGCGCAACCGGTCGGGATGCGCAGCAGGTTGGGCGGCAGACCCTTGATCGCGTAGAGCTCCTGGCCCTTCTGGTCCAGGCGCGGGATCGACTCCAGCAGGCCCTTGGTGTACGGGTGCGCGGGGCGCTTGTACAGCTCGTGGACCGGGGCGCGCTCCACGATGCGCCCGGCGTACATCACCGCGATCTTGTCCGCGACGTCGGCGACCACGCCGAGGTCGTGGGTGATCAGGATGAGACCCATGTTGTACTCGCGCTGCAAGTCCGCGAGCAGGTCCATGACCTGGGCCTGGACGGTGACGTCGAGGGCCGTGGTGGGCTCGTCGGCGATGATCAGGTCCGGCTCCAGGGCGAGCGCCATCGCGATCATGATGCGCTGGCGCATACCGCCCGAGAACTGGTGCGGGTAGTCGTTCACACGAGCCGCGGCGGCCGGGATCTTCACCCGGTCCATCAGCTCGATCGCCTTGGCCTTGGCTTCCTTCTTGGACATGCCCTGGTGGACACGGAACATCTCGCCGAGCTGGTAGCCGACGGACAGGACCGGGTTCAGCGAGGACAGCGCGTCCTGGAAGATCATGGCGATTCTGCTGCCGCGGATCTTCCGGCGCTCCTCGTTGGACATCTTCAGCATGTCCTGGCCGCGGAAGAGGATCTCCCCCTTGGGGATGCGGCCGGGCGGCATGTCGAGGATGCCCATGATCGCCTGCGCGGTCACGGACTTGCCGGAGCCGGACTCGCCGAGCACGGCGAGCGTCTCGCCCGCGGCGACCGAGTAGTTGACGCCGTTGACGGCCTTGGCGACACCGTCACGGGTGTGGAACTCCACGTGCAGGTCGCGGACTTCGAGCAGCGGGCGGCCCGTGTCCTCGGAGCCGTCCGGCGTGGAGCCTTCGGCCACTTCGTCGATGATGGTCACGTACGCCTCCCTCAGCGCAGCTTGGGGTCGAGGGCGTTGCGTACCGCATCGCCGAACATAAGGAACGAGAGCACCGTGATCGAGACCATCACCGACGGGACGATCAGGGTGTGGGGGGCGATACGGAGCTGCTCACGTCCTCGCGCCACGTCGCCGCCCCAGGACACGGCCGAGTCACCGAGGCCGACACCGAGGAAGGACAGGGTGGCTTCGGCGGCGATGTAGCCGCCGAGCGCGATGGTCGCCACGACGATGATGGGTGCGAGCGCGTTGGGCAGGATGTGCCGGAACAGGATCCGGGACGTCGAGGCGCCCAGGGCCTTGGCCGCCACCACGTAGTCAGCCTGCTTGATGGTGATCACGGCACCGCGGGCCACTCGGGCGATCTGGGTCCAGCCGAGGAAGGCCAGGGCCATGATGACGACCCAGACGGTGCGGTTGTCGAAGGAGTTGAGCACGACCAGGGCACCGAGCAGGAACGGGATGCCGAGGAAGATGTCGGTCAGCCGCGAGAGCAGGGTGTCGGTCCAGCCGCCGAAGTAGCCGGCGACCATGCCGATGACCGTGCCGATGACCGTCACGGCGATGGTGACACCCACACCGACGGTGATCGAGGCGCGGGCACCGTAGACGACACGCGCGTAGATCGAACGGCCCTGGACGTCGTAGCCGAACCAGTCCGGAGCGAACAGGTGGCCCCAGTTCGGCTTCCCCAGATAGTGCTTGGCCAGGTCGGCGTCGCGCGGCGAGGCGCTGGTGAACAGTCCCGGCCAGATCGACATCACCAGCAGGAACACGATCAGCACGGCCGAGATCAGGAACAGCGGGTTGCGCCGCAGGTCGTGCCAGGCGTCGGACCACAGGCTGCGCGCCTTCTCGGGGGCCGGGCCCGCGTCGGTCACGACGACGCCCGCGGTGCTCACGGTGTCACCGGGAAGCGCGTCGACCTGTTTCTCCACGGTCTTGTCAGGCATACCGGATCCTCGGGTCCAGGACCGCGTAAAGCAGGTCGACGATCAAGCTGGCAGCGAGGTAGATGAGCACCATGAGCGAGGCGATGCCCACGACCGTGGCGCCCTCACGCCGGCTGAGCGCCTCGTAGATCTCGATGCCGATACCCCGCACGTTGAAGATGCCCTCGGTCACGATGGCGCCGGTCATCAGGCTGCCGATCTCGATACCGAGGAAGGTGACCACGGGGATCAGCGAGTTGCGCATCAGGTGGACACCGACGATACGGCGGCGCGGCAGGCCCTTGGCCACGGCGGTGCGGATGTAGTCGGAGCGCAGGTTCTCCGCGATCGACGTGCGGGTCAATCGGGCGACGTAAGCGAGTGAGAGCGACGCCAGCACGGTGGCAGGGAGCGCGAGTTGGGAGAAGTCCGTCGAGTCGGTCACCGTGGGGGTCGTGACCGACCACTTGAATGCGAGCAGGTACTGAAGCAGGAAGCCCAGCACGAAGGACGGCATCGAGACGAGGAACAGCGTCAGCGTCAGCAGTCCGCGGTCACGCAGTGTGTCGGGGCGCAGACCGGCGATGACACCGAGGCCGATACCCACGAGCGTGACGAAGGTGAAGGCGAAGAGCGTCAGTCTGATCGTCACCGGGAAGGCGTCGAGGATGATGTCCGCGATGGGCCGCTGGCTGGCGATCTGGGTACCGAAGTCGCCCTGGAACAGCCCGATCATGTAGTTCGCGTACTGCTGGAGCAGCGGCTGATCAAGGCCGAGTTCCTTCTTGATACTCGCGACCACCGTCGGGTCGTACGCCTGATCCCCCATCATCGCCCGGACGGGATCGCCGGGCAGGGCGTACATCATGCAGAAGATGATCAAGGTTGACCCGATGAACACCGGGATCATCTGGAGCAGTCGCCGCGCGACATAACGCCCCATAGGTGCCTCCGTGAGGGGTTAACGCAGGCGCGGGGGCCGCCTCCGGTCAGGAAACGGCCCCCCGCACCTCCACCGCCACCTGAACGGTGGCGGGTTTACGGCCGAGTGGGAAGAGGCTCGAAGACTCCTCTTACTTCTTGGTGACAGCCCACACTTCGAGGTCACCGTGGAAGTCGACGTTGACGTTGTCGACGCTCTTACCGTGGCCGCCGTTGATGCGGTAGTACCAGAGCGGGATGGCCGGCATGTGCTCGACCAGCTTCTTCTCGACCTCCTGGAAGGCCTTCACCGACTCGTCGAGGGACTTGGCCTTGTCGGCCTCGTTCATCAGCTTGTCGATCTCCGCGTTGGAGAAGCGACCGTTGTTGGCCTCGGCGGTGCTGTGGTACAGCTCCTTCATGAAGTTGGCGTTGACCGGGTAGTCGGCAACCCAACCACCGCGGTACATACCCTTCACCTGGTCGTTGTCACGGGCCTCGAGGTCCGTGGCGAAGTCCGGCTTCGGGTCGCCGACGCAGTCGACACCGGTGGCCTTGCGGATGGACTCGCAGACCGCGGTCACCCACTCCTTGTGCCCACCGTCAGTGTTGTACTGAATGGTGAACTTGTTGCCCGGAACGCCGCCGCCCTCCTTGATGAGCTGCTTGGCCTTCTCCGGGTTGTACGTGAACACGTCGGTGTTCAGGTCCTGGTTGCCCTTGACACCCGGCGGCGTGAACGACTTGGCCGGCGTACGGGTGTTGTTCAGAACCGTCTTGGTGATCGTGTCACGGTCGATCGCCATCGACAGGCCCTGAAGGACCTTCGGGTCGATGTCCTTGAAGGTCTTGGAGTAGAACGCCGGGGTCAGCGACTGGATGGCCGCGTACGGCTGCTCGATGGCGCCGTCGCCCAGGTCCTGCTTGTACTTCGGCAGGTCGGTCGGGCCGACCTGGCGGATCATGTCCAGGTTGCCGGAGACGACGTCCTTGTAGGCGGCCTCGAGCGTTGTGTAGGACTTGAACTGGACGCCCTTGTTCTGCGCCTTGTTCGGGCCCTGGTAGTCACCCCAGGCCTTGACCTGGATGAGCTTCTTGTGGTCCCACTTCTCGAAGGTGTAGGGACCGTTGCCGACCGGCTTCTGGCCGAAGGCCTTCGGGTCGTCGTAGAAGACCTTGGGCAGCGGGGCCCACGTGGTGTAGCCCAGCTTGTAGTTGAAGTACGGCATCGTGTACTTCAGCTCGATGGTGAAGGTGGTGTCGTCCACGATCTTCAGGCCGGACATCGTGTCGGCCTTCGGGTCGCCCTTCTCCGGGTGGACATCGTCGTAGCCCTTGATGTCCTGGAACCAGAAGGAGTTCTGCTGGTTGTTCTTGATGTTGGCGTACCAGTTCCACGCGTCGACGTACGACTTGGACGTGACGGCCTCGCCGTTGTGGAACTTCCAGCCCTTCTTGAGCTTCACGGTCCACGTCTTGGAGTCCGTGGTCTCGACCGACTCGGCATTCGTGTAGACGATGTTGCCCTTGGCGTCGAAGTCCAGCAGCTGCGTGAACAGGGACTGAATGACGTACGAGCCGTTGCTCTCGTTGGTGTCAGCCGGGATCAGCGGCTTCTGCGGCTCACCGACGTCGATCGAGACGTAGCCGGCGGGGCCGGACCCCTTGTTCGCCTCGCTGTCACCGTCACTGCCGCCGCAGGCGGTGGCCGCCAGAGCAACGGTTATCGCACCCGCGACCCACTTGGCGCTCTTGGCACCGCGCATGGGTTCCTCCTCATGAGTCCATTGGTTCACCGCAAAAGGGAGCACCCGACACTTCACCGTCACCGCCCGTCGCCGGTATCGGAGAAGACTTGGTGCCCCCGCGCTCGCGAGACGGCGCCGCCTGACGCGCGTTACCCGTTCTTCCGAGCTCTACGCGCCTAACTATCTGCCATCCGCCACGGACCGAACCACACCTCTAAGGTCTCGGTTCGATCACACCTTGCGCCTACTTCTTCCAAAATCCGGACAAAGGGTTTGCCGAAAGACCACTACGAAACGGACTTGTTACACATCTATCGGTGGCAGCCGTTCGCATTCCGGACACCGGAGGCATAAAGAAGTTGCGCGTGGCGGGCTTGGTGTGCAGGGTGCGCACCTGCGCCGCGAGGTCGCTGTGTGTACATCGAGGCTTCGAAAAGTCGCCACAGCAGATCCACAGCAGGGTAGTGGGAGCCGGGCACACGAAGGCACCATCCCGAGCAAATCGAGGGTTTTCCCTACGACGCCGAGAAGTCACGCGGAAGCCACGCAGAAGCCACGACGGCACCGGACGCCCTGGGCGTCCGGTGCCGTCGTCGTAAGGCCGGTAGGTCAGCCGTGCTTGGCGCGGCTCGCGGTGCGGGCGCGGTCACGCTGGTCGAGCACGACCTTGCGGATACGGACGGCCTCCGGGGTCACCTCGACGCACTCGTCGTCGCGGCAGAACTCCAGGGACTGCTCCAGCGAGAGCTTGCGCGGCGGGACGATCGCCTCGAACGAGTCGGCCGAGGACGACCGCATGTTCGTGAGCTTCTTCTCCTTGGTGATGTTCACGTCCATGTCGTCGGAGCGCGAGTTCTCGCCGACGATCATGCCCTCGTACACCTCGGTGCCGGGGTCGGTGAACAGCACACCGCGCTCCTGGAGGTTCGTCATCGCGAACGCGGTGACGGCGCCGGACCGGTCGGCCACGAGCGAGCCGTTGTTGCGGGTCTGGAGCGTGCCGAACCAGGGCTCGAAGCCCTCGTGGATGGAGTGGCCGATGCCGGTGCCGCGGGTCTGGGTCAGGAACTCGGTACGGAAGCCGATCAGACCGCGGGACGGGACGACGAACTCCATGCGGACCCAGCCGGAGCCGTGGTTGGACATGTTGTCCATACGGCCCTTGCGGACGCCCATGAGCTGCGTGACCGCGCCCATGTGCTCCTCGGGCACGTCGATCGTCATGCGCTCGACGGGCTCGTAGGTCTTGCCGTCGACCTCCTTGGTGACGACCTGGGGCTTGCCGATGGTCAGCTCGAAGCCCTCGCGGCGCATCTGCTCGACCAGGATGGCGAGCGCGAGCTCACCACGGCCCTGGACCTCCCAGGCGTCCGGGCGCTCGGTGTCGAGCACACGGAGGGAGACGTTACCGATCAGCTCGCGGTCCAGGCGGTCCTTGACCTGACGGGCCGTGACCTTGCGGTCCTTGACCGCGGCCTTGGCGTCCGCGCCCTTGCCGGTGGCGCCACGGCCGACCAGCGGCGAGGTGTTGGTACCGATGACCATGGAGATCGCGGGCTCGTCGACCGTGATCAGCGGGAGCGCGATCGGGTTCTCGGTGTCGGCGAGGGTCTCACCGATCATGATGTCCGGGATACCGGCGACGGCGCAGATGTCACCGGGGCCGGCCATCTCGGCGGGCTTGCGGGTGAGCGCCTCGGTCATCAGCAGCTCGGTGATGCGGACGTTGGACATGGTGCCGTCGCGCTTGATCCACGTGACGGTCTGGCCCTTGCGCAGCTCGCCCTGCTCGACGCGGAGCAGCGCGATACGGCCGAGGAAGTTGTCGGCGTCCAGGTTGGTGACGTGGGCCTGGAGCGGGGCGGCCTCGTCGTAGGTCGGGGCCGGGATGTGCTCCAGGATCGTCGAGAAGAAGGGCTCCAGGCTGGTGGAGTCCGCGGGGACCGTCCCGTCCTCCGGCTTGGTCAGCGAGGCGACGCCGTCCCGGCCGCAGGCGTAGACGATCGGGAACTCGATCTGGTCCTCGTCGGCGTCCAGGTCGAGGAAGAGGTCGTACGTCTCGTTGACGACCTCGTCGATCCGGGAGTCCGGGCGGTCCGTCTTGTTGATGCACAGGATGACGGGCAGCCGCTGCTGGAGGGCCTTGCGCAGCACGAAGCGGGTCTGCGGGAGCGGGCCCTCGGAGGCGTCGACGAGGAGCACGACACCGTCGACCATCGACAGACCGCGCTCGACCTCGCCACCGAAGTCGGCGTGGCCGGGGGTGTCGATGATGTTGATCGTGATCGGGTCCCCGCCGTCCTTGGGGTGGTACTTCACCGCCGTGTTCTTGGCGAGGATCGTGATGCCCTTCTCACGCTCCAGGTCGTTCGAGTCCATCATGCGGTCGTCGACGGAGTCGAGCTGGTGCGCGGCGAAGGCACCGGCCTGCTTCAGCATGCCGTCGACGATGGTGGTCTTGCCGTGGTCGACGTGGGCGACGATGGCGACGTTGCGGATGTCGTGGCGCGTGGCCATATTGCGGCGTACTCCCGGAGTGGTGAGGACGGCTCTCGCGTACGTCTGTGATACGCGGGCCCTGCCGGGCGGAACATGCCACGGCCTCACCCCATGGTACGGGGCCGCCGCGGCGGGGGCTCGGCGGGCGGGCGGCGTCAGGCCCCCTTGGTGGCCGGGGAGCCTTCTGCGCAGGAAAGCCGGGCGGCTTCGAGGGCGTAGTCCTCGGGGTCGTCGCTGGCAGGATCGTCGCAGTCGAGAATGCCGTCGATGGTGACCCTCCAGCTCCGTGCGTGCCCCGTGGAGGTCTTGCCGCCGGGGCAGGCATAGCTGAAGTCGCCGGTCACTTCGCGCACCCCCGTGAAGTGCACGAACTTTCCGGCGCCGTCCAGCTCGCTGGTGCCGTCGTTGAGGGCCGGAGCCTTGACGTTCACGTCGGTGAAAGCCCACTCATCACCGTCCACCTCCGCCAGCGTGCGGGCGTCGGTGTCGATTTCGCCGATCTTCTTGCCCAGCGAGAACAGGACCTCGGCCGAGGAGACAGCCGGCCCCTGCGTCCGCACCGAGGGGCGCGGGGTGTACACCCGTTTCACCGGCTTCGTCAGCTCGCCCCCGCCCTTCCCCACCAGCTGCATCTCGGCGACGCCGGTCAGCCTGTCCCTCTCCTCGACACCGGACCAGGTGAAGGTGCCGCCGGCGCACGCCTTCACCACGGCCTTGTCGCTCTTTCCGCTGCTCCCGGGCTCGTCCTTGTCGTGTTCCTGCTTGTCGCCGGTGCAGGCCGCGAGCCCCGCCAGCATCGCCGCCGCGGCCCATCCCGCCGCCCAGGTCCGTCGTGTCGTGGTGCGCATGGTCGTCGCCCCTCCCCCGAGGTGCGGACGCGGTCGACGCCCGCACCGTGATCGCTGCTGGGATCATGCTGCGGGCGTCGGACCGGGACGGCAAGCGGCTTGAGCGGTTTCTGAGCTACGACGACGGAAGTCCGTCGGGGGACGATCCGCCCACCGGCGCCCCCGCCGCCGCCTTCTTCAGGAACCCCATGTCCTCGTACACCGGCGTCCCGAAGCCGAAGGCACCCGCGTTGGCGACATTGGTTCGCGCCGCCATGAGCTGGGGCCGCTGGAAGAGGGGGAGCGAGCCGGCCGCCGCCCAGATGCGGGAGTCCGCCTTGCGGATGAGCGCACGGGACTCGGACTCGTCCAGCGTGGCGATGGCCTGGTCGAAGAGCTGGTCCACCTGGTCGGTGCCGACCCGTGTGTAGTTCTGCTCCACGTTCAGCGAGCCGTCGGCGGCTGGTACGGGCTTGGCGTAGATGGGGCGGGCGTCGGTCGCGGGGTAGGCGGAGGCCGGCCAGGAGTAGAGGGCGAGGTCGTACTGGCCGGAGGCGATGTGGTCCTTGAAGTAGCTCTCGTCCGAGACCTTGGTGATCACCGTACGGATCCCGACCCGCTCCAGCATGATCCCGATCCGGTCGGCCACCGTGCGCAGCGTCTGCGAGCCCTGCCCCGACGGCACCACGAAGCGCAGCGTCAGCGCCTTGCCGTCCTTCGCCAGCGGACGCGCCGCCGCGCCGGCCGGTGCGGGGGTGCCCTGCGGGGCGTAGGCGCCGGGGGCACCGCCCTGCTGGAGCTGCTTGTTGCCGTACTGCTTGCCGTCCTGGGCGAGGTGCTTGCCCGTGTGGCCCTCGTCGCCGTCCCCCTTGTTGTCCTCTCCGACGATGTACGTCCCCTTGTCTCCGGCGGAGTCGGACTCCTTCTTCTTCCCTTCGCTCCCCTCCGGCTTCTTCTCCCCCTTCTCCCCCTTCTCGCTCTTCTCCCCCTTCTCGCTCTTCTCCCCCTTCTCGCTCTTCTCGCTCTTCTCCCCCTTCTCGCTCTTCTCGCTCTTCTCGCTCTTCTCCCCCTTCTCGCTCTTCTCGCTCTTCTCGCTCTTCTCCCCCTTCTGCCCCTTCTCGCCCTTGTCCGCCTCGCTCCCCGCGGCCTTCTCCCCCTTCTTCTTCTCCTGCTCGACCGGTCCACCCGGCACCCAGCCCGCGTCCGCGAGCAGCGCCTGTGCCTCGGCCGTGTCCTGGTCGCCGATCGCGCCACTGTTGTCGGCGTACGCCGCCTGGCCGGACAGGGCGAGATGGCTGCCGAGCGGCTCGGTGGGCAGGCCGAGCGGGGAGAGGACCAGCTTCGCCAGTTCCTCGCGGTCGATCGCGCGTGCCACCGCCCGCCGCACCCGCTCGTCGGCGAACGGACCGTCACCGCCGTTGAGGGCGAGCTGGGTGTACGCCGGCTCCAGCGACTTGCGCACCTCGAAGCCCTGGAACTTCGCCTTGTCCCGCCGCTGCTCGGGCGTCAGGGTGCGCCGGTCCGGGCCCATCAGCGGGGAGCTGGAGCTGAGCGGCGTACCGGAGGCGCTGGCGGTGACCGGCCGCGGCGGCGCGGCGAGCGCGATGCGCCGGGCCGCGGTGGGGTCCACCTCGGCCAGGTCGAGCCGCCCGGCGGCCAGCGCCGCGGCCCGCTCCTCGCGCGGCACGGCCCGCAGCACGATCTCGTTCAGCTTGGCCGGCTCGCCCCACCAGCGGGGGTTGCGGGTGAGCAGGACCTCGTCGCCCTTACGGTCGATCTTCTTGACGAGGAACGGCCCGGCGCTGACCTTGAGCTTGCGCCGCGCCCCGTCGTTGAACGAGTCCGGCGTGCCCATGACCTCCTTGGGGTACAGCGGCGAGAACAGCGAGCGCCAGTCGGCGTACGGCCGTCCGAAGGTGACCCGCACCTCCAGGTCGTTGTCGCCGCGCTCGATCTTCTCGATGCGGTCGTACCCGGCGTTGCGGGCGGTCCAGTAGGCGCTGTCCCGACCGGACAGAGCTCGCCACTGGGCGGAGAAGTCGGCGGCGCTGATCTCCCGGCCGTCGCTCCAGACGGCCTGCTGGTCGAGCTTGTACAGAACGACCTGCTTGGGCTCGGTCTCGACGATCTTGGCCGACTCCAGATAGGCCGGGTTGCGCTCCGGGCGCCCGCTCGGGTCGAGCCGGAACATCGAGGGCAGGGTGGCCTGCGCGATCCGGGTCGTGGTGGCGTCGGCGTCCGACTGGAAGGTGTTCAGCGTCTCCGGCATGGCGTCCACGGCCCACCGCAGAGTGCCGCCGTCGGTGATCTCGGCCCGGCCGGCCGAGGCGATGTCCTGTCCGGCCAGCGGTTTGCCGGCCGGGTCCGGGTCGCTGCAACCGGCGAGCGCGGGTACCGCGAGCACCCCCGCGGTGAGGAACGCGACCGAACGCATGACCGCGTTGCGGCCAGGCCTGGTTCCGACGCCGTCGTGGGACATCTCAGGTACCTCCGGGGAGCCACTCCCGCCGGTGACAATTAGTGCCTTCTGATCACTTTTGGCGGTATTTTGGAGTTGATCAGATCTAAGGCACCCCACTGAAGAGGAAAGGGTTCGTCAGGCGGAGCCGACACGGCGGCGAGCGCGCGCAAGCTCACCCATGCGGAGCAACGCGCCGCTCGCACTCCTTCGACTCCCCGGCGTACACAGAGCGCGTGCAGGCGCGCGTCCCAGGCGTGCAATCCGCCAATCGCTGCACATGCCTTCACAGAGGCAGGTGTGACGCGCGACACTCGCAGGCGCATGAACGTTGCCACCCAGGGCCGAAGAGCCCACGGAAGTGAGGTCACGTCATGTCCGTGCAAGACGACCTGACAACTGTCCAGCGCTGCCTCGACGACCTGGCCCGGTCCGTGGGCCGCCTCGAACAGCAGCTGGGCCCCGGCGGGCTGGAGATGCGCCGTGTGCGCACCGACGCCGACCATCTGCGCGAAAGCGTGGCGCTGCTACGGGAGTCGGCCGCGACCCCGGCCGGGCAGCGCAGGCCGGAGCTCGTCACCATCCCCGACACGCCGTACGACGACTCTCTGTGGATCGACACGGACGACGAGGGTCTCGGCGCCCGGGACCGCCGAGCCCCCTGATCCCTCCCCCTGACCCGACCGGAGTCATGCATTGGCCACTGGTACGGAACCCCATCTGAACAGCGGCGGCGTACGAACCGGTACGCGCGCCGCGATCACCGCCCCGCACCTGCGGACCGACCGCTGGTGGCTGGCCCCGGCCGTCACCGCGGCCGGTCTGCTGGCGTTCATCGTGTACTCGACCTGGCGGGCCTTCGCCAACGCGGACTACTACGCGGCGCCGTACGTCTCCCCGTTCTACTCGCCCTGTCTCGCGGAGAACTGCGAGACCATGCGGGCCGGGCCGAACTGGGACCTCTTCGGGAGCTGGTGGGGCATCTCCCCCGCGATCATCATCCTGATCTTCCCGCTCGGCTTCCGGCTGACCTGCTACTACTACCGCAAGGCCTACTACCGCGGCTTCTGGATGTCGCCCCCGGCCTGCGCGGTGGCGGAGCCGCACAAGAAGTACTCCGGAGAGACCCGCTTCCCGCTGATCCTCCAGAACATCCACCGGTACTTCTTCTACGCCGCGCTCCTGGTCGCCGGGATCCTGACGTACGACACCGTGCTCGCCTTCCGCGACGAGAACTACGAGTGGGGCCACATGGGCCTCGGCACCCTCGTCTTCCTCGCCAACATCGCGCTGATCTGGGCGTACACCCTGTCCTGCCACTCCTGCCGGCACATCGTCGGCGGCAAGCTCAAGCACTTCTCCAAGCACCCCGTGCGCTACCGCATGTGGCAGTGGATCGGGAAGCTCAACGCCCGGCACATGCAGCTGGCGTGGGCGTCGCTGGTGAGCGTGGCGCTCGCCGACTTCTACGTCTATCTCGTCGCGTCCGGGGTCTTCGACGATCCGCGCTTCTTCTAGATTGAGTGGGGACTGAAACAAATGTCCGTGGTCGAACGGCAGGAGTGGGACGTCGTCGTGGTCGGCGCCGGAGGGGCGGGGCTCCGGGCGGCGATCGAGGCACGCGAGCGAGGCGCCCGTACGGCCGTGATCTGCAAGTCGCTGTTCGGCAAGGCGCACACCGTGATGGCCGAGGGGGGCATCGCGGCGGCCATGGCCAACGCCAACGAGCACGACAACTGGCAGGTGCACTTCCGCGACACCATGCGCGGCGGCAAGTTCCTCAACCAGTGGCGGATGGCCGAGTTGCACGCGCAGGAGGCGCCCGAGCGGGTCTGGGAGCTGGAGACCTGGGGCGCGCTCTTCGACCGCACCAAGGACGGCCGTATCTCGCAGCGCAACTTCGGCGGCCACGAGTACCCGCGTCTGGCGCACGTCGGCGACCGCACCGGCCTGGAACTGATCCGCACGCTCCAGCAGAAGATCGTGTCGCTGCAACAGGAGGACAAGAAGGAGACCGGGGACTACGAGTCCCGGCTGAAGGTCTACCAGGAGTGCACGGTCACCCGGATCCTCAAGGACGGAAGCCGGGTCTCGGGGGTCTTCGCCTACGACCGTGAGACCGGCCGCTTCTTCGTCCTGGACGCCCCGGCCGTCGTGATCGCGACGGGCGGGATCGGCAAGTCCTTCAAGGTGACGTCGAACTCGTGGGAGTACACGGGCGACGGGCACGCGCTGGCGCTGCTGGCGGGCGCCCCGCTGCTCAACATGGAGTTCGTGCAGTTCCACCCGACGGGCATGGTCTGGCCGCCGTCGGTGAAGGGGATCCTGGTCACGGAGTCGGTGCGCGGCGACGGAGGGGTGCTGCGCAACTCCGAGGGCAAGCGGTTCATGTTCGACTACATCCCCGACGTCTTCAAGGAGAAGTACGCCCAGTCGGAGGAGGAGGGCGACCGCTGGTACGAGGACCCGGACAACAACCGGCGGCCTCCTGAGCTGCTGCCTCGCGACGAGGTGGCGCGGGCGATCAACTCCGAGGTGAAGGCGGGGCGGGGATCCCCGCACGGCGGGGTCTTCCTGGACGTGTCCACCCGTATGCCGGCTGAGGTCATCCGCCGGCGCCTGCCCTCCATGTACCACCAGTTCAAGGAGCTGGCGGACGTGGACATCACGGCGGAGGCGATGGAGGTCGGGCCGACCTGCCACTACGTCATGGGCGGTATCGCGGTCGACTCCGACACGGCGGCGGCGCGTGGGATCCCGGGGCTGTTCGCGGCCGGTGAGGTCGCCGGCGGTATGCACGGCTCGAACCGACTGGGCGGGAACTCCCTCTCCGACCTGCTGGTGTTCGGCCGCCGGGCCGGGTGGCACGCCGCCGAGCACGCGGCGGCCCAGGCCTTCGAGCGCCCCGAGGTCAGCGACCTCCAGATCGACTCGGCGGCGGCGGAGGCGCTGCGGCCGTTCTCGGCGGAGGGGCCGGCCGGGAGCGAGGACGACGGGCGCCCGCCGGAGAACCCGTACACCCTCCACCAGGAACTCCAGCAGACCATGAACGACCTGGTCGGGATCATCCGTCGCGAGGGCGAGATGGAGCAGGCGCTGGAGAAGCTCGCCGAGCTGCGCGTACGTGCCCGTCGGGCCGGGGTCGAGGGGCACCGGCAGTTCAATCCGGGCTGGCACCTCGCGCTCGACCTGCGCAACATGCTGCTGGTCAGCGAGTGTGTGGCGCGGGCCGCGCTGGAGCGCACGGAGTCGCGGGGCGGGCACACCCGTGAGGACCACCCGACGATGGACCGCAAGTGGCGCAACGTCAATCTGCTGTGCCACCTCGCCGACCCGACGGGCGGCCTCGCGGCCACCGACCCGGAGCGCGGCCAGATCAATCTCGTACGGGAGACCACCGAACCCGTCCGCCAGGATCTGCTGGCTCTCTTCGACAAGGAGGAGCTGGTCAAGTACCTCGCCGAAGAGGAGCTCTACCAGTGAGCAGCTACAAGGCCCGATTCAAGGTGTGGCGGGGCGATGTGGGGGGCGGCGGTCTGGAGGACTTCCAGGTCGAGGTGAACGAGGGCGAGGTGGTCCTCGACATCATCCACCGGCTCCAGGCCACGCAGGCGCCCGATCTCGCCGTCCGCTGGAACTGCAAGGCGGGCAAGTGCGGTTCGTGTTCGGCCGAGATCAACGGGCGGCCGCGGCTGATGTGCATGACGCGGATGTCGGTGTTCACCCCGGAGGAGACGATCACCGTCACCCCGCTGCGGGCGTTTCCCGTCGTACGGGACCTGGTCACGGACGTCGGCTTCAACTACACCAAGGCGCGCGAGGTACCCGCCTTCGTACCGCCCGCCGAACTGGCTCCCGGCGAGTACCGCATGATGCAGGAGGACGTGGACCGCTCGCAGGAGTTCCGCAAGTGCATCGAGTGCTTCCTGTGCCAGGACACCTGTCATGTGGTGCGCGACCACGAGGAGAACAAGCCGGCGTTCGCGGGCCCGCGCTTCCTGATGCGGGTCGCCGAACTCGACATGCACCCGCTGGACGCGGCGAGCGAGACCGGCCTGGACCGCAAGAAGACCGCCCAGGACGAACACGGCCTCGGCTACTGCAACATCACCAAGTGCTGCACGGAGGTCTGCCCCGAGGGCATCAAGATCACGGACAACGCGCTGATCCCCCTGAAGGAACGGGCCGTCGACCGCAAGTACGACCCGCTGGTGTGGCTGGGGTCGAAGATCAGGAGGCGGTCTTCGTAGGGCGGGTCAGCGGGGAACACGGGGCGCGGCCGCCGCGGCGACCTGCATGACCGTGCCGGCGAGGAACGCGGCCAGCCCCGCCGTCCCCAGTTGCATGTGGGCGAAGGGCCGGGTGCCGAGCGGGCCGAGGAACATGAACCCGGCCATGCCGACGGCCGCCACCACCGTGCCGTACCCCCACAGCGTCGGACGCGTGACCTCGCGGCGGCCCCACGGCGGGACCCATCCCGCCACGATCGCCGCGAGCCCGGCCATCACACCCGCCGACACGGCGAGCACGCCCGTCGCCGTAATGATCCAGTGCATGGCGTCATCGTGCGGTGCCGAGCACGAGGAACTCCACGGTGTAGCGGAGATTTTTGCTCCAGGATGACCCGCGATCGGCCGTCCGCATGGGCTTTCGGCGGCCCCCGCACCTCCCTCGTCACTCCACCCCACCCTGGACGCACCCCGGTCGCGCGGGGCCATTGGTGCCCATACGCTCCGAAATGTGACGTCATCCTTGATACGCGGCCGGCCGCGGCGTGGGCGCTCGCAGATATCGGCGCGGGTGGTGCACACGCTGGTGGGTGGGCTGGTCGGGGTGGTGTGGCTGGTGCTGCCCGCTCTGACGGTCGGTGGCGGGGGTGCGGTCGCGGGCGGGGCGGAGCGGCCCGTCGCGGGGGCGGTGGGGCAGCGGGAGGACGAGGGGAGTTCCGCCGTCGACCTCGTCCTGCCGGTGGCGGCCGTGGGCGCGGTGGGAGTGGTCGCGGGGTACGGGTTCGTGCGGCGCAGACGGCGGGCGCGGAGCCGTACGACTCCCGGTGGGGCGGCGGTTGAGGTCGCGGAGCCGCCCGTCGGGGAGCTCGACGAGCGGGCGCGGGCCTCGCTGGTGGCGGCGGACGACTGGGTACGGGTCAGCGGCGAGGAGCTGGGGTTCGTCGCGGGGCGGTTCGGGGTGGGGGACGCCGAGCGTGTCGAGCCCTTCGCGGGGGTGCTGCGAGACGCGGAGGCCGAGTTGGCAGTGGCGTTCCGGATGCGGTGGCAGTTCGAGGGCGGGGTTCCCGAGGAGGGCGCGGCTCGGCGGCACGCGCTGGCGGGGATCGTCGGGCGGTGCGCGGAGGCGGGGCGGTTGCTGGACGGGCGGGCCGCCGCGTTCGACCAGGTGCGAGGGCTGGAGGAGGGGCTGGGCGGCGGGCTCGGGCAGGGCCTGGCCGTCGCCGAGGGGAGGTTCCGGGAGCTGACCGGGCGGGCGGCGGCTGTCGGTGCGGTCCTGCGGGAGTGCGGGGAGCGGTACGCGCCCTCCGCGACCGCGCCCGTCGCGGGTCATGTCGAACAGGCCAAGGACCGACTGGTGTTCGCCACGACCCGCCTCAACCACGCCCGCCAGTCGGCCGACTTGGGCGAGAACGCACGCGCCGCGGCTCAACTGCGCGCCGCCGAGGGCGCCATCGCCCAGGCCGCCGTCTTCATCGACGGCGTCGAACGGCTCGCCGGGGACCTGGCGACGGCCGCGTCGATGGTGCCGTCCGCGCTGACGGGGGGCGAGGTGGAGATCGCCGGAGCGCGGGGGGACCGGGCGGCGGCCGAGTCGTCCGAGTACGCGGACGTTCCTCCCGGGGAGCTGCGGGCGCGGGTCGTGCATGCCGATCTCGTCCTGGCCGGCGTACGGGAGGAGCTGGCGTCGGGGCGGCCGTACGACCCTCTCGACCTGTTGCGGAGCATCGTGCGGGGCGTCGCGCCCGTCGTCGCGGGGCGGGCCTGGGTGATTCCGGCCGCCGCCCTGGTCTGCGCGCGGGGTGCGGTCGCCGGGGCGGACGACGTCGTCGCGACGCATCGCGCGGCCGTGGGCGGCGAGGCACGCACCCGGCTGGCGGAGGCACGACGGCTGCTCGCTCCCCCGGTCCCCCGGCCGCCCGGGCGCAGCCCGCGCACGGAACTCGCCGACCTCGTCACGGCCGACACCCTGGGCCGACAGGCCCGCGAGCTGGCCGAGCAGGACATCCGCCTGTACGGCCATCCCGTCGATTCCCGGGGCGCCGACGTCGACGGACTCGCCGGGGCGGTCCTCGGCGGCGTCCTGCTGACCGGCAGACCGGAGGAAGACGGCGCGGCAGCTGCCTTCGGCGGCCCACACAGCCGGGCCCGTCGGGGCGGCACGCCCCTCGCGTGAGCGGCCGCCCCGACGCGGGACACCTCAGAACAGGCTGAGCAACGCCTCCGCCGGATCCGTCAGTCCGTTCTCGCCGTCCGGCAGGGGGAGTTCGAACCACACCGTCTTGCCCCGTGGGGTGCGGCGGGAGCCCCAGGCCGCGCTGAGAAGGCCGACGAGTTGGAGGCCACGGCCGCCCTCGTCGGTGTCGCGGGCACGGCGTCGGCGTGGCTGGACCAGGCCGGAGTCCCAGACCTCGCAGACCAGGGTGCGGTCCAGCAGGAGGCGGAGTCTGATCTCGCCCTCGCCGTAGCGCAGGGCGTTGGTGACCAGTTCGCTGACCAGGAGTTCCGTCGTGTCGACCAACGGCTCCATGTCCCAGGACAGCAGCTGACCGCGGGCGTACTCGCGGGCGCGGCCCACGCTGCGCGGTTCGCGCGGGAGGGTCCAGTCGCCGACCGACCCGGCGGGCAGCCCCTGGACACGTGCCATCAGCAACGCGATGTCGTCCTCGCCGTGGTGCGTGTCCAGGGTGTTGAGGACGTGGTCGCAGACGTCCTCCAGGGGCCGGGAGGGATCGGTGAGCGCGCCGACGAAGGCCTGGAGGCCCTCGTCCAGGGGGTGGTCGCGGGACTCCACGAGTCCATCCGTGTAGAGCGCCAGCAGCGCGCCCTCCGGCAGCTCGACCTCGACCTCCTCGAACGGCTCCCCGCCCACGCCGAGCGGCATCCCGGGCGGCACGTCCAGCATCAGCGCGTCCTCGCCCGGCTCGACGAGGACCGGCGGCAGATGGCCGGCGTTCGCGAACGTGCAGCGGCGGGTGACGGAGTCGTAGACCGCGTAGACACAGGTCGCCAGGTACACCTCGGACAGGTCCGCCTCACGGGGGCGGCGGGCGGCGCGGGTGGCCTGCTGGACGCCGCCGGGGGCGCCGAGGCCGCGCGCGATCTCGTCCAACGCCGAGAGGACCTCCGCGGGTTCGAGGTCCAGCAACGCCAGGGTGCGTACGGCGGAGCGCAGTTCGCCCATCGCGACGGCCGCGCGCAGGCCGCGCCCCATGACGTCGCCTACGACCAACGCCGTACGGTGTCCGGGCAGTTCGATGACGTCGAACCAGTCGCCGCCCACCTCGCTGGGCCGGTCGGAGGAGGCGTTGCCCGGCAGGTAGCGGCAGGCGATGTCCAGGCCGGACGCGACCGGGTCGCCGGGCGGCAGCAGGGACCGTTGCAGTATCAGCGCGCGCTCGTGCTCCCGGCGGTACAGCCGGGCGTTGTCGATGCACACCGCGGCCCGCGCGGCCAGCTCGACCGCCAGATCCCGGTCCCGTTCGCCGAACGGCTCGCTGCCCTTCGTCCGCGCGAACTGCGCCAGTCCTACGACGGTGTCGTGGGCGACCATCGGCACCGCGAGGGTGGACTGCACCAGGCCGCCCTCCTCGCCGGGCACGTGCTGCGGCCGGGCGGTGCGCAGGGCGTCCGCGCAGGGCGAGTTGAAGGGGTAGTGGTGCACGGCGCCGACCGCGACGGGGGCGCCGCCGCCCACGAAGGGCGCGTCGGAGACCGCGCTGGCGAAGGCGACCCGGCGCAGCTCGGCGCTGCCGTCGGCGAGGCCGGGCGGGGTCTCGTCGCCGGCCAACAGGCCCTGGTAGAGGTCCACGGTGGCCAGGTCGCAGAAGCCGGGCACGACCACGTCGAGGAGTTCGCGGGCCGTCGTCTCCAGGTCGAGGGAGTTGCCTATGCGGGCGCCGGCCTCGTTCAGCAGGGCGAGATTGCGCCGGGCGGCGGCGGCCTCGCGGGCGGCGGCGCGGCGGGCGGTGATGTCGGTTCCGAGCCAGGCGATACCGATGGGGCGGCCGCTGCCGCTGTGCACCCGGTACAGGTTGACCGACCAGTGACGGCGCTCCTCGGAACCCGGCAGAAAGCCGGTGACGTGCATGTCCGTGATGGAGTCGCCGCTCTCCAGCACCCGGCGCAGGGTGGCCGAGACGCGGTCGGCCTCGGGCCGCGGCAGATAGTCGTGGACGCCCTTGCCGCGGTGGTCGTCGGGGGTCCCGCCGAACAGGGAGGCGAACCGGTGGTTGGCTCGGCGTACCCGCAGGTCGGGGTCGATCAGCAGGAAGCCGAACGGAGATTGACCGAAAATCGCCTGCGAGGCCGCGAGGTCGGTCTCCATCCGGCGCAGGGTGCGCACATCCACGACGATGCAGACGGCGGCCTTCTCACCGTCCTCGGTCCGCGTCGGCATGACGTAGACCTCGGCGAGACCGTCCTCACCGGGCCGCCCGTCGGCGTCGTCCGGCGTCCGGAAGGGGACCACACCGGTCCACTCCCGTCCGTCCAGGATCTCTGCCATCTTGCGCTGGCCCTGCTCACGCCGGTCCGGGTCGATGAACGCCTCTATGGGGTCCATGCCTACGGCCCGCTCGGCCGGGATGCCGAAGATCTGCTCGGCGCGCAGGCTCCACTGGTCGACCATGCCGTCGGGACCGATGGAGAAGGACGCGACCTTGATGTAGTCGTAGATCGAGCCGGGCGGGCTGCTCTGCCAGACCGGGTCGCCGGGGCGGGGCTCGTCGAACGGGAAGGCGGAGTCGTGCGCGGTGCCCTGAGTGGCCCGTGTGTCCGGTGAGGCTTGCGAGGCCTGTGTGTCGTCGGACCGCTCGTCCGCGGCCCTCCTCCTCGCGCGGTCCGACGGGTCCTCGGACCCTGTGGCCTTCGCTGGTATCTCGCTCACGCGAACCGTCCCCTCCAGCTCACCGCGTCCGGCACCGGTCACCGGCGGCGGCTGCCCGCAGTATCCAGCACTACGGTCCCGCACAACACGGTGTTCACGATCACAGCACGTTCCCGATGGTTTTCGGTCCCGGCCGCAGAAACACTTCCAGACTTCTAACCAGCGGGCACGCAGTCGAATCACGTTGTTCGCCAACTGCCACTGGCCTGAACCATTCGTTCGACAGCGCGCGGGCCGACGTACACCTGGGATCGACGCCTACTGACGGGTTGTACAGGGCCCGGGGACACGCCCCGGTCCTTCCGGCACCGCGAGCTCGAACCAGACGGTCTTGCCCGTGTTGCGTCCCGGTCTGGTCCCCCAGCGGTGCGCGGAGTGCGCCACGAGCTGGAGTCCCCGGCCGCTCTCGTCCTCAAGGCGGGCGACGCGTTCGCGCGGGGGGTCCGGGAGCGGGTCGGAGACCTCGACCAGGAGGAGGTCACCGAGGTGGGCCGGGCGGACCAGGCGTACACCGATCGGGCCGGTGGCGTGCCGCAGGGAGTTGGTCACCAGCTCGCTGACCAGCAGCGCGGCGACATCGGCGAGCGTGTCCAGCCCCCAGTCGCACAGCCGGGCCCGCACCGCGGCACGGGCCGCGCGCACGGCACCCGCCTCCGCGGGAAAGCTCCACTCGGCGCAGTCGCCTTCGGTGTCGATCACGCCGATCACTTCCCAGGCCAACGGGTTCACCCATGTCCGGTTTCGCAGGGTTAATGACCGCATACCCGATATTCAGGGGGCGGTACCGTGCGAAGGGTGTGCGACAGGGTGGGAATCCGGGAAGTTCCCGGCGCCGGAGCACCCCTTCAGGACCGGAGCCGCCCCGCGACCTCCCGGACCGCCGGCACGTCCTGGTCGAGCCAGTCCACGTCCCAGAGCTCCCCGGGGCCCAGCCAGCGCAGCGCGTCATGGTCTTCGAGAGGCTCGGGTGCGCCCGTGCCGGGCAGGAGTCGGGCCGTCCACACCTGAAGGGCGTAAGGGGGTTTCAGCGGCCAGGTGCCCGGCACCCGCTCGATCACCTCGGCGTCCACGCCGAGTTCCTCCCGCAGCTCGCGCACGAGCGCCGCCTCGGGCGTCTCGCCCGGCTCGACCTTGCCGCCGGGCAACTCCCAGCGCCCGGCGAGCTCCACGGGCGCGCTGCGGCGCGCGGCGAGCAGGCGGCCGTCGTCCAGCAGGGCGGCACCGACCACGATCCGTTCCGTCATGCGCCGGAGCCTACGGGAGCTCAGCAGGGGTCAGTTGTCCCCGCTGTCGCCGTTCTGCGCGATCCGCTCGACCCAGTACAGCTGCTTGTGTCCGCGGCTGTCGAGGCTGTCCGCGATCTTCTGGGCCTCCGCCCGGGTCGCGTACCGGCCGACGCGATAGCGGTTGCCGTTGTCGTCCTGGCGGACGACGAGCCAGGGGAGAGTGATCGTGCTGTCGTTCATCGCGTCCCACCGCCCCTTCCCGCCCGCCACCGGCTGCTCGCCCTCGCCGACCACCGGCCGCCTCTTGGCGCCCGCAGCCGCCCGGGTACCGCTCGCGGCGTGTGCCGTGCCCCGCCCGCTAAGGAAACCGCAATCCGCATATGCCCGAGCCTACGCCTAACCTTTACGCAGCGAATACGGCTTTTCACAAAGAGGTACGCAACCAGCCAAGTCGCAGGGGGCGCACGGAGTCGAACGCGCCGTGCGCAGACATCGATGCATCCGGTCACAGGCATGCCGCGCACGCCCGTGACGACCTGCGAAAACGGCCAGATTCCAACGGCGGCGCAAGGGGCGGAAGTTGAGGCTCTGCCCCTGGCAACTGCCGTGAGGTGTGCGCTACCTCACGAACAAGTGCGCTACTTCACCGGAAGGTGATAGGCGACCCGGTACCGGTCCGCGGGGATCACCACGTCGGCGGTCTCCACCGGGCGGCCGGACGCGTAGTAGGTGCGCTGGATGACCAGCACCACATGACCGGGGACGCCCCCCAGGGCGAGCAACTCCTCGGCGAGGCCGGGGCGGGCGCCGACCTCCTCCGTGACGTTGTCCACCACGACGTCGATGGCGGCCATGCGCTCGACGACGCCCATGCCGCCGAGCGGGCCTTCCTCGGGCAGCATCACGGGGGTGCGGCCGGTGACCGCGAGGGGCTCCCAGGAGGTCGACAGCATCATCGCCTCGCCGGCGTCCCGGAAGAGATACCGGGTGCACATCACCCGGTCACCGGGCCGGATGGCGAGCCGGTCGGCGACGGCCACGCTCGCCTCGGCCTGCGCGCTGCGGGACTCCCAGGTGCCGCGCACCTCACCGTCGGCCTGCTCCTGGCGGAAGGGGGTCGCGCCGCTCGGCGGGCGGAAGCCGGAGCGGGCGATCCGGCGCGGCACGGGACGCTCCCGGACATAGGTCCCGGAGCCGGAGCGGCCCTCGACCAGCCCCTCGGCCATCAGCACCTTGCGCGCCTCCAGCGCGACGGTGTCCGAGACGCCGTACTCCTCGCGGATCCTGGCCTGGGACGGGAGGCGGGTGTGCGGTGGCAGCGAGCCGTCGACGATCTTCTTGCGGAGATCACCCGCGACGCGCAGATACGCCGGCTGCTCACCGAAAGTCACTGGCCGCTCCCATCAGGTTGTACAGACAGCAACAGCGTGGCAACCAAGAGTTGTCCCGTGCAAGCAGAGGCCAGAGAATCACTCGATGTGATGACTTGTGCCCGCCGGGGGCTTTACGCAGGCACTTTCTCCCCGCTATAGCCCCGCTCACACCTCGGCTCACACATCGAAACCGCCCGTGCTTCCGCTCTCGTCACCGCTGCCGGAGTCGTCCTCGTACGTCGGCACGGTGGTTTCCAGGCCCAGAGCCTCGCGCGCGGTGACGGTGGTGGGGCCGTCCACGTACTCGTAGCCGTTGTCGTAGTGCGCGTAGTACGTGTCCGCGTCCTTCGCGGAGGCCGCCCGCGCCCACTCCTTGCGGGCGGCCTCCATCTCCTCGATCAGGTCGGTGACCGGCCCCTTGGTGTCCGCCGACCAACTGTGCCCGCGCAGCGCCTCGATCTGTTCGCCGAGCACGGCGTGAACGTCCTTCGCCCAGGCGCGGTTGACCGCGAGGTCCTCCTCGGGGTAGTCCTCGGGCTCCTCGTACAGCGCCGTGTCGACGGCGTTGACCGCGGACAGGAAGACGGTCTGGTCGGTGTCGAGCGTCGTCGGGTCGGCGCGCAGCGAGCCGGTCAGCCTGCCGTTCTCCTTCGTGCTGCCGAACAGGCACGTGATCTCGCGGTCGCCGAACCGCCAGCTCTGCCGGGACGGGATGAAGTAGTAGACCGCCACGTCGTCCGGCACGGCCCAGGTGTCCATGGCGTAACCGTCCTGGAGCGCGAAGCACTTGTCGTCCGCGGTCCGGCTGACCTCGTCGTCACCGGGGAAGTCGCCGTCCGGCAGCGTCACCGCCGCGAAGACCTCGCCGTCGTGCGGGCCTGAGCAGGACACCACGTCGACGTCGTACGCGTCGCCCTCCAGGTTGCCCGTCGGCGAGTCGAAGCATTCGCCCTTGGCGAGCGCGTAGGCGGTGCCGTCGCCGCTCGCCGCGCCCTTGAAGCCGTCCCAGAAGTCCGAGGCGGAGCCCGTCGACAGCGCCAGCGCCCACAGCACCAGCCCCACGGAGGACAAAATGGATCCGGCGACGGCCATCCCCTTGCCGCGCTCGCCCTTCCTCTTGATCTGCGCCAGCGCGATCAGGCCCAGCACCAGTCCCACGGCCGGCACGAAACACAGGATGCCGAGGACCAGGGCCCCGATGGCGACTCCGTTGACGGGCACGGGGCGGCCGTAGGGGCCGTAGCCACCGTAGGGGTGGTAGCCGTACGGCGGCGACGGCGGCGCGAACGGGCCCTGCACGGACGGCCCGTGGGCCTGCTCCGGGAACCCCTGCGGCTGGTGCGGTCCGGGAGGCGGAGGTATGGACACGGGTACCGTGCTCCTGGTTCAGGCGGCGGGAACGGGCGTACGACTGGGCGAATCGTAAGCGGGGGGCGAGGGGGATGGGCATGCCGGTGACGAATGCGACGATCCGGGCGGTGAACGAGCTGACCGCCCGGTGGGCGGGGGCCTCGGAGGGCGGCACGGTCTTCTCGGCGGCGGGTGTGTGGCCGCTGCTCGCCTTCCTGGCGGACGGCGCGGACGGTACGGCACGGGCGGAACTGGCCGACGCGGTGGGTCTCCCGGCAGATCAAGCAGCGGGCGCGGCACGGGAGTTGCTGCACGCCATGGGGGCGATGCGGGGGCTGGACTCGGCGCTGGGGCTGTGGACGAAGCGGACGCTGGAGCTGCGCGAGCCGTGGGCGGCGGGGCTGCCGGCTCAGACGCACGGAGTGCTGACCGGGGATCTGGGGGTCGACAAGGGCGCGTTGGACGCGTGGGCCGCCAAGTGGACGGGTGGGCTGATCGAGGAGATGCCCGTATTGCCGGACGACGACACCGAGATGGTGCTGGCGAGTGCGCTGGCGTTGCGGACGGAGTGGCTGAGCCCTTTCGTGGACCTGCCCATGACGCCGGAAGCCGGGCCCTGGAACGACCGGACGCTGATCGGGCTGCGCCGACGGAGCGAGCTGCTGGACCGGATCGGGGTCGCGGACACGCCGACGGGTCACGTCACCGAGCTGAAGGTCCTGGGCGACAGCGCGATCGATGTGCATCTGCTGCTCGGCGAGGAGGGAATGACGCCCGCGGAGGTGCTGGCGGCCGGGGTGGACATCCTGGCGCGCAGGCATCCGGTGGTGCCGGGGCCTCAGCTGCCCCACGGGGAGGTGGGGCCGGGTCTGCGCGTGGTCGAGGAACGCAGATCCAGCCCCGAGCCGCGAACCCTGGACGTGGCGACGGTGGCATTCGACCTGCGCGCACAGCACGACCTGCTGGAGCTGCACCGCGTCTTCGGCCTGACGACGGCGCTGGACACGAGCCGTGGCCACTTCCCCGGCGTCAGCGACTTCCCGCTGGCCATCGGCTCGGCTCGGCAGTCCACGATGGCGCGGTTCGGCCCACTGGGCTTCCACGCGGCCGCGGTGACGGCGTTCCGGCCGGTCGCGGGAGGTGCTCCGGCCGCCGCACGCTGGGTGACCACCACCGTCAAGGCCACCTTCGACCGCCCCTTCGGCTTCCTCGCCCTGCACCGCCACACGCGGCTCGTCCTCGCGGCGGGCTGGGTCACGGACCCGGAGCCGTACCGCGAGGACGAGACGGATTGAGGGATGCCCCCGAGCGGTCAGTCGTCGAAGGTGGTCGCGCGGGTGCGCTTCTCCCAGGCCGCGATGTCGGCGCGTACCTGGTCGAGGTGACCGAGTACGGCGTCGATGCCGTCGTCGCCCAGCGGCAGTCGCAGCGGGGTCCGCTCGGACTCCAGCGCGGCCAGGATGAGGGCCGCCGCCTTCGCCGGGTCACCGGGCTGGGTGCCGTCGCCGCCGGAGACGACACCGCGGGTCCGGCTCACCTTCGGGTACAGCCCGCTGTCCGTGCTGCTCCCCCGCCGCCCCGTCTCGAACAGCGACGTCCGGAAGGAACCCGGCTCCACGATCAGCACCTTGACGCCGAACTCCGCGACCTCGTCCGCGAGCCCCTCGGACAGGCCCTCCAGCGCGAACTTCGTTCCGCTGTACGCCGAGAAGCCCGCGAACGACATCTGCCCGCCCATGCTGCTCATCTGCACGATCGCCCCGGAGCGCCGCTCCCGCATGTGCGGCAGCACCGCGCGGGTGAGGGCGGCCGGGCCGAAGACATGCACCTCGAAGAGTTCGCGCAACTCGTCGTCGGTGGTCTCCTCGAAGGCACCGACGTGGGTGCGGCCCGCGTTGTTGACCAGCACGTCGATCCGCCCGTGCCGGGCGATCACATCCCGTACGGCGGCCTCGGCGGCCCCCGTCTCGGTCACGTCCAGCCGCAGCGCCTCCACCTGGTCGGGGTGCGCGGCCACGAGGTCCTCCAGGGCCTCGGGACGCCGTACCGCACCCACCACCACATCGCCCGCGGCGAGCGCCGCGTCCGCGATGGCCCGCCCGAAGCCGCTGCTCGCACCCGTGATCAGCCAAACCTTGTTCATGACAGCCGCTCCCTCGTAGTCCGGACGCCTTACGTTCACCAGCCTGCTGCGGAATGGAGTTGCCCGTCCAAGACCCGCGCTGATAACCGATGGTTATGGCGATGGACGTTCATGTGCGGGACCTGCGCTACTTCGTGTCGGTGGCCGAGGAACTGCATTTCACCCGCGCGGCCGAGCGGCTCTACGTCTCCCAGCCCGCGCTCAGCAAGCAGGTACGGGCGCTGGAGCGGCAGTTGGGCGTGGCGCTGTTCCGGCGTGATCCGCAGGGCGTGACGCTGACCGAGGCGGGTGCGGCGCTGCTGCCGTATGCCCGGCGGGTGCTCGATGCCTGGTCGGAGGGGGCGGCGGCGCTCGAGGCCGCGCGGGCGGTCGCCCGGGGCACGCTGGTGGTGGGCATGAGCACCAGCCCGGGGCGCGGTGGCCTGCTGCCGGCGATCCGCTCCCGTTTCACCGCCGCCCACCCGGACACCGTCCTGCGGCTGCGGCAGGTGAGCTGGGAGGACCCGACGGCGGGTCTCGCGGACGGCGACGCCGACGTGGCCTTCGTCTGGCTGCCGCTGCCGGACGCGGACCGGTACGCCTGGACGGTGGTCGCCGAGGAGCCCCGTCTGGTCGCCCTGCCCGAGGCCCATCCGCTGGCCGCCCGCACGGAGGTCGATTTCACGCAACTCCTCGACGAACCCTTCCTCGCGCTGCCGGCGGGCGCCGGGCCGTTGCGCGACTACTGGCTGGCGCTGGAGGAGCGGGGCGGGCGCCTGCCGCGCATCGGGGCGGAGATCGCGGGCACGGAGGAGACGTACGAGGCGCTGGTCGCCGGCCTGGGGGTGTGCCTGGTGGCCACGGGCAACGCTCCGCTGATCAGCCTGGGCGGTGTGGTGACCCGACCGGTACGCGGCCTGTCCCCGAGCCGCTACGCGCTGGCCTGGCGGCGTGAGGACGGGCGGCGGCCACTGGTACGGGCGTATGCGGAGGCGTGTCGGCGGGCGGTCGGGTGGGGGTGATGCGAGCCGGTGGGGGCGCGCACGCGGGGGGGGCCGTCGGGGGCTCGGGGGCTCTGGCTGCTTCGGCTCATCGGCCCTCGTGCGGGCATACGCGCGCGGAGATGGTGTCGGGCGGCCGGGCGGGGGATGCGTGGTCCGGGGGCGTTCACGCATGTTCGGTCGCGGGCTCCGGGGTCTCCGGGTGGCTCGGTGGGGTCGTGGAGAGGCGTGCCTGTTCCTCCTCGACGATGAGGCGGGCCAGGCCGACGTCCGAGATGTCGACGGCGTCCGGGGTCGACTCGGCGACCGCGCTGCGGCGGGCGTAGGCGTCGAACAGGCGGGACTTGTTCGCCAGCATCCGCACCAGGCGTTCGTCCACGCCGCCCGTGCAGAGCAGACGGTGCACGCGCACCGAGCGGACCTGGCCCATGCGGTGGGCGCGGGCGACCGCCTGGTGTTCGATGGTCGGCTTGAGCTGGGGCTCGCAGAGGATGACGACCGAGGCGGCCTGCATGTTGAGGCCCACGCCGCCGGCCTCGATCTGCGCGAGCAGGATCGCGTGGCCGGGCGCGGCGGCGAAGTCGTCGACGAGCTGCTGCCGGCGGGCCGGCGGCACGCTGCCGGAGATCGGCCCGTGGACCCCGCCGTGGGCCGCGTCGGTGCGCTGCTTCCGGGCGTCCGTCAGCGCCTCGTGGACCACGGCCAGTACGTCGCGGAAGGCCGAGAACACCACGACCTTCAGCCCGTTCTCCGCGGCCTCCCCGGCGATCTCGCGCAACCGCTCCAGCTTCGCCGACCGTTCGGGCCGCGCGTACGCCGCTCTGCGCATGGCCATGAAGTTGCCGGCGCGCACGGCCTCGCGGTAGGCCTCCTCGTCCGGTGCGCTGGGCTCCTCCCACTCGTCCGTGTGCTGGAGCGCGGGGAGTTCGGTGAGGACGTCCTGCTGGTTGCGGCGCAGATAGACCGGCGCGACCGCCTTCCGGAACGCCTTCGAACCGGCCACCCCGTCGTGGTCGTCGACGGTCCCGGCCAGGTCGGGCTGGAGTATGCGCACCAGGCTGCGGAACTCCTCGACGCGGTTCTCCATGGGCGTACCGGTGAGGAACAGCACGCGGTCGCAGTGCGCCGCCCACTCGGAGACGGTGGTCGAGCGGCGGGTCCGGGGGTTCTTCACGTAGTGGGCCTCGTCGACGACGAGCATGCCCAGTTCGCCACCGCCGGGGACCGGGAAGCCGCGCAGCGCGTCGAAGGTGGTGACCGCGACGCCGCCGCGTCCCTTCCAGTCGGCGAACGCGTCCTGCCGGTCGGGCCCGTGCAGCGGGGTGACGCGCAGCGCGCTGCGCTTCTCGACCTCCCGGGTCCAGTTGATGAGCACGCTGGCCGGGCAGACCACCAGGAAGTGGCTCTGCCCCTCGGCGGCGAGATGCGCCAGCGCGGCGATCGCCTGGATCGTCTTGCCGAGCCCCATCTCGTCGCCGAGGATGACCCGGCGCTGGGCGAGGGCGAATCGCGTGCCGAACGCCTGGTAGCCGCGCAGGGAGACCCGGCGGTGCGTGTCGTCGAGCGTCTGATTCCTGACCCGCTCGGCCACCTCGTCCGGCAGGAAGCCCTCGGCCGCCGCCGGGTCGGGGGCGCGGCCCGAGAGCTCGGCGAGCAGCCCGTAGTACTCGGCGGAACGGAGCTCGAAGTCGACCAGGGCGGCCACGTCGGACTCCGGGCGGCGCAACAGGTCGACGGATGCCTGCGCGAGCAGGTGCGGCACGTCGTCCCGGTCTGCCCGCTCGGTCAGCGCACGGAGCTCGGTCAGGGCTGCGAGCGCCCGTTCCCGTCCGCCCCGGCCCGCGAGCAGCATGCGCAGGCGTCCGGACGTCGGCGCCGCCTCGGCGAGCAGGGGGTCGAGCCGCTCGGTGAGGGTGCGGGCCGTGTCGAGGGCCCGGCGTGCCTCGGGGCCCGCCTCCACCAGGACGTTCAGCGCGGCGACCAGCGCGGTGGTCCTGGGCTCCGGCCGGTCCACGTCGATGTGTACGGCGATGGTGTCGTGCACCGCGTCGGCGATCCGGCGGGCGGCGGCCACCGTCTGGTCGGCCGTCTGCTGTCCGACCCCGGGCAGCTGGCGCAACCGGTACGAGCCGGCGTCGAGGACCTGCCCGACCGTACGGAACCCGCCCTTCTCCACCTCGCCCAGGCGCAGTCTGCCCTCGGTGAGGTCCTTGAGCCGGGCCACCGGGATGGCGTCCAGCTCGCGCCGCGCCAGGTCGTCGTGGAGGGGCTTCAGCGCCACACGCACCGCTTCGACGGCTCGCGCGTGGTCGTCGACCACCGCCCGCGCCGCGTCGTACAGCCGCCGCCCCCCGGCCACCGCCTCCCGCTCGCTCCGGCCCATCGCGCCCCGCCCCTCTCGCCCCTCTCACCGCGTCCCCGCATCCTGCCACCCCTCGGCCGGGCGAGGTGTCGGGCGGGTTCGCGTGCGCGGCCCCTGCCGGGGGCGGTGGGCATTCCCGACCCGGGCCGTGGATCGGTCGGCACAGCCGCGAGCCGCGCGTCGGCTCGAAGCAGCCCGGTGGGCGGTGCCGGTTCGCCGAGCGGGCGGTCGTCACAGGTCGCCCGGCGCGGCCGTCCCTTCGCGGAGCAGGTCGTCGCGCAGCCGGCCGACCGCGTACGGATCGCGTGGCGGCGGGCCGTCCGAGCCCGCCGGATACTCCTCCAGCGGGACCAGATCCTTCTCCCAGGCGTCGAGTACGGGCGCGAGGACCCGCCATGCCTCCTCGGCCTCGTCGCCACGGATGGACAGCGCCGGATCGCCCTTGAGGACATCCAGCAGGAGCCGTCCGTAGGCCGGCAGGTCGGGCGGATCCATCTCGGCCGTCAGCGACAGCGGAGTGAGGAGGTGGGTCGCGGAACCGATGCCCGTCAGGTCCAGGATCATCCCCTCCGGCTCCAACTCGAAGCGCAGCACATTGGGCTTTGCCTCCCCGCCGTGGCCGAAGGGCAGGTGAGGAACGGACCGGAAACGCGCCGCGACCTCCTTGCGGTCACGCTCCCGTGCCTTGCCGCTGCGGAGCCGGAAGGTCGTCCCGGCCCAGCGCCAGCTGTCCAGTTCCAGTTCCACCTCGGCGTACGTCTCCGTGCGGCGCTGCGGGTTCACGCCTTCCTCGTCGGCGTACGCGGGGATCTCATGGTTCCCGACCCGGCCGGGCAGATAGCGCCTGAACGGTCGCGACGTGCCCACCCGACGCCGCTCACGCAACATCACGCACCGGCCGGGCCGCTCGCCGCCGACCCCGGTCGCCACCTTCCTCAGCTCGCGCTCCGACGTCGTCCACCGCCCCTGAGGGTTCGGATCTCCCCGGTCGCCCGGCATTACGCTGAGGGGATGACCTCACCCCGGTTCGAGCGCGCGCGGAGCGCTGAGGCCAAGCGCATCCGACAGACGGCGATCCTCGAGTCGGCCGCCCGACTGGCCGCCGAGCACGGCATTCGCGAGGTGACGCTCACGGACATCGCCGCAGCGGTGGGCATGCACAAATCGGCGATGCTGCGCTACTTCGAGACCAGGGAAGAGATCTTCCTGCGCCTGTCGGCGAGCGGCTGGGCGGAATGGTCGGAGGCGGTGCGCGAGCGGCTCGGCCCGCTGGGGGACGCCGGCACCTCGGACTCCGAGGAGCAGATCTCCACCGCGGCAGGCATCCTCGCCGAGACGCTCGTCGCACGTCCGGTGTTCTGCGACCTCCTCGCACACACCCCGCTCAACCTCGAACGCGGCGTCTCCTTCGACGCGGTCCGCTCCTTCAAGACCGGGGCGATCGCCGAGGTCCAAGCGATCGGCACAGCACTCTGCAAGGCACTGCCCATCACCCCCCACCAGGGTGGCAGTACCGTCTCCACCGCCGTCGCCATGGCGGGCGCGCTCTGGCAGATGGCGGCGCCGGGTACCGAACTCCGCGGCTTCTACCAGAGCAGCCCCGAACTCGCCCACGCCGTGGTCGACGTCGCCCCACAGCTCACCGACGTCCTCACCGCGCTGCTGCGTGGTTACGTCACCGAGCCGCCGAGTTCCTGAACCACGGCCCGGGCCCTGGGGTTCCCCGGGTCGGCTTCCGTGGTCATTTTCCGTCGCCCTTCCCCATCGAGCGGCTGACGGACATGGTGATGCGGTCGACGGTCCGGTCGGAGAGGAACCGCTTGACGAAGAACTGCACGGCCGCGCTGCGGGGCACCGTGTAGCGGATCTTCGGGCGGGCGGCCGTGGCCGCGTGGGCGATCGCGTCCGCGACGACCTGGGGGCTCGACGCGCGCCGGAACGCCTTCTCCAGGAAGACGGCGTGCGAGTGGACCGCGGCCCGGTACGCGCCGCTGCCGGAGGTCTCCAGCAGGTGGCGGATGGCGATGTCGTCCCATTCCGTGTCGATCGCGCCCGGCTCGATGATGGCCACGTCGACGCCGAAGGGCTTGAGTTCCAGCCGCAGGGAGTCGCTGAGTCCTTCGACCGCGTGCTTCGTGGCGTGGTACCAGCCGCCGAAGGGTGCCGCGGACCTGCCGCCGACCGACGACACGTTGATGATCCGCCCGGATCCGTTCCGGCGCATGTGCGGGGTCACGAGCTGGATCAGCCGGGTCAGGCCGATCAGGTTCACCTCGACCTGACGCCGCCCCTCGTCGATCGGGACGTCCTCGAGTGCGCCGTAGGAGCCGTACCCGGCGTTGTTGACCAGGACGTCGACCCGGCCCGCCTCGTCGAGGATGGTCTTGACCCCGCCGGTGAGGGAGTCGTCGTCGGTCACGTCCATGTACAGCGTCCGGATCCCGCTGTCCGCCAGTTCCCGCATCCTTTCGAGCCGGCGCGCGGCGGCGTACACCGTGAAGCCGCGTGCGTGCAGCTCCCGGGCCGTTGCCGCGCCGATTCCGGAGGAACCCCCCGTGACCAGTGCGACTTTGGTGTTCGTCATGTTTGTCTCCTGCATCGAGGTGGGTGGGTCGGTTCGGGCGGAGTCGGGCGGGCGGCGTAGCCGGTGAGGAGGGCACCGACGATGTCGGTCAGCCGTGGCCCGACGTCCACGACTGCGTGCGCGAGTTCGGGTTCGGAGGCGTAGAAGTCGCGCAGCTCTGTGCCAGGGGCCGCCATCTGCCACATCGCTCCGGCCATCGCGGTCGCGGTGGCGACGACGCTGTGGGCCTGGTCGAAGCGCAGCGGTGTGACCGCACGGAGAGCGGAACCGACGTCGGCGGTCACGGCGATGGCGCGGACCTTGAACGCCTTGACCCTGTCCAGTGAGACATTGCGTTCCAGGTTCAGCGGTGTGTGTGCCAGCAGGTCGCAGAAGAGCGGGCGGGACACCAGCGAGTGCGCGATCGCGGCGGCGATCTCGTGCGCGGTCCGGTGCCATTCCTGACGACAGGCGCCTTCGGCCCGGGCCGCGATGCTCGCGAACTCGCCGCGCACCGCCGCCGACCATTCGTCCCAGGCGTCGACTGCCAACTCCAGAAAGATGTCCTCGCGCGTTTCGAAGTAGCGCGACATCGCGGACCTGTGCATACCGACCTCGTCGGCGATGGCGCTCGCGGTCGTCTCTCGTACGCCCCTCGCCGTGGCGAGCCGGGCGGCCGCCGCCAGGATGGCCTCCCGCCGGGCGCGCTTCGCCCCCGGGCTGCGGGCACGTTCGAAATCAGGGCCGGTCACGGTGCCAGCATACAGGTTTAACGAAACAGCGTTGCGATATTAGTGAAACCGTGTTGCACTAGAAGCATGACTTCAACGACCCAGATCACTCGGCCGACTCCGCAGACGCGCACCTGGTTCATCACCGGCTCCTCCCGCGGCTTCGGCCGCTCCCTGGCCACCGCGGCACTCGAAGCGGGCGACAACGTCGTGGCGACGGCCCGCCGACCGGAACAGCTCGACGACCTGACGGAGAAGTACGGTGACCGCGTGCTGCCGGTGGCCCTGGACGTTACCGACGCCGCGGCGGCCGACGCCGCGCTCACGGCGGGCACCGAGCGATACGGCCGGATCGACGTGGTGGTCAACAACGCCGGCTACGCCAACCTGTCCCCCGTCGAGACCACGGACGAGGACGACTTCCGCGAGCAGTTCGAGACCAACTTCTGGGGCGTCTACAACGTCTCCCGGGCCGCGCTGCCGCTGCTGAAGAAGCAGGGCGCGGGCATCGTGATCCAGTTCTCGTCGATCGGCGGCCGTGTCGGCCACACTCCCGGGCTCGGCTCCTACCAGGCGGCCAAGTTCGCCGTCGACGGCTTCACCCGCGTCCTGGCCGCCGAGACCGCCCCGTTCGGGATCCGCTACCTGGTGGTCGAGCCGGGGGGCTTCGCCACCGACTGGGCCGGCGCCTCGATGCGGGTCGAGGACGTGCCCGAGGAGTACCGCGAGACCGTCGGCGCCATGGCAGAACTGCTGCGCGGCGGCGGTGCCGCACAGGGCGACCCCGACCGGGCCGCCGACATCCTCGTACGCATGGTCCATGCCGACACCGTGCCCAGCCACCTGCTCCTCGGCGCCGGTGCCGCGGACATGGCCCTGAACTACTCCCGCAGCCAGGTCGCCGAAGCCACCGCATGGCAGGCCGTCTCCGCGTCCGCCGACACAGGCGCCGACTACCCGGTCGACCTGCCCGCCCCGCACTAGGCGCCGCCACCGGGCACGAAGGATCAGACGTGCGACACCAGTTCGCCGACAAGGTCTCCCTCGTCACGGCGATCACCGTCGCGGGTGACAGAGCCCTTGCCGTCGACGGCGGCCTCCTCGTCCGACTCCACCCCGGCGACGGCGATCCAGACTCCGAACGACGCACGACCGGCACGAGAAAAGCCGAAGGGGCCGACGCCCGGGAGGCGTCGGCCCCTTCTGACCTGCGTGCTTGACGTGGTCAGACGTTGAAGCGGAACTCCACCACATCCCCGTCCTGCATCACGTAGTCCTTGCCCTCCATCCGCGCCTTCCCCTTGGCGCGGGCCTCCGCCACCGACCCCGTCTCCACCAGGTCGTCGAAGGAGATCACCTCGGCCTTGATGAAGCCCTTCTGGAAGTCGGTGTGGATGACGCCGGCCGCCTCGGGGGCCGTGGCGCCCTTCTTGATGGTCCAGGCGCGGGATTCCTTGGGGCCGGCCGTGAGGTAGGTCTGGAGGCCGAGGGTGTTGAAGCCGACGCGGGCGAGGGTGGCGAGGCCGGGCTCCTCGGCGCCGACCGACTCCAGCAGCTCCATCGCGTCCGCCTCGTCGAGCTCGGCGAGGTCGGCCTCCAGCTTGGCGTTCAAGAAGATCGCCTCGGCGGGGGCGACCAGGGCGCGCTGCTCGTTCTTGAAGTCCTCGTCGACCAGTTCGTCCTCGTCCACGTTGAAGACGTAGAGGAAGGGCTTGGTCGTCAGCAGGTGCAGGTCGTGCAGGAGCTCCTCGTTGCCCGAGCCCTGGACGATGCCCGCGGAGAACAGCGTGTCGCCCTTCTCCAGGATCGCCTGGGCCTCCTCGACGGCCTTCACCTTCGGGGCGATGTCCTTCTTGATCCGGGACTCCTTCTGGAGCCGGGGCAGGACCTTCTCGATGGTCTGGAGGTCGGCGAGGATCAGCTCGGTGTTGATCGTCTCGATGTCGTCCTTGGGCGAGACCTTGCCGTCGACGTGGACGACGTTCTCGTCCTTGAAGGCGCGGATGACCTGGCAGATCGCGTCGGACTCACGGATGTTCGCGAGGAACTTGTTGCCCAGGCCCTCGCCCTCGGAGGCGCCGCGCACGATGCCGGCGATGTCGACGAAGTCGACGGTCGCGGGCAGGACGCGCTGGGAGGAGAAGATCTCGGCCAGTTTCGTGAGCCGCTCGTCGGGGACGCCGACCACGCCGACGTTGGGCTCGATCGTGGCGAACGGGTAGTTGGCCGCCAGCACGTCGTTCTTGGTCAGGGCGTTGAACAGGGTCGACTTGCCGACATTCGGCAGACCGACGATTCCGATCGTGAGCGACACGTTGCGACTTCCCGTACGTGAGAGGACTTCAGGGGCTGGGCGGGGGCCCGGTCCTTCTTCGATCTTCGATGCAGACCGATCTTCGACGCAGATGCACGGGCCGATCCACCAGTCTACGGCGTACCGGACCCGGCCCCCGCGCCCCGTCGAACACGTGGCCAAGGTCGACCCCTGGGCGTGTCCGAGGGCCGGCTCAGCGCATGAACCGACCTAGGTTGGACCAGTGGAGGAAGACAGGGCGCGAGGTGTCGGGTACCGCCGGTTCGCGCCGGGCGAGGGCGGATTCCGACCGGACGGGGGCAGTGTGGAGCGGGGCGAGGGTCGTACGGGGCGTGGCGAGAGCGGGTTCGCGTCCAGGGAGAGCGGTTCGGGGCGGGCCGGCTGGGCCACCCGGGCGTCCCGTTCGGCGGCGGCTGCCAGGGCGGCGCGCGCGTCGGGGGCGTCCCGGTCATCGGCATCCGCCCGGCCGTCCCGTCCTCTTCCCTCCGACCGGCCCGTGCCCCAGCGCCGCCGCGGGACGGACCGGGCGGCGGCGCCGGTACGGCGACCCGCACCGGCCCCCACGCCGACGGCCCTGCGCCGGTTTCCCGATCCGCGGCTCACCGGGCTGGGCAGCGGCCTGTTCTGCGGTGCCGTGATGCTGCTGCTCGGCTATCTCGACTCGCTGCTGTTCGGGGCGTCGCTCGCGGTGTTCGGCGTGCTGTTCCTGCCGGTGTGTGCGCTGACCGCCGTCTGGGTGCGCGAAGGCGACCTGCTGACCGCGCCGGTGGTCGTGCCGATCGCCTTCGCCGTGGGGCTGCTGCCGGTGGCCGATGGCGGCGGAGGGATCAGCGGCCACCTGATGGGGCTCGTGACCGCCCTCGCCACGGAGGCCGGGTGGTTGTACGGGGGGACGCTGATCGCCGGTCTCGTCGTGATCGTGCGGAGGGTCCGCCTGGTGGCCCGGAGGGCGGCGGCCCAGCGCCGGCCTTCGTGAGCCGGCGCCGGGGGAGCTCGGCGACGCGAGGGCTAGCCCTCCTGCTCCGCCGCGTGCATCGCGGCGCCCACGATCCCCGCGTTGTTCTGTAGCTCCGCCGGGACGATGTCCGCCTTGATGCCCTCGATGTGGTGCAGGAACTTCTGGGCCTTGCGGCTCACCCCGCCGCCGATGATGAACAGCTCCGGGGAGAACAGCATCTCGACATGGGCGAGGTACTTCCGGACCCGGTGCGCCCAGTGCTCCCAGCTGAGCTCCTCGTCGTCCTTGACCTTGCTGGAGGCGCGCTTCTCGGCGTCGTGCCCGTGGAGTTCGAGATGGCCCAGCTCGGTGTTGGGGACGAGGGTGCCGTTCACGAACAGGGCGCTGCCGATGCCGGTGCCGAACGTGAGGAGGATCACGGTGCCCTTGCGATCGCGGCCCGCGCCGAAGCGCATCTCGGCGACGCCGGCCGCGTCCGCGTCGTTGACCACGGTCACGGGGTGGCCGCCGAGGCGGTTGCTGAACAACACGCGCGCGTCCGTGTCGATCCAGCTCTTGTCGACGTTGGCCGCCGTACGGATCGTGGAGCCCCCGGTGACCACGCCGGGAAAGGTGAGCCCGACCGGCCCGGTCCAGCCGTAGTGCTCGACGACCTCCTTCACACCGTCGGCCACACCGTCGGGTGTGGCCGGGTGCGGAGTGAGCACCTTGAATCGCTCCTGGGCGAGCTCACCTCTGTCCAGGTCCACCGGGGCGCCCTTGATCCCGGATCCACCGATGTCCAAGCCGAAGATCTGCATGGCTCTACGTTACGACGCAGGACTGACAGTCACTCCCCGGAGTCACCGCTGTTACCGACGTCACCGGCCCCCGTGCGCTCGGCGATCAGCGCCGCCGCCTCGTCACGCAGGTCGCGGCGCAGTTCCTTGGGCAGCGAGAAGGTGATCGACTCCTCGGCCGCCCTGACCAGCTCGACGTCGCCGTAGCCGCGCTGGGCGAGCCACTCCAGGACTTCTTCGACGAGCACCTCGGGGACGGACGCGCCGGAGGTGACGCCGACCGTGGTCACGCCCTCCAGCCAGGCCTCGTCGATCTCGGCTGCGAAGTCCACGAGGTAGGCCTCGCGCGAGCCGGCCAGCTTGGCGACCTCGACCAGCCGCTTGGAGTTGGAGGAGTTGCGCGAGCCGACCACGATGACCAGCTCGGCCTCGGCGCCCATCTGCTTCACCGCGAGCTGACGGTTCTGCGTGGCATAGCAGATGTCGTCGCTGGGCGGGGAGATGAGCTGCGGGAACTTCTCCTTCAGGGCGTCGACGGTCTCCATGGTCTCGTCGACGGAGAGCGTGGTCTGGGAGAGCCAGACGACCTTCGACTCGTCGCGGACCTCGACCTTGGCGACGTCGGCCGGACCGTCGACGAGCTGGATGTGGTCGGGGGCCTCGCCGGACGTGCCGATGACCTCCTCGTGGCCCTCGTGCCCGATCAGGAGGATGTCGTAGTCCTCGTTGGCGAAGCGGACGGCTTCCTTGTGCACCTTGGTGACCAGCGGGCAGGTGGCGTCGATGGTGGCGAGCTTGCCGCGCGCGGCCTCCTCGTGGACGACGGGGGCGACGCCGTGCGCGGAGAACATCACGATGTTCCCCGGCGGCACCTCCTCCGTGCGCTCGACGAAGATGGCGCCCTTCTTCTCCAGGGTCTGGACGACGTACTTGTTGTGGACGATCTCGTGCCGGACGTACACCGGAGCGCCGTACTGCTCCAGGGCTTTCTCGACAGCGATCACGGCGCGGTCCACACCCGCGCAGTAGCCACGGGGGGCGGCGAGCAGGACACGGCGGCCAGGCGAAGCAGTCATGCGTCCCATCGTAAGGGTGCGTTCGGGGGCGCAAAGATCGCGCGGGTGACGGGTTGATGGCGAGACTGGCGGTGGGCTGTGAGGGTTGGGGACCCGGACGACGGGCGAGGCGGCGGAGGGCGCGTGATGGCCGGCACCGGCACGGAGGGTCCTACGTCCGATGAGGGACCGGCGCTGCGCCGCAGTCTCGGCTTCCGTGACCTGGTCGTCCACGGGCTGCTGTTCATCGCGCCGATGGCTCCGGTCGGCGTGTTCGGCACGCTGGACGCGCGGTCGCACGGCGCGGTCGCGCTGGTGTACGTCAGCCACGCACCGGACGGCCGATGGGCCGGCTCAGGTGCCCTGCGGCCAGGGCCGTGAAGTCGTCCTCGACGCCTGACGCAGCATGTACTCCTCGTCATCCTTTTCTCCTGGGACGGGCTCCGCGGCACCGCGCTGTTCGCCGACCGCCGCCTGCTCGGCGAGCATCTTCCGTTGCCCGTCGACCCCACCGGGTGCGCATGGAGCTGTGGCATCTGCCGCTGGGGGCCGTCGAGAACCACGCCTCGGGCCACCGGGCACGGGCCCGCAGCGCGTCGTCGGCTGAGGGCAGGTCGACGTCGGCGGGCACCCGCGCGTGCCGTGTGTCGCCCACGGCCACCAGTCGTCGCGCGGCGCTCGGCGCGAGGGCGGGGTCGGTGCCGCGCAGGACGGGAAAGCCGAGGTCGCCGGACATGCGGGCACTCCCGCACGGCTGTTCCCGGCCGACGAAACCGTTTTGTCGGTACCGGCCGCTACGCTCGCCGCATGGCTGTGAACACGACCCCGGAGTCCCCCCTGCCCGTCGGCGAGGTGTCGCGGCTCATCGGGGGATGGATCGACCGGCTCGGGGCGGTGTGGGTCGAGGGGCAGATCACCCAGCTGTCGCGGCGGCCGGGTGCCGGGGTGGTGTTTCTGACGTTGCGGGATCCGTCGTACGACATCTCGGTGAGCGTGACCTGCTACCGGCAGGTGTTCGACGCCGTCTCCGACGTGGTGAGCGAGGGCGCCCGCGTCGTCGTACTGGCCAAACCGGAGTGGTACGCCCCGCGCGGCCAGCTCTCCCTGCGTGCCACCGAGATAAAGCCCGTCGGCGTCGGAGAGCTCCTGGCCCGGCTGGAGATGCTGAAGAAGGCGCTGGCTGCGGAGGGGCTCTTCGCGCCGGAGCGGAAGAAGGCGCTCCCCTTTCTTCCCCAGCTCATCGGGCTCGTCTGCGGACGCGCCTCGGCGGCGGAGCGGGACGTCCTGGAGAACGCCCGCCACCGCTGGCCCGCCGTCCGCTTCGAGGTGCGCAACGTCCCGGTGCAGGGCGTGCACGCCGTGCCGCAGGTGGTACAGGCGGTCAAGGAGCTCGACGAGATGGACGACGTGGATGTGATCATCGTCGCCCGCGGCGGGGGCAGCGTGGAGGATCTGCTGCCCTTCTCCGACGAGCAGTTGGTGCGCGCCGTCGCCTCGTGCCGTACGCCGGTGGTCTCCGCGATCGGGCATGAGCCCGACAACCCCCTCCTCGACCATGTCGCCGATCTGCGGGCCTCCACCCCGACCGACGCGGCGAAGAAGGTCGTGCCGGATGTCGGGGAGGAGTACGAGCGCGTACGGCTGCTGCGCGACCGGGCGCGGCGGTGCGTCGAGGCGCTCATCGAGCGGGAGGAGCGCGGGCTGGCCCACGCTCTCGCGCGGCCGTCGATAGAGGATCCGCACCGGATGATCGACGAGCGGGCCGACCATGTGGCCTCCCTGCTCGACCGCGGCCGGCGCTGCCTCGGCCACCTCCTGGACCGCGCCGAGTCCGAGCTGACACACACGCACGCGCGCGTGGTGGCCCTCTCCCCCGCAGCGACCCTGAAGCGGGGGTACGCGGTGCTCCAGCGGGCCGACGGGCATGTGGTCCGGGATCCCGACGAGGTGACCGCGGACGAGGCACTGCGGGCGCGGGTCGCCGAGGGTGAGTTCTCCGTACGGGTCGACGCCGGAGTCGACGCACAGGCCGATGCATAGGGTGGGCGAATGACCAGCAAGGTGGAAGAGGCGCTCGGGTACGAGCAGGCCCGGGACGAGCTGATCGAGGTCGTACGGCGGCTGGAGGCCGGCGGCACGACGCTGGAGGAGTCCCTGGCGCTCTGGGAGCGCGGTGAGGAGCTGGCCAAGGTGTGCCGGCGCTGGCTGGACGGCGCGCGGGCACGGCTGGACGCGGCCCTCGCGGAGGAGGCCGAGGCGGAGGCGCAGGCCACGCGGGGGAACGCCGGGGACGAGTCGTAGGCCGGCCGGGCGGGCACCGTTCCAGCTGATCTCCACCTGATCAGGTTGTGAAGCGGATCACCATGCCCCAGTTTTGATTGAACGTTGAACTTGTCTCGCGTACTGTCGTCGCCATAAGCGGGCCCTGGTCCGCTTACGCACCACGCACATGCTCACGCACACGCACGACCGAGAAGGTTCCCGCATGTCTCTCGTTCTTGACCCCGCCGCCCAGGACCTGCTCTTCCGCGAGGCCCGCACCGCGAACACCTTCACCGACGAGCCGGTGACCGAGGAGCAGGTCCAGGCGATCTACGACCTGGTCAAGTACGGCCCGACCGCCTTCAACCAGACCCCGCTGCGCATCACCCTGGTCCGCTCCGCCGAGGCCCGCGAGCGTCTCGTGCAGCACATGTCCGAGGGCAACCAGGCCAAGACGGCCACCGCCCCGCTGGTCGCGATCCTCGCCGCGGACAACGAGTTCCACGAGGAGCTGCCGACCCTGTTCCCGGCCTTCCCGCAGGCCAAGGACGTCTTCTTCAGCGAGCGCACGGCCCGCGAGAGCGCCGCCGGGATGAACGCCGCCCTCCAGGCCGCGTACTTCATCGTCGGCGTCCGTGCCGCGGGCCTCGCCGCCGGCCCGATGACCGGTTTCGACTTCGAGGGCGTCCGCAAGGAGTTCCTCGACGACGACCACACCCCGCTGATGGTCGTCAACATCGGCAAGCCGGGCGCCGACGCCTGGTACCCGCGCTCCCCGCGCCTGGACTTCGACCAGGTCGTCACCACGGTCTGACCCGACCGGACCGCGCATGCGAAAGGCCCCCGGCGATCGCCGGGGGCCTTCCTCGTACGGGTACGGTCATCCCGCCCTGAGCGCCTTCGCCAGCTCCGTCAGCTGCGCGAACGACCCGGTGCCGGCCACCACGGTCGTCGCGCCCTTCTCCTCGTGCACGAGCGCGTCGTAGCGGCCGCCGGTGTACCGCGTCCAGGTCCGGTCGCCGATCTTCTCCGTGACCTCGGTCGCCTGCCCGCCCTGGGTGGCCTTCTCCAGGAACGTCGCCGGCTTCTCGGCCGACTGCTCGACCTGCGCGTACTGCCCGTCCGAGAGGTGGAAGCCGAGATGCCAGGCGTCGAAGTCGGCGCCCTTGAAGCGGACGGAGGTCGCCTTCCAGGAGTCGGGCAGGCCCTCGGGCGCGACCACCGGGTAGGACGCTGCGCGGCGGGCCGTGAGCAGCTCGACGCGGTAGTCGACCCGCGGGAGGTCGGGCGCCTTGTCCTCATGGGGGACGAAGAGATAGATGACTCCCGCCGCGAGCACGGTCACTCCGAGCGAGAGGACCATGTTGCGGACCGACTTCTGCTTAGCGTTCGAACCTGCCACGCCCCCTATCGTCGCAGGTGCCCCGGCTGCTCATCCGTGGGGCCCCCTGCTCATTCTGTGCGCCCGAGGATAGAGTCAGGGACGTCACCCTCATCCGGCCGTCGTCGTATCAGAAAGGTGCGTCTCGATGACCGAGAATCATCATCACCTGCCGTCCGAGCTCGAAGTACCCAGCGAAGCCCCTGACCGCAACCTGGCCCTGGAACTGGTCCGCGTGACCGAGGCGGCGGCCATGGCCGCCGGCCGTTGGGTCGGGCGCGGCGACAAGATCGGCGCCGACGGCGCCGCGGTGCGCGCCATGCGGACCCTCGTCCACACCGTGTCGATGAACGGCGTCGTCGTCATCGGCGAGGGTGAGAAGGACGAGGCGCCCATGCTCTTCAACGGGGAGCGGGTCGGCGACGGGACCGGGGCCGAGGTCGACATCGCGGTCGACCCGATCGACGGGACCACCCTGACCGCGAAGGGCATGCCGAACGCGATCTCCGTGCTGGCCGCCGCCGACCGGGGCTCGATGTTCGACCCGTCCGCCGTGTTCTACATGGACAAGCTGGTCACCGGCCCCGAGGCCGCCGACTTCGTCGACATCGACGCACCCGTGGCTGTGAACATCCGCAGGGTGGCCAAGGCGAAGCGGTCCTCGCCGGAGGACGTCACCGTCGTCATCCTGGACCGGCCCCGGCACGAGGGCATCATCAAGGAGATCCGGGACGCCGGCGCGCGCATCAAGCTGATCTCCGACGGCGATGTCGCCGGGTCGATCTATGCGCTGCGTGAGGGCACCGGCGTCGACATGCTGCTCGGCGTCGGCGGTACGCCGGAGGGGATCATCTCGGCCTGTGCCGTGAAGTGCCTCGGCGGGACGATCCAGGGCAAGTTGTGGCCGAAGGACGACGAGGAGCGGCAGCGGGCGATCGACGCCGGGCACGACCTGGACCGGGTGCTGATGACCGACGACCTGGTCGCCGGGGACAACGTGTTCTTCGTCGCGACCGGCATCACCGACGGTGAGCTGCTGCGGGGTGTGCGGTACCGGTCCGAGAACGCGACCACCGACTCGATCGTGATGCGCTCGAAGTCGGGCACGGTGCGCCGGATCGACTCCGAGCACCGGCTGAGCAAGCTGCGGGCCTACAGCGCGATCGACTTCGACAGGGCGAAGTGAGATAGCGCCTGACAGCTCGGGAGCTGCGGATCATCGGCGACCACGGGTTGTTGGTGGTTGATCGCGCAGTTCCCGCGCCCGCAAAAGGCGTTGGGCGCCCCCGGTGCGGAGGGGGCGCCCTTTCTGCTGTCCGGCTAGCCCGCTTGCGCTATCCGGTTCGCCGACCGCGCCGCCTTCTTCAGCTCCATGTCGCGGCGGCGGCGCCTGGCCAGCACCACGCGGCGTTCTGCCGCGGTCAGGCCGCCCCAGACGCCGTAGGGCTCGGGCTGGAGGAGGGCGTGTTCGCGGCACTCGACCATCACGGGGCAGCGGGCGCAGACCCGCTTGGCCGCCTCCTCACGGGAGAGGCGCGCGGCGGTGGGCTCCTTGGAGGGGGCGAAGAACAGGCCGGCCTCGTCGCGGCGGCACACGGCCTCGGTGTGCCATGGGGCGTCTTGGTCCCTGTCTCGCACTGGCACCCGCTGGGCCGGAACGGCAGCTACCTGCAGGGACGAATGCGGCGGTTGCAGCACGGTCTACTCCTGACGACGGCTTCGCGAGCGAGAGACGATGCAGCAAGGTCTACCCGCTGTGCGCGCGCCTATGCAGTCAGTTCCGAACCGCTGGATTTCGGGGGGTACCGAGCGCTGCCGTGGGGCCGTCCGGCGGCTTCGCGGACGCCCCTGGACGGGCCGTCTTCACAACCGTCAATGATCCAGGTGCTTGCGCAAACTCCTGTCGACCTTGCGGTGCACACGGTCGAGTATGTCCGCGACGAGCTTGCCCCTTTTCGGCCTGCCCTCGATGTTGCCGAGCACGGCCCAGCCGTCGACATGGACGACCGGCGCCTCCGGGTCCTCCGCGTCGACGTGGTCCACCTCGAAGTTGCCGAGCACACCGCCGCCGGTGCCGCGCAGCGTCACGTTCTCCGGGACGCGGACCTCGACATTGCCGAAGACCGACAGCGCCCGGATCACCACCTGCTGGTACTCGAAGAGCGCCTCGGTGAGGTCGATCTCCACGCTGCCGAATATCGCGTAGGCGTGGATACGGCGGCCCGGGCGCCAGCGGCCCTTGCGGGTGGCGCTGCTGAACACCGCGACCACGTTGTCATCGGGGTCGGCCGGGATCGCGCCCGGGGCGGGGCGGCCGGGGGCGGGGACATGCGGTGCGCGGCGCTGGTGGGCGGCCGGCAGGTCCCGTATGAACACATCCAGTTCACCGACCGTCTTCGCGGCCAGGACACCCTCGACCCGCTCGGCGTGCTCGTCGGCGGTGAGGCGTCCTTCGGCGAGGGCCTCGCGCAGGATGTCGGCGACCCGGTCGCGGTCGGCGTCGGAGGCACGGAGCTCGGCGGCGGCTGCCGGTGCCGGTGCGGCGACCGGTGCTGGGGCGGGCGCGGGCGCGGGGCGCTTCTGAAGGTCCACGGCAGCAGCGTACCGAAACACGATAGATCGCGATACCCCTGTGGATGACGAACTGAGCCTTACCTCACAAGCTTCCGGCCTTGGACAGGTTCTACGCTGATGAGGCCGCCAATGGAGGCGGCAGTCGTCTGCCGAGTGAGGAATGGGCTGAGATGCCTGAGTTCGCGTACACCGATCTGCTCCCCATGGGAGAGGACACCACCCCCTACCGGCTGGTGACCTCCGAGGGTGTCTCCACCTTCGAGGCCGACGGGCGGACGTTCCTCAAGGTGGAGCCGGAGGCGCTGCGCAAGCTGGCCGAGGAGGCCATCCACGACATCCAGCACTATCTGCGCCCGGCCCACCTCGCCCAGCTGCGCCGCATCATCGACGACCCCGAGGCGTCGAGCAACGACAAGTTCGTGGCGCTCGACCTGCTGAAGAACGCGAACATCGCCGCGGCGGGCGTGCTGCCGATGTGCCAGGACACCGGTACGGCGATCGTGATGGGCAAGCGCGGGCAGAACGTGCTGACCGAGGGCGGCGACGAGGCGGCCCTCTCCCGCGGCATCTACGACGCGTACCTGAACCTCAACCTGCGCTACTCGCAGATGGCTCCGCTCACCATGTGGGAGGAGAAGAACACCGGGTCGAACCTCCCGGCGCAGATCGAGCTGTACGCGACGGACGGCGGCGCCTACAAGTTCCTGTTCATGGCGAAGGGCGGCGGGTCCGCCAACAAGTCCTTCCTGTACCAGGAGACGAAGGCCGTCCTGAACGAGGCCTCCATGATGAAGTTCCTGGAGGAGAAGATCCGTTCGCTGGGTACGGCCGCCTGTCCGCCGTACCACCTCGCCATCGTGGTGGGTGGCACGAGCGCGGAGTACGCCCTCAAGACCGCGAAGTACGCCTCCGCCCACTACCTGGACGAGATCCCCGCCGAGGGCTCGCCGCTCGGGCACGGGTTCCGGGACAAGGAGCTGGAGGAGAAGGTCTTCGAGCTGACGCAGAAGATCGGGATCGGGGCGCAGTTCGGCGGCAAGTACTTCTGCCACGACGTTCGGGTGGTGCGGCTGCCGCGGCACGGCGCCTCCTGCCCGGTCGCCATCGCCGTCTCCTGCTCCGCCGACCGGCAGGCCGTCGCGAAGATCACCGCCGAGGGCGTGTTCCTGGAGCAGCTGGAGACGGACCCGGCGCGGTTCCTGCCGGAGACGACGGACGAGCACCTCGACGAGGCCGGCGACGTCGTGAAGATCGACCTCAACCAGCCGATGGACGACATCCTCGCCGAGCTGACCAAGTACCCGGTGAAGACCCGGCTGTCCCTCACCGGACCGCTGGTCGTGGCCCGTGACATCGCGCACGCCAAGATCAAGGAACGCCTTGACGCGGGCGAGGAGATGCCGCAGTACCTCAAGGACCACCCGGTGTACTACGCGGGCCCGGCGAAGACGCCCGAGGGGTACGCGTCGGGTTCGTTCGGTCCTACGACCGCCGGGCGGATGGACTCCTACGTCGAGCAGTTCCAGGCGGCGGGCGGGTCCAAGGTGATGCTGGCGAAGGGCAACCGGAGCAAGCAGGTCACGGACGCGTGCGATGCGCACGGCGGCTTCTACCTCGGCTCGATCGGCGGGCCCGCGGCGCGGCTCGCCCAGGACTGCATCAAGAAGGTCGAGGTCGTCGAGTACGAGGAGCTCGGCATGGAGGCCGTCTGGAAGATCGAGGTCGAGGACTTCCCGGCGTTCATCGTGGTCGACGACAAGGGCAACGACTTCTTCCAGGACCCGGCGCCGGCGCCGACGTTCACGTCGATTCCGGTGCGGGGGCCTGGGCTGGCGTAGTTCCTGTGGTGCGGCGGGGACGGGTTTCGCCCCCGCCGCCCCTACCCGTCCCATCCCGAGGGGCTTCGCCCCCCTCGGCCCCACCAGGGGCTGCGCCCCCTGGACCCCCGTCGGCCCCGAAAGGGCCTTGTCCTCAAACGCCGGACGGGCTGAAAGGGCCGACCCCGAAAGGGGCGCTCAGGCGGCTCAATCGCGGAACATCCGCAGCGCCCCGATCGCTGATACCGGTATGAGCGACTACCGCATCGAGCACGACTCCATGGGCGAAGTACGCGTCCCCGCCCACGCCAAGTGGCGCGCCCAGACCCAGCGTGCCGTCGAGAACTTTCCCGTCTCCGGCCAGCGCATCGAGCGGGCCCACATCGAGGCCCTCGCCCGGATCAAGGGTGCCGCCGCCGAGGTGAACGCGCGGCTCGGGGTGCTCGACCAGGAGATCGCCGAGGCGATCCAGGAGGCGGCCGGTGAGGTCGCCGAGGGGCGGTGGGACGAGCACTTCCCCGTGGACGTGTTCCAGACCGGGTCCGGCACCTCGTCCAACATGAACACCAACGAGGTCGTCGCCACCCTCGCGAGCGAGCGGCTGGGACGGGACGTCCATCCGAACGACCACGTCAACGCCTCGCAGTCGTCCAACGACGTCTTTCCCTCCTCCATCCACATCGCCGCCACCGCCGCCGTCACCCGCGACCTCGTCCCGGCGCTGGAGCACCTCGCCGCGTCCCTGGAGCGCAAGGCCGAGGAGTTCGCCGATGTCGTGAAGTCGGGGCGGACCCACCTGATGGACGCCACGCCCGTAACGCTCGGGCAGGAGTTCGGCGGATACGCCGCCCAGGTGCGGTACGGGGTCGAGCGGCTGCACGCCTCCCTGCCCCGGCTCGCCGAACTGCCGCTCGGCGGGACCGCGGTGGGCACCGGCATCAACACGCCGCCCGGCTTCTCCGCCGCCGTCATCGAGGAGGTCGCCCGCACCACCGGGCTGCCGCTCACCGAGGCGCGGGACCACTTCGAGGCGCAGGGCGCCCGGGACGGGATCGTCGAGACCAGCGGGCAGCTCAGGACGATCGCGGTCGGGCTGACCAAGATCGCCAACGATCTGCGGTGGATGTCGTCCGGGCCGCGCACCGGGCTCGCCGAGATCTCGCTCCCCGATCTCCAGCCGGGGTCGTCGATCATGCCGGGCAAGGTCAACCCGGTCATTCCGGAAGCCGTGCTGATGGTCGCCGCGCAGGTCGTCGGCAACGACGCCACCGTGGCCACCGCGGGGGCCGCCGGCAACTTCGAGCTGAACGTCATGCTCCCGGTCATCGCCAAGAACGTCCTGGAGTCGATCCGGCTGCTGGCCAACGCCTCCCGGCTGCTCGCCGACCGCACGGTCGACGGCATCGTGGCGCACCGCGAACGGGCGCTGGAGTACGCCGAGTCGTCGCCGTCCGTGGTCACACCGCTCAACAAGTACATCGGGTACGAGGAGGCCGCCAAGGTCGCCAAGAAGGCCCTCGCCGAGCGGCGGACGATCCGCCAAGTCGTCCTGGACGAGGGGTATGTGGAGCGCGGTGACCTCACGATCGAGCAGCTCGACGAGGCGCTCGACGTCCTGCGGATGACACGGCCGTAACCGATGATCACGGCTGCGTGAACCGTGACGGGCGCCGCAGCGTCGTATGCCCTGGGCACCTAATATCTGTACATGGCAGACGGTGGAGCGATGACGACGGACGTGGAAGCGGGCGGTTCGACGGGTTTCTGGGCGCCCGGGACGCAGATCCTGTGGCGGTACCGGGAGAACGGCGGTCCTCGCTTCCACATCGCGCGTCCGGTCACCGTCGTACGCGACGACTCCGAGACTCTGGCCGTATGGCTCGCGCCGGGGACGGAGTGCGTCAAGCCGGTGCTCGCCGACGGGACCGCGGTGCATCAGGAACCCCTGGCGACGCGGTACACCAAGCCGCGCGCCGTTCAGCGCGACCGGTGGTTCGGGACCGGGGTGCTCAAGCTGGCGCGGCCCGGTGAGCCCTGGTCGGTGTGGCTTTTCTGGGAGCCCGGATGGCGGTTCAAGAACTGGTACGTGAATCTTGAGGAGCCGCTGGCCCGTTGGACGGGCGGGGTCGACTCCGAGGATCACTTCCTGGACATCTCCGTGCACCCGGACCGCAGTTGGCACTGGCGGGACGAGGACGAGTTCGCGCAGGCCCAGCGGGACGGGCTGGTGGACGAAGGGCTGGCCGCGCGGGTGCGCGAGGCGGGGCAGGCGGCGGTGGAGGTGATCCGTGGCTGGGGGCCGCCGTTCGCCGACGGCTGGCAGAACTGGCGCCCGGATCCCTCCTGGGCTGTACCTTCTTTGCCTGAGGACTGGGATCGCACGCCCGCGCACATGTCCTCATGAGACCCTTGATGCGCCCCCGGGCGGCAAACGTAGGATCGTCCTCCGCAAGGGCGCGCAAGGGCAACTACCGGAGTGCGCGCCGGGCTTGACCGATCGTCACCGAGGGGCGGCAGGACGTGAGCGAGGGTTACCAGGGCAACGCCGGGACCGGCGGACGCTCCACCGGTGGCACAGGAACTGCCTCTGGCCACGCCGGAATTCCGTTCCTGGGGCACGTATTCCGGGTATCGGAGTTTCGGCGGGACGAACTGCGCGCGCGGTGCGCGGCCCCGGACGGATGGATTCGAAAGGCGTGACGGAGCAGCCGACCTCCTTCGAACGCCCCGAGGCGGGCGTCGACCCCGCGGAGGACCGCGGGGCGCTCGTGCGTTCCTCGACACCGTCGACAGCGCACTCCACGCCGCCGCGCACCGCCGGCGGTGGAGCCGGAGGCGCCGGCGCCTTACCGGCGCAGGCGCGCACCGGAGAGACCCCCTCCACGCCGGGCAGCACCGCACCGTCCGGCCCGAGCAAGGAGCCCTCAGTCATCGCCGGCAACGGCCCCGAGCACTCCCAGCCCTCCGTCGCCGCCGAGCCCGACACCCACCGGCCGCGGCCCGTTCCGGAGGCCATCCCGCCGCAGCCCGGCAGCGAGCAGCCGCCGTCCTCCGCCGAGCGGCGCACCGGACAGGGCGTACAGCCCGGCCGGCCGACGCCCATGCGGCGGGACGGCGACCGGCTGCGCTTCGTGGGCGCCGCCACCCGGCGGATCGCCCGCGGCATCGACCTGGACGAGATCGTGATGGGGCTGTGCCGGGCGACCGTGCCGACCTTCTCCGACGCGATCCTCGTCTATCTGCGCGATCCGCTGCCGGTCGGCGACGAACGTCCCACCGGCCCTGTCGTGCTGCGGCTGCGCCGCACCGACCGCATCCCGGAGGAGCGGGACACCGACGGTTTCCTGCCCTCGGGGGCGCAGCAGCCGGAGCCGACCGAGCTGTCCGAACTGTCCACCGTCACGGCCGAGCTGTGCGAGGTACGGCCCGGCGGCGCGCTGGCCGAGGTGCTGCGCGGTGTACGTCCGGTCTTCGCCGACGCGCCCGCCGCTCGTGCCGCCCTGCCGGAACTCCTCGGCGAAGACGGCGAGTTGATCATCCCTGACGGGCAGCGCGCGATCCTCGCCCCGCTGCGCGGCCGCCGCCGGGTGATCGGTGCCGCGGTGTTCCTGCGCCGCCCGGACCGGCTCGCCTTCGAGCCCGACGACCTGCTGGTCGCGGCCCAGCTCGCCACGCACAGCGCGCTCGGCATCGACAAGGCGGTGCTGTACGGCCGTGAGGCGTACATCGCCGACGAGCTCCAGCGCACCATGCTCCCGGAGACCCTCCCCCGCCCCACCGGCGTACGGCTGGCCTCCCGCTATCTCCCGGCGGCCGAGACGGCCCGGGTGGGCGGCGACTGGTACGACGCGATCCCGCTGCCGGGCAGCCGGGTGGCGCTGGTGGTCGGCGACGTCATGGGCCACTCGATGACGTCGGCCGCGATCATGGGCCAGCTGCGGACGACGGCCCAGACCCTCGCCGGTCTCGACCTGCCCCCGCAGGAGGTCCTGCACCACCTCGACGAACAGGCCCAGCGCCTGGGCACCGACCGCATGGCGACCTGTCTGTACGCGGTGTACGACCCGGTCTCGCACCGCATCACCATCGCCAACGCGGGGCATCCGCCGCCGGTGCTGCTGCACCTGGGCGGCCGCGCGGAGGTGCTGCGGGTGCCCGCGGGCGCGCCGATCGGCGTGGGCGGCGTGGACTTCGAGGCCGTGGAGCTGGACGCTCCCGCCGGAGCGACCCTGCTGCTGTACACCGACGGGCTGGTGGAGTCGCGTCTGCGGGATGTGTGGACCGGCATAGAACAGCTGCGCGAGAAGCTCGCCGCGACCGCGCAGCTCACCGGCCCGGACCATCCGCCGCCCCTGGAAGCCCTCTGCGACGAGGTCCTCGACATGCTGGGGCCGGGCGACCGCGACGACGACATCGCCCTGCTCGCCGCCCGCTTCGACGGCATCGCGCCGAGCGACGTGGCGTACTGGTTCCTGGAGCCGGAGGACGCGGCACCGGGCCGGGCCCGGCGGCTCGCCCGGCGTGCGCTGGCCCGCTGGGGCCTGGAGGAACTCACCGACTCGGTCGAGCTGCTGGTCAGCGAGGTCGTGACGAACGCGGTGCGGTACGCCTCGCGGCCGGTGACGTTGCGGCTGCTGCGGACCGATGTGCTGCGCTGCGAGGTCGGTGACGACGTACCGCAGCTGCCTCGGCTGCGGCAGGCTCGCGCCACCGATGAGGGTGGGCGGGGGCTGTACCTGGTCAATCGGTTGGCCCGGCGGTGGGGGGCCACGCGGTTGAGTACCGGGAAAGTCGTCTGGTTCGAGTTGAACCGGAGCTAGTCGCCGTAAGGGAGAACGCGCGTCGCCGGCCACGGATGCTTCGTGGCCGGCGACGCGCGGTTTCGGCGCCCCTGACGGGGCGCTTTCCTACTGCCCGAGTCCGGGTCTGGCCGGGTCCAGGGTGATGTCACCCGTCGGCTCGTCCGTCGGGGTCTCCGTCGGCTCGTCCGTGGTCGGCGTCTCCGTCGGCTCGTCCGTCGTCGGGGTCTCCGTCGGCTCCTCGGTCGTCGGCTCCTCCGTCGGCTCCTCGGTCGTCGGCTCCTCCGTCGGCTCCTGAGTCGTCGGCTCCTCGGTCGGGGTCGGGGTCCACGTCGGCTGGACCGCCGCGCCCTGGTCGGTGTCGAGGTCGAACCTGGCGTCCGTCGCCGTCACACCGAACATGTACGCCGCCCAGATCTGGGCCGGGAAGCCACCGCCGTTGACGCGGTCGAAGCCGCCGGCGCCGTACATCTTGGTCTGCGCGTGGGTCTTCGCGTCCTCGCCGAACAGGCCCACCGAGGTGACCAGGTCGGGTGTGTAGCCGGTGAACCAGGCCGACTTGTTGTCGTCGGAGGTACCGGTCTTGCCGGCGACCTTCTGACCGTCGCGCTTGGGGTTGTTCGCCACGGACTGCCGGGCCGTACCGTCGTCGACCACGCCGGTCAGCACCGAGGTCACGGAATCCGCGGCCTCACGGCTGATGACCTGCTCGCCGATCGGGTCCGGGATGTCGACCGTGCGGCTGTTGTGCTCGGCCGACTTGAGGATGCCGGGCGTGACCTTCTTGCCGTGGTTGTCGAGGGTGGCGTACACCCCGGCCATCTGCAACGGGCTCGCGCCCATGGTGCCGAGGGTCTGCGCCGGGACGGCCTGCTCCTTCTCGGTGTCCATACCGAGCTTGCCGGCCACGTCCATGACCTTCTCCATGCCGACGTCGACGCCCAGCTGCGCGAAGACGGAGTTGACGGACTTGTTCATCGCCGTCTGGACGGTGATGTCGCCGTAGTCCTGGTCGTCCTCGTTCTCCGGCGCGAAGCCGGCCTTGTCGCCGCTCGCGTTCACGACCTGGCGCTTGCTGGTGCCGTCGTAGATCGTGTTCGCGGTGATCGGCTTGCCGGACTGCGTCTGGGCGCTCTCCTCCAGGGCGGCGGCCAGGATCACCGGCTTGAACGTGGAGGCGGGCTGGTAGTCGGTGCGGGTGGCGTTGCTCGTGTAGTGCTTGAAGTAGTCCACGCCGCCGTACAGGGCGACGATCTTGCCCGTCTTGGGGTCGACGGAGACCGCGCCGGCCTGGACGTTCCCGTCCACCTTGCGCTTCTTCGGGTCCAGCTTGCTCGTCAGCTGCGCCTTGGCGGCCTTCTCCAGCTCGGTCTGCTTCTTCTTGTCGATGTTCAGGGTGATGGTCCAGCCCTGGTCCTCGACCTGCGCCTCCGCCTCGGATCGCGTGATGCCGTGCTGCTTCATCAGCTGGTCCTCCAGCTGACGGTTGGCGAGCTCGATCAGATAGCCCTTCTGACCCTCCCGGCCGGCGGTGGGCTTGGGCTCCTTCGGCTCCGGGAGATTCGTCATGCCCTGGCGCTCGGACCGGTCCAGCCAGCCCTCCTCGACCATGTTGTCCAGGACGTAGTTCCAGCGGGCTGTGACCAGCTTCTTGCCGGCGTCGGAGGCGGACGTCCAGTCGTACTGGCTCGGCGCCTGGAGCAACGCGGCGAGGTACGCGCCCTGTTGGACGGAGAGCTTCTCGGCGTCGACGCGGTAGTAGGCCTGGGCGGCGGCCTGGATGCCGTAGGCGCCGCGGCCGTAGTAGCTGGTGTTGATGTAGCCGGCGAGGATCTCGTCCTTGGACATCTGGCGGTCGACCTTCAGGGAGATGACCATCTCCTTGAGCTTGCGGCTGACCGTCTGTTCCTGGCTGAGGTAGTAGTTCTTGACGTACTGCTGGGTGATCGTCGAACCACCCTGCGCGCCCTTGCCCATCAGGGTGTTGAGCACACCGCGGGCGGTGCCCTTCATGTCGATGCCGTTGTCCTGGTAGAACGTCTTGTTCTCGGCGGCGACGAAGGTGTACTGGACCTTCTTGGGCACCTTGGCCAGGTCCACGATCTCGCGGTTGACCTCGCCGTCGCGGGCCAGGGTCGAGCCGTCGCTGTACTTGTAGACGTTGCTCTGGCGCTGCGCGGCCTGGGCGGCGGCGTTGTCCTCGGGTACGTCGACCGCGAGGTACAGCGCGATGAAGGCGCCGATGGCGAGCAGGCAGAAGCCGAGGAACGTGCCGAGGATCTTCTTCCAGGTGAAGAGCCGGCGTATTCGGCCCTTGCCGTCGCCGCCCTTGCCCGAGGACTTGGCCGCCCTGCGGGCCGCGGCCCGGCCGCCGACCGCGTCGGACGGCGTGCCGATGACGGTGGTCGACTCGCCGGCGCCCGTGTCCGACGGCGTCCCGGACGAACGCCGGGGCGCCGCGCGGCGGCCACCGCGCTGCCGTGCTCGTCTCTCTTCCGCTCGTCCCATGGGTCCGTTCCGCTCCGCTTCGTTCTTGTGTGCGCTGCTGCCACACAGGTTCGCCGCTCGGGTCAGCTCAGAAAGCTAACACCGGAAGATGTGACAAAGGCCGGTCGATCCGGTCTTTTGGGGACGTGACAATCAGCACCTGTCCCACCGGAACCGACGGCTGAGGCGTGCATAGGGTTGCTTCGAGCGGGTAATCTGATATCACTTAGCTAGTTGCGAGATAGGCCGAGGCCGTCGCGGCCTCGATGAGAAACGGGGGAACGACCCATGTCCGACCACAAGACCCACGCCCCATCCGACGCCCCCGACGTCCCGGAGATGCCGGCCCCGCGCGTACGTGAGTTCACCGCGCAGAGCATCGGCGGCGGACTCGCCCTGCTGCTCGGCCTGGTCGGGCTGCTGGCCGGAGCGGGCCTGATCGTCGGCGCCACCGCGGTCTCCGGAGCCGGCGGCAAGGCCGCGCTGATCATCACCGGCATCGTGGTCGCCATCGCGGCCGTCCTGGCGATGTGCGGGCTGAACATGGTCGCGCCGGGCGAGGCGCGCGTCGTCCAGCTCTTCGGGCGGTACCGGGGGACGATCCGCCAGGACGGCCTGCGCTGGGTGAACCCCTTCACCTCCCGCACGAAGATCTCGACCCGGGTCCGCAACCACGAGACCGCCGTACTGAAGGTCAACGACGCCTACGGCAACCCGATCGAGCTCGCCGCGGTGGTGGTGTGGAAGGTCGAGGACACCGCGCAGGCGTCCTTCGAGGTGGACAACTACCTGGAGTTCGTGGCCACGCAGACCGAGGCGGCGGTACGGCACATCGCCATCGAGTACCCGTACGACGCCCATGACGAGGGCGGCCTGTCACTGCGCGGGAACGCCGAGGAAATCACCGAGAAGCTCGCCTTCGAGCTGCACGCGCGCGTGGAGGCGGCCGGGGTGCAGATCATCGAGTCGCGCTTCACGCATCTCGCCTACGCCCCCGAGATCGCCTCCGCGATGCTCCAGCGGCAGCAGGCCGGGGCGGTCGTCGCGGCCCGGCGGCAGATCGTCGACGGCGCGGTGGGCATGGTCGAGGCGGCGCTGGCGCGGATCTCCGAGCGGGACATCGTGGAGCTGGACGAGGAACGGAAGGCGGCGATGGTGTCCAACCTGATGGTGGTGCTGTGCGGTGACCGTGCCCCGCAGCCGGTCCTCAACACCGGGACGCTCTACCAGTGACGGACCCCTCCGGGGGTTCGGCCCCCCAGCGTCGGCCGCCGCAGCAGCGCAAGCAGGTGCTGCTGCGGCTGGACCCGTCCGTGTACGAGGCGCTCGCACGGTGGGCCGGCGACGAACTGCGCTCGGCCAACGCCCAGATCGAGTTCCTGCTGCGGCGCGCCCTCGCGGAGGCGGGGCGGCTGCCGGGCGAGGCCAAGCCGATTCCCCGGCGCGGCCGCCCGCCCGCGCAGCCCCCCGAATCTCAGTAGCAGAACCGTGACAATCGGCCCCCACCTGGGGCTCCGCACCGACGGCCACCAGCTACACACACGACGTATACATGCGGCGTATACACCCCGTGTAGAGTCCTCGCCATGTCCATCGGTCACACCCTTCTGGGGCTCCTGGAATCGGGTCCGCGTCACGGCTACGACCTGAAGCGGGCCTTCGACGAGAAGTTCGGTCACGACCGGCCGCTGCACTACGGCCAGGTCTACTCCACGATGTCGCGACTGCTGAAGAACGGGCTCGTCGAAGTCGACGGGATCGAGCCCGGCGGCGGCCCCGAGCGCAAGCGGTACGCCATCACCGACGCCGGCATCACCGACGTACAGCACTGGCTGGCGACGCCGGAGAAGCCGGAGCCGTATCTCCAGTCGACCCTGTACACCAAGGTCGTGCTGGCGCTGCTGACGCACCGCGACGCCGCCGACATCCTCGACACCCAGCGGTCGGAGCATCTGCGGATGATGCGCATACTCACCGACCGCAAGCGCAAGGGCGATCTCGCCGACCAGCTGATCTGCGACCACGCCCTGTTCCACCTGGAGGCCGACCTGCGCTGGCTGGAACTGACCGCCGCACGGCTCGACAAGCTCGCCGAGGCGGTGACCCGATGACCCCGGCCGGCTCCCTGCTCGTCGCGACCGAACTGCGCAAGACGTACGGTCCGACCACCGCCCTCGACGGCGCCGAGTTCTCCATCCACCCCGGCGAGGTCGTCGCCGTGATGGGCCCCTCGGGCTCCGGAAAGTCGACCTTGCTGCACTGCCTCGCGGGAATCGTGCCGCCGGACTCCGGGTCGATCGTCTACAACGGCCGCGAGATGGCCACCATGAGCGACGGCGAGCGCAGTGCGCTCAGGCGCTCCGAGTTCGGGTTCGTGTTCCAGTTCGGGCAGCTGGTGCCGGAGCTCACCTGCGTCGAGAACGTCGCCCTGCCGCTCCGGCTGAACGGCACCTCCCGCAAGGAGGCAGAGCGCGCCGCCCTGTCCTGGATGGAGCGGCTGGAGGTCGACGACCTGGGCAGGAAGCGTCCGGGCGAGGTCTCCGGCGGTCAGGGCCAGCGCGTCGCCGTCGCCCGCGCGCTGGTCACCAGTCCCCGGGTGCTGTTCGCCGACGAGCCGACCGGCGCGCTCGACTCGCTGAACGGCGAGCGGGTGATGGACCTGCTCACGGACGCCGCCCGGTCCACCAACGCCGCGGTCGTGCTGGTCACGCACGAGGCACGAGTGGCCGCCTACTCCGACCGCGAGATCGTCGTTCGGGACGGCCGGTCCCGGGACATGGAGCGCGTCGTATGAACGGGCGGCAGTGGACGAGGGACCTGGGCATGGGCGTCAGGTTCGCGTTCGCCGGGGGACGTGAGGGCTGGGTCCGGGTCCTGCTGACCGGCGTCGGTGTCGGACTCGGGGTGGCGCTGCTGCTGCTGACGACGGCGTTGCCGAACGCGCTGAACGTCCGGCACGACCGGGAGGCCGCCCGCAGCGACTACAACTTCGACGCGCAGGAGATGGCGAAGGCCGACGACACCCTGCTCATCGGGAGCAGCGGGACGACCTTCCGCGACAAGGACGTCCGCGGGCGCGACCTCCAGCCCGAGGGGCCGAAGGCACCGCTGCCGCCGGGTGTGGCGAAGTTCCCGGCGGCGGGCGAGATGGTGGTCTCCCCCGCGCTGAAGAATCTGCTGGAGTCCGACGACGGCAAGCTGCTGCGGGAGCGACTGCCGCAGAAGATCGTCGGGACCATCGCGGAGAGCGGGCTGATCGGCTCGTCCGAACTCGCCTTCTACCGGGGCGGCAAGGGGCTGGAGACCCAGCTCGGCAGCGGTGTGCACCGGCTCGACGCCTTCGGGAAGCAGTCCTCGGGCTCGGACCCCCTGGACCCCGTCCTGCTCCTGCTGATCCTCGTCGTCTTCGTCGTGCTGCTGATGCCGGTCGGGGTCTTCATCGCCGCGGCCGTGCGGTTCGGCGGCGAGCGCCGGGACCGGCGGCTCGCGGCGCTGCGGCTGGTGGGTTCGGACAGCCGGATGACCAAGCGGGTGGCCGCGGGCGAGGCGCTCGCCGGCGCCGTGCTCGGACTGGTCTTCGGCGCCGGCTTCTTCCTGGTCGGCCGTCAGCTCGCGGGCAGCGCGGAGGTGTTCGACGTCAGCGTCTTCCCGAGCTACCTCAACCCGTCGCCCCTGCTGGCCCTGCTGGTCGCCGTGCTGGTGCCGGCCGCCGCGGTGCTGGTGACGCTGCTGGCGCTGCGGGGCGTGGTGATCGAGCCGCTCGGCGTGGTGCGTACGGCGAAGCCCGCGCGGCGCCGGCTGTGGTGGCGGCTGCTGCTGCCGCTGGCCGGGCTCGGCATGCTCTACCCGATGATCGGCAAGGGCCGCGGCAGCGGGGACTTCAACCAGTATCTGGTCGTCGGCGGCGTCATGCTGCTGCTCGTCGGGGTGACCGCGCTGCTGCCGTGGATCGTGGAGACGGTGGTCGCCCGGCTGGGCTCGGGCGGTGTCGCCTGGCAACTGGCCGTGCGTCGCCTCCAGTTGAGCAGTGGCTCGGCGGCCCGCATGGTGAACGGCATCGCGGTCGCGGTGGCCGGGGCGATCGCGCTCCAGATGCTGTTCGCCGGGGTGCAGGGCCAGTACACCGAGGAGACGGACTACGACGTCTCGCGCGTGCAGATGTCGATGACCCTGCCGGACGGGGCACCGCTCGCCCAGTCCGCGGACAAGTTCCGGCAGACCGAGGGCGTGCGTCGGGTCTACGCCTACTCCGAGGGGTACGTGGGCGACAAGCGCATGGATGCGGAGCTCTCCGCCCAGGTCACCGTGGGCGACTGCGCCTCGCTGCGCGAGGTGTCGCACCTGACGTCGTGCCGTGACGGGGACGTGTTCGCCGTACAGGGCGCCGAGAACGACACCGACACGGCGACGCTGGCCAAGCCCGGCGGCACGGTGTACTTCGACTCGGGCTACACGGACGGCCCCGAGACCACGCCGGTCGCCTGGACCGTGCCGTCGTCCGTGAAGAAGGCCGAGGCACGCAAGGACATGACCGGGTGGGAGCGAGGCGGCTTCCTGGTCACGCCGAAGGCGCTGCCGGCGGCCGTCATGACGGCGGGCCTGAACGGCCAGATCTACCTCCGTCTCGACGAGTCGGTCCGGGACGGGCGCGAGCTGGTGCGGAACACGGCGGCGACGATCGACCCGATCACCGAGCCGATGGAGTGGGTCTCCAGCAACCGCTCCGACCGCTTCGACTCCATCCGCACCGGCCTGTTCGCCGGCGCCACCTGCGTACTGGCGCTGATCGGCGCGAGCCTGCTGGTCTCCCAGTTGGAGCAGTTGCGCGAGCGCAAGAAGCTGCTGTCGTCACTGGTCGCCTTCGGCACCCGGCGCCGCACCCTGAGCCTGTCGGTGCTGTGGCAGACGGCGATCCCGGTCGCCCTGGGCCTGCTGCTGGCGTCCATCGTGGGGATCACGCTGGGAGCGGTGCTGCTGAAGATGTCGGACACCGGCATCAGCGTGGACTGGCCGAGCGTGCTGGGGATGGCCGGAGCCGGCGCGGCGGTCGTCCTCGCGGTGACCCTGCTCAGCCTGCCGCCGCTGCTCCGGCTGATGCGGCCGGACGGCCTGCGCACGGAGTGAGGCTCACGCCTCACCGTCCAGCACCCGTACGGGCAACGGGCGCAGCGCCTGCCTCAAGGATGCCGCCAGCTCCTCGTACTCCGCCCCCCGCGCCGCCCCCGTCCGCATGGCGAGGGCGACGCGGCGGGTGGGGGCCGGGTCCGCGAAGTACCCGGTGAGGAGCTGGTTGCTGCGGCCGGCCTCGACGTTGACGGCCGTCCGCGGCAGCAGCGTCACACCGAGGCCGCCGGCGACGAGCTGCACCAGGGTGGACAGCCCCGCGGCCGTGGTGGTCACCGGCGCGTCCTCGCGTCCCGCCTCACGGCAGATGTCGAGGGCCTGGTCGCGCAGGCAGTGCCCCTCGTCGAGGAGCAGCAGGTGCAGTTCCTTGAGCGCCTCGCGCGGGATGCCCTCGCGGCCGCCGAGCCGGTGGTCGAGCGGGGTGACGAGCACGAAGTCCTCGTCGAAGAGCGGGAGTTCGGTGACACCGGGCACTCCGAGGGGGACGGCGAGCAGCAGCAGGTCCAGGCGGCCGGTGGTGAGGCCGTCGACCAGGCTCGCGGTCTGCTCCTCGTGCACCTGGAGGTCGAGGAGCGGATAGCGGTCGTGGGCGAGGCGCAGCACGGTGGGCAGCAGGTAGGGCGCGACGGTGGGGATGACGCCGAGGCGCAGGGCGCCGGTGAACGGCGCCCGGACCGCCTCGGCCTCCTCCATCAGCGCCCCGACCTCCGCCAGCACGGCCTTCGCGCGGACCGCCAGCCGCTCGCCGGCGGGTGAGAGCAGCACCTTGCGGGTGGTGCGCTCCAGCAGGGTCACTCCGAGTGACTCCTCCAGGGCGGAGACGGCACCGGACAGCGCGGGCTGGCTCATGCCGATCGCGGCGGCCGCGTCCCGGAAGTGGAGATGCTCGGCAACCGCGGCGAAGGCCCGTAGCTGGGCGAGGCTGGGCTGCCTCCTCTTACTTACGGTCACTGATAGCACCCTCCGATCAACCTGACCGAGTGTAGCTATTTCCCGTATCAATGCAGCCTGTGCCAGGATCGGTAAGGTCCAACCCATGGGAGACACCTGTACCGAACGGGTGTCTCTTCGCTGCAAGGAGAGCGTGTGCTCACTGTCGGTGACAAGTTCCCCGAGTTCGAACTGACCGCCTGCGTCTCGCTGGAGAAGGGCAAGGAGTTCGAGACGATCGACCACAAGACCTACGAGGGCAAGTGGAAGATCGTCTTCGCCTGGCCGAAGGACTTCACCTTCGTCTGCCCGACCGAGATCGCGGCCTTCGGCAAGCTGAACGAGGAGTTCGCCGACCGCGACGCCCAGGTCCTCGGCTTCTCCGGTGACTCGGAGTTCGTCCACCACGCCTGGCGCAAGGACCACGACGACCTGCGCGACCTGCCCTTCCCGATGCTGGCCGACTCCAAGCACGAGCTGATGCGCGACCTCGGCATCGAGGGCGAGGACGGCTTCGCCAAGCGTGCCGTCTTCATCGTCGACCAGAACAACGAGATCCAGTTCTCCATGGTGACCGCCGGCTCCGTCGGCCGTAACCCCAAGGAGGTCCTGCGGGTCCTGGACGCCCTCCAGACGGACGAGCTGTGCCCGTGCAACTGGACCAAGGGCGAGGACACGCTGGACCCGGTCAAGCTGCTCGCGGGAGAGTGACCTCCATGTCCCTCGACTCCCTGAAGTCCCGCATACCGGACTACGCCAAGGACCTGAAGCTCAACCTCGGCTCGGTCATCGGCAATTCGGACCTCCCGGCCCAGCAGCTGTGGGGCACGGTCCTGGCCACGGCCATCGCCGCGCGCTCCCCGATCGTGCTGCGCGAGCTGGAGCCGGAGGCGAAGGCGAACCTCTCGCCGGAGGCGTACAACGCCGCCAAGTCCGCGGCCGCGGTGATGGCGATGAACAACGTCTTCTACCGGACCCGCCACCTGCTGTCCGACCACGAGTACGGCTCCCTGCGCGCGGGCCTGCGGATGAACGTCATCGGCAACCCCGGGGTCGACAAGGTCGACTTCGAGCTGTGGTCGTTCGCGGTGTCCGCCATCAACGGCTGCGGCATGTGCCTCGACTCGCACGAGCAGGTGCTGCGCAAGGCCGGCGTGGACCGCGAGACGGTCCAGGAGGCGTTCAAGATCGCGTCGGTGGTCCAGGCGATCGCCGTCACCGTCGACGCCGAGGCCGTGCTCTCCGAGTAGGCAGAACCGCGTCGTCCCGGGCCCCGCTCACCCTCGGTGGGCGGGGCCTTCGGCGATTTCGTGGCCGCCGGAGCCCTCGTCGGCCGTGACGGCCGCGTCGTCGGGCGCCGGGCGGGCCGGCTTCAGCAGGAGTGTCCTGCGCTGTTCCGTCTCCAGAGAGTACGCCCGCAGATACCCCACGATCGTGTTCGTCACCGCCACCAACGGCACGGCCACCACCGCACCGCCGATCCCGGCCACCATGCCGCCCGCCGCCACCGACAGCACGACCGCCAGCGGATGCACGCGGACCGCCCGGCCCAGGATGAACGGCTGGAGGATGTGACCCTCGATCTGCTGGACGGCGAGGACGACGATCAGGGTCATGACCGCGGTGAAGATGCCCTGTGTCACGAGCGCCACGACCACGGCCAGGGCACCGGAGGCGACCGCGCCGACGAGCGGGATGAAGGAGAACAGGAAGATGAAGACGGCCAGCGGCACGGCCATCGGCACGTCGAGGAAGTAGATGCCGATACCGATGAACACGGCGTCGATCAGGGCGACCAGGACCGTCCCGCGCACATACGCCGTCAGTGTCGCCCAGGCCCGCGGCCCGGCGCCCGCCACGCCCGGCCGGGCCGCGGCCGGGACCAGCTTGAGGGTCCACTGCCAGATCCGCTTGCCGTCGTAGAGCAGGAACAGCGTCGAGAAGGCCGCCAGCAGGATGCCGGTGAGCGCCTCGACGATGACCGTGACGCCTTCGAGGCCGGCCGTGGTGATCTCGTCGGTGTTGGCGCCGACCGCGTTCCGCAGGTTCTCGGCGATGTCGTTGATCTGCTTGTCGGTGACGTGGAACGGGCTGTTGAGCAGCCAGTTGCGCAGTTCGTCGATGCCGTCCTGGACCTGGTCGGAGAGGTTGTCGATGTTCTCCATGACCTGCCAGGTCACGAACCAGCCCAGCAGGCCGATGACGACGAACCCGAGGATCGCGGTCAGCGCGGTGGCCGGTCCGCGCGGCACGCCTCGCCGGGTCAGCCAGGCCACCGAGGGCTGCATCAGCGCGGTGAGGAGCAGGGCGATGACGAAGGCCAGCACGACGAGTTGGACGGCGCTGATGACCCGCATCAGCACCCAGAGGGTGCCGGCCAGCACCAGCAGCCGCCAGCCCGCCTCCGCGGCGACCCGTACGCCCCACGGCACGACCTGGGCGGGGTCGGGGCGGTGCGGCGCGGACGCGGGCGCGTAGTCGGGGGGCGGCGGGACGTGGTCCGTGAGCGGCTGCGGCGGGTCGGCGGGCTCGGGTACCGGCTCGGGCGCGACGGCGGTGGCTGTGGCGGACCGCCGTTGCGACCCGTACTCCACGCCCTCGCGCTCGACCGCGGCGCGGCGCTCGTCCAACCGCTCACTCATCTCGGTCAGACCGGCACCGAGCCGGCCGAGCCACCCTGGCACTCGCGACATGATCCGTCCTCTTCCCCCGCCTGTTACCACCACTCCCCCCTGGAGTCGTCCGGTCCGACCGTACATGGCCCCGCCCGTGGAAGCGCGAAAGCCCCTCACCGAAGGACGGTGAGGGGCTGCGCAAGGTTGAGCGCGGCTCAGTACCAGTGGTTGGCCTGCCAGAAGCTCCACGCGCCACAGGGGCTGTCGTAGCGGTCGTTCATGTAGTTGAGGCCCCACTTGATCTGGGTGGCCGGGTTCGTCTGCCAGTCCGCGCCGACGGACGACATCTTGGAACCCGGCAGGGCCTGGAAGAGTCCGTAGGCGCCCGACGAGGCGTTGACGGCCTGGTAGTTCCAGCTGGACTCGTGGTCCACGATGTTGCTGAAGCACTGGAACTGGTCGCTCGGCACCATGGACCGCGCCATCGCCTGGATCTGCGAGATGGTGTACGAGCTCTGGACCGGGAAGTCGGCCGACGAGGACCGGGAGGCCTTCGCCTCGGCCTCTTCGCGCTCCTTGGCTTCCTGGGCCGCCTTCTCCGCCTTCTCGGCGGCTTCCTTCTTCTCGAAGGCGCTCTGGGCGGCGGCCTTGCGCGCCGCTGCCTCGGCGTCCTTCTTGGCACTCGCGTCCGCGGCGATGGCCTGGACATCGGCCTGCGCCGACATGGACTCGATCTGCACCTGGGCCTGCTGGCCCGCGGGTATGTCCGCGAGGAGCGTCGAATCGGCAGCCGTCGCCTCGGCGTCGTTGTTCTGCGCGGTGCTGCCCGAGGCAACGCCGACGACGCTTCCGACAGCGGTGACCGCGGTGGCAGAGGCCACTGCGAATCCCCTGACCGAAATCGGACTCACACGGTTTCCTTCCAGCATCGTCCGCTTCGGTGACCCTGGCGGACGCAATCGTGCCCCTGGCGCTGGCCTCCCAACTGCGGGGTCACGGGAGGCACGGACCCGATGGGCAACTCCCGGACAGGGAGCACCGCGTGGTGACTCGGGCGGCATGCGACGGCGCTATGCAGTTGGTGGTGGTGCTGCTGTGGTTCCGTACCGCTGGGGGTACAGGTGTGTCGCATGCGGGGCCTGACAGGATGGAGACTCTGCCGCACCCGGACGCCGCAAGGCAATTCTGTGTTGCGTGTGAAAGCTCACACCTCGTTTGTCCCTGGGGTTTTACGGAAAGCCGCACACGCCAAGGCGCCGCCCGGATAGGCTCACTGCCTTTCCGAACGGCGCCAACCAACGAGTAGCTACCGCAAGTTGAGCACTTGGGTCAGATCTGCCCGTCCTCCAGCATTTCGGTCACAAGCGCCGCGATCTGGGACCTCTCGGACCGCGTCAGCGTGACATGGGCGAACAGCGGATGCCCCTTCAGCTTCTCCACGACGGCCACGACACCGTCGTAGCGCCCGACCCGCAGATTGTCCCGCTGGGCCACGTCATGGGTCAGAACGACCCGTGAATTCGCGCCGATTCGGGACAGAACGGTCAGCAGGACGTTCCGTTCCAGCGACTGCGCCTCGTCCACGATCACGAACGCGTCGTGCAGCGAGCGTCCGCGGATGTGGGTGAGCGGCAGCACCTCCAGCATGCCGCGTGCGGTGACCTCTTCGATGACCTCCCGGCTGGTGACCGCGGACAGCGTGTCGAAGACCGCCTGCGCCCAGGGGCTCATCTTCTCGGCCTCGCTGCCGGGCAGATAGCCGAGCTCCTGCCCGCCCACCGCGTACAGCGGCCGGAAGACCATCACCTTCTGGTGCTGACGGCGCTCGAGGACCGCCTCCAGACCCGCGCACAGCGCCAGCGCCGACTTGCCGGTGCCGGCCCGGCCACCCATCGACACGATCCCGACGTCCGGGTCGAGGAGCAGGTCGAGCGCGATCCGCTGCTCGGCACTGCGGCCCTTGATACCGAACGCCTCCCGATCGCCGCGCACCACACGGACGTTGCCCTCGGGCGTGACCCGGCCCAGCGCCTTGCCGCGCTCGGAGTGGATCGTCAGTCCGGTGTGCACGGGCATGTCGGCGGCCTCGGGGACATAGACGTGCCCCTCTTCGAAGAGGATGTCCACCTGTTCGCCCGGCAGGGTCAGTTCGGACATTCCGGTCCAGCCGGAGGAGTCCGTGATGGCGAGCTCGGCGCGGTACTCCTCGGCGAGGAGACCGACCGACGACGCCTTGATCCTGAGCGGCAGGTCCTTGGAGACGACGGTGACGTCGAGCCCCTCGGCCTGGAGATTGCGGGCGACCGCGAGGATGCGGGAGTCGTTGTCCCCCAGGCGGTAGCCGCTGGGCAGCACGCTGGGGTCCGAGTGGTTGAGCTCGACACGGACGGTCCCGCCGAGATCCCCGATCGGGATCGGGGCGTCGAGACGGCCGTTCTTCACCCGGAACTCGTCGAGCAGGCGCAGCGCCTGGCGGGCGAAGTACCCGAGTTCGGGATGGTGCCGCTTGGCCTCCAGTTCCGTCACCACGACGATGGGGAGCACGACCTCGTGCTCGTCGAAGCGGTTCAGGGCGTTCGGGTCGGCCAGCAGGACGCTGGTGTCGAGAACGTAGGTGCGCCGGTCGGGCTTGTGGCGCTTTGTGCTGGTCACCACGGAAGGACGTACCCCCTCGGATGAGGTCGGGGAGCGACGGAGTGGGGCTGGACCGGTCGTCGGCCGCTCTGCACGGGCCGAAAACCGGCCCCCCGCGTCTTCTTCCGTGCCGTGACCGCACGGTGGGGCTGGTGCAAAGGGCCTCCCGGGCGGACGGCTCCGGCGCCGCCCGCTGAGATACGACACCCGTGGTTCGGGTGTCGACCTGCTTGGCTTATGCCCTCGAACATGCGGTGCCATGCCAGCGCATATGACGGCGCGCTGGTGAACTCCTTGTTACTTCTGTCCCGGAGAGGGTTGGTTTTACCTGGCCCTTACACGGCCAAGAAGGCGCCGGAGAGGGCTCAGCCGCCGTAGCGCCGGTGCCGGGCCGCGTAGTCGCGAAGGGCCCGCAGGAAGTCCACCTTGCGGAAGGCCGGCCAGAAGACCTCGCAGAAGTAGTACTCCGAGTGGGCCGTCTGCCACAGCATGAATCCGGACAGCCGCTGTTCGCCGCTGGTGCGGATCACGAGGTCGGGGTCGGGCTGGTCGCCGGTGTAGAGGTGGCGGCCGATCAGGTCGACGCTGACGGAGTCGGCGAGGTCCTCCATCGAGGTGCCCTTGTCATTCGCGTCGGCGATCATCGAGCGCACGGCGTCGGCGATCTCCTGGCGGCCGCCGTAGCCGATGGCCACGTTGACCAGTATCCCGTCGATGTGGGCCGTGGTCTCCTCGGCCTCCTTCAGCGCGGTCTGCATCTGCGCCGGCAGCAGGTCGGGGGTGCCGACGTGGTGCACACGCCAGCGGCCGTCCGCGGCGAGGGTGCGCACGACGTCCTCGATGATCCCGAGGAGCGGGCCGAGCTCGTCCTGCGGCCGGTCGAAGTTGTCGGTCGACAGCAGCCAGAGGGTGACGACCTCGACGTCGGTCTCGCTGCACCAGCCGAGGAACTCCTCGATCTTCTCGGCGCCCGCCCGGTGACCGTGCACGGTGGTGGAACGTGCGGCCTTCGCCCAGCGCCGGTTGCCGTCCATGATGACGCCGATGTGCTTGGGCACCTGAGCGTGGTCCAGGTGGCCCTCCACCCGGCGTGCGTACAGCCTGACCAGCAGGCCGCGCAGCTTGTCACGCAGGTTCACGTCTTCGTCAGCCCCTCCGTACCGATGCGGTCCCCGCGGGCCGCAGCCTACCCCTGCGGGGCTCGGGCCGGGTTATGGGGTGCGGGTTGGCCGTCGGCGCCATCGCGTGGGGCCGCTCGTGTGCGGGGGCGGCTCGCGGGTGGGTGGGGGCTGGTCGCGCAGTTCCCCGCGCCCCTAATAGGTGGGTGCACTGCCCGGCGCGTGGATGCATCTCTGTGGTGCGCACAAAAAACGGGCCGGTCCGTGGGGGGGAGACGGACCGGCCCGAGGGGGGGTTTCCACCATAACCCTTCGTAAGGGATGCTGCGCGCATCGGCGTGCCACAACTACTCTCCGAAATCACTCGGCGACGGGCCGGTGGCCGTGAAGCGGCTCTTTCGTGGCGGATTCATGGCGGGACAGGGCCCGTTTCCCAGGGGAAACGGGTGGGATACGGATGGATCCGGAGGGTTTGGCGCCTCTTGGGGCCTGCCTGGCGACTTGTCCGCGCATCCCTCTCCCGGGTGACCCCGACCGCGAACGCGCGCTTGACGCCGTGCGGAGCGGGACCGAAGGGCCGACCCCGTGACGCGACGCGCGTTCAGCAGGGCCACGAGGGGTGGGCAGGGCACCGCGCAGCCCCCTCCGCCGCGCGGTGCCGCCGCGCAGCTTTGCTTACGCGAATTGCCTTGGTCTGAACTTACGTGACAGACGGGGGGATATCGAGTCGGCCGCGATAACGATGTGGAAAACCTTTGGCTCCCTTGGATGCGCAGGGACTGGCGGGCGTTCGCGCACGGATGCACGATTTGCACCATGTGGCACAGAACGCGACCCACCACGCGGCACAGCGGACAGCGGACGACCTACATCCGGCCTAGCGTCACACCATGAAGAAGACGATCACCTGGGACGAGGCGAGTGCGCGGCGGCTGGAGCGGCAGTTCCTGGCCCGTCCCGCCGGGCCCGGCAACCAGGTGGCGGAGGTGGTCGGGGCGATGCTGGGCGCTCACGCGCAGGTGCTGTCCGCGGCGGAGGTGTCGGTGGGCGTGCGGGCCGCCGGGGTGACGCGGGCCGAGGTGCGGGCCGCGCTGTGGGAGGACCGTTCGCTGGTGAAGACGTTCGGTCCGCGCGGCACCGTGCATCTGCTGCCCGCCGCGGAGCTGCCCCTGTGGTGCGCCGCGCTCACCGCGATTCCGACCGGTCCGAGCCCGTTCCCGCCGGACATCCGGGTGACGCCGGAGCAGGCGGAGCAGATCGTGGCGGCGATCGGGGACGCCCTGGAGGGGGTGTGTCTGACCGTGGACGAGCTGGGCGAGGAGGTCGTGGCACGCACCGGAGCGTGGGCCGGTGACCTCGTGATGCCCGCGTTCCAGGACCTGTGGCCGCGCTGGCGTCAGGTGATGCACCGGGCCGGCCAGTCCGGCGCCCTGTGCTTCGGCCCGAACCGCGGCCGCAAGGTGACGTACACCCGCCCTCCGTCCTTCGACCCGCTCCCGGGCCGGGCGGCCCTGCGGGAGCTGGTGCGGCGGTATCTGGGCGCGTACGGTCCGGCGACGCCCCAGAACTTCGCCAAGTGGCTGGCGGCTTCGCCCGGTTGGGCGGCTTCGCTGTTCGCGGAACTGGCGGCGGCCGGGGAGATCGAGGAGGTCGCCTTCGAGGGCGCGGCGGGCTGGGTGACGGCGGGGGACGCGGAGTTCCCTCGGGGGCGGGTGCGGGGCGTGCGGTTGCTGCCCTACTTCGACGCGTACGCCATCGCCGCCCAGCCGCGGGAGTCGCTGTTCCCCGGGGAGGCGTATCGGCGGGCGCTGGCGGGAGGCCAGGCCGGGAACTTTCCGGTGGTGCTGGTGGACGGCCGGGTGGCCGGGGTGTGGCACCAGCGCCGCCAGGGCCGGCGTACGACGGTGACCGTGGAGCTGGTCGGACGGCGGCCGTCGGGCCGGCTGGAGCGGGAGCTGGGCGAGCAGGCCGAGCGGGTGGGGGAAGTGCTGGAGGCGACGGCGGAGTTGGTGCTCGGGCCGGTCACGGTCGGCCCGCACGCCTGAGGGTGACGTCGGCTCAGGACACGGGCCTGCGGGCCTCGAAGAGATGCCGGGTGCTGTGCGCGACGAACGGGCCCTCGGCCGCGATCCGCTCGTGCAGGGCGCGGAGCCGGGGGAGGTACGCCTCGACGGTGAAGCCGGGGACCATCCACACCACCTTGCGCAGGAAGTGCACGACGGCGGCGATGTCGTGGAACTCCATCCGCAGTTCCTCGGCCCGCAGATCGACGATCTCCAGGCCGGCGGCCTCGGCGTCGGCGCGTTCACGGTCCGGGTGACGGCCGGCGCGGACCTCGGCGGGCTGCGGGCCCAGGAAGTACTCGACGAGTTCGAAGACGCTGTGCGGCCCGACGTGCTGGGCGAAGTAGATGCCGCCGGGCTGGAGGACGCGGGCGATCTCCCGCCAGTGCGGCTCGACCGGGTGCCTGCTGGAGACCAGGTCGAAGGCGCCGTCCGCGAAGGGCAGCGGGGCGTCGTCCGGTGCGGCGACGACCGGGACACCGCGGGGGCGGAGCAGTGCCGTGGCCTTGGCGACGTTGGGCGGCCAGCCTTCGGTGGCGACGGTGAGCGCCGGGGCCTTCGGGGCGTCGGCGAGGGCGAAGTGCAGGACCTCCCCGCCGCCCGTCTGGATGTCGAGCGCGGCGGTGGCCCCGGCCAGCCGTGCGCCCAGGGACTTCGCGTACTCCCAGGAGGGCCGCGCCTCGGTGGCCCGCCCCTCGAACCAGGAGAAGTCCCAGCCCTCGGTGGGGACGGCGGCGCCCTCGGCGACCAGCTCCTCGAACGACCTGCTGTCCTGTCCCATCCGGTCATGATCGCAGGGCGCTGTCAGTGGCTGCTGCTATTTTCCGACGTCATGACGAACTCGGAGTACACCGCGGACGAGAAGACCACACTCCGGGCGAGCCTCGACCGGCACCGGGACGCGGTGCTGTGGAAGCTGGAGGGCCTGGACGACGAGCAGCTGCGCCGCCCGATGACGCCGACGGGCACCAGCCTGCTGGGCCTGGTCAAGCACCTCGGGTCGGTGGAGTACGGCTGGTTCGTCTCGGCCTTCGGCGGGGAGGTGGAGCCGCTGTGGTTCGACCCGTACCAGGACGAGGACATGCGGGCCGACCAGGGGGAGACGACCGAGCAGATCATCGACTTCTACGGCCGTGCGCGTGCCGCGGCCGACCGGATGATCGCCGAGCTGTCACTGACGGACCTCGGGCAGCCCTCGTGGCGGGACGCCCGGATGTCGCTGCGGTGGGTGCTCGTCCACATGATCGAGGAGACGGCACGGCACGCGGGCCATATGGACATCGTGCGGGAGCTGATCGACGGGGAGATGGGGGATCACCGGCCGGGTTGACCGGGCAGGACGAGCAGTACATGTTCGTCCTCGCCGTGGTGGACGGTGCCGGCCCGCTGGAAGCCGTGGTGTTCGAGGAGGCGTACGGAAGCGGTGTTGGCGTGGAAGGGGTCGGCGTACAGGGGGCGGGTCCGCTCCGTGTCGAGGAACAGGGCGAGGGCCTCGGTGCCGACGCCCCGGCCCCAGTACGGCCGCCCCAGCCAGTAGCCGAGGAAGCGGCGGTCGTCGTCCCACCAGGAGACGACGCTGCCGGCCACCTCGTCCCCGACCGTGATGGTCCGCACCAGGCAGGTCTCGTCGGCCAGCACTCTGGTCCGCCAGTGCTTCATGAAGGCGTCCCGCGGCCGGGGCGTGAACCGCGACCGCCGGACGGCCTCCGGATCGTGCTCGTAGGCGAGGAAGGCCTCCAGGTCGGTGTCCAGGACCTGACGGAGGCGTACGTCCGCGGTGTCTTCACTCATGTCGACGAGTCTGGCAGGGGCCACTGACAGCGGGCGCGGGACCGCGGCGACTACGGCACCAGCGGCCGTACTTCCTCCGCCACGAACCGTACGAAGCCCTCCGGGTCGGGTTCGTCCGCCGTCGGCTGGAGCACCACGGTGTCGGCACCGGCCTCCGCGAGCCGCTGGACGGCCTTCGCGACGGCCGCCGCGTCCCCGGTGATCCCGAGATCCGGCACCGAGGCGACGCCCTCGGCCGCCAGCTCGGCCCTGAGCCGGGCGGGCCCGTCGGCCCCGGTCGCGGTGAGCAGATAGACGACGACCTCGTGCGGCTCGCCACCGGAACGCCCCGCCGACTCGCGCCCCTCCTCGATCAGCTGCCGCGCCCTGCGCACGCCCTCCGGCGGAGTCGAGGCGGTGAGCAGCGTCCCGTCGGCGGCGGCCCCGGCCAGCCTCAGCGAGCGGGGTCCGGTGGCACCGGCGATGACGGGCACCGGCTCGGCGGGCGGCCAGTCCAGGGCGACGTCGTCGAGCTTGACGTACCGTCCCTCGACGGTGACCATCTCCCCGCGCAACAGGGCCCGCAGCGCGTCGAGATGCTCCCGCAGCAGGGTCACCGGCGACTCGGCCCGCGCCCCGACCTGCCCCATCCAGTCCTGCACCCCGTGTCCGACGGCGAGGATCGGCCGCCCCGGGAACATCCGGTACAGGCTCGCGGCCTCCATGGCGGTGATCGCCACGTTCCGCAGCGGCACCGGCAGCAGCCCGATGCCGACCCGGACGCGCTCGGTCCAGGCGAGGGCCGCCGCCGCGGTGGCGATCCCTCCTTCCCGGAAGCAGTCCTCCCAGAGCCAGAGCTCTTCCAGACCTGCCTCGTCGGCGATCCGGGCGACGCTTCGCAGCCGCTCGGGGGCGAGTTGGGGACGGAACACTGCGCCGAGTCCAGTCATGAGACCTTTCCTACCCTGGTGACACGGGCCGGACAACCAGGAATCCGGCGTGGCGGGAGGCGGCCGAGGATGGCGCGGCGGTGGCGGGACGGGCGGGGTGCGCTGATCGTGCACGGGGAGCGGGGGGATGTCCCGGTGCCGCTGGAGGTCGCCTCGTCGTACCGGGCCCGTACGAAGGGGCTGCTCGGGCGGGATGCCGTCGACGGGGCGATGCTGCTCACGCCGGCGGGCAGCGTGCACACGTTCCGGATGCGCATGCCCATCGACGTCGCCTATCTCGACCGGCGGCTGCACGTCATCGCCGTACGCACCATGAAGCCGGGTCGCCTCGGACTGCCGAGGCTCCGCTCCCGGCATGTGCTGGAGGCGGAGGCCGGGGCGATGGCGGGGTGGGGCGTGCGGGCGGGGGTGCGGGTGACGGTGGACGTGAGGTGAGGGCCCGGTGAGGGCCCGCCCCCGCGCTCCGTCGGGTCAGCCGTCGGAGCGCGGGAAGGAGACCTCCACCCGTCGGTTCTTCTTGCGGCCCGACTCCGTCGCGTTCGAGGAGATGGGGTACTGCTCGCCGTAGCCCCGGACCTCGTAGGTGACCGTGGAGTCGTTCAGTTCCGACTCCAGGACGCCCTGTACGGCGTTGGCGCGCTTCCTGGACAGGACGTCGCCGTGGGCCGAGGAGCCCAGGTTGTCGGTGAAGCCGAAGACCCGGATGCGGGTGGCGTTCTGCTTCTCGATCTCCTCCGCGATCGAGGCGATACGGGCCTTCGCCTCGCCGGTCAGTTTCGCGCTGTCCTTGGGGAACAGGACCTCGGCCTGGAGCGCGAACTTCACGTCCGCGTTGGTGTCCTCCCGGCGTTCCTCACCGCTCTGGTCCTCGACGACCTGCTTGATGTCCAGCACCTTGGCCTCGGCGAGGGTGGCGCCCTCCGGGAGCTTGAGATCGGGGTCGTTGGCATCCACCTCGACGGGCGCGGCGGCGCTGGCCTCGGTGCCGGGTGGGACGCTGGGGTCATCGGCCTCGGCTGTCGAGGCGCCGAGGATGTTGGTGGCGACCATGAGGGTGGCTGCGGTGAGGGTGAGGGGGAGGCGGCGGGTCATGGTGGCCTCACCCGGAGATCGTGATGTCGGCCGGCGCGAACATGGGCAGCTGGAACGAGACGTCGGCGGTGTCCGTGGGCGGTGCCGGGAACTGCATGAACACCGGGATCGTCTCGCCCGACTTGATGGCCGAGATGCCAGTGGTGGTGAGCGGGCGGCCGTCTGTGTCCCGTAGGACGTAGTAGCGCTTCTTGCCCTTGGAGTCGACCAGCGTGGCGCCGCCCAGCGAACGGCCGTTCCTGATGATCTCGGTCTCGTTCCCGCTCAACTGCGCCGGAATGGTCAACGTTTTGTCGCCGTCGTTCTGCAACTCGCCGTTGATGGTGATGAAGCCGCCCGTGTCCCGGGAGGCAGAGGTGATCTGGAGCAGCAGTCCGTTGGGGCCCTTCAACTCGGCCAAGGGCTCACCCGCCTGCTCCTCCTGAGCACTCGGGCCGGATCCGCCGGTCCTGGACGCCGACGACGAGGCCTCCGGCTTCTTGTCGTCGCCTCCACTGCCGCAGCCGGCCGCACCGAGGGCCAGTCCGGCCGCGATGGTCATGACGACCATCCCCCTACGGGCCTTCGTGGTGAACCGAATGCTCATGCCTCTGCTTCCTTCGTCATTCGTCGTTGGCTTGTCAGTCGGCCAGGTGGACGTCGAAGAGGTCCTCGGGTTCCGGGAGGGTGATCGGGTCCTCCGGGTCCGGGTCCCAGTTCTGGTCCTCGCAGGTGAGTTGTGGCAGGGGCAGCGGATCGTTGCCGTCACCGTCGTCGGAGTCCTCGCCCGGGAGGTCGAACGTGCAGAGAGGCTCGATGACGGCGATGGCGGACGCCTTCGACCTGACATCCTCCGTGCCGGGCACGATGGAGTCGCCCACGGTCTTCTCGGTCTCGACTTCGACCTTGTAGCCCAACGGCTCCGCCGGGCCGCAGCCTTGAACGTTGGCGTCGTTCTGGGCCGCGAGCTCGTACGCTCGCCAGCATCCGTCGAACACCGCGGTGTCGCCGTCAAGGATGTCCTGCCACTTGGTGGGGTCGCTCACGACCTCCAGCCAGTCCCCCGCCAGTTGGTCCCGGGTCTCCTGCGCCGCCGCGAGCGCCGCCGCGTCGGCGGCGGTCTGGGCCCCGTTCCTGTTCGCCGCGGCCTGGCCGACCGCAAGGTACGCGAACGCGAGAAGGAGCAGACCCGCCACCACGGTGATGTAGATGGGGAAGGCCTGCCCTGCGTCGTCGTGCCTTCGGGGCCTCGTCAACCGCCGGTTACCTCGGTGATCTTGTCCGTGATGGCGTTGTAGATCGTCTGCCCGATGTCCGTCCCCGTAATAGCCAACACAATCGCCACAACCACCGCGATGATGCCCAGATACTCCACCGCCGTCTGCCCCTGGTCCCCCCGCGCGACGCGGGACCGCAGGTACTCGACGGTGGTGTTGATCCAGTTGCTCATGGTGTTCCCCTCCGGGCTCGCAAGTCCTGTGAGAAGTATCGGGAGAAACGTAAGCGTGCATACCCCGAACACCAGAGGGTCCCCGGACCCAATTCCGGGCCACGGCCGAAAACCATCGCTGTGTCATCGCCGCTCAGCTCCGTCCCGGGTGTGAACCCGGCGCCGTGCCCAGCCACTTGGCGGCGGCCTGCGCGCGGCTGGTGCTGTGGAGTTTGGCGAAGATGCGGTTGATGTGGTTCTTGACCGTCTTCTCGCTGATGAAGCAGGCGGCGGCGATCTGCTGGTTGTTCATGCCCGATGCGATGAGGTCCATGATCTCCGCCTCCCTCCTGCTCAGCCGGAATCGCGACCGGTACGACGAGGAAGACTGTCCCACAGGCGATTGCACTTGCGAAAGCGGTTCCGCTGAATTCCCTGTAACAGTTGGGAGTTCGTCGTTTGCTTGCGCGAGTGCCGGCGGTATCGACAACGACGCCGCAGCCGCCGTGGCCGTCAGCCGTGTCCTCCCCCGCCGCACGTCCCGTACGGCCTCCACCAGTTCGTCCGTCGTGAACTCCCCGTGCACCAGATAGCCGGCGGCCCCGCGCCGCAGCGCCTCGCGGACCGTCTCCGACTCCCCGCTGTAGGTCAGCATCATCACCGGGGCGATGCGCACGAGCTGCGGAAGTGCCGTCATCCCGTCGATGCCCGGCATCCGTACGTCCAGGAGGATCACGTCGGGGCGGTGGCGGCGGGCCGCCTCGTGGGCCTCGCGGCCGTCCGCCGCCTCGGCCACGACCAGGAGGTCCGCGTGGCTGGAGAGGAGGGCCGTCAGACCGGCCCGGACCACCGGGTTGTCGTCGGCCACCACCAGGCGCAGCGGCGTGGCGGGGCCGGGTGTCCGCGACTGGGCTCGCGACTTGGTCATGGGGTCGCCTTCGTCGTCGTCAGGGCCGCCAGGGGCAGTTCCAGGCGGACCTCCGTGCCACGGGCGTGGGTGCCCTGGGTGCCTTTGCCGAAGTGGATGCGGGCTCCTATCGACGCGGCTCGTTCGGCCATGCCGAGCAGGCCGAAATGGCCGGTTCGGCGGAGCTGGTCGAGGGTGGTGCCGGGCGGCAGGCCCCGCCCGTCGTCCCGGACCGTCAGGCACAGCACCTCGTCCCGGACGCCCGCCCGGACGTCGACCCGCGTCGCGTTCGCGTGGCGGTGGGCGTTCTCCATGGCCTCGGTCGTGATGGTGAGGAGTTGGCGGGCCACGGCGGGCGGCACCGTGGGCGCGGGGGCGTCGCCCTCCAGGTCGTAGGTCGCCGGTACGCCGGTCCGGGCGGTGAAGTCCCGCACTGTTTCGGACAGTTCGGGCGTCACGTCCGTCATCCGGTCGGGGTCGGACTCGCGGCGCAGGTCCGCCAGGAGTTCCCGGGACTCCGCCGCCGCTCTGCGGGCCGAGCGGGAGACGAGTTCCGCCTGTTGTCCGATGCGGGCCGCGTCCAGCGGGGTCGCCGCCGCCGAGACCGCGAGGCCGTCGGCGGCCAGGGCCACGCCGTGCAGCGTCTTCGCCACCGAGTCGTGCATCTCGCGGGCCAGCCGGGCCCGTTCCGCGCTCACCGCCTGCGTGACCGCGAGCCGTGCCTGGACCGTGGTGAGCGCCTGGGTGGCCGTGCCGAAGCGGAGCATCAGGTTGCGCAGCGACGAGCCCAGCGCGCCCGTGATGACGCACAGGCCCGGCAGGAGGAGCTTGTCCGCCAGGCCCGCCGATCTGGCGTCGCTGTTGATGGCGTAGGCCAGGAGCAGGATCAGGGACTGCGCGCTCGCGAAGACCGCGGCGCCCCGGTAGCCGTAGACGATCCCGGCGAGCAGCGGGGTGCAGACGCTGACGTAGGCCAGGGTGGTGTCGGGGCCCGCCGAGATCAGCAGGAGGGATGTGAAGAGGGTGTCCGCCGCCAGCAGGGTGGGGTGACGCAGGAGGAGCGGGCCGAAGCGCTCCCAGTCGCGGAACAGGGCGTAGGAACCCATGAACGTGACGACGACCGCCGCTCCCACCAGCCGGGTGCCGAGGCCGGACGACGCGCCCAGCAGGGCTCCCGGTGCCGACAGAGCGATCATGGCGAGCCGGAAGCCGAAGACCTGGCGGCACATCGCCTGGAGAGCGTTGACCTGGAGCGGGATCGTCGCGGACCGGTCGGCCGGCGTCCCGGGGCCGCCCTCGGCCGGGCGGCGGCGACGGCGCAGCGGCAGCCCGAGGCCGGACCTCGCGCCCCCCGCCCCCGATCCCACCCGCAAAGGCATGCCAGCCACGGTCCTCCCCTCTACTCCCCCGTCAGCGAACCGAAGTCCGTGCCCGACCCCAGCAGCAGTCCCGCCCCCAGCAGGATCATCGTCGCCGGGACCATGAACGTGGTGATCATCAGCGTGGCCCTCGGCACCGCGCGGGCCGCCTTCCGGCGGGCGTTCTGGGCGTCGGTGCGGCGCATGTCCTTGGCCAGCGCCACGAGCGTGTCGACGATCGGCGCGCCCAGTTCCTCCCCCTGCTGCAAGGCCGTGACGAACATGGCGACCTGTTCGGAGTCGTTGCGCCGGCGCAGTTCCGCGAAGGCCTGGCGGCGGCTCATGCCGAGGTCCATCTGGCGCAGGGTGATGCGCAGTTCGTCGGCCCAGGGGCCCTCGTACTTCGAGGCGACCCGGTCGAGTGCCTGGCGGAAGCCGAGGCCCGCGCTGACCACGACCGCGAGGACGTCCAGGAAGTCCGGCAGGGTGCGTTCGATCTCGTCCTTCCTGATCCGGATCGCCGACCATATGCCGACCTCCGTCCAGAAGGCGCCGAACGCCAGCAGCAGCAACGCCACCAGGAACTGTCCCCGCAGCAGGAAGACCAGGAAGCCGACCGCGCCGAGGAAGCCGTACACCGCGCGCCTGGCGGCGTAGCGGTCGATGGTCAGGCCGCCGGGGTTGCCCGCGAGGTCGATCCTGCGGCGGTACTTGGCGACCAGCTTGGGCCCCATCAGGCGCAGCACGGCGGGGGCGTAGCGCATGCCCATGCGGTCGACGAGCGAGTCGACGGCGCCGGTGCGGGTGGCGCCGATCTCCAGGGCCAGGGCGAGATCGCTGGGCAGCCTGGTCTCCGCCCGGTACATGCGGATGCCGGCGAACACGCCCCAGACGCTCAGGGCCATGACGGTCGCGAGCAGAAGTCCGATTCCGAGTTCCATCAGCTCTCCCCCGCCCTCAGACGTCGATCCGCGACATACGGCGGATCAGGATGAAGCCCACCGCGTACAGGCCGAACGCGATGAGCACCGCCGCCTGCCCCAGCGGCGACCCCGTCATACGGTCGAGGGCACCGTCCTTCACGCCGTTCATCAGGAACAGGGACCCGATGCCGAGCACGGGCACGGCGTACGACGTCATGCTCACCTGGGAGAGCTGGGTGCGGACCTCGCGTCGGGTCTCCTTGCGCTCCTCCAGCGTCTCGGTGAGGTTGCGCAGCGCGCTCACCACCTGGCCGCCGGCCCGGTTGGACAGGACCAGCGTGGTCACCAGGACGACCAGTTCGCGCGACGGGAGGCGTTCGGCGAGTTCCCCGAGGGCGTCGTCCATCGAGGCGCCGAGAGCGAGCTGGTTGGAGACCTTGGCCAGTTCCTCGCCGGCCGGGGCCTCCAGTTCCTCCGCGGCGAGGCCGATCGCGGTGCGCAGGGCGAGTCCGGCGTGGGCGGCGTTGGCGAGGATGCGGGCCAGTTCCGGGAGTTGGTTGATGAACTTCTCGATGCGTTTCTGACGCTGCCAGTTGAGGAACTGCACCGCCGCCCACACGCCCAGCAGTCCGGCGATCGGCCCGAAGAAGGGGGCCAGCGTCGCCTGGCCGATCAGCCACAGGCCGGCCACGGTCGCCAGCATGTAGACGAAGAACTCGCCGGGTGTGACGTCCAGGCCCGTCGCCGCCAGCCGCAGTTCGAGCTGTCTGCCCGCTTTCGTACGGCGCAGCCGGCGGTCCAGGTCGGCGAAGCGGCGGCGCCGGCCGCCGGCGCCGGTGAGCTGGCCGGTCGCGGACAGGCGCTCGACCAGGGCCTGCCGCCGGGCCCGCCCCGCGGCGTGGGCTTGGACGCCCGCCACGGCGAGCGCGCAGGTCAACAGCGCGAGGCCGGTGGTGAGCGTGATGCGGGTCTGGAGGTCCATGGTCGGGTCCTACCTGGCTTCTCGGGTCGCGAGTTCGAGCGGGGTCTGGGCGACGCCGAACGCCTGGGGTATCGGCTGGCTCGCCATGTACAGGCGGTCGGCGGTGCGGCGTGGCAGAGGGTGGTACGCGAAGCCGCCGTGGACGCGGCCGTCGGGTGTCATGGGCTGGGCGTTGAAGCGGGCGACGGTCACCAGCCGGTAGGGCTCGGCCCCGTGGCTGTCGAGGATGGCGATCTCGGTGATCCGGCGGGCACCGTCCGGGAACCGGGTCAGCTGGATGAGTACGTCGACGGCGCTGTTGATCTGGTCGTGCAGCGCCTCGAAGGGGACCGTGACGTCGGACATGGAGGCCAGCGTCTTCAGGCGCATCAGGGCGTCCTCGGCGCTGTTGGCGTGCACGGTGGCGAGCGAGCCGTCGTGGCCGGTCGACATCGCCTGGAGCATGTCGAGGGACTCGCCGCCGCGGACCTCACCGACGACGATGCGGTCGGGGCGCATTCGCAGGGAGTTGCGGACGAGGTCGCGGATGGTGATCTGGCCCTTGCCCTCGACGTTGGGCGGGCGGGACTCCAGGCGGATCACATGCCCCTGCTGGAGCTGGAGTTCGGCGGAGTCCTCGATGGTGATGATGCGCTCGCTCTCGGGGATCAGGCCGGAGAGGGCGTTGAGCAGGGTCGTCTTCCCGGTGCCGGTCGCGCCGGAGACGATGAGGTTGAACTTGGCCTGCACCAGCCCGGCGAGCAGATACACCATGGGTTCGTCGAGGGAGCCGAGGCCGACCATCTCGTGCAGGGTGAAGGAGCGCGGGAAGCGGCGGATCGTCAGGGTCGCGCCGGTCAGGGACAGCGGCGGGATGATGACGTTCACCCGCTCGCCGGAGGGCAGCCGGGCGTCCACCATCGGGTTGGACTCGTCCACGCGCCGGTTCACCGTGGAGACGATGCGTTCGATGGTCTGCATCAGCTGGTCGTGGGAGGGGAAGCGGAGCGGCAACTGCTCGACCCGGCCGCCTCGTTCGACGAAGATCGCGTCCGGGCCGTTCACCATGATCTCGGTGATGGAGGCGTCCTCCAGGAGCGGTTCCAGGATGCCGAGCCCGAGGGCCTCGTCGACCACCCGGCGGATCAGCTGGGAGCGCTCGACGGTGGACAGCACCGGGCCCTCGCGGCTGATGATGTGCCCGAGGACGCGTTCCAGGCGGGCCCGGCGCTCGGCGGCGGCCAGCGAGCTCATCTCCGCGAGGTCGATCTCCTGAAGCAGCTTGGCCCGGTAGGAGGAGACCAGGTGGCCGTCCTCGCCCCGGCTGCCCTGCTCCTCGGGGGAGTTGATGCGTGACCTCAGGCTCATGTGGGTCCTCGTTCAGTGGTCGAGCGGCATGGTCGCGGTCTTCTGGGCGGGGTCGAAGTCCCAGCCGGGCACGATCGACGGGATCTGGACCGTGGCGGTGACGGTGACCTGGTCGCCGCCGGATGCCTCGGAGCAGTCGGTTCCGTCGGCGAGCCAGCCGCTGACCGCGTTCCGGCAGCCCTCCTGGGCGGTACCGGGATCGAGCGAGGCGGCCCGCGCCCCGGCCCTGGCCGCCGTACCCGCCTGCTGGGCGGTGTAGGCGATCAGACCGATCTGCACGCCGGCCAGGGCGACGAGGATCAGGACCGGGATGAACCCGAGGTACTCGATGGCGACCTGGCCGCGGTCCCGGACCTTCGAGTCGTACGACATCTCAGTCCTCCTCCTGTACGGCTCCGGCGTGCCCCTCCACCGTGAACGGGAAGCCGATCGCGCCGGGGAAGAGGACGGGCACCCGGAGCTTCACGTCCGCCGTGACATAGCCCCCGCTCGCCCCGCACTTCACTGCGGCATCCCCCTGCCACGAGTCCGGAAGATGCTTCAACCCGGCCTCCTCGCAGGCCGACTGCCCCTCCGAAGCGGTCCCCGCCCGCACCGCCTCGTCGGCAGCATTCCCCGCGAGCGTGAACGTGTACCCCACCAGCACGCACTGCCACAGCAGCACCAGCGTCAGGATGATCAGCGGCGTCATGCCCAGAAACTCGATGGCCACCTGACCCCGGTCGTCCCTGAGCCGCGCCCTCACCGCCCGATCTCCTTACGCCTGCGGAAGGTCAGCGCCGCCCGGTCCGCGCCCCGCGCCCTGCCCTCGCGGCGCTGCTGGGCGGCCCCCTCGGTGCCCTTGACCAGCCCGAGCTCGCCCGCGAGCGCCCAGAGGGCCTGTTTGACGGTGCTCTTGGCGTCCAGTTCGTGCACCCGGCCGGCGTCGACGGCGCTCTGGAGTTCCTTGAAGTTGGCGGGGATCGCGGTGGCGGCGATGCCGGTGCCGGTGATGCGCTGGATCAGGGCGGGCTGGATCTCCGCACCGCGGGTGTGGCGATTGACGACGATCATGGTCTCCTCCGCCTTGCGGATCTGGAGCCGGTCCCACATCCGCACCGTGCGCTTGGCCCCGCGGACGGCGACCACGTCGGGCGTGGTGACGAGCAGCGCGGTGTCGGCCGACTCCACGGCGGCCGCGCTCGCGCCCGACAGCTGGGCGCCGCAGTCGATGACGACGACCTCGTAGCGGGAGCGCAGGGCGCCGACGATGTGCCGGGCGGCCCGGTCGGTGACCTCCTCGCCCCGCTCGCCGTCGCCCGGCGCGAGCAGCAGCGCCACGCCCGTGTCGTGCCGGAACACCGCGTCGGCCAGCACCCGGGGCGTGATGTCGTTGATGGCGGCGAGGTCGACGACCGAGCGGCGGAACTGGATGTCGAGGTAGGAGGCGATGTCGCCGGTCTGGAGGTCCATGTCGAGCAGCGCGGCGCTGCGGCCCGACGCCTGGGCGGCGAGGGCCAGCTGGATCGCCGTGAGGGTGGCCCCCACGCCGCCCTTGGCGCCGCTCACCGTGACCACGGTGCCGCCGACACCGCTGAACACGTCGCCGCCGGCGCCCAGATGACGGCGTACGCCCATCGACCACTGGGCCACCGCGTTGACCCGGCTGGCCAGCTCCTCGTAGCTGAGCGGCAGCGCGACCAGCCCTCGTGCCCCGTAGTCCATGGCGGCCTGGAAGAGGCCGGGGCTCGCGTCGGAGGTGACGAGGATGACGCCGACCGCCGGGAAGCGCAGGGCGACGTCCCGGATGAGCTCCAGGGCCGGGACGGGGCCGATGCGTTCGTGGACGACGACGACCTCGGGGAGTTCGTCGATGGACTCGGCGGCAAGCCGGGCGAGGGTGTCGACGAGCTGGGTGGAGTCGGTCACCGGGGCGACCGGCTCGGCGTCGGGGAGCTGGCTGAGCAGCGTCGTGAGGGACCGGACCGCGTCCGCGTCGCCGACGGCCGGGAGGATCCTCGTGGGCATGGGGGCCTCTCACTTGTCCTTGGCGAGTTCGTACGTGCGGTTCGTCGCGGGGATGTCGGAGTCGGCGCCGGGTGCCACCAGGGCGAGCCGGACCTCGTCGGCGAACGACTCGGCGTACGTGATGCGCTGGGCGTCGATCGGCTCCAGCGCGAAGGTGATCGGGACGGCCTCGACGGGCTGCCGGCCGCCGTCGTCCTCGTCGGGCTTGAGCGAGGTCAGCTCGCCCACGTCGATCACCCGGGCGTTCTCGACGATGAGCTTGGCCTGGTCGGGGTCGCCGTCGTTCTTGCCCTCGAAGGTGGCGTAGACGTTGACCTTGGAGCCGGGGGTGATCTTGCCGGCCACGCCGGTCGCCGCGTCGATCATGATGGCGATCTCCTGCTCGCCCGACTGGAGGGCGGGCTGGTCGACGATCATGTCGCTCTGGAGCAGGGAGCCCTGCTTGAGGGTGGTGACGGCGATCTTGCCCTGGATCTCGCGGAGGCTGGTGACGGCGTTCTTCGACAGCCAGCGCTCGGGCATCTCGATCTTCTCGAACTGGCCGGCGCTCAGCGGGGTGTAGGGGGCGACGTTCCGTTTGAGCTGGTAGGCGGTGACCTCCGGCCCGACCTTGGACTTCACGTCGTTGATGACGGACAGGACGCCGGCGAAGGCGCCGAGGGCGCAGACGATCGACAGGAGCAGGAGTATGACGCCGCGGCGCTGACGGGAGTTCATGAACCGTGCAACCTCATTGGGGGAATCGGTCGGGGGCGGTCGGGGTGGGGCTCGGGTCAGGTCAGCCTGCGCGGGCCGGCTGCTCGTGGGTGGGCGGGACGGCGGAGCAGAAGACGCAGCGGTCGCCGATGACGTCGATGCCGCACCAGTGGCAGGAGTTCTGCCGTACGGAGGTGACCAGCTGGTAAAGCACCGACAGGTCGGGCAGGTAGGCGCAGAACTCGATCAGTCTGGCCGTCGCCCACCAGGCGGCCGACTCGGCGGGCAGGACCACCTCGCGCAGGCCTTGCGCGTTCCAGGACTTGGCCAGGGTGGCGGTGACCCAGTCGGACTGGAGCTGCCCCTGGGCGACCAGCATCGAGGTGCCGAACTCCGGGCCGGGGAGGGTGACGCCCGGGGCGACGCGCACGAGCCGCGGGGCCGGGTGGGCGAGGACGCCGAACTGGCTGCCGGGCATCCAGGACTTGGCGTGCGACTTGAGGTCCACCGGGACGCGGTCGAGCTTGGCGACGGACCCGAGCAGCGCTCCGGCGTGGATGTAGTGGGTGAGCAGCCGGCCGGCCGAGGCGAGGATGCCGGGGCTGAGGTCGCAGGAGGCCAGCTGGCGCAGCTGGCGGGCGAGGACGGCGAGGCCGAGCGGGGGAAGTCCGGGCCGGAACACGGCGATGCGGTCGCTCTCCAGCAGGGACCGTACGGTGTGCAGGCGTTGCTGTACGGCGCGGGGGGCGGCGTGCGAGCAGACGACGATCACATGGCCGTGCTGCTCGACGAGTGTCTGCATGCCCGCCAGCGACCGCTCCAGCGGCTCCTGTTCGAGGTCCTGGAGCACGACGGCGGGCACGGTTCGTTCGTCCTGCGCCGGCAGCGCCATGTCGGCGCTGGTCACGGCAATGGCAGTTGGCACGCGCAGCTCCCCGATGACTTCATTGCGTGACTGTCTGAGCACTGTATCCACGGCTCGATGGCCGGAGAACAGCTTCTCTCCAGCCGAGAAGCAACTCCTCTCATACAAGTCACGCCAAAACGGGGCAGGTTGCGCACACGATTTCTCCACCACCGGAATCTCTTGACAGGTGAATTGGTCTGGACCAAGTTGTTCGACATGTCTCTTGTCATGTCCATACGCAGCAGATTCGGGGCAGGAGCGGTCGCCGCCGCCCTCGCCCTCACCTTCCTCGGCGCGGGCCAGGCGTCCGCGGCGGACGTCAACAACGCCAAGAACGCCGGTTTCGAGTCCGGCCTGACCAACTGGACCTGTTCCGCGAACAGCGGCACCACCGTCTCCTCCCCGGTGCACGGCGGCGCGACGGCCCTGAAGGCGACCCCGGCCGGGCAGGACAACGCCCGGTGCACCCAGGCCGTGGCGGTGAAGCCCAACTCCACGTACACGCTGAGCGCCTGGGTCCAGGGCGGCTACACCTACCTGGGTGTGACGGGCACGGGCACCACCGACGTGTCGACCTGGACGCCGGACTCCTCGTCCTGGAAGCAGCTGTCGACCACCTTCACCACCGGCGCCTCGACGACCTCGGTGTCGGTGTACACCCACGGCTGGTACGGACAGGCCGCGTACTTCGCGGACGACGTGTCCGTGTACGGCCCCGACGGCGGCGGTGGCACCGACCCCGAGCCCACGATCCCGGGGACGCCGAGCGGGCTGTCCGTGTCCGGCACGTCCTCGTCATCGGTGTCCCTGGCCTGGAACACCGTCTCCGGCGCGAGCGGCTACAACGTCTACCGGGGCGGCACCAAGGTCACGGCGGTCACCGGCACCTCGGCGACCGTGACCGGGCTCGCGGCCTCGACGTCGTACTCCTTCCAGGTCACGGCGACCAACGCGGCCGGTGAGTCGCCCAAGTCGGCCACGGTGACGGGGACGACCACGTCCGGTCCGGTGGGTCCGGCCCTGCCCAAGCACGCGGTGACCGGCTACTGGCAGAACTTCAACAACGGGGCCACGGTCCAGAAGCTCGCCGACGTCCAGTCCCAGTACGACATCATCGCCGTCGCCTTCGCGGACGCGACCTCGACGCCGGGCGCGGTGACCTTCAACCTGGACTCGGCCGGGCTGGGCGGCTACACCGTCGACCAGTTCAAGGCGGACATCCGGGCGAAGCAGGCCGCCGGGAAGAAGGTCATCGTCTCGGTGGGCGGCGAGCGCGGCACGGTGGCCGTGAACGACTCCGCCTCGGCGGCGAACTTCGCGAACTCGGTGTACACGCTGATGCAGACGTACGGCTTCGACGGCGTCGACATCGACCTGGAGAACGGCCTCAACGCCACCTACATGACCCAGGCGCTGCGCTCCCTGTCGGGCAAGGCGGGCTCGTCGCTGGTCATCACCATGGCGCCGCAGACCATCGACATGCAGTCGACGTCGAACTCGTACTTCCAGACGGCCCTGAACATCAAGGACATCCTCACGGTCGTCAACATGCAGTACTACAACAGCGGTTCGATGCTGGGCTGTGACGGCAAGGTCTACAGCCAGGGCTCGGTGGACTTCCTGACCGCGCTGGCCTGTATCCAGCTGGAGGGCGGTCTCGCCCCGTCCCAGGTCGGGCTCGGGCTGCCGGCCTCGACGCGGGGCGCGGGCAGCGGGTACGTGGCGCCGTCCGTCGTGAACAACGCCCTGGACTGTCTGGCCAAGGGCACCAACTGCGGTTCCTTCAAGCCCTCGCGGACCTATCCCGACCTGAGGGGCGCGATGACCTGGTCGACGAACTGGGACGCGACGGCCGGCAACGCGTGGTCGAACGCGGTCGGCCCGCATGTGCACGCGCTGCCGTAGGCGTCGCCGACCTCACCCCATCGGACGGTAGTGGCCGAGCACCCAGGCGAGCTGCGGGAACCACTCCTGCAAGCGCGCCCGGGGCTTGGCCTCCACCACGCACTCGTAGAACCGGCCGTCCATGTGCACCACGGCGACCATCAGCGCCTTGCCGTCGGGGCTCGCCCTGTAGTGGACGCCGCGGATCTCGGGCCAGCGGAACTCCAGCGTGTGGCCGGACAGCTCGAAGACGACGCCGGAGACGTCCACGACGACCGCGTTGCGCTTGTCGACGGCGAGGAACTCCGGTCCGGCCGGTGCCGGGGCGGGGTGCGGCGAGACCGGGGCGTACGCGGGCGCCACGGGCGGGTACGGCGGTGGGGGTGGGCCGAAGCCCGGCACGGGAGGCGGTGGTGGCTGCTCGGTCATCCGTGGGTTCCTTGGTCCAATGCTCGCTGTGCTCACGGTGAACTTCTCGGTGCTGCGGTGACATTCTTCCTCGCCGATTCGAACACGATGGTTTGCTGTGCTCGTGGAACACGACGAGGAGCGCTCCGAGGCGCCGGGACGACGGCTGCGGCCGAGGCTGCGGACCGTGGTGGTGGCCGGTGCAGTCGGCATCGCGTGCGTCGGGGTGGGCGCGGCGCTGCTCGGACCCGGGGGCGACGACACTCCGGCTCCCGACCCCACCTCCAAGGCCGAGCTGGCCTCCATATTCAAAGACCTGCTGCCCAAGGGCAAAATCACCGATCGGAGCCGACCGCGCACGGGGTACGACCCGTTCGTCGCCGAGGTCGTCCACGACGACGGCGAGGGCCCTGCGGCCATCAGCCTCTCCTTTCACTACGTCGAACCGGGCGTCCAGGCCGAGATGACCATCGGCTGTCCGACCGTGAACCAGTCGGAGTCCGAGAGCTGCGTCACCACTACTCTGCCCGACCGGTCGCGCGTGACAGTGCTCAAGAGGTACGCATATGGCGACGACCGGCGCCTGGACACCAAGCGTTGGTCGGCCGATCTGCTCACCCCGAGCGGGCACTACATCTCCGTCACGGAGACGAACTCCCCCGCCCCGGAGGGCGCTCCCGTCAGCCGGGCCGAACCTCCGCTGTCCGGAGCCCAGCTGAAAGCGCTGGTCTCGGCCGGGGTGTGGCGGAGGGTCGTCGAAGCCGTCGTCGAGGAGCAGCAGCGGCGCCCGGTGCCGACGTCCACGCCGAGCGAGGGCGAGGGGCCCACGGTGGCCGCGATGACGGAAACCCTCGCCGCGCTCCTCCCCAGGGACCGCAAGGTCTTCGAAACGCGCAGCGACTACCCGTACGTCGATGTCTTCGACGCCAAGGCCGAGAACTTCGTCCCGATCGAGACCAGGGTCCTGATCGACGTCCAGCAGGACACCCCGTCCGACGTCACCGACGAGGCGTACGGCGCCGACGCCGAGACCCTGCCCGACGGCACCAGGGTCGCCACTCGCAGGGGCCCGGGTGACAAGGGCGTCGAGGCGAGCGTGATGTGGACCGTCGACACCCTGCGGACGGACGGCCTCCGCGTGGTGATCAGTGCGTACAACCCCGCCAGCCGTGGCGTTCCGGCCCGCTCGGCCCCGAATCTGACGATGGAGCAGCTGCGGGAGATCGCGCTCAGCCCGAAGTGGGAGCGGTTCCGGTAGGGGCAGCTAGAAGAACTCCGACCACGGCTGGTCCCAGACCTGCTTCACGCACAGCACCAGGAAGAGCAGACCCGCGATCGCCAGCATGGCGTTGCTCAGCGGACCGTTGCGCCACTCCCTCGGGGCGCGGGAGGAGTTGAGGAGCCAGAGCAGGGTGCCGGCCAGGAAGGGCATGAACGCCGCGCCCAGCACGCCGTAGACGATGACCAGGCGGAACGGCTGGTCCTGGAAGAGCAGGACGATGGGCGGGAAGGTCAGCCACAGCAGGTACGCGCGGAACGGCCAGGAGCGTTCGCGTGCGCCGGAGGCTACCTCCGCGCCCTTCTGCTCGCCCTGGCCCCGGAAGCGGGCCACGAAGTCGGCGAACATCAGGCTCACGCCGTGCCAGACGCCGATCAGGGAGGTGAACGAGGTGGCGAAGAAGCCGATCAGGAAGAACTTGGCCGTCGCCGTGCCGTACTCGGCCTCCAGGATGTCGCCCAGCTGGATCAGGCCCTTGTCGCCGCTCGCGATGGCGACGTTCGCGGAGTGCAGCAGTTCGGCGCCGACGAAGAGCATGGCCACGACGAAGATGCCGGTGGTGGCGTAGGCGACGCGGTTGTCGAGCCGCATGACCTTCATCCAGCCGGTGTTCGTCCAGCCCTTGGCGTTGACCCAGTAGCCGTACGCGGCGAGGGTGATGGTGCCGCCGACGCCGCCGATCAGACCGAGGGTGTTGAGGATCGAGTCCTTCTCGTCGGGCAGGACGGGCAGCAGGCCCGCGAAGGCGTCCCCGAGGTTGGGCGTGACCCGGATCGCCAGGTACACGGTCACCACGAACATGACGCCCACCAGGACCGTCATGACCTTCTCGAAGACGGCGTACTTGTTGAACCAGACGAAGACCAGTCCCACCAGACCACAGGCGATGGCCCACCACTTCAGGTCCATCACGTCCGGGAACAGCGCCTGCAACGGCAGCGCGCTGGACGACATCGCGGCCGCCCCGTAGACGAAACCCCAGATCACGACGTAGACGACGAAGAAGTACGTGGTCCAGCGGCCGAGGCTGGCCCAGCCGTCGAAGAGGGTGCGGCCGGTCGACAGATGCCAGCGTCCCGCCGCCTCGGCGAGGGAGATCTTCACGAGGCAGCCGATGATCGCGGCCCAGAGCAGCGTGTACCCGAAGTTGCTGCCCGCGATGAGGGTGGCGACGAGATCGCCGGCTCCGACACCGGTCGCGGCGACGACGATGCCGGGACCGAGGTACCGCCAACGGGACGTGCCGGGTGGGGGGTTGTCGCCGGAGGATGCCTCAGTGGACGTGGGGTTTCCTGTGGTGTCCGCCATGCAGATCAAGAAACCGTAAAGAGGCCGGGGCGACAAGAGGGCGGGAGCGGGTGATCTGCGGGCGGTCCGACGGGGGCCGGGTGACGGCCGTGAAACTACGGCCGATCGGCCAGGGAGGCGGAGGGTGCGCCGGTCCCCGCCGTTCCGCCGCTCCCACCGCTCCCCCCTTGCGCGGATCACCACACTTCCCTCGCCTCGCACCACCCCGCACGCCCGGATCACCCCGGTGGGTGGACTTGCCCGGGGACCGCGCCGCGCGGAGGCCGTACGCGTACACTGCGCGGCCGATTTTGGGATGGTTCACGCCATCGGCACCCCGCCCACCCTTGACCTGTCCATGCCACCGCCGCACGATGAGCGCCACACCCGCACCAAGTACGTACGTCGCACTGAACCCCACCCCCCACTCCCACGAGGAGAATTCATGCGACTTCGCATACGCGGCTCAGGCACCGGGAGCGGCAGACGCACCGCCGCCCTCGCCGCGCTGCTCGCCCTCGCCCTCGCGGCGCCCGTCTCGGCGAACGTGACCGCGTCCGCCGACAGCGCCACCAAGGCAGCCCCCTCGGCGGACGACGTCCGGCAGTACGAGGTCCATACGCACTCGACGGCCAAGGACCGCACGGCACTTCAGCGGACCGGCGTCACCGTCGACGAGGCCCACGGTCACGGCGTGGTCGTCTCCGGCCGCGCGGACCAGATCAAGAAGCTGAGGGCACTCGGCTACGAGGTCACCCCGCTCGGCGCCGTGCCCGACCGGTCCGCCGGCGAGGACGACGTACGCCTCAACGACTTCCCGTCCGGCGACTCGCGCTATCACAACTACGCGGAGATGACGAGCGAGATCAACTCGCTGGTCTCGGCCAACTCCTCCATCGCGAGCCAGCGGGTCATCGGCACCTCGTACCAGGGCCGGAACATCGTCGCCATCAAGATCAGCGACAACGTCGGCACCGACGAGGCCGAGCCGGAGGTGCTGTTCACCCATCACCAGCACGCCCGTGAGCACCTCACCGTCGAGATGGCGCTGTATCTGCTGCGCGAGCTGACGTCCGACTACGGCAGCGACTCCCGGGTCACGAGCATGGTGAACAACCGCGAGATCTGGATCGTGCCCGACCTCAACCCGGACGGCGGCGAGTACGACATCGCCACCGGCTCCTACCGTTCGTGGCGCAAGAACCGGCAGCCCAACTCCGGTTCGTCGGCCGTCGGCACCGACCTCAACCGGAACTGGAACTACCGGTGGGGCTGCTGCGGCGGTTCGTCCGGGTCGACGTCCTCGGAGACGTACCGCGGCGCGTCCGCCGAGTCGGCGCCCGAGGTGAAGGTGGTCGCGAACTTCGTGCGCAGCCGGGTCGTCGGCGGCAAGCAGCAGATCAAGGCCGGGATCGACTTCCACACCTACAGCGAGCTGGTGCTGTGGCCGTTCGGGTACACGTACTCCGACACCACGACCGGGATGACGGCCGACGACCGCAACGCGTTCGCCGCGGTCGGACAGAAGATGGCCGCGAGCAACGACTACACGGCCGAGCAGGCCAGCGATCTGTACATCACCGACGGGTCGATCGACGACTGGCTGTGGGGCAACCAGAAGATCTTCTCGTACACCTTCGAGATGTACCCGAGGTCCGGGGGCGGCGGGTTCTACCCGCCCGACGAGGTCATCGAGCGGGAGACGTCCCGTAACAGGGACGCCGTGCTTCAGTTGCTGGAGAACTCGGACTGTATGTACCGGTCCATCGGCAAGGAAGGCCAATACTGCGGCTAGGCGCACATGTTCGGTGTTCTCGGTGGCCGCCGGCGCTCAGGAATCGTTCGTCCTGGGCGTCGGTGGCCCTTTTGTAGCGATGTACCAAATCGATCACACCGTGAACCCGTCCTCTGCCGCTCCCGTCTCCAGGGACCGTAAGGACGTCCAGTGGAAGGGTTCCCGAGATGGTGTCAGAGAGCCGCAGGAAGAGGACCATCGGCTTGATCGCCGGGGCGGTGCTGGTGGTGACCGTCGGCGGCATCACCGGTTGTTCGAAGGACTCCGACTCCGACTCCGCCGCCGAGGACAAGCCCGGCGCGAGCAGTTCGAGCGCGCCCGATCCCGGACAGACGCCTGGCGGCGATTCGACGGCGCAGCCCGTGGTCTCCGGCCGCCCCACGGCCGAGGAAGCGGTCGGCACGTGGGTGACCGAGGTCATCAAGGGCCGGCCGAAGAAGGCGTGTCTGGTGATGGCGCAGCCCGCCGACGGCTCGGCACCCGCTCAGGTCGGCAACCCGAAGACCTGCAACAGCGACGCGCCCGACGTGAAGGAAATGCGCAAGAACATCGGGAGGTTCCGCGAGGCGTTCACGCCCAAGCCCCCCACCGGCGACCCCGAGGTGGAGGTCGCCGAGGTCGCGGCCAAGGGCGGCAAGGCGGTCGTGCCCGCCGAGAAGGTCACCGTCGACGGTCAGACCCTCGACAAGGTCATCCTGTCCAACTCCACCGGTCTGGAGCCGGGGCAGCTGGACGTCAGCATGGAGTCCACCGAGATCAAGGGCGCCTGGTACGTGACCGACATCAACTTCGACGTCGGCTAGGACTGGGCGGCTTCCTCGTCGAAGTAGGCGTCGAGCACCGCGTCCAATTGCTCGTCCCACTCCTTGAAGCGGCTCCTGGCCGCCGCCTCGATCTCGATCGGGTACCAGCGGCGGTCAGGGGTGTGCACCGTGACGGTGAACCGCTTGCCGAAGCGCGGCGCCTCCGTCTCCACGGCGCCGATCTCGTCCCAACGGAACTCGCACTCCTGGTCGTCCAGGGAGAGTCGTACGCCCTTGTGGTCGGCGACGATACGGGCCCGGCGGTCGGCGGCCTCGAAGACGGGCCCGTCGGCTGGCGCCTCGTCCTCCTCCTCGACCTCGACCTCGGCCTCGGTTCTGTCGTCGGCCTCGTCACCGGCCGTCGCGTCGGGCTCCTCGGCGTCCTCGAGGACGGTCTCCTCGAAGTCGCCGTCCTCGGCCGCGTCCTCCTTCTTCGCGCCCTCCGGCGCGGCGGACGCGGGCGAGGTGAGCCCGGGGATGAAGGCCGGGTCGAACCCGGCGCCCTCCAGGGGCTGGCTGCCTGAACCTATGCGCTGCTCCACAGCGGAGCAGTATGGTCGACAACCCTGTGTCCCGCACAACCAGCCCCCGCATCGTTATACGAAGAGGCTCAACACCGCGGCGACCACGAACCCGGCCACCGACAGGACACTCTCCAGCACCGTCCACGTCTTCAACGTGTCCCGCTCCGTGATGCCGAAGTACTTGGCCACGATCCAGAAGCCGCCGTCGTTGACGTGGGAGGCGAAGATCGAGCCGGCCGAGATGGCCATGATGACCAGGGCGACGAAGGCCTGGGAGTGGTCGCCCTCGGTGAGGAGGGGGGCGACGATTCCGGCCGTGGTGACGATGGCGACCGTCGCCGAGCCCTGGGCCACCCGCAGGACCAGCGAGATCAGGTACGACAGGACGAGCACCGGCAGGCCGACGTCGTTGAAGGTGTCGGAGAGGGCCTGGGCGACGCCGCTGGCCTTGAGGACGGCGCCGAAGACACCGCCCGCGCCGACCACCAAGAGGATGTTGCCGACGGGCTTGAGCGAGGAAGTCGACACCGTCTCCAGGGACTTGCGGGACCAGCCGCGCCGGATGCCCAGCAGGTAGTAGGCGAGCAGCAGGGCGATCGTCAGGGCCACGAACGGGTGGCCGAAGAACTCGATCACCGAGCGGGTGGTGGAGGGGTCCAGGGCGATGGAGGAGAAGGTCGCGGCCAGGATCAGCACCAGCGGGGTGCCGATGATGCCGAGGACCGTGCCCAGCGGGACGGGCGTCTCCCGGGGCTCGACCCCGGCCTCGCGCTGCTCATTGATGACCGCGAGCTTCGACTCGGCCGCCGCCTCGACCATGTCCTGCGGCACGGCGACGAAGATGCGCTTGCCGATCCACGCGGAGAACACCCACGCGGCCAGCACCGCCGGGATCCCGCAGACGATGCCCATGAGGATGACCCAGCCCAGCTCGACGTGGAGCAGGCCGGCCGCGGCCACCGGACCGGGGTGCGGGGGCAGGAAGGCGTGGGTCATCGACAGGCCCGCCAGCAGCGGCAGGCAGTAGAGGAGGACGGACTTGCCCGAGCGCTTGGCGGCGGCGTAGACGATCGGCGCGAGGACGAAGATGCCGACGTCGAAGAAGACCGGTATGCCGAAGATCAGGCCGGTCAGACCCATCGCGAGCGGGGCTCGCTTCTCGCCGAAGAGGTGGAGCAGCCTCGACGCCAACACCTCGGCGCCACCGCTCACTTCGAGGATCGCGCCGAGCATGGTGCCCAGGCCGATGATGATCGCGACATGGCCGAGTATGCCGCCCATGCCGGACTCGATGGTGGAGACCGCGTCCGAACGCTGGACCGTGCCGAAGAGTTCGGTGACCGACAGACCGGCCATCAGGCCGACGGCTATGGACACGGCGAGCAGGGCCACGAAGGGCTGGATACGCACCTTGATGATCAGGAAGAGCAGAAGCGCGATGCCGATGGCGGCGACCGTGAGCAGTCCGGCCGTACCGTCGATGAGGGGGAGCAGGCCGCCGGTGTGGGGTGGGGTCTCGGCGGGCGCCGTTGCGGCGAGGGGGAAGGATATGGGGGACAAGGGGGGTCCTCGGGGTAAGTGCATGCTGCTTTCGGGCAGGGGGGATCGCGGCATGGCGTCCCAGGGATGACGGACACCATGCCGGGTGCGGCGTGCGGGAGGTGCTTGAGGCGTCAGCCGAGTACGGCCAGCGCGTCGATCTCGATGAGCAGCCCCGCCGGCAGACCGACGTACACGGTCGTGCGGGCGGCGGGCGGCTGGGTCAGCCCCTGCTCCTCGAAGTAGGTGTTGTAGATCTCGTTCATCTCGGCGAAGTGCGCGACGTCCGTCAGATAGACGCGGATCATCATCACGTCGTCCCAGGAGGCGCCGCCCTCCTCCAGGATCGCCTTGACGTTGGCGAGGGTCTGGAGGGTCTGCTCGCGCAAGGTCGGGCCGGCGGGCGTCGGGGGCTGCCCCTGCACGGCCGGGAGGAAGCCGACCTGCCCCGCCACCTGAAGGATGTTGCCCTTCTTCACCCCGTGCGAGAACTTCGCCGGAGGGGTGGTGTGGGTCTTCGGCGTGAGTGCGATCTTGTCGGTCATGCGGTGCCCTTCGCTGATGTTCTGCCGGAGTACTCCCCGCTGATGTCGTCCGCCGTACGGCGCACCAGCGGGAGCAGGGTGAGGAGTTCGTCGGCGGTGACGACGACGTTCGGCGCGGACACCGACATCGCGGCGACGACACGGCCGTCGGCACCGCGGATCGGCGCGGCCACGCAGTTGATGGACTCCTCGTGGCCACCGAGGTCGGTGGCCCAGCCCTGTTCGCGCACCTTGGCCAGCTCCTTGAGGAAGGCGTCCGGGTTCGGCGTCGAACGGGCCGTGTACATGGGGTAGTCGAGCTTCTCGGCGAGGGGCCGGCGCTCGTGCTCGGGCAGGTCGGCGAGCAGCAGCTTGGCCACGGCGGCGACCGTGATGGCCACCGGTTTGCCGATCCGCGAGTACATCCGCACGGGGTAGCGGCTCTCGACCTTGTCGATGTACAGCACCTCGTCCTCCTCGTACACGGCGAGGTGGACGGTGTGCCCGCACTGCTCGTTCACCCGCACCAGGTGGGGGTGGGCGATCTCGCGGATGTCGAGGTTCTCCATCGCCTCCTGGGCGAGGGCGATCAGGCGGGCGCCGAGGCGGTAGCGCTGGTCGGACTGGCGGTAGACGAGGCCGTGTTCGTGCAGGGTGCGCAGCAGCCGCAGGGCGGTGGACTTGTGCACCCCCAGCCGGTCGGCGACCTGGCCCAGGTCGGCGGGGCCCTCGGCGAGCAGCGGCAGGATGCTGAGCGCGCGGTCAACGGTCTGGCTCATGGCGTGGATACCTCCTCGTCGGCCCGCTCAGCGGCTTGCGTCCAGCCGGGGCCGAGTCGAAGTTTCTCCCACTCGGCGTCGTCGAGGGCGGCCATGCGGTCGGCGGTGTCACGGGCGGGGGGCGCGGCCAGGTCCCCGGAGACGGTCAGGGCGGCGGCTGCCCAGAGATGGCCGTGTCGCAGGCGGTCGCGGAGGGGCAGTTCCCGCAGGGTCGCGGAGAGAAAGCCGGCGGCGAAGGCGTCTCCGGCGCCCGTGCTCGCCACGACGTCGACGGTGAGAGCGGGTGCGAACGCGCTCGAACGGTCGCCCGCGGCCTGGGCCGGGTGGCTCGGCGCGGCGCCGTCCACGAACGCGGTGGCCCCCGCTGCGCCCTGCTTCACCACCAGCACCCGCGGCTCGGGCAGCGCGGCACGCACCGCGTCCGGTCCCCCCGTGATCCCCCAGGCCTCCTCGGCCTCGTCCTCGCCCACGAACACGACATCGGCAGCACGCGCCAGTTCCCACAGCACGTGTGGGCCGTCGGTGTCCTGCCACAGCCCCGTCCGGTGATTCACGTCGAAGGACACGAGCGGGCGCCCGGCACGCGGGGCGGTCAGCTCTCGCATCAGGCCGAGGCAGTCGTCCGACAACGCCGCCGTGATGCCCGACAGGTGCAGCACCCGTCCCGAACGCACCGCAGCCGCCTCCACGTTGTCCACGGACATCGCCGAAGCCGCCGACCCCGCCCGGTAGTACGCCACCTCGTGCGTGTCCGTGGCCCGGTCGCCGGCCGTTCGGAAGTACACCCCGGTCGGCCGCGCCGGATCCCGGCGTACGGCCGAGACGTCGACGCCGTACGCCCCGATCGCCTCCACCAGGTGGTCGCCGAACCCGTCGGCCCCCACCCGGCTCACCCAGCGCACCGCGTGTCCGGCGGCGGCGAGGGCGCACACGACGTTGGACTCGGCGCCCCCGATCCCCCGCTCGAAGGACGGCACATCGGCGAGGCGCCCGGGACGCGTGGGCAGGAACGTGACCATGGACTCGCCGAGCGCGACGACGTCCACGCCGTCGGGGGCATTGCAGGGTCCGGTGATGGTCACGATCGTCGTAGCTCCAGGCCTTGTGCGGGTGGGTCGGCGGCTCCGTTGACCCGTGGTTGGCCGAGATGTTAGACAGCGGTAAGCGATATACGCAATGAGTGTTGCAGGAAATGCAACGCCGCAGATCAGGGAGGTTCCATGAGCAACGAGGCGCTCGCCCGCCTGGCCGAGGAACGCATCGACCACCGCTTCAAGGGCCTCCCCCCGGACGCCGACGGCCGCACTGTCGCCGAGCTGACGGCCCAGCGCCGCAACCTCTTCACCGACGGCTTCGCCACCCCCGTGCTCGCGCTCTCCGCCGAGCGCCTGGAGCACAACCTCGACCTCATGGAGACGTACGCCACCCGGCACGGCCTCGCCTTCGCCCCGCACGGCAAGACCTCCATGGCGCCCCAGCTGTTCCAGCGGCAGATCGAGCACGGGGCGTGGGGCATCACGCTCGCCGTGCCGCACCAGGTGCGGGTGGCGCGGGCGTTCGGCGTCGAGCGGATCTTCCTGGCGAACGAGCTGGTGGACGCGGCCGCCCTGCGCTGGATCGCCGGTGAGCTGGCGGCCGACGAGGACTTCCGCTTCATCTGTTACGTCGACTCGGTGCGCGGCGTGGAACTCATGGACGCGGCTCTGCGCGGCACGGCGCGCCCGGTCGACGTCGTGGTGGAGCTCGCCGCCGGCGAGGGCGCCCGCACCGGCGTCCGTACGGAGGCGGAGTGCGCCGCCGTCGCGGACGCGGTGGCCGCCGTGTCCACGCTGCGGCTGGTCGGGGTCGCCGGGTACGAGGGCGAGGTGCCGCGGGCGAACCCGGAGCGGGTGCACGCCTGGCTGCGCCGGCTGGTCGCGCTGGCCGTGGAGTTCGACAAGGCGGGCCGGTTCGCGGGGCTGGACGAGATCGTCGTCAGCGCGGGCGGCAGCGCGTGGTTCGACGCCGTGGCGGACGAGTTCGCCGAGATCCCCGGGCTGTCCGTCCCGGTGCTGAAGCTGCTGCGCTCCGGCGCGTACGTCTCGCACGACGACGGCCACTACCGCAAGCTGACCCCCTTCAACCGGGTCCCCGAGGAGGGCGCCCTGGAGCCCGCCTTCCGGCTGTGGGCCCAGGTCGTCTCCCGCCCCTCCCCCGAGCAGGCCTTCGTCAACGCGGGCAAGCGGGACGCGGCGTACGACCTGGATCTGCCGTTCGCCCAGGTGGTCCGCCGTGACGGCGCCGAGCGTCCGGCCACCGGCATCTCGGTGACCGCCCTGTCCGACCAGCACGCGTGGCTGGCGACCACGGACGAGGCGGACCTGGAGGTCGGGGACTGGCTGGGGATGGGTCTGTCCCATCCGTGCACCTCGTTCGACAAGTGGCAGCTGATCCCGGTCGCCGAGGCGGACGGGACGGTCGTCGACTACCTCCGCACGTTCTTCTAGGAGGGGGCGGTCGTGGAAGAGCTCGTCATCCGGGACGCGGAGGTCGTGGACGGCAGCGGCGGTCCCTCCTACCGCGCCGATGTCGTCGTGGACGGCGGCAGGATCGTGTCGATCGTGCGGGAGGCGGCGGCAGCCGGCTGCCAGCGCCCCGAGGCGCGCCGGGAGCTGGACGCGGAGGGCCTCACCCTCTCCCCCGGCTTCATCGACATGCACGCGCACAGCGATCTGGCGCTGCTGCGCGACCCCGACCACAGCGCGAAGGCCGCACAGGGGGTCACCCTCGAAGTCATCGGCCAGGACGGGCTGTCGTACGCCCCCGTCGACGACCGCACCCTCGCCGAGATCCGCCGGGCGATCACCGGCTGGAACGGCTCCGGCGACGACATCGACTTCGACTGGCGCACGGTGGGCGAGTACCTGGACCGTCTGGACAGGGGGATCGCGGTCAACGCCGCGTATCTCATCCCGCAGGGCACGGTCCGCGCGCTCGCCGTCGGCTGGGAGGACCGGGAGGCGACCCCGGACGAGCTCGACCGGATGCGGCGGCTGGTCGCCGAGGGTCTGGAGCAGGGCGCGGTCGGCCTGTCCTCGGGGCTGACGTACACGCCGGGCATGTACGCCAAGAACGCGGAACTGACCGAGCTGTGCCGGGTGGTGGCGTCGTACGGCGGCTACTACTGCCCGCATCACCGCTCCTACGGGGCGGGGGCCCTGGAGGCGTACGAGGAGATGGTGGCCCTCACCCGGGAGGCGGGCTGCGCGCTCCATCTCGCCCACGCCACCATGAACTTCGGCGTGAACGAGGGCCGGGCGCCTCAGCTGCTGTCCCTGCTCGACAAGGCGCTCGCCGAGGGCGCCGACATCAGCCTCGACACCTACCCCTACACACCCGGCTGCACGACCCTCGTCGCCATGCTGCCGAGCTGGGCGAGCGAGGGTGGCCCCGAGGCGATCCTGGCCCGGCTGGCGGACGAGGAGACGGCCGAGCGGATCCGCCACCACATGGAGGTCGTCGGCGCCGACGGCTGCCACGGCGTGCCCATCGAGTGGGACACGATCGAGATCTCGGGAGTGAGCGACCCCGCGCTCGGGGACCACGTGGGCCGTACGGTCCGGCAGTCGGCGGACGCCCGGGGCGAGGCCCCCTGGGTGACCGCGCGCCGGCTGCTCCGTCAGGACCGGCTGGGCACGACGATCCTCCAGCACGTCGGCCACGAGGAGAACGTCCGCACGATCATGCGGCACCGGGTCCACACGGGCGGCTCGGACGGCATCCTTCAGGGCACCAAGCCCCATCCACGGGCGTACGGCACCTTCCCGCACTACCTCGGCCACTACGTACGGGAGTTGGGGGTGCTGTCCCTGGAGGAGTGCGTGGCCCATCTGACCTCGCGCCCGGCGGCGCGGCTGCGGCTGCCCGACCGGGGCCTGGTCCGCGAGGGCTACCGGGCGGACCTGGTGCTGTTCGACGCCGGGACGGTGGCGGCGGGTTCGACGTTCGAGGAACCGCGGACGCTGCCCACCGGGATTCCGTACGTCCTTGTCGACGGCCGTTTCGTGATGGAGGACGGGCGCCGGACGGACGTACTGGCGGGGCGGGCGGTCCGCCGGACGACTCGGTGACGTCGGACCGCCCGCCGCGAGGTGCTACGGCTTGGGCAGCACGCACCCGCTCGCGCTCAGGTCGAGCTTGTTGTCGACGCCGAAGCAGGCGGGGATCTGGTAGGTCTGCTGGGCGTAGTTGATGCCCTGGCGAACCGTGACGTTGCCGCTCTCGTCGACCTCGCACGGGTTGTTGACCGTGCAGCGCTGGCCGTCCTCGTTGCCGGTGTTGTTGACGGCGACGACCTTGTTGGTGGCCTGGTCGATGACGGGGGAGCCGGAGGTGCCGCCGATGGTGTTGCAGGCGGAGGTGTAGCGGACCGAGTCCTTGAAGGTCCAGTCGCCTTCCTTGAGGCGGTAGGCGAACCCGTCGATGTTGCAGCTGTACAGCCGCTTCCAGTAGCCGGAGGCGACCGTGATGGCCGTGCCGGCGGTCGGGTGGGTGTCGGCCACGGTCAGCGCGTTGATCCCGTACGAGCTCTTGATCTGCCCGTACGTGGTGGTGAGCTGATAGATCGACACATCCGTGTCGGTCATCGTGCCGTAGGCGATCTTGCTGGCGCGCAGCGTGGCGACCCGGCTGCCGTTGGCGTTGAGCAGGCCGAACGTCCGGCTGGAGGCCCGGTCGACGACGACCTCACCGGGGCCCGGCATGCCGGTCTCCAGACAGTGGCCGTTGGACATCACCAGCGCCGGGTCGTTGTCCTCCGAGGCCGGGAAGCGGACGACCGAGCCGGAGCAGTTGCTGAGCGCGACGGTACCCGCGAAGTTGACGGCCTTGGCCTTGGGGCTCAGGACCTGGCCGAGGGTCTCCGCCGTGGCGGCGAGGGTGTCGTTGGCGACCGACGTGACGGAGGCCGCTTTCACGCCCTTGCCGAAGGAGTCGGCCGAGTCCACGGGAGCCGCGGCCGCGGGTGCGGCGCCGGCCCCGGCTATCGCCAGGGCGAGGAGGGCGGCGCCGAGAGGTTTTCTCATGTGGGGGTCCCCTCATACGGAGAAGGTGACCGGAAAATCTCCGGTCACCTCGCGATTTGTCATGCGCATTGTCACGCACGAGGGGGGCGCGGACAAGGAGTTGGTTACCCACGAGTTCAAGCCGTAGGGGATTCCCTACCACGGTGAATCGGAGGTTTGGAGGGGGCGGCGCACGACGTTCACAGGAGGGCGCGGGGATCACCACAAGCGAGACCCCCAGGACGCACCCGCCCTGGGGGTCTCCCTGTCCGCCTCACGCGTCGGCGGCCTCGTCACCCGCGGCGTCGTCACCCGTACGGCCGAACCCCGAGGTGTCGAGTTCGAAGTCGAAGGGGGCGGGCACCCGCACCGGCTCCCCGAACGGAACGGTGGTCTTGGACCGGTACCCCTTGGGGGACGGGCCCCAGAAGACGGTGACCTCCTGGGCCTGCATGTCGAGCACCAGGTAGACGGGCACGACGGTCCCGTACGTCCACAGTGCGTCGATCCAGTCGGCGTCCTTGGTCGTCTCGGACGTCAGCTCGGCGACGAGTGAGAGCGCGGCGCCGTCGGCGTGCCGGCCCGCGGCCTCGAAGGCGGCCTCGTCGGCGACGTGCAGATCGGGGCCGAGACCACGCTCATTTCCGGGAAAGACGAACAGAAACGGCGCCACATCAACGTCGTGCCCCTCCGGGGCATGCGGTTCCAGCTGAATCCGCAGCGACTTCATGGCCTCCCATCACAGCCGCCCCCCATTCCTCGGATAACCGACCAAACCACCGCGTCTCACGTGTCGGAAAACACGACGCACCCCGCGTTACCGGGCCGTAAGCTCCTGACATGCAGGTGATCCAGTCGACCAAGCTCGCCAACGTCTGTTACGAGATCCGGGGCCCGGTGCTCGAGGAGGCGATGCGGCTCGAGTCGGCCGGGCATCGGATCCTCAAGCTGAACACCGGCAACCCGGCCGCGTTCGGCTTCGAGTGTCCGCCCGAGATCCTGGAGGACATCCTCCGCAACGTGTCGTCGGCCCATGGCTACGGCGACGCGAAGGGCCTGCTCGCGGCGCGCCGGGCCGTCGTCATGCACAACCAGACCCTGGGCATCGAGACCGACGTCGAGCACGTCTTCATCGGCAACGGCGTCTCCGAGCTGATCGTCATGGCGATGCAGGGCCTCCTCGACGACGGGGACGAGGTGCTGGTCCCGGCCCCCGACTACCCGCTGTGGACGGCCGCCGTGTCCCTCTCCGGCGGAACCGCGGTCCACTACCGGTGCGACGAGCAGTCCGACTGGATGCCCGACCTCGCCGACATCGAGCGCAAGGTCACCGACCGCACCAAGGCCATCGTCGTCATCAACCCCAACAACCCGACGGGGGCCGTGTACGACAAGGCCATGCTCCGGGGGCTGACGGACATCGCCCGCCGGCACAACCTCCTCGTCTGCTCCGACGAGATCTACGACAAGATCCTGTACGACGACGCCACGCACACCCCGACCGCGGCGGTCGCCCCCGACCTGCTCACCCTCACCTTCAACGGCATGTCGAAGGCGTACCGGGTCGCCGGGTACCGGGTGGGCTGGATGTCGATCTCGGGCCCGCGCGCCCACGCCGACTCCTACATCGAGGGCCTCACGATCCTCGCGAACATGCGCCTGTGCGCCAACATGCCCGGTCAGCACGGGGTGGTCGCCGCGCTCAGCGGACGGCAGACCATCAACGACCTGGTACTGCCGGGCGGGCGACTCAAGGAGCAGATGGACGTCGCGTACGACCTGCTGACGCAGATCCCCGGCGTGACCTGCGTACGGCCCAAGGGGGCGCTGTATCTCTTCCCGCGCCTCGACCCCAAGGTGTTCAAGATCAAGGACGACCGTCAGATGGTCCTGGACCTGCTGCGGCGCGAGAAGATCATGGTCGTCCAGGGCACCGGGTTCAACTGGCCCGAGTCGGATCACTTCCGGGTGGTGACCCTGCCGACGGTCACGGATCTGCGGGACGCGATGGGGCGGATCGGGCGGTTCCTCGACGGCTACGGCCAGCCGTGACCCTGCGTATGCAGGCGGCCCGCTTTTGTGAAGAGCATAACTTTAGACAGAATCTAAGCTAGGATGGTTTCCTGTCACCGCACAGGAGGCCATCCCATGTACGAACCGATCCGAACCAAGTCGGTCCACAGCTCGATGGCCGGCAACACCACCGACTTCCCCCATCGCTCCCGCGAGGAGGAGTTGGACATCCAGCTCGCCGGCCATCTCGCCGCGCTGCTCGCCGTCACGGACGAGCTGCGGGCCAAGGCCCCCTCGGAGGACCTGGACCTCGCGGCCGACCGGCTCGCGGGCCAGGTGGCCCGGCTGCGGGAGGGACGCAAGCCGGCCCGCTCGGTGGCCTCCGGCGGCCAGGCGAAGGTCGCGGCACTGCACCGACGTGCGCATGCCCTCGCCGGGCGGGCGCTGGTCGTGGCCGCGTCCCGTGCCGATACGGCGGCGGCGATCCTGGCCGCCGAGCGGATGGACGCGCACGCCGCCGCCCAGGGCGAGGCGCAGGAGTTGACCGGCGTCGGCTGACACCCCCTGAACGGCCCCGGTCCGCGTGCACCCGCAGCGACGCGCGGACCGGGCGCCACAGCACTGCGTTGGCTGGGCCGACTTGCGCCCTCGCCGTAGGACGTCTGTTGTGTCGCGACTGACGGTTGTGTGTGGCTGGTCGCGCCCACGCGGCGTAGCCGCACATCGAAACAGCCCCGCGCCCCTAAAGGCCCTTGTCGTGCGGCGTGTTGTAACGGGACCGGGGTGACACCTGCCGTTCATCCATTTTGACCGGGAACGTTGGATTCCGGGAGCACTCTCCCCGGCGTGAGACGTATCGCTGGAATCATCCTCGCGGTTCTGCTGATCGGTGGCGTGGTGGTCGCCGTCGTCGCGGGCCGCAGCAACGAGGACAACGGCACGGCAACGAAGACCGTGCAGGCTGTGATCGGATCGGAGAAGGCCGAGTTCTTCGCCGATCCCGACGTGGTGAAGGCCCTCGCCGCCAAGGGCTACACCGTCAAGGCCGAGACCTCCGGGTCCTGGGCCATGGAGGGGCTGGACCTCAAGGGGTACGACCTCGCGCTCCCGTCCAGTCAGGCGCCCGCCGTCGCGCTGGCGGCGAAGTACAAGGTCACGGGGACCTTTCCCCGCCCCTTCTACTCGCCCCTCGTCGTCGTGGCGCACCGGAACGCCGCCGAGGTGCTCGCGGCCAACGGGCTCGCCACCCTCGACACCGAACACCGCGGCACCTTCAAGATGGCCGCCTATCTGGACGCCGCCCGCGACGACCGCACCTGGCAGCAGCTCAAGGGCGCCCGGAAGTACGGGGAGTTGACGGGCACCCTCTATCTGTCCAGTACCGACCCCGAGACCTCCAACTCCGGCGCCCTCTATCTGGCCGCCGCCTCCTACGTCGAGAACGGCGGCAAGGTCGTCGCCGACGACGCCGGGATCGACCGCGCCGCACCGCTGCTGCACAAGCTGGTCAGCGTGCAGGGCGCCCAGCAGTCCAGCAGCGACGCCGTGTTCCGGGACTTCGTCAGCGGGGCCGGCAACCCGCTGGTCGTGGTCTACGAGTCCCAGGTCGCCTCACTGCTGGCCGAGGGACAGCAGCCCGGCGACCTCGTCGTCCTCTACCCGGACACCACGGTCAACAGCGACCACACCGTCGTACCCATGACCGAGAACGGCGAGGCCGTCGCCGAACTGCTCGCCACCGACCCGAAGTTGCGTGAGCTGGAGACCCGGCACGGGTTCCGGCCGCAGGGCGAGGCCAGTGAGTTCGCCTCGGACACCACCTACCTCAAGCAGGAACTGACCGGCGTCCACCAGGCGGCCGTGCCCACCTCGAAGGTGCTGCACGAGCTGGCGCGGCGGGCGCGCGGATAAGGGGGGCACCAGCAGATGAGCATCAGCAACGACGGCGACTTCGTCCTCACGCCGCCCGAGCCCGTGGCCGCCGTGCCACGCGAGAAGGCCGGCGGACTCGTCCCGGTCGACGACGGCGTCCGTACCGACATGGCGAACAAGGCCAACGCCTACGTCGAGGGGCTCGCGGCGCTCGACGCCCGCTCCCCCGAGTTCGCCGGCAAGGTCGGTGAGATCACCGCCCTCGGCGCCGGCGAGATGCGTACCGCCGCCGCCCAGTCCAACCGGATGCTGGAGCGGACCATCCGCAGCCTGCCCGACAAGGGCGGAGACGCCCAGTCGCAGGTCGCGGGCTCGCTGGTCGAGCTCAGGCGGGTGGTGGAGGACCTGGACCCACGGGATCTGCCCGCCTCCAAGGGGCGCAAGTTCCTGTCCCGGCTGCCCGGTGGCAACAAGCTGCGCGACCACGTCGCCAAGTACGCGTCCGCGCAAGGCACCCTGAACAAGATCGTGGGGTCGCTGCGCGGCGGACAGGACGAACTGCGGCGGGACAACGCCGCCCTCCAGACCGAGCGGGTGCGGCTCTGGGAGACCATGGGCAAGCTCCAGGAGTACGTCGTGCTGACGGAAGCCCTGGACACGGCCGTGGAGCAGCACATCGCCGCGGTCGGGGACCCGCAGGACGCCGACACGCTGCGCGCCGACATCCTGTTCCCGGTCCGGCAGAAGCACCAGGACCTGCTCACCCAGCTCGCGGTGTGCGCGCAGGGCTACCTCGCCATGGACGTCGTACGGCGCAACAACGAGGAACTCATCAAGGGCGTCGACCGGGCCGCGACCACCACCGTCTCGGCGCTGCGCATCTCCGTGATGCTGGCCTCCGCGCTCGACAACCAGAAGAAGGTCATCGAGCAGGTCAACGCCCTGCGCGGAACCACCGAGGACCTGATCCGCGGCAACGCCGAGATGCTCGCCACGCAGAGCGGCGAGATCCAGCGCATCGCCGCCGACCCGGCGGTGGGGGCGGAGACCCTCCGCAACGCGTTCCAGCAGATCTACCGCACGCTCGACGCCATCGACAGCTACAAGGTCCAGGCCACCGAGGCAATGGCGGCCACGGTGGAGAACCTGACCGCCGAACTCCAGCAGGCGAGCGGCTACCTGGAGCGCAGCCGCTCGCAGGGCGCGCTGGAAGGTGGCCTCGGATGAGAGTTCGCGTTCTCGCGCCGGCGCTCGCCGCCCTGGCGCTGCTGACCGCCTGCACCTCGCAGAAGGCGGCCGACGAGCCCGACAACGCGCCGAGACCCGGCTCGCTGCGCGTCCTCGCCTCCAGCGAGCTCAGCGACATGACCCCGGTCCTGGACCGGATCGCTGAGGACACCGGCATCGAGGTGCGGCCCACCTACATGGGCACCCTGGACGCCGTGGAGCTGCTGGCGAAGGGCAAGGCGGACGGGCGGTACGACGCGCTGTGGCTGTCCTCCAACGACTATCTGCGGCTGCGGCCCGAGGCGGCGAGGAAGGTCGTCTCGGAGACACCGGTGATGTCCAGCCCGGTCGCCGTCGGGGTGAGGTCGGCGACGGTCGGCTCGCTGGGCTGGAAGCCGGACGACGTCACCTGGTCGCAGGTCGAGCGGGCCGTCCAGGACGGCAAGCTGACCTACGGCATGACGGACCCGGCCCGCTCCAACTCCGGCTTCGCCACCCTGGTCTCCGTCGCCTCGGCCCTCTCCGGCGCGCAGGCCGCGCTGACGGACGCCGACGTCGACAAGGCGACGCCCCGGCTGAAGGAGTTCTTCAAGGGTCAGAAGCTGACGTCCGGTTCGTCGGGCTGGCTGGCGACGGCCTACAAGCGGCGCGGGAACGTCGACGCGCTGCTCAACTACGAGTCCGTCCTCAAGGGCATCCCGGGCCTGACCGTGATCCGCCCCAAGGACGGCGTCGTCACCGCCGACTACCCGCTCTCCTCGCTGGCGTCGACGAACGCCGCGACCCGCGACGACGTCCGCCGCCTCACCGAGGCGCTGCGCACCGACGACATCCAGCGGATGATCACCGAGCGTACCCATCGCCGCCCGGTCGTCGCCGGTGTCGACCCCGCGCCCGGCCTGGACACCGGCCGGCGGCGCGAACTGCCCTTCCCGGGCACCCGCTCCGTGGCCGACGGGCTGCTGGACGCCTACGAGAACGAGCTGCGCCGCCCGTCCCGGACGGTGTACGTCCTGGACACCTCGGGCTCGATGAAGGGCGACCGCCTGGCGCAGCTGAAGCAGGCGCTCACCGACCTGACCGGCGACTTCCGCGAACGCGAGGAGGTCACGCTGATGCCCTTCGGGTCGGGGGTGAAGAGCGTGCGCAAGCATGTCGTGGAGCCGGCCGATCCGAAGGCGGGGCTGGCGGGGATCCGCAAGGACACCGACGCCCTCACCGCCGAGGGCGACACCGCCATCTACACCTCGCTGGAGGCGGCGTACCAGCATCTGGGCGCCGGCCGGGACACGTTCACGTCGATCGTGCTGATGACGGACGGCGAGAACACCGCGGGCACCGACTGGGCCGGCTTCCAGGCCTTCTACGCCGGTCTGGACCGTGACCGCCGGGCCACGCCCGTCTTCCCCATCCTCTTCGGCGACTCCGACAAGTCCGAGCTGGAGTACATCGCCGAGCTGACCGGCGGCCGTCTCTTCGACGCCCAGGAGGGCTCACTGGACGGCGCCTTCGAGGAGATCCGTGGCTACCAGTAGGGCAGTGGCGTATCTGGAGTCCCGCAAGAACATCGCCGGCAGCGCGTGCGGGCTGGTCGGCCTGGTGCTGACCTTCACGGGGGTGGCGGGGCCGTACTGGCCCGTGGTGGTCGTGGGACTGTACGGCGCGGGCGCGCTGATCGCCCCGCCGGAGCGGCCGGCGCCGCCCGACTTCCCGGATCCGTCGGCCCAGCTGGACGAAGTGCGCGGCGACTTCGAGAAGGTGCGCGGCTATCTGACGGACATCGAACTGTCGGTCACGGCCGCGGCGCGGTTGCGCGAACTGACGGAACTGCTGACCGCGCTGCTCGACAGGGGCTGGGTGGCCGAGCTGCTCGCCCACGATCCGGAGGGCGTGCACATGCTCTCCCGGATCGTGCGGCGCGACCTTCCCGAGGCCGTCGACAGCTTCGTACGGACGCGGTGGTGGACGCGGATGTCGCCGGGTACCGAGTCGCCGGAGCTGCATCTGGAGCGGCAGCTGGGCTTGCTGAAGAAGGAGGCGGAGGGCCTGGCGACGGCTCTGCGGGAGACAGAGGCGAGGCGGCAGGAGACGCATACGCGGTACTTGGAGGATCGTTCACAGTAGCGCGCCCCTCAGGGGCGCGGGGAACTGCGCGACCAGCCACGGAACACGCGCACCCGGCACACGACAGAACCCACTACGGCGAAAGCCTGCCGTCGCTTCTTCCGTCGGGGCGGACGGGAGCATACGACGACAGGCCCATGGCCCCGCACGCCGTTGTACGGAACCTCGCCGGTCTGTGGAGCACCGCGGCCGGCCGTGACGATATTGCTGGTCAGGGCACAATCGGAGCCGGCCGCGGCGTCTTTGAGGGCTGTTCTCAGCCCAGGCGCTGCACCAGCGCGTGGTACTCGTCCCACAGCTCCTTCGGCGTGTGGTCGCCGAAGGTGTTGAGGTGGTCGGGGACGAGCGCGGCCTCCTCGCGCCAGACCTCCTTGTCGACGGTGAGCAGGAAGTCCAGCTCGGAGTCGGCCAGTTCGAGGCCGTTGGTGTCCAGCGCGCCCTTGGCCGGCAGGATGCCGATCGGGGTCTCGACGCCCTCGGCCTTGCCTTCGAGGCGCTCGACGATCCACTTCAGGACGCGGCTGTTCTCACCGAAGCCGGGCCAGACGAACTTGCCCTCGTCGTTCTTGCGGAACCAGTTGACGTAGTAGATCTTCGGGAGCTTCGCCTGGTCCTTGCCCTTGGCGACGTCGACCCAGTGGCCCATGTAGTCGCCCATGTTGTAGCCGCAGAACGGCAGCATCGCGAACGGGTCGCGGCGCAGCTCGCCGACCTTGCCCTCGGCGGCGGCGGTCTTCTCCGACGCGACGTTCGCGCCCAGGAAGACGCCGTGGTTCCAGTCGAAGGACTCCGTCACCAGCGGTACGGCGGTGGCGCGGCGGCCGCCGAACAGGATCGCCGAGATCGGCACGCCCTTGGGGTCCTCCCACTCGGGCGCGATGATCGGGCACTGCGAGGCGGGGACGGTGAAGCGGGCGTTGGGGTGGGCGGCAGGCGTCCCGGACTCCGGCGTCCAGTCGTTGCCCTTCCAGTCCGTCAGGTGGGCCGGGGTCTCCTCCGTCATGCCCTCCCACCAGATGTCGTTGTCGTCGGTGAGGGCGACGTTGGTGAAGACCGAGTTGCCCCACAGCGTCTTCATCGCGTTGGCGTTGGTGTGCTCACCGGTGCCGGGCGCGACGCCGAAGAAGCCGGCCTCGGGGTTGATGGCGTAGAGGCGGCCGTCCTCGCCGAAGCGCATCCAGGCGATGTCGTCGCCGATCGTCTCGACCGTCCAGCCGGAGATGGTGGGCTCCAGCATGGCGAGGTTGGTCTTGCCGCAGGCGCTCGGGAAGGCGGCGGCGACGTACTTGGCCTCGCCCTGCGGCGGGGTGAGCTTCAGGACCAGCATGTGCTCGGCCAGCCAGCCCTCGTCGCGGGCCATCACGGAGGCGATGCGCAGGGCGTAGCACTTCTTGCCGAGCAGGGCGTTGCCGCCGTACCCGGAGCCGTAGGACCAGATCTCGCGGCTCTCGGGGAAGTGGGAGATGTACTTGGTGCTGTTGCACGGCCAGGGCACGTCCTGCTCGCCCGCCTCCAGCGGCGCGCCGAGCGTGTGCACGGCCTTCACGAAGAAGCCGTCGTCACCGAGCTCGTCGAGGACGGGCTGACCCATGCGGGTCATCGTGCGCATGGAGACCGCGACGTAGGCGGAGTCGGTGATCTCGACGCCGATCGCGGACAGGTCGGAGCCGAGGGGGCCCATGCAGAACGGGACGACGTACATCGTCCGGCCGCGCATCGAGCCGCGGAAGACACCCTTGTCACCGGCGAAGATCTCCCGCATCTCGGCGGGGTCCTTCCAGTGGTTGGTCGGGCCCGCGTCCTCCTCCTTCTCGGAGCAGATGAAGGTCCGGTCCTCGACGCGGGCGACGTCGGTCGGGTCGGAGGCGGCGTAGTAGGAGTTGGGGCGCTTGATCGGGTCGAGCTTGCGGAAGGTGCCCTTCGCGACGAGCTCCTCGCACAGACGCTCGTACTCGGCCTCGGATCCGTCACACCAGACCACGTTGTCCGGCTGGGTCAATTCAGCGATCTCGTTCACCCACGAGACCAGCTCCCGGTGGTTGGTGGGGACGACGGGGGGAGCCGCGATGTCGCGCGCCACGGTTGCTCCTAAATGAGGGGTTTCTGTCATGAATATGCCCTTGTATGCCCCGTGGGGGCCGCGACCCGGATGCTTCGAGGGATGGACCGATATTCCGATCACCGCGCTCATCCGGTGCCGACCGCACTCATTTGATCATCCGACGCGTCCGCGCATATGTCCAGAGGGCGTCACAGGTGAGCGGCGTGAGCATCGCCACTCATCGAGATGTTTTCGCTGCGTCACCATGGCTTCACCCCTGGTGCGCCCCCACCGGGTACCCCGTGAGACGATGGCCACTTAGGAGCGCCCATCTCGACGCTCTGACGCGTAACTTACGGTTCCGTAGGTACGATTCCTCGCATGACTGCGCCCGTCCCCGACGCGCCAACGGACACGCCGGCCGCCGGCCGCGGTTCCGACGCGCCCTCGCTGCCGCACCAGATCGCGCACCACGCCCAGCAGCTCTCGGAGGAGATCAAGCCCAAGCTCCGGGGCTGGCTGCATCTCGGCATGTTCCCGGCGGTGCTCGTCGCCGGACTGGTGCTCACGGCCCTCGCGGACTCACCCCGGGGCAGACTCGCCTGCGGGATCTACGCCCTCACGGCCTGTCTGCTGTTCGGCGTCAGCGCGCTGTACCACCGGGGCAACTGGAGCCCGCGCATGGACGGCATCCTGCGCCGGCTGGATCACGCCAACATCTTCCTGATCATCGCGGGCACGTACACCCCGCTGACGATGCTGCTGCTGCCCGGGGCCAAGGGTCAGTGGCTGCTGTGGGGCATCTGGGCGGCCGCGCTGGCCGGCATCGTCTTCCGGGTCTTCTGGGTGGGCGCCCCGCGCTGGCTCTACACCCCCTGCTACATCGCGATGGGCTGGGCGGCCGTCTTCTTCCTGCCCGACTTCATGCAGTCCGGCGGCATCGCGGTACTGGTCCTGGTGATCGTCGGCGGCCTCCTCTACAGCGCGGGCGGCGTGATCTACGGCATCAAGCGCCCGAACCCGTCACCGCGCTGGTTCGGCTTCCACGAGGTGTTCCACTCCTTCACGCTGGCGGCGTTCGTCGTGCACTACGTGGGGATCTCGCTGGTGGCGTACCAGCACGCGTAGTCGGCACCCCGCTCCCCGAAAGGCCACGGCTTCCCGCCGTGGCCTTTTTGCATGCCGAAACTGATTGACAGTCTCCCTCTTTTGAGAGCTACTCTCATTTCATGGAAACTGTCACTCCAGATCCTCGCCGTTGGTGGGCCCTCGCCGCTCTGGTCGCGAGCATGCTCACGCTCGGCTTCGACATGACGATCCTCAACGTGGCGCTGCCGACGATGGCCGCCGACCTCGGGGCCACCACCGGGGAGCAGCAGTGGATGGCGGACGCGTACGTGGTCGTCTTCGCCGCCCTGATGCTCCCCGCGGGCCTGCTGGGCGACCGGTTCGGGCGGCGCCGGATGCTGATCGCCGGCCTCGGCGTCTTCCTCGCCGGGTCACTGGTCGGCGCGCTGGCGGGCGACGTGAACGCGGTCATCGTCGCGCGGGCCGTGATGGGCGTCGGCGCGGCCCTGGTCACCCCGCTCTCGCTGTCCGTGCTGCCCACCCTCTTCGGCCCCGAGGAGCGCACCAAGGCCGTCGGCATCACCTCCGCCGCCTCCGCGCTCGGCCTGCCGCTCGGCCCGATCATCGGCGGCTGGCTGCTGAACCACTTCTGGTGGGGCTCGGTCTTCCTGATCAACGTGCCTATGGCCGCGATCGGCATCGCCGCCTGCCTCTTCCTGCTCCCCGAGACGAAGGACCCCGCCTCCCCCGAGGTCGACACCGTCTCCACCGCGCTCGCCGCGACCGGGCTCGGCGCCCTCGTCTACGGCATCATCGAGGCGCCCACCCGGGGCTGGGGCGACCCGCTGGTCCTGGGCATGCTGGGAGCTTCCGTGCTCCTGATCGCGGCGCTCGTGGTCCGCGAACGCCGGGTCGAGCGCCCCATGCTCGACATGACGCTGCTCGCCCACCGCGGCTTCCTGTTCAACACCGTCGCCGCCACCCTGGTGACGTTCATCCTGACCGGCCTGCTGTTCGTGCTGCCGCCGTACCTCCAGGCCGTCCTCGGCCACGACGCCCTGGGCACGGGCGTGCGACTGCTGCCGATGATGGGCGGACTCCTGGTCGCCTCCCGCCTCGCCCCGAAGGTCGTCGCCCGCTTCGGCGCGCGTGCCGCGGTGAGCGCGGGCCTGGTGGTGCTGGCCTTCGCCGGGTTCCTCGGCAGCCGTACGACAGCGGACTCCGGCTACGGATTCGTCGCCCTATGGCTCACCATCACCGGTCTCGGCTTCGGTCTCTCGCTCATCCCCGCCATGAACGGCGGCCTGAGCGCCCTGCCCCGCGACCGGGCCGGCAGCGGCTCCGGGCTGCTGATGACCCTGCGTCAGGTCGGCGGAGCGATCGGCATCGCCCTGCTCGGCAGTCTGCTGGCCGGCGTCTTCCGGGACCGGCTCGACGTCACCGGGCTGCCCGCGCGGGCCGCCGACACCGCCGGGGAGTCCGTGGTCGCGGCGCACCTGGTCGCCGGGCGGACGGGCTCGGCCGAGCTGGCGGCCTCCGCGAACAGCGCCTACGTCCACGGCATGGGCGTAGTGCTGCTGGTGTGCGGCGTCGCGGCCCTCGTCTCCGCCCTGCTGGCGGCGGCGTTCCTGCCGAGCACACCCGATGCGGAGCGGCCCGAGGCCCCGGACATGGCTGCCGAGGGGGCCGATGCCCGACAATGACCCCCATGCCCCCCGCACACTCCTCTCCCCCGACCGACCCTCCCCAGCTGGGGCTTCGTGAACGGAAGAAGATCAAGACCCGGACGGCGATCCGCGACGCGACCTACGCGCTGATCAAGGAGCAGGGCTACGACGCCACCACGATCGAGCAGATCGCCGAGCGCGCCGAGGTGTCGCCGTCCACGGTCTTCCGGTACTTCCCGACGAAGGAGGACATCGTCCTCACGGACGAGTACGACCCCCTGATGCTGGAGGAGTTGCGCGCCCGGCCGGCCGCGGAGTCCTGGATGGACTCGGTGCGGCACGTGATGCACCGGTCCATGGACGCGCTGCTGGCCGCGGACCCCGAGGCGGTGCGGATCAGGGCGCACCTGGCCGTCCAGATCCCCGCCGTCCGCGCCCGGATGATCGAGAGCATGTCGGCGACCGGACGCCTGCTGCGGGGCGCCATCGCGGAGCGCTCGGGTCTGGACCCCGACTCCCTCGAAGTGCGGGTCTGTGCGATGTCCCTGGTCGGCGGGCTGATGGAGGTCAACATCGCCTGGGCGGAGAACGACTGCCGGGACGACCTGCGCGAACTGGTGGACCGGGCCCTGGAGGTCATCGAGCACGGCCTCCCCGCGAAAAAGGGCTGAGGCACGCGCCGCGGACCGTGTCATCCTGGCCGGGTGAACGGTCCTGAGATCGACGTCGAGTTCGCCCCCGAGCTGCGGGTGTTCCTGCCCAACGGCCGGCGCCAGGAAGGTGCCGCCCGGATCACCACCGACGGGGTCTCGACCCTCGGGCATGTCGTGGAGTCCCTCGGCGTCCCGCTGACCGAGGTCGGCACCCTGGTCGTGGACGGGCGCGAGGTGCCGGTGTCACACATCCCCGTGTCGGCCGGGACCGTCTCGGTACGGCCGGTCGCACGCCCCCAGCGGGTGCCGGGCGCCCCCCTGCGCTTCCTGCTCGACGTCCATCTGGGCACCCTGGCCCGGCGGATGCGGCTGCTCGGCGTGGACACCGCGTACGAGTCGACGGACATCGGCGACCCGGCGCTCGCCGCGCGCTCGGCCGCCGAGCGGCGGGTCCTGCTGAGCCGGGACCGAGGTCTGCTGCGGCGCCGCGAGCTGTGGGCCGGCGCCTATGTGTACAGCACCCGCCCCGACGACCAACTCCGCGACATCCTGGACAGGTTCCGCCCCGAGCTGCGTCCCTGGACCCGCTGCACCGCGTGCAACGGCCTGCTCAAGGAGGCCACCAAGGAGGAGGTCGCGGACCAGCTGGAGGGCGGGACGCAGCGGTCGTACGACGTGTTCGCGCAGTGCACCGAGTGCAAGCGGGCGTACTGGAAGGGCGCGCACCACGAACAGCTGGTGGCCATCGTGGAGCGCGCCCTCGCCGACTACGCGAGCTGAGGCTAACGCCTGCTCACATCACCCTTGCCGCAGGCGATTCCGTCCCGGTTCGGGTCCAGCCGCAGCGGGTCGTCCTTGCCGTTGACCTTGAGGCGGCCGTAGTCGTTCTTCTTCAGCCAGTCGCAGCGGGCCTTCGTCGTCGTCTTCACCGTGGGCGGGAAGTCCGTGGGGACGCAGACATTGGCGGAGCCGTAGTGGCGGTCGCAGCCGGAGACGGTCGGGCTGACCTTCTGCGCGCTGCGCTTCTTGCCGGGGCCCGTGACCTTGCCCTTGAGGTTGTCGGCGAAGTCGTGGACGTGCGCCGAGGAGTCCGTGGCGGAAAGCGCCTGCGGGCCCTGGAGGTGCACCCACTTGGCCACCGACGGCACCCCGTTGGCGTCGACCGCGAAGAGCATGTACCAGCCGGGCGGGGCCAGGTTGGGGTTGCTCGTCACGTTCAGGTCGACGTTGTTGCCGTCCACCGACAGCGGCAGATCGACGAACCGCTGGTTGGGGTCGGAGGAGTGGGTGACCGCGGCCGGACGGATCAGCTCCGCCTTCGCGATGGGCCGGTCGACGGTGATCCGCTGGGTGTCGCCGTACGTCCACTCGGTGTCGATCACCGAGGTGATCGCCGGCCGCTCGCCCTTGAGCAGATAGGGCGGGGTGTAGATCGACACGTCGTGGTTCCAGGAGCCGTTGCCCGGGTTGTCGCCGGTGGCCATCACACGGCCGTCGGGCAGCAGGAACGCCGAGGAGTGGTAGCCGCGCTCCTCCGGGTCGGCCGCCACCGGGTCGAAGGTGCCCGTCGCCGGGTCGTACAGCGACGACTCGTACACCGGGTCGGCCCGGTTGTGCAGGGCGCCCCCGGTCTCCAGGACCTTGCCGTCGGGCAGGAGCACGGCGGAGACGTACATCTTGCCCTGGTTGCCGGTCTGCGGGACCTTGCCGGCGCCGAGGTCGACGGTGCCCTGCGGCAGCGGCGGTCCGGCGACGTAGGACGGGTTGGGCTGCTTGAGGTCGATGACGTCGGTGAGGCGGTTGGCGTCCGGGTTGGAGTCGATGTTGCCGCCGCCGATGGTGAGGACCTTCTGGTCCTGGGCCGGAGGCAGCAGCACGCTCGCGGACTGGTCGCGCTCGTCCTTCTTCTGGAGGCCGGGGATCTGGGTGACCGTGTTGGCGCCGTAGTCGTAGATCGCCGAACCGGTGCCCGGGATGTTGTTGCCGAAGACATGGCTGCCCGAGTAGAAGAGGCGGCCGTCCTGCATCAGGATCATCGACGGGTACAGACCCCAGTACGACCAGGTCTGGTTGACCTTCCAGAGCTCCAGCCACTTCTGCTCGGCGTCCGACCACAGCTCGGCGGTCACCGAGCCGGTGGAGTCCTCCTTCAGACCGCCGAAGGAGATCACGTCACCGTTGCCGAGGACGGTGGCCGACGGGTACCAGTGGCCGTCGTTCATGTCGTTGGTCTTGCTGTACGTCTCGGTGACCGGGTCGAAGATGTACGAGTCCTTGTAGCCCTGGTAGCCGACCCTGCCGTCGGCCGACGGATAGCCCTTGTTGCCGCTCATGACGAGCACCCGGCCGTCGTCGAGCTGGACGTGCCCGGCGCAGAACATGTCCTTCGGCGTGGGGATCGTCCTATACGTACCGTTCTCGGGGTCGTAGACCGCGCTGGTGAACGTGCCCGCCTCGAACATCTCCTGGCTGTTGCCGGAGCCGGCGATCAGCAGCACCTTGCCGTTGTTGAGGACGACGGAGTGCATGGAGCGCACCGGGTTCTTCGTGGGCAGCACGTCCCAGCGGCCGTTGGCGCACTCCTCGGCCGTGCCCGTGCACACCGGGTCCGGCACCGCTTCGGCGACCTGGTCCATCGTGTAGTCGTCGGTGGTGACCGAGCCGGTGCCGTAGACGGAGACGCCCCAGGCGATCCGGTCGGTGCCGGCGGGCACCTCGGGTGTGCGGACCGTCGCCTCGGTCCAACCGGCCGCCATCTCCAGCGTCTTCAGGTCGGTCCAGTACTGCCAGCCCGCCGTGGCGTCGTGCCGGAACAGGGTGACCGAGGTGTCCGGGGTGGTCGACTTGTACCAGAGCCCCAGGTCGTACTGCTTGCCCACCGTGACGACCGGCGCGCACGCGGCGGACTCGGTGATGAGCGCCTTGCGGTCGCCCTCGGCCCGGCGGGTCAGGGTGACCTTCATGGCCTTGGAGCCCGAGTGGGCGTCTGCCACGGTCTCGAAGGTGAAGTCGTTGTCGCCCCACCCGGACTTCTTCCAGCAGTAGGGCATGTCGTCGGTCCCCGCGGTCTCGAAGCCGGGGTTCTTGACGAGGTTGGCGGCGGAGGCGGACTGGGGCGAGGTGAGGAGCAGACCGGCGGTCAGGGCGCCCACCCCGACCAGTGCGGTCCTTCTTCGGTGTCGGTTGACGAGGCGCTTGTTCATGCGGCTCTCCTTGCGGTGCGGCTCCCGCGCTGCCGACCTGAACGGCGGCGCGGCAGATAGACCAGCGCTTCGGTACCGGCGAAGCGCAGGACGAAGGTGATGACCAGGGCCAGCGCGGTGGCCGGCAGCACGGCCAGCCCGAACTGGCCCACCAGCAGCGCTATCAGCGGGATGCGCAGCACCAGGTCGGCGTTGGCAAGCAGCGCGAACCGAATGGTGCGGTCGGCCCAGTGGCGGTGCTGCCGGCGGTCGCGGAACAGCAGCTTCTCGATGAGCAGGAAGTTCCAGGCCACGCCGAACTGGTTGGCGACGATCTCGGCGGGCAGGTAGTGCAGGCCCGCTTCGGTGAACACCCACAGCGCGGCCAGGTTCGGTACGAAGCCGGTCAGTCCGATCAGCCCGAACACCACCATCCGGGACAGCGCGTCGGCCGTGCGCAGCCCGGCGAGATGCCGCAGGAAACGCCGCCCCTCGGCGGCCGTGGACTTGGACTCCCCCGCGAACCGCTCCTGGAAGACGAACGGCACCTCGGTGACCGCGCGCGGCCGGCTGCGCACCGCCAGCTCCAGCAGGATCTTGTAGCCGAGCGGCTTCAGCGCCTCGGCGGCGATGTCGCTGCGGCGGATCGCGAAGAAGCCGCTCATCGGGTCGCTGATGCCGTGCAGCTTGCGCGGGAAGAGGGACTTGGTCAGCCAGGTCGCCGCCCGTGACACGGCCACCCGGTAGCTGCCGGCGAGCCCGGCCCGGCTGCCGCCCTTGATGTACCGGGAGGCCACGACCAGCCCGGCGTTGGCCCGCTCGCCGGTGGCCACCAGGTCCGGCACCAGGGAGGGCGGGTGCTGGCAGTCGCCGTCCATGACGACGATCCAGTCCGACCCGGCCGCCTTCATCCCCTCCACGACCGCGCCGCCGAGCCCGCCGACGGGTTCGTCGCGGTGGATGACGGTGACGGGGAACGGGCAGTCCTGCGCGGCCTCCTTGATGACCTGCGGGGTGTCGTCGGTGGAGTCGTCCACGAAGACGACCTCGCAGGGCAGCCGGGACGGCACCGACTCGGTGATCCGGTGCAGCAACTGCCTTACGTTCGCGGACTCGTTGAAGGTCGGTACGACGATGGTGACGGCGCCCGGCTCGGCCACCTCGGCGGCCCGCACGGCCGGGTCGCCGAGCTCCTCGGGGGCGGTGTACTCGTGGGTCATCGGACGCCTCCGGAGGCGGTCTGGATCTGGCGGATCTCGATGCGGTCCTCGCCGGCGCCGAAGACGGCGACCGGCTTCGAGTGCTCGATGGCCGCCTTGACGTTGGGCAGGTCGACCGCGTCACGCCGGACCGTCGGGGAGGCGACGACGTAGTCGAGGTCCTTCCAGCCGCGCGGCATGGTCTTCGTGACGGCCGGGTCGAGGTCCGCCTTGTAGAACCAGATGACCCCGCGCCCCGGCTCGTACCCGGCGTGCACCAGGTCCAGCCACAGCGCGTCGTCGACGAGGACACGGGTGTCCTCCGGGTGCTCCACCTCACTGGCCAGCCACTTCGAGGCGGCCTGGTAGGGGGCGTTGGCGTCGGCGGTGACGGCCGTGCGGTCGCCGTCGTACCAGCGCGGGACGACATAGGCACCGGCGGCGATCGCGAGCACGGCCGCCAGTGCGTACCGTCCGCCCGTCAGATACCGGTGCTCGGTCCCGGACCGCCATCGCCGCAGTACGGCGTGGGCGACGGAGGCCGTTCCGCCGGCGAGGACGAGGGCGAGGAACGGCAGCGCCTGGATGACGTACATCGCGGGCAGATAGCCGCTGGGGCGCATCGCCACCAGGGCGAGGATCGCCACCGCGAACGACGGTCCGGCCAGGGCGCGCGCGGTGACCGACCAGCGCCAGGTGACCAGGAGCAGCAGGGCGCCCGCGAGGCCGCCGACGATGAGGACACGGTCGTAGTAGAGCCACGACTGAAGGACGCCGTGCGAGCCGGAGCCCTGGTCGAGGATGAAGCCCGAACCGGGCCGGGTCATCTGGTACTTGACGCCGTCCCACAGTGAGACATGTCCGCTGCCCGGGAACAACTCGCCCTTCAGCAGGGCGAACAAGGGGTACGACAGGCCGATCAGCACGCATGCGGTGACGCCGCCGGTCAGGGCGAACTTGCGGGTGTCGCGGTGGCTGTGCCGCCACATGGTGATCAGGACCGCGGGGAGGACGAAGAGCATCGTCTCCTTGGTCAGCACGGCCGTCGCGGCCGCCATCCCGGCGCCGAAGTGGTGCCACAGATGCCGGCTCGGCGAGGCGGCGAGGGCGAACGCGAGCAGCGTCCACATCACCGCGAGGTTGTCGAGGAAGATCTCCCGCTGGAGCACGACCGACAGCGGCGAGAGCCCGAACAGGACCATGCCGAGCCCGGCGGCCCAGCGCGGCAGGGACAGCCGCCGCCCCAGCACGTACACCAGCACCGCGCTGACCGCGCTGATGACGAGCATCGCGGCGCGCATGGTGCCGACGGTCATCGACTCGGGGCTGAGCGCGGCCGGTATCCAGGTCAGCAGGGCGAGTTGGATCCAGCCGAGGGGTGGGTGGTCGTACCAGTACGTGTAGTGGGCGAGGCCCCGGCCCTCCTGGACCGCCCAGGCCTGGGCGAGGTAGGTGCCCTCGTCGTCGCTGAGGGTCGGGTAGTCGGCGATGTTCCAGCCCTGGACGAGGAGGATCACGACGAGGAGTACGCCGCACAGGATCAGGTCGGGACGGGACGAACGCAGCCGTACCGGCGGCGTCGTTCGACCGGTCGGACGCGCCATGGGCGCAGGCTGCCGCTGCGCGGGGACCTTCTGAGTGGTCACCGCGGGAAGGGTGGAGGTCACGCAGGGACGTCCTCTCGGAGGTCTCGGGTCACTTCGGCGTCCGCGAGGTGCGCGCCTACGTGGCTGGTCAGCTCCCAGTCGTTCTGGCCGCGCTGCTCACGCCATACGGCGCGCAGGGCGGCCCCGGCGAGGAGCACCTGGTAGAAGGGGCCGCCCACGATCAGCTTCACGTAGTGGACGAAGCGCACCCGAAGCCCGTACTGCTTGCCGAAGTCGTGCAGTCCGACGAGCTCGAAGACGAAGGTGACGAGCGCGGTGACGGCCGGCAGGAAGGTGATGAAGGCGACGCTCACCGGCACGTCGAGGAAGAGCGCGACGGCCACGTTCAGCGGGATGATCAGGCCGGTGAAGGCCTGGAGGAACGGCGTGGTGAGCGTGTAGCGGGCGAGCAACCGCTGTCCGAAGGTGGGCAGTTGCCGCCAGTCGTTCTTCCGGTAGACCTGGAGGAAGCCCTGGTTCCAGCGGGTGCGCTGCTTCAGCAGCGACATCAGGCTGCCGGGCGTCTCCTCCTTGGTCACCATGTCGGAGTCGTAGGCGACGACGACCTTCTTGCCGACGCTGGACAGCCGGACGCCCAGGTCGCAGTCCTCGGCGAGGCAGTCGGGATCCCAGCCGTCGGCCTCCCTGAGCACGTCCGTCCGCACGAAGACGGTGTTGCCGCCCAGCGGGATGAACCCCTTCTGCGCGTGCAGATGCAGCCGCGACCGGAACCAGAAGAAGTACTCCAGGCAGTTGCGCAGGCTGTACCAGCTGGAGTGGAAGTTGATGAGCTGGACGCCGCCCTGGACCACGTCCGCTTTCGTCGTCCGGAACGCGTGGTCCACGTGCGCGAGGAGCTCGGGATGGACCTGGTCCTCGGCGTCGAAGACCCCGACGACGTCGCCGCGGCAGTGCGGCAGCGCGGTGTTCATGGCCTTCGGCTTGTTCTTCTTCTCGTGGGTGTCGACGACGACACGGACGCGCGGGTCGCGGGAGGCGGCCTTCTCGGCCACCTCCGTGGTCTCCGGGTCGTCGTGTCCGACGATGACGATGATCTCGAAGTCGGTGTGTGTGGATTCCAGCAGTCGCTGGATCGTGTGGTCCAGCACGGCTTGTTCGTGCCGTGCCGGGAGCAGCAGCGAGAACGACACGTGCTCGCCGCCGTCCGGTCTGCTGAACCGGGTGGAGGCCAGCACTTCGGGCGTACGCCACGCGTGCATCTGCCACCACAAGGTGAAAGCCGCCATCCAGAACAAGGCCAGCGAGACGACGGCTATGAAAACAGACGTCAGCAAAAGATCCCCCCAGATCCCCAATGCCCCCTGTCGCGACGGTGCGTCACACCCGTCGCGTCACTGTGGAGAGGTTAGGGGGGATCTGTGAAGCCCGCAGGCCGTTTTGATGAAGAGCGCGTTTCCTCACAACGAGCCCCGAGAGTGAACAATTCGAACACAGCCTACGTAAGTGGCCCGATATGGCCACGGTTTCACCTGGTCAGCGCGGCCCTCAGACGCTCCGGATCCGTGGTCGGGGCGTCGCACGTGAAGTTGCGGCACACGTACGCGGCGGGTGCGCCCTGTCGCAGGGGACGGTCGGCGAGAAGGGGAAACTCGTCACTCTCCGGAGTTCCCATGGCCACGACTGCACCGGGGGCGGTGCCGAGAAGTGCCGTACGGTGCAGGGCTTTTGTCGCCTCGTCATCGAGTGCCGGTCCGACGACCGCGACCTCGCGCGGCCCGTCGAGGGCGGCCTCGGCGACCGCCAGACCCCAGCCGATGAAGCGGGGGACGCGCGGGCCGAGGGCCTTGACGACGCCGAGCGCCCGTTCGGCGGCCCTGCGATGGGGCTCGGCGCCGGTCTGGGCGGCGTAGCTCAGCAGGGCGCCGGCCGCGGCGCTCCAGCCGGAGGGTGCGGCGTTGTCGGTGGGGTCCTGCGGCCGGCGGATCAGCCGCTCGGCGTCGGAGGCGGTGTCGTAGAGGGCGCCGGACTCCTCGTCGACGAACCGGGCGAGCACGTGGTCGAGCAGGAACCCGGCGAAGTCCAGCCAGACGCCCTCGCCGGTGACGGAGGCGAGCGCCAGGAAGCCCTCGGCGACGTCCGCGTAGTCCTCCAGCACACCCGCGTTGGCGCCGACGTGACCGTCCTTGCTGGTACGCGCGAGACGGACGTGGTCGTCGAGGTGCAGCCGCACGAGGAGGTCGGCGGCTCCGAGAGCGGCGTCGACCAGGTCGGGGCGGTCGAAGTAGGCGCCGGTCTCGGCGAGAGCGGCGATCGCGAGGCCGTTCCAGGCGGCGACGACCTTGTCGTCACGGCCGGGGGCGGGGCGCTCGCTCCTGCTGTCCAGCAGCCTGCGCCGTACGGAGCTGATCTTCTCGGCGTCGAACAGCCCGTCCTGCTGCGGGAGTTGCAGGACGGACGAGCCCTGCTCGAAAGTGCCCTCCTCCGTCACGCCGAAGTAGCGGACGGCGAGCTCGGCGTCGTCGTCGCCGAGGACCTCGCGCAGCTGCTCCGGCGTCCACACGTAGTAGGCGCCCTCGACGTGCCGGCCGGTCCCGTCGTCGCTGTCGGCGTCGAGAGCGGAGGCGAACCCGCCCTCGGCGGTGCGCAGTTCACGCACCATGAAGTCGGCGGTCTCCAGCGCGACCCGGCGGGCCGGCTCGGAGCCGGTGGCGCGCCACAGGTGGGCGTAGACACGGCACAGCAGGGCGTTGTCGTACAGCATCTTCTCGAAGTGCGGCACGACCCAGTCCCGGTCGACGGAGTACCGGGCGAAGCCGCCGCCGATCTGGTCGTAGATACCGCCCCGGGCCATCCGCTCACAGGTGTCCCGCGCCATCTGCAACGCGCCCTCGGCACCGGTGCGCGCGTGATGCCGCAGCAGGAACTCGATCACCATGGACGGCGGGAACTTGGGGGCGCCGCCGAATCCGCCGCGCTGCGGGTCGTACTCCCGGGTGAGCCCGAGCAGCGCCTGCGCGAGCTCCTGCTCGCCGGGCGCCTCGGGCCCGCCGTAGGAGATCTCCCGGCCGGCGAGGTCCCGCACGATCTTCCCCGCGACCTCGGCGACCTCGTCGCGCCGGTCGGTCCAGGCACTGCGCACCCCCTCCAGGACCTGCCGGAAGGAGGGCATGCCGGAGCGGGGCGCGGGCGGGAAGTAGGTGCCGAAGTAGAACGGCTCGGCGTCCGGGGTGAGGAACACGGTCATGGGCCAGCCGCCCTGGCCGGTGGCCGCCTGCACGGCCTCCATGTAGACGGCGTCCACGTCGGGACGTTCCTCGCGGTCGACCTTCACGCTGACGAAGTGGGCGTTGAGGTAGTCGGCGGTCTCCTGGTCCTCGAAGGACTCGTGGGCCATCACGTGACACCAGTGACAGCTGCTGTAGCCGACGCTGAGCAGGACCGGTTTGCCGCTCTTACGGGCCTCCTCGAAGGCCTCGGCCGACCACGGCCACCAGTCGACCGGGTTGTCCGCGTGCTGGAGCAGGTAGGGGGACGTCTCGTGAGCCAGTCGGTTCGGCATGGGGTCCATCCTGCCGCAGTACCCCACGGGTCACGCGTCAGGCGTCTCCCAGACGGTGACCTTGAGTTTTCCGCCGCCGCTGTCCGGAGCGGTGACGACCTGGAGGTTAGGCGACCCGTCCCTCGACGGTCAGCAGACAGAACGCCTCTCCCGGCTGCACGTTCGACGCGCCGTAGCTGCCGTTGCGCTCCACGCTCTCCAGGCACTCCTGGGGCGTCGCAGTGGTACCGGGGTCGGCCCAGGGAGCCAGGTTGTCCGCCGAGTCCGGGACCGAGATCGTCGGGTTGACCGTCCGAGGATTCCCACCACCGGGATGACGATCCCGGCGACCCACCAGGCCCTGCGAGGCTGCTGTGGCGGCTGCGGCGGCTGCGGCTGAGGCGGCTGCGGCGGCCCCCAGGGCGCGCCCTGCGGCGTGGGCGTGTCTCCCCCGGCTGTTCTGTCGACGACGGCGTTCACAATGGCCACTCGGACGAGCCGCACCACCAATTCACAGACCCTCCACAGTGGTTCGCGCACCGCCCGCCCCCTCGCCCCCGTGCGCGGTACGCAGCACACTTGACCAAGGACGCTGTTTCCGCCGGAGGGGGACGTGACATGCGAGACAGCCATCGGGCCGAGGCCGAGCGGCTGTTGGTCCGCGCCGTGGAGGAGGAGGTGCGGCGCTCGGGCGGGCGTACCGACGGACAGGTGCTGTTGTCCCGGGCGCGTGCCGCGCTGGACGACATGGCGCAGGCGGCCGCCGAGGAGTACGCGGCGTATACACGGGCCCTGGACGAGGCGGACGCCGGTCGGCTGTCGTTCGGGCAGCGGTTCGCGCGGGAGGGCGGTGCCACGCCGCTGATCGTGGCCGGTGTCGCCGCGGTCGCGGCCGTCGTGTCCGACCTGGCGCTCGGCACCGGCCCGACCACCGCGGTCGGCGCGGGCGTCACCGTGGGCGTCGTCGGCGCCGCGGCCACCGTCGTGAAGGTGGCCGGCACGCATCTGCCCGCCGCACATCACCGCGCGGGCGCCGCCGGCCAGCCCGGCGGCCCGGAACAGCTGCGCCTGCAATGGCTGACGGCGCTGGAAGTACGCGGCATCCGACCGTTCCTCGACCAGCAGCGCGTGCTGAGCGCCTCCACCGGCCCGAAGAAGTCGTCACCGCGGCTGAGAGGCGCCGACAAGAGCGCCGCGGCCCGGGGGCGGAGCGTGCTGGAGCAGTCGTTCGGCCAACTCCCCGAGCCGATGGGCCCGTTCGCGGGCCGCCGGCCGGAGCTGGCCCGCATCCGGCAGTGGGTGCAGGCGGCCCGCGCGAGTACGGAGACCAGGCCGACGGTGGTCGTCCTGCACGGCGCGCCCGGCAGCGGCCGCACCGCACTGGCGATCCGCGCGGCGCACGACCTGAAGGACCAGTTCCGCGGCGCGTGCGTGGTGGACCTGCGCGGCGACACCACCGAGGAGCCGCCACTGTCGACGCGAGACGCGCTGCTGCATCTGCTGAACCGTCTGGGCGCGCCCCGCGAGCAACTCCTCTTCCGTGAGCGCTCGTCGGCCGAGCAGCAGGTCAAGCGGCTGAGCGAGCTCTACCACCAGCACCTCACCGGCCTTCCGGTCACGGTCGTACTGGAGGACGCCTCGGACGCCCGGCAGGTCCGTACCCTCGTCCCCGAACGCTCCGACAGCCTGGTGCTCGTCACCGCCCGCGAGCCCCTCGACCTGCCCGGGGATCTCGCCGCCTGGGTGCATCAGCTCCCGGTGGAGAAGCTGGACGCGGCGGGCGCGGAGGAGCTGCTGACGGCCTCCGCACAGGATTCCTCGGGCCCCTACGACGCCGAATCCACCGACGAGATCCGGGAGTTGTGCGGTGGGCTGCCGCTGGCGCTGCGGATCGCGGGCTCGTCGCTGGGCCCGCGATCACCGCGCGCGCTGGCGACCGATCTGGGCGCGTACGGCCCGGTGGAGCCGATCGAGCGGGTGCTGTGGCTGCGCTACACGGACCAGTCGGAGGCGGCCCGGCGGTTGCTGCGCCGGCTTGCGCTCGCGGGCCGCGCCTCGCTGGGCGCGGCAGCGGCGGCCTCGCTGCTGGCCACCGACGAGGCGGAGGCGACCCGTCACCTCGTGGCGCTGTCCGAGGCGGGCCTGGTCGACCACGTGCGCGGCAACCGCTACCGCCTGCACGACCTGGTCCGCGCCTTCGCCCACGCCCGCCTCCTCGACGAGGAGCAGCCCGCGGAGCGCACGGCGGCCCAGGAACGGCTGATCGTGAACTACGCCGATCTCGCCGAGTCGGTCCTGCGCCTGGTCGACGGCAACATGTCGACCCGCTCGGACCGCTTCAGCCCGCACGGCTTCACCTCGCTGGACGACGCGCTGCGCTGGCTGGACGACGAGTCGAGCTTCATCACCGCGGCGCTGCGGCACGCCGAGGACGCCAACCAGGCGGCGGTGCTCAACCTGCTGGGCGCGCTGTGCGACTACTGCCTGCTGCGCGGCGACCTCTACCGCCTCGGCGAGATCAACGAGCTGGCGCAGGCCGTCGACAAGGGCCTGCTGGTCCGCTCGGTGCAGTGGCGCACCGGCATCGCGGCCCGCCAGCTCGGCGAACTGGACAAGGCCCGCACCACCCTGACCTCGGTGGTCGAGCTCTACATGGAGGCCCACCACGACGCGGGCGCGGCACGCGCGCTGTGCTCGCTCGGCATCACCCTCCACCACCAGGGCAACCTGACCGAGGCGGCGACGAAGCTACGGGAGGCCCTCGATCTTCAGTCGGCGCCCGAGCTGTCGACGGACCGCGCCTGGACGATGCACGCGCTGGCGGCGGTGGAACGCGACCGGGGCCACGTCGCCGAGTCCCTCGGCCTGCTGACCGAGTCGCTGTCCCTGCACCGCGCCGGCGAGTCGCTGCACGGCGAGGCCTGGGCCCACTTCCAGCTCGGTCAGCTGGGCCTCAGGATGGGCGACGTACCGCGTGCGGAGGCGGACCTGCGGGCGGCCCTGGACCTGTACGGCCGGACCCGCGACGCCCGCGGCGAGGCGTGGGCGATGACCCAGCTGGCCCGGGCCCGGCTGGTCGCCGGTGATCCGTCCCCGGCGGTGGACGGACTGCGCCGGGCGGCCGCCCGCCACCGCGACAACGAGGACGCGCGCGGCGAGGCCTGGTCGCTGTACTACCTGGGCCAGGCCCTGGAGGAGACGGGCAACCTGGACCTCGCGGTACGGGAGCTGGAGCGCTCCCGGACGATGTTCTCCCGCATGCGGGACGTGTACGGCCTGGCGTGCGCCCGGCACCACTCGGCGCGGGTGACCCGCGACCAGCGGGCCGCGCAGACGGGCTCCCTGCGCAACTCCGGTTTCGCCCGCCAGCTCCTGGTGGACGCCCGCGCCGACTTCCAGCGCATCGGTGTCGCGCACGGGGAGGCGTGGACCTGTCTGGAGCTGGTGGTGGTGGACGCCGGGAACACCCGGACCCAGCAGGCGCTGGCCCTGTGCGACGACGCGATCGGTCTGTTCGCGTCGTACGGCGACCGGCGCGGCGAGGACTGGGCCCGCTTCCTGCGCTGCACGCTGCTGCCGTACGCCGCTCCCGGCGGTGTGGAGATCGGCACGGCGGTGGCCCAGGAGGAACTCGCCCAGCTGTCCCGCGCCGGCCATCCGCTGCGGGACGCGAAGCTGGACGACTACGTGGAGGCGTACCAGCTGCTGCTCGAACGCGGTGTGAACCTGGAGGCGGGATGGCAGGCCTGGCGGCTCGGCATGGTGCCGAACCGCCACGCGCGGGAGGTCATGGGGGTGGCGGCTGCGGCCCGGCACTGAACGGTGCCGGGCGCCGCGGCCTCCTCAGCCCTGCTGCGGCTTGGCCGCACCGCTCGCTTCGGCGGAGTCCCCGGAGTCTGCCTTCGGATCCGGGGCCTCCGTGAAGTCGACCCTGCTCATGTGGCGGTTCATGGACTTCATCAGGCCCCACACGGCCAGAGCCAGCATCGCGAAGACGATGAAGCCGAGGACGCCGGGGGTGACCTTGTCCTCGTCCACCTCCTTGGCGAGGGTGGCGAGCTGTGTCATTGCCAGGCTTGCGCTTGCGCTCATGTCAGGCATTGTCGCGGATGCCCGCAAAGAGGTCGTCCTCGGGGAGGGAGGTATCGACGAGGGACTTCGCGAGCTCGTACTCCTCGGTCGGCCAGACCTCCTTCTGAAGGTCCAGCGGCACCTTGAACCAGCCGCCGTCGGGGTCGATCTGCGTGGCGTGCGCGATCAGCGCCTTGTCGCGGATCTCGTAGAAGTCGCCGCAGGGCACGTGCGTGGTGAGGGTGCGCTGCTTCATGCCGAACTCGTCCCAGCGCTTGAGCCAGTCGCCGTACGGGGACTCCAGGCCCCGGTCCAGCATGGCCTGGTGCAGGGCCTCGGTGCGGGGGCGGTTGAAGCCCTGGTTGTAGTACAGCTTCTGCGGCTGGTAGGCGGGGCCGAACTCGGCCTCCGGGTACTTCTCGGTGTCCGCCGCGCCCTCGAAGGCCACCATCGAGATCTTGTGGGTCATGATGTGGTCGGGGTGCGGGTAGCCGCCGTTCTCGTCGTAGGTGGTGATCACCTGGGGACGGAAGGACCGGATCTGCTTCACCAGCTCGCCGGCGGCCTTGTCGACGTCTTCCAGGGCGAAGCAGCCCTCGGGGAGCGGCGGCAGCGGGTCGCCCTCGGGCAGGCCGGAGTCGACGAAGCCGAGCCACTCCTGCTTGATGCCGAGGATCTCGCGGGCCTCGTCCATCTCCTTCTTGCGTACCTCGTGGATGTGCTCCTCGATGTACTTGTCGCCCTGAAGCTTCGGATTGAGGATGGAGCCGCGCTCCCCGCCCGTGCAGGTCACCACCAGCACGTCCACCCCCTCGGACACGTACTTCGCCATGGTCGCGGCGCCCTTGCTCGACTCGTCGTCGGGGTGGGCGTGCACGGCCATCAGTCGCAGCTGGTCAGTCAAGACTCAATCCTCGTAGTCGGCGCCCGGTGTCCACCGGCGCGATCGGCGCTTCTATAGTGACCGAATCGGGGGACGGATAATTCCGCGGTACGGCCCGCAGGCCCCACTTTCGGGACATCGGTCCCACCCGGGCGGAGAGGACGATCATGAGCACGGCGAGCACGCGGGCGCCCGAGGGCCGCTACGGCCGCTCCTCGGACGCACGCGCCGACCGCACGCTCAAGGTCGTCGGTGCCGTCCTCGGGGCGCTGCTGCTGGCGATGATCGGCTACTTCGCCTACCACTACATCGGCAAGAACAAGATCAGCGCCGAGGTGATCGAGTTCGACGTCGGCAAGGACTCGGTGAAGGTGCATCTGGAGGTCCGCAAGGACGCCGGCGCCTCCGGCTACTGCACGCTGCGCTCCCAGGCGGAGAGCGGCGCCGAGGTGGGCCGGGCCGACTTCCGCTTCGACGGCGACTCCACCCGCATCGACAAGGTCGTCACGCTGCGTACGACGTCCCCGGGGACGACGGCCGAGCTGCTCGGCTGCCACGCCGACTGATCCGACCGACCGAATCCGACCGAACTGGTCCGACACCGACCGGACGGGTACGTAATACGTGGGCACTGACCTGCGTTGATGCGATTCTGATGGCTTATGTCCTCCCCCTTCGGCCGTTGAATTGTTAGGCTCGTGGTTTCGCCCATCCATGAAGGAACATCCTTCTGGGTAGGGCGATGCTTTGTATTCCCAGTACCTACGAGGAGCACCTGTGACCCAGACCAGCGAGAACGTCACCTGGCTGACCCAGGAGGCGTACAACCAGCTCAAGGCCGAGCTGGAGTACCTGTCTGGTCCTGCGCGCACGGAGATCGCCGCCAAGATCGCGGCCGCGCGCGAGGAGGGCGACCTGCGCGAGAACGGCGGGTACCACGCGGCCAAGGAGGAGCAGGGCAAGCAGGAGCTCCGTGTGCGCCAGCTGACCCAGCTCCTGGAGAACGCGAAGGTCGGCGAGGCGCCGGCGTCGGCGGACGGTGCGGTGGCTCCCGGCATGGTCGTGACGATCGCCTTCGACGGCGACGAGGACGACACCCTGTCCTTCCTGCTGGCCTCCCGCGAGTACGCGAGCACCGACATCGAGACCTACTCGCCGCAGTCCCCGCTGGGCTCCGGTGTGATCGGTCACAAGGTCGGCGAGGACGCCGAGTACGAGCTGCCCAACGGCAAGACCGCCTCGGTGAAGATCCTGAAGGCCGAGCCCTACAACGGCTGACCCAGCCCCCGGGACCGGCTCGACCGGTCCCCCGCCGGCCCCCGGCCGCCCCTCGGCGCCGGGGGCTTCGTCATGCCGTGGCGGAGCGGTACTTCCGCACCGCCAACGTACGGAAGACGGCGATGATCAGGATCGAGTAGATCAGCGAGGCCCACACCGGGTGCTGCATGGGCCAGGCGTCCGACGGTGAGACTCCCGGATTGGCGAACAGCTCCCGGCAGGCCTGGACCGTGGCGCTGAACGGGTTCCAGTCGGCGACGTGCCGCAGCCACGGGGTCATATGGCTGGTGTCCACGAACGCGTTCGAGATGAACGTGACCGGGAAGAGCCAGATCAGTCCGCTGGACGTGGCCGCCTCGGGGGTGCTCACGGACATGCCGATCAGGGCGCCGATCCAGGTGAACGCGTAGCCGAGCAGAAGCAGCAGACCGAAGGCGGCGAGAACCTTGCCGGCGTTGGTGCTGCCGTCCGACCCCACCCGCCAGCCGACCAGCAGGGCGACCGCGGCGAGCACGACCAGGGTCAGCGCGGTCTGCACGAGGTCGGCGAAGGTACGCCCGGTCAGCACCGCGCCGCGCGCCATGGGCAGCGAGCGGAAGCGGTCGATGAGGCCCTTGTGCATGTCGTCGGCGATGCCCGCACCGGAGCTGGCGGTGGCGAAGGTGACGGTCTGCGCGAAGATGCCCGCCATCAGGAAGTTCTTGTAGTCGGCAGCGCTGGTGCTGTTGCCGATCTGCATGGACCCGCCGAAGACGTAGGTGAACAGCACCACGAACATGATGGGCTGGATGAGCCCGTAGATGATCATTTCCGGGATCCGGGACATCCGGATCAGATTGCGCTTGGCGACGACCATCGAGTCCCGGACGGACTGTCCGAAGGGGTTCGTGGCAGGCGCGACCCGCACGGTGTCGGTCACGGCGCTCACTTCGCGGCCTCCTTGTCGTGGTTCTCCTCGTTCTTGATCTCCGCCAGGTGGCCCGTCAGCGACAGGAACACATCGTCGAGGGTGGGCCGGCGCAGTCCGATGTCGTCGATCTCGATACCGCGGGTGTCGAGCTCGCGGATGACCTCGGCGAGCAGCTTGGCGCCGCCGGTCACGGGCACGGTGAGCTTGCGCATGTGGTCCTCGACCGTCGTGTCGCCCTTGCCGAAGCCGCGCAGCACCTCCGAGGCGGCCTGTATGTCGTCGCGCTCGTGCACCACGACCTCGACGCGCTCCCCGCCGGTGCGGGCCTTGAGCTGGTCGGAGGTGCCCTTGGCGATGACATGGCCGTGGTCCACGACGGCGATGTCATGGGCCAGGTGGTCGGCCTCCTCCAGGTACTGGGTGGTCAGCAGCAGCGTCGTACCGCCCGAGACCAGTCGTTTGATGACCTCCCACAGCAACTGGCGGTTGCGCGGGTCCAGGCCGGTGGTCGGCTCGTCCATGAACATCACGGGAGGTGAGACCACCAGGGCCGCCGCGAGGTCGAGCCGGCGGCGCATGCCTCCGGAGTAGGTCTTGGTGGGCCGGTCGGCGGCGTCGGCGAGGTCGAACTCCTCCAGCAGCTCGCCCGCGCGGGCCTTCGCCGCCTTGGCCTTCATCTGGTAGAGCTGGCCGACCATCTGGAGGTTCTCGCGGCCGGTCAGATACTCGTCCACCGCGGCGAACTGGCCGGACAGGCCGATGGAGCGGCGAACGGCGTCGGGATCCTTGAGGACGTCGACACCGGCCACGACCGCCGAACCGCTGTCCGGTCGCAGCAGGGTGGTCAGACAGCGGACGGCCGTCGTCTTGCCCGCGCCATTCGGCCCGAGCAGACCCAGGACGGTGCCCTCGGGGACATCGAGGTCGACACCGTCCAGAGCCCTTACGTCACCGAAGGTCTTCACCAGGCCTTCGGCATAGATGGCGCCTGGCATATGAGTCTCCACGTCGTCGGGGAAGCTTCGGGAAGCCTAGGTTTGCACTTTCGTTCCGCTCGGGTGCGGATTTTTCGAGACACACCATAACGCGATGTATCGCGTCTCTCAATGGAGTTTCCCGAACGAGTGACAAAGAGACTCCGACCTGGGGCTTTCACCCGCGGGGTCGCCCAGGCCGGGCGACCTTGCGCGGCTCAGTCGATGACGGTGTAGCCCGCTTCGCGCAGGGCCTGGCCGACCTCGACGCAGTGCGCTCGGCCCTTCGTCTCCAGGTGCAGCTCGACCTCCGCCTCCGTGAGCCCGAGCCGTGGGTCGGTCCGTACGTGGCTCACATCGAGGACGTTAGCGTCCACCACTGACAACGCCCCGAGCAGCGTGGCGAGCGCGCCCGGCCGGTCCGTCAGCCGCAGCCGTACGGCCAGGTAGCGGCCCTGCGCGGCCATGCCGTGCCGCAGGACGCGCTGGAGCAGCAGCGGGTCGACGTTCCCGCCGGACAGCACCGCGACGACCGGGCCCTCGAAGGCGTCCGGGTCGCTCAGCAGCGCCGCGACCGGGCTCGCCCCGGCCGGTTCGACGACCAGCTTGGCCCGCTCCAGACACAGCAGCAGGGCCGTGGCCAGCTCGTCCTCGCTGACCGTACGGACCTCGTCCACCAGGTCGCCGATGATCCGGAACGGCACGTCACCGGGGCAGCCGACCTTGATGCCGTCGGCCATCGTCGCCGGGTTGTCGAGGGCGAGCGGGCGCCCGGCCGCCAGCGAGGGCGGGTACGCCGCCGCGCCCTCCGCCTGCACGCCCACGATCCGTACGTCGGGCCGCAGCGACTTCACCGCCATCGCGATGCCGGCCGCGAGCCCTCCCCCGCCGATGCCGACGACGATCGTGCGGACCTCCGGGCACTGTTCAAGGATCTCCAGGCCGACCGTCCCCTGACCGGCGATGATGTCGGGATGGTCGAAGGGGTGGATGAACACCGCGCCCGTCTCGGCCGCGTACTCCTGCGCCGCGGCCAGTGTCTCGTCGACCACCTGCCCGTGCAGCCGCACCTCGGCGCCGTAGTCCTGGGTCGCACTGATCTTCGGCAGCGGGGCGCCCTTCGGCATGAACACCGTCGAGTGCACGCCGAGCAGCGACGACGCCAGCGCGACCCCCTGCGCGTGATTGCCGGCGCTGGCCGCCACGACCCCCGCCGCGCGCTCCTCCGGGAGCAGCCCGGCGATCCGGACGTAGGCGCCGCGCAGCTTGAACGAGCCGGTCCGCTGGAGGTTCTCGCACTTGAGGTGCACCGGCGCGCCCACCAGCTGGGACAGATACCTGCTGCCTTCCATCGCCGTCACCCGCGAGACGCCCGACAGCATCTTCTGGGCACCCCGTACGTCGTCGAGCGTGACGGGAGGCAAGGAGTCAGCCTTGCGGTAGCTCATGACACAAGTCTCGCAGTTCACAGGCGCGCCGCCCTGGTGTGACCAAGCACCGAGACAGGTTTACGCAGCGCCGGTACACCCCGCGCCCGGGCCGCGTACCCTGTCCCCCAACCCAGCACCCCCTTCATGAAGTGAGCCTCCGGCCATGCCCACAACACCTGACATGTCGATGGACATGACGACCGTCGCTGACAGCGGTCTGCTCGACACGCTTCAGCACGAGGTGGCGGTGTTCGCCCGCCGTGCCGAACAGACCCGGCTCGGCGGGGTCGGGCAGGTGCGCAACTCCATGGACCGCGCCGCATACCTGCTGCTCAACCGCCTCGACAAGGAAGGCCCCATGGGCGTCAAGGCGCTCGCTGCGAGCATGGGCATCGACTCGTCGACGGTCACCCGGCAGGTGGCGCCGCTCGTCGACACGGGGCTCGTCAAGCGGACCTCGCACCCCGAGGACGGCCGGGCCGTGGTGCTCCAGCTGTCGCCGCGCGGGCAGTCCCGGCTGGAGGAAGTGCGCTCGTCACGGCGACAGTTGATGGCCGAGCTGACACACGACTGGGCACCCGAGGAGCGTGAGTCGTTCTGCGCGCTGCTGACCCGTTTCAACACCGCGCTCTCCACCCGCATGGCCGCCCAGGGGATCTCGGGCACCGAGACGAACGCGGCCTCCTGACCGTCCTGAAGGGGCACCGCCCCTCGGCTCGCCGCCGCCTCTTGCGCGGCCGGCACACGCGCGTGCCCGCGTGATCCGCTCCCGGCTCTTGACCCTGGGCCGTCGCTGGCCTCATATGAAACCGAGTCCTCCCCGTGCGACCGGCGCGTCAGGCGCGGGGACGGGCCGGTTCCTCAGGACGCGGCAAGGCGGGAGGGGCGGTGGGACGACGCAGAGAGGTCCAGGACGCCCGCCGGGACCGGGAGTTCGAGGCGTTCGTCGCGGGCGCGGCGGGGCGACTGCTGCATGCCGCCACGCTGCTCACCGCCGAGCCCCGGGACGACAACCCGCGCGCGCGGCGCCTGCTGACGCTGTCCCTCGCGCACACGTACGCGAGCTGGGACCGACTGCGCGGCGAGGACCCGTACGACCGCGCCCGCCAGCACCTGGCCGGCCGCTTCTCCCGGGCCGCCTGGCACGAGTACGGCGCTCTGGGCGCCCTGGGCCGGTCCCGCCCGCCCGCCGACGGCCCGCTCGCCCGGCTCTCCCCGCAGCAACGGCTGATCCTGGTTCTGCGGCTGTACGAGGGTGTCGCCGAGGAACAGGTGGCGGCCCTGCTCGGCTTGCCCCACGAGCGTGTGCAGGCGCTCTGCGACCGGGCGACGGCGACGCTGCTGCACCCGCCCCGGGAGAGCGCGCCGACCGTGCTGGGAGCGAAGGCGGTGTCGCCGTGAACCGCCCCCAACGCGAAGCAGCCGCACGCCGGATCATGGAGCGCACGCCTCCGCCGGTGCCGCCGGACCTGTACGTGGAGGCGGTGCGGCGCGGCGGCCGTGTGCTGCGCCGCCGGAGGGCCGCCGCACGGCTGATGTGGCTGCTGGTGTTCGCGGCGGCGGTGGCGTTCACGGTGTGGGCGCTGACGGCGCAACCGTGGGTGGAGCCGCCCTCGGAGACGACTCCACCACTGATGGGCTGGTGAGCCCTGGGCCCTTCCGGCCTGGGCTCAGCCGAGCGCCTGCTGAAGGTCTTCGAGCAGGTCGTCGACGTTCTCGATACCGACGGACAGACGGACGAGGTCGGCGGGCACCTCGAGGGCCGAGCCGGTCACCGAGGCGTGGGTCATCCGTCCCGGGTGCTCGATCAGGGACTCGACGCCGCCCAGGGACTCGCCGAGGGTGAACACCTTGGCGCGGTTGCAGACCTCGACCGCCGCCTCCTCACCGCCGGTGACCCGGAAGGAGATCATGCCGCCGAACGCCCGCATCTGCTTGGCGGCGACCTCGTGCCCGGGGTGCTCGGGCAGGCCCGGGTAGAGCACCTGCGTCACGCGCGCGTGCCGGGTCAGCATGTCGGCGATCTTCGTGGCGTTCTCGCTGTGCCGGTCCATGCGCACCGACAGTGTCTTGGTGCCGCGCAGCACCAGCCACGAGTCGAAGGGGCCGGCGACGGCGCCCATGGCGTTCTGGTGGAAGGCCAGCTCGTCGCCCAGGTCCGAGTCGCTGACGATCAGCGCGCCGCCGACCACGTCGGAGTGGCCGCCCATGTACTTGGTCAGGGAGTGCACGACGACGTCCGCGCCGAGCGACAGCGGCTGCTGAAGGTAGGGCGTGGCGAAGGTGTTGTCGACGACGAGCTTCGCGCCGGCGTCCCGGGCGACCTGTGCGACGGCGGGGATGTCGGTGATGCCGAGCAGCGGGTTGGAGGGGGTCTCCACCCAGACGACCTTGGTCTTCGGGGTGATGGCGGCCCGCACGGCGGACGGGTCACTGGTGTCGGCGACCGACCACTCCACCCCCCACCGCGCAACGACCTTCGCGAACAGCCGGAACGTGCCGCCGTACGCGTCGTTGGGGATGACCACGTGGTCACCGGGGCTGAGCAGCGTACGCAACAGGCAGTCCTCGGCCGCCAGTCCGGACGCGAACGCGAGCCCGCGACGACCGCCCTCGAGGGCGGCGAGGTTCTCCTCCAGGGCGGTCCTGGTCGGATTGGCGCTGCGGCTGTACTCGTAGCCGCCGCGCAGGCCGCCGACGCCGTCCTGCTTGTAGGTCGAGACCTGGTAGATCGGCGGGACGACCGCGCCGGTAAGCGGATCGGCGGTGTTACCGGCGTGGATCGCGAGGGTCTCGAAGTGCTGACTGATGTGCCTGTCGCTCATGGGCACCGAGCGTAGTGCGCGAACGGGACGGATGCCGGACGACGGGGTTTCCGGGCCCCTCGCACCTCAGCGGCGGACCCGGACGGCAGGACCCCACCGGCCCCCCACCGGACCGCACCGGACCCCCACCAGACCCCAGGTGACCAAGGCAGCAGAACGCTTTCTCCACAGGCCTGCGACCTCGTTGGCCAATTGTCGGCGGCGTCTGGAACGCTGGAGCCATGGAAATTCTCTGGGTCCTGTTCGCGGTGCTCATGATCGGCTTTGTGCTGGTGCCGTTCATGCGCCGCAGGCGGGGCATGATCGAGCAGGTCCAGCCGGGCCACCCGGACGCCGCGGACCCGGCGAACTACGGCTTCGTACGGCAGGAGGAGCTGGACATCCGCATGCCCGGCCCCGACCAGGACCTGCTGGACGTCCTCGACCTGGTGCAGCGCACCCAGGACTACCGGGCCGCCTCGCAGCTGCTGGCCGGCACGGAGGCGGAGGGCGAGCTGCGCTGGCAGCGTGTGCAGGCCTTCGCCGGCGCCGCCGCACTGGAGCTTCAGCAGCGCCCCGGCGGTGTCAGCGAGTCGCCGGGCGGCCAGTGGCTGCGGGTGTGGCGGACCGAACAGCCCAAGGACGCAGGCGGGGCGGCCGTCCACGCGGAGTTCCTGGTGCAGCAGGCGTGGCGCACGGCGACGCCCGGCACGGACGAGTTCCGGATCATCATGGAGGAGGCGAAGTCGGCGTGCGGCGACGCGGCCCTGCTCGCTCCCGGTGACCCGATCCCGTACATCGTCGAGCTGTCGGTGGCCCGTGGACTCGCCTATCCCCGCCCGGAGTTCGAGCAGCTCTGGCTGAAGATCCTGGACCGCGCCCCGGCCCACATGGGCGCCCATCTGGCGGCCCTGCACTACTGGTGCGAGAAGTGGCACGGCTCGCGCCAGCTGGCCAACGAGTTCGCGGAAGCGGCGGCGGCCCGCGCTCCCCAGGGCTCCCTCCTGGCGGCCATGCCGCTCTTCGCGGTGTTCGAGCACCTGCCGGAGGTGAACCTGGTCAGCGGCTTCTACCAGAGCGAGGTCGTGACGAAGGCGATCCACGGCGCGCTGTACGCGGTGAACGCGGCCCGCCCCGACGACCCGATGCTGGCGCACGTACGCCACCTGCTGATCTTCTTCCTGGTCCGCGGCGAGCGCTGGTCGGAGGCGATGAACCAGCTGATCCACGTCGACGGCCATGTCGGCGCCCTGCCCTGGACACTGTCCACCGACCCGGCCGCCGAGTTCGCCGTCTACCGCGCGCTCGCGGTGGCGGGCTACGAGGCGAACGGCGGCAGCCCGGCGACTCTGCCGCACTGATCAGCGGGCCCACGAGGGTCCGGGAGCGGCGGCCGGAGCATCTCGGCATCTCGGTGGCGTGGGGCCCGGGACACGTGAGAGGGCCGACTCCCAGGAGAAGTTGCCTCCGGGGCCGGCCCTCATCATGTTGCGGAGGGTGGACGACGGACCAGGAGTCAGACAGGCCGCCTGTTGAGCGCGCGGACGGCGATGTCGTACGCCAAGCCGGCGATCGCGAGGGCGACCGCGGGCCAGACCACGCCCGGCTGGACGTGGCCCGTGGCGATGGCCGCGGTGAGCCCACCACTACTGCCGACGGCTGTGATGGTGGGGATGGCGGGCAGCCGCGGCGCCGGTACCTCGAGCCGCCATACCCTACGGCGTACCCCTTCCGGATCAGCGACCTTCTGGTCCGAAGTGATCTTCTTGGTGCGGCGCTGGGGGGTCATTCGCAGGTCCCTTACTGAGTGCTGACTTTGTTCGGGCAGCACGAGTCCCGCGGAGAAGACGGGTGCGCTGCGCGCCTGACAACCGCCGGCACAAAGAGACCGGCGCCGCCCCGCTCACACGCGTGGACTGGCTGTTCCTCTCAGTGAAGGCGGCGCCGAACTTCCAGCCAAACCCGATACTCGAAGTCGAAGAAATGGCGATGAATGAGCAAGCGACCGCTCAGAATGCCCCCCACGGCAATCACCGCGATCTTCGAATCATTCATCGCCGAGCCGCCTCGATGAAACAGCGGTCACGCTACGGCTGTTGATCATCCGTGCTCCCGTTCGGATACCGCGGATCAACTGGATGTCGAGTCCCCGCACCTGAAGAATGACCCGCCTGCTGAGAAAGCGGTGCGAGGGGGGTTCATGGGCCGGAGGATCAATGTCCTGCCCGACGACGGACGGCCGTTGACGGGCTTCGCGTTAGCCTTGCGCGCGCTGCGTGAGAACTCGGGTTCCCCCAGCCTGACCAGGCTGGCCAAGAAGACGGGCTATGCCCAACCCCGTCTTTCGGAGTTGTTCAACGCCCGACGGGTGCCGCACGACGACCTCGTCCACGATGTTGTCCAAGCACTCGGCGGAGACCCCCAGGCTTGGTTGGCACGACTGAAGACGCTGCGTGAAGCCGAGGAAGAGTTCCAAGCGGCCGCCGAACGCCAAGGTGACTCCCCGGAAGCGAGATTGGCGCGCCTGGAGTACGAGAACAAGCGACTGCTGACGCTGACCCTTCACCCCGATTCCGTTATCGCGCAGGCGAACTCGGCAGCCGAAGCCGCGGCAGCCCGTATGGAGAGAGCGACGGCACTTGAGGCGCAGGCGCGCTCCGTACTGTCGGAGGCCATGGCGCAGGTCCAGCAGGCCCACGAGCGGATGCCCGATGTGGAACGGCAGGCCGAGTCGATCCTTGCGGAGGCACGCGCAAAGGCCGACCGGCACGTACTGCTGGCCCGGATGGAGCACGACCAGATCGTCCAGGAAGCCAATGACCGGGCTGACGCGGTCCGCCGCAAGGCGCAGCAGGAAGCGAGCGCTCTGAAGCAACGGGCCATCGAGGATGCCAAGGCCCATCGCGAGAAGGCAGCCGCGCAGACGGACCGGATGCTCAGCGAGGTCGACCTGCTCCGCGGTGAGGCCGAGCAGGCGGTTCAGCGATCCGAGACGCAGCGGTCGAACATGGAAAGACGAGCGAAGATCGAGATCGAGCGGCTCGTTCGCGCGGTCCAGAAGGGGCTGGACACCGTGGGCGCCGCCGAGGAGGCCCACCTTCTGGAACTTCTGCTGATCGACTTCAACATCAACGAGAGCCACACCGAGGTGAAAGGCCGGCACGCGCGTCGGCAGCCCGAGACCGGCCCTGCCACCGATTCCCCGGCACAGGTGGCTGAGGCCGCCATCCCGGGACAGGCTCCGCAACCGGTCGACGCGGACGACGCACAGCTCTGGCGTCCCTGGGGCTTTCCCCAGCGTCAAGTGTGACCGTGGCGCCGGACAGGCACCGGCTGCGGAGCCCCGGCCAGTGGGGCTCCGCAGCCGACGGGCGGGCCGACGTGCGGTCAGCCCTCCGCGCGGGCCGGCAAGCGCCACCCCGGGCGCGGGAAGTGGCAGGTGTAGCCGTCCGGGTAGCGCTCCAGGTAGTCCTGGTGCTCCGGCTCCGCCTCCCAGAAGGGCCCGACCGGCTCCACCTCGGTGACGACCTTGCCCGGCCACAGGCCGGAGGCGTCCACGTCCGCGATGGTGTCCTCGGCGATCCGCTTCTGCTCGTCGTCCACGTAGTAGATCGCCGAGCGGTAGCTGAGGCCGATGTCGTTGCCCTGGCGGTTCTTCGTGCTCGGGTCGTGGATCTGGAAGAAGAGCTCCAGGATCGCGCGGTAGTCCGTCTTCTCGGGGTCGAAGAGGATCTCGATGCCCTCGGCGTGTGTGCCGTGGTTGCGGTAGGTCGCGTTCGGCACGTCACCGCCGGTGTATCCGACCCGGGTCGCCGTCACGCCCGGAAGCCGACGGATCAGGTCCTGCATCCCCCAGAAACATCCGCCCGCGAGCACGGCCCTCTGCGTCTGCGCAGCCATTGCGGCCCTCCAATACGTGTCAGCTGGTCATTGGGGCTGCTCGGGTCGCACATCACTGGCATCCGATGCCCACCCTCCACAACGCACGAGGGTTCCAGGCGATTCCTGACCCGCCCCGCCGGTCCTGCCGCCTCACCGCGCCATGGCACTTCCGACGGCCAGCACCCGGTCGCGCAGGACGGGAAGTTCGGAGCGGATCCGGGTGACCTCGTTCATGTCCAGGTCCGCCGTCAGCGTCTCCTCCGCGGTGGCGGCCTCGGCCAGGACCGTCCCCCAGGGATCGATGATCGCGCTGTGCCCGGCCTGGCGCATGTCCGCGTGGGTGCCGGTCGCGCAGCAGGCGAGGAGGAAGACCTGTTCCTCCAGGGCCCTGGTGCGGGTGAGGAGGTGCCAGTGGGTGAGGCGGGCCGCGGGCCAGGCGGCGGGTACGGCGATCAGCTCCGCGCCGGCGTCGAGCAGGCCCCGGAAGAGTTCCGGGAAGCGGAGGTCGTAGCAGATGGCGAGGCCGATCACACCGAACTCGGTGGGCACGGTCACGATGTCGTGGCCGCCGCCCATCATGGTCGCCTCGCCGGTGTCGAAGCCGTACCGGTGGATCTTGCGGTAGACGCCCTTCAGATCGCCGGTCCGGTCGAAGAGGAGGGCGGTGTTGTACAGCGTCCCGTCCCCGTCCCGTTCGACGATCGACCCGGCGTGCAGCCACGTCCCGGCCTGCCGGGCGGCGGCCGACATGACCTCGGCGGTGGGGCCGTCGATCTTCTCGGCGTCGTCGTCCCAGCGGTCGTACGACCAGGCTCCGGCCGTCCACAGCTCCGGCAGGACCACGAGATCGTCGCCCACCCGGCCGCGGACCAGCGCGGCGGCTCTGTGACGGCGTTCCTCGACGGATTCCGTCGCGTCGACGGACAGCTGGACCAGTGAGGCACGCATGGCTGTCACCTCCGAGCTCATGGCTGTCACCTCCGGGCTCCCGGGACCGGCTCCGCGCCCGTCCCCCGGGACACGTCCCCTTCTTCCAGCGTAGGGAGACCCGCTCGGGCGGCCACCCGTCGGCTCACGCGTCGGTCCGGGCGCCGTTGTCAGTGGCTGCTGATTTCATGAAAGGCATGACCAGCAAAAGTGTCGTTGTGGAGCGGAAAGTCGCGGCGGGACAGGGGCCGGTGTGGGAGGCCCTGACGGACCTGGCCGGGATGGAGCGCGCGCTCAGCGGGGTGACGCGCGTCGAGGTGCTCACGGACGGGGCCTTCGGCGTGGGCACGCGATGGCGGGAGACCCGGCGGATGTTCGGCAAGGAGGCCACCGAGGAGATGTGGGTGACCGTCTGCGAGCCCCCCGAGCGCTATGTGGTGGAGGCCGAGTCGCACGGCACGCACTACGTCTCGGAGTGGCAGGTACGGGCGGACGGGCCGTCGGCGTCGACGGTGCGGATGACCTTCTCCGCCGTGGCCTCCGGGGGCGTCGCGGGCCTGCTCGCGAAGATCCTCGGCGGCCTGGGCACCCGGGCGGTGACCAAGGCCATCGCGAAGGACCTGGACGACATCGCCCGCGCGGTCGAGAGCCGGGGCCAGGGCCGCTGAGGCAGGTCACGACGAAGGCGTCGACGCCCCCGTCCCCGCCTTCGTCGCGTCCGTCCCCCAGCTGGCCAGCAGCCGCAGCGCCTCAGCCGACGGCGAGCCCGGTTCCGCGTGGTAGGTGATCAGAACCTGGTCCGTGCCGTCCGTCAGCTGGAAGGACTCGAAGTTCAGGGTCAGCTCGCCCACCAGGGGGTGCCGCAGACGCTTGACGCCGTAGCTCTTCTCCTTGACGTCGTGGGTGGCCCACAGCCGTCGGAACTCCTCGCTCTTGACGGAGAGTTCACCGACGAGGGCGGACAGCCGCGGGTCGTCCGGGTGGCAGCCCGCGTCCATGCGCAGGAAGGCGACCATGTCGGACGCCTTCTGGTCCCACTCCACGAACAGCTCGCGGTACTCGGGCCGCAGGAACACCAGCCGCGCCCAGTTCCGGTCCCGCGCCGGCAGCTCCGCCCAGTCGCCGAAGACCGCCGCCGCCATCGGGTTCCAGGCGAGGATGTCCGAGCGGCGGCCCGAGATGTACGCCGGGACGCTGTCGATCGAGTCCAGCAGTTGCCGCAGCACCGGCCGCACGTGTTCCATGCGGGCCGCCTGCTTCTTCTTGTGCTGCTTCGGCTTGGCGAGATGCATGAGGTGCGCGTGCTCGGCGTCGGTCAGCCGCAGCGCCCGGGCGATGGCGTCGAGGACCTCCGCCGAGACGTTGCGTCCGTTGCCCTGCTCCAGGCGCGTGTAGTACGCCACGGAGACTCCGGCCAGCTGTGCCAGCTCCTCGCGCCGCAGGCCCGGGACCCTGCGGTGCCGCCCGAAGTCCGGCAGCCCCACGTCCTCCGGCTTCAGCCGGGCCCGCCGGGTGCGCAGGAACTCGCTGAGCTCGGCGCGCCGGTCCAGCCCGGCCCCGTGCCCGGCTGCCGGGTCGGCGTCCGCGGCCGGGTCGGCGGCGGGTCCTGTCATGGATCGGCGCTGTTCATCCATGGTCCCGAGTATTCCTCGTCGTACGCATACGAGCCTGTCCCCGTCAGTGGTAGGCACGGCGGACGTACGTACAACCGAGGTCTGGGTGAGCGGCCGCCGGATCGGCAGGCTGAACTCGTGCCCGGACGAGCAGGACCAGAAGGCAGCCGGGCGCGAAACCCCCTCTAGGAGAACCCGGCATGACCACCGTTGCCGCATACGCAGCACCCTCCGCGAAGGCTCCGCTGGAGCGCACCACCATCGAGCGCCGTGCGGTCGGCGAGTTCGACGTCCTGATCGACATCGAGTTCGCCGGTATCTGCCACTCCGACATCCACCAGGCCCGTGAGGGCTGGGGCGAGGCGATCTTCCCGATGGTCCCCGGCCACGAGATCGCCGGCGTCGTCTCCGAGGTCGGCCCCGGTGTGACGAAGTACAAGGCCGGCGACCGCGTGGGCGTCGGCTGCATGGTCGACTCCTGCCGAGAGTGCGAGAACTGCAAGGCCGGTCTGGAGCAGTACTGCACCGGCGGCGGGATGATCGGCACGTACAACGCCGTCGGCAAGGACGGCGAGCCCACCTACGGCGGCTACTCGCAGAAGATCGTCGTCGACGAGCAGTACGTGGTCCGCATCCCCGACGGCCTGTCCCTGGACGTCGCCGCGCCGCTGCTCTGCGCCGGCATCACCACCTACTCCCCGCTCAGGCACTGGAACGCCGGCCCCGGCAAGAAGGTCGCGGTCCTCGGCATGGGCGGGCTCGGCCACATGGCCGTGAAGATCGCGCACGCGCTCGGCGCCGAGGTGACCGTGCTGTCGCAGTCCCTGCGCAAGAAGGACGACGGGCTGCGGCTGGGCGCCGACCACTACTACGCCACCAGCGACCCGAAGACTTTCGAGGAGCTGGCCGGCAGCTTCGACCTGATCCTGTCCACGGTGTCGGCCCCGCTGAACCTGGACCGGTTCCTCTCGCTGCTGAGGACGGACGGCGCCTTCGTGAACGTCGGCGCGCCCGAGGAGCCCGTCTCCCTCAATCTCTTCTCGGTGATCGGCGGACGCAAGACGCTGGCCGGCTCTGGCATCGGCGGCATCCGTGAGACCCAGGAGATGCTGGACTTCTGCGCCGCGCACGGCATCGGCGCCGAGATCGAGCTGATCAGCGCGGACCAGATCAACGAGGCGTACGAGCGGGTGCTCAGCAGCGATGTGCGGTACCGGTTCGTGATCGACACGGCGACGATCTGAGGCGGTCGGCACGGACGGCGGCAGACCGGATACGGCGACCGCCACCACCGTTGCGACCATCATGACCACGGTCACGACCGAGGGCCCCGGAGCCGCACTGCTCCGGGGCCCTCTGCGCCGTGGAGTCCGAGTACCGAAGGAGTAGTCCCGCCCCCTCCCTGCGACCGATGTGCCGTACGGCGGTCCTGCCTAGCGTGAAGAGCGAAGGAGCCCGTCCGAACCGTGCACACGAGGAGGCAGCCCCGATGACCGTCCAGCTCAACCACACCATCGTCGCCGCGCGCGACAAGAAGGAGTCGGCCCGGTTTCTCGCCGACATCCTGGGCCTGGAGGTGAGCCCGCAGTACGGCCCCTTCATCCCGGTCGAGATTCCCAACGGTGTGACCCTGGACTACCTGGACGCGCCCGGCACGATCACCCCGCAGCACTACGCGTTCCTGGTGTCGGAGGACGACTTCGACACGATCTTCGGCCGGATCCGGGCGGCCGGCCTCCCGTACTGGGCCGACCCGTCCCACCGCCGTCCCGGCGAGATCAACCACAACGACGGCGGCCGCGGCACCTACTTCGACGATCCGAACGGCCACAACCTGGAGATCCTCACCAGGCCGTACGGCAGCGGCGGCTGAGGCCCCCTCCTCCGCGGCTTCCGCCCGCCGTCACATCACCACTCCGCCCGGCACCCCGCAGGGGCCACCCCCGTCACCCTCGGTACGGCGGCGCGGAGCCCCAGGTCCACCTGGGCACCGGCTGCTCCGCCGGCGGCACCGCGTCGGGGCCCGAGAAGTACACCGCCAGCCGTGTCCCCCACTCCACGTACGCCAGGAACGCCGAGCGGAACTCCGGGTCCGTCGGCAGGCCGGCCTCGTCGGCGGCGTCCTGGATGAGGTTGACCCAGCGGCGGCGCTGCGGCTCGGTGATGCCGCGGCCCAGGTGCTTGGCGACCATGTGGCCGTGGCCGCCCTGGGTCTCGGAGTAGGCGGGCGGGCCGCCGAAGACCTCGCCGAGCCAGAGCGCCACATGTTCGGCGTGGTCCGGGTCGAGGTGTGCGAAGAGCGGGGCCAGCAGGTCGTCCTTGAGTACTTTGTCGTAGAAGACCGAGGTCAGACGGGAGAACGCCTCCGCCCCGCCCGCCCAGGCGTACAGCGTCGGCACCGACGCGCCCGCGCCGCGCACCGTCGTCGGCTTGTAGTGGCGCATCTCCTCGATGTGCGTGACGTACGGGCGGATCTCCGCGAAGAAGTCCTCGAACAGCTCGGACTTGCGGAAGCCCTCCATGTGGTCCTCGGTCGACGTCCAGGTGATGCGCAGGACGTAGTGCTCGAAGTCCTCCTCGCAGCGGGCGAGTTCGTAGTCGACGCAGTGGGGTGACGCGGCGAGCTGGGCCGCGGCGCTGGTGTAGGCGGCGAGGAACTCCGCCGACTTCTGCTCGGGTATGCGGTACCGGATGTATTCGACCGTGTGAGCCGTCATGGCCTCACCGAAGCACGAAATCCGCCCGGACGCCCGTCCTCCGGCACATCACGGTCGCCCGTCCCATCGGCACGCGGAAGGCCCCGCCGGAGGTGTACCTCCGGCGGGGCCTCGGCTCAGCGCCTCCTACTTGCCGTAGAACGCGTTGTAGATCGAGATCGTCGACTTGTTGCCCTTCTTGTCGGCGATCTTGGCGTGGAAGGAGATGCCCTTCCCCTTCGCCGGGTTCTTCACGGTGATCCTGCCGTCCTTGACCTCCAGCTTCTTCCAGGTCTGGCCGTAGTCGTACGACACGTAGACGTGCAGCGACCTCAGGTTGGCGCCGGCGGCCGCGCCGACGACGGTGACCGGGAACGTCACCTTCCGGTCGGCCTCGACCCGGCTGTCCAGCCCCGTCCTCGCGTTGAAGCGGACCGTGGAGGCGGGAAGGGTGACCCGCTCGGCGGACGTCTTCTTGGAGCGGAAGGTCCAGCTCGCGTCGATCCGCGTGGAGGCGGCCGCGACCTTGACGCTGCGCTTGACCGAGGTCGTCAGCCGGTACTCGGCGTCGGCGGCCGGGACCCGGAACATCTTCTCGCCGAACAGCGGGTCGTCGTTGGTGGCGAGCCTGGTGCCGTTGCGGTACAGGCTCGTGGTCACTGCCGTGAAGTCCGAGGAGCCGGCGTGCTTGCTCCCGTCGGCGAACAGCGGCAGCAGGCCGTAGATGTCGTTGCCCTCACGGAACAGCCCGAAGTCCTTGTTGATGTGCGGCCCGAAGACGGCCGTGTTGAAGGTCTTCGCGTAGCTCCGGCCCGCCTTGAAGGTCTGCGGATCGCCCAGCGTGTAGTACGCGTCGGGGAGCGGGAAGCCGTCCGCGTCCTTGCCGGCGTACTGCTCGAAGTCGAACGTCCACCGGATCTTGTCGGACGTCGACAGGTACAGCGTCCGTGTGCCCGGCAGTTTCTGCTCGACCGGTGTGCCGATCGCGACGTCCTCGGGGAAGACGCCCAGCGGCAGCAGCCCGCCCGTCTTGCCGGCGGACGAGGCACCGAGGTGGTTCGTCACCTTGGCGAGCTCGCCCGCCTTGAAGTGGCGGACCTTCTTGCCCTGGATCTTCTTGACCTCGGCGGTCGTGGCCACGTCGTACTCGGCCTGGTCGCCCTTGGTCCACTGGCCGCTCCAGGTCTGGGTCAGACCGCTCGCGACCTCGGGGCCGAGGTGCGCCATGCGCAGGTCGGCGTAGGAGTCGACAGCGACGCCGATGCCGACGCCCGCCGGCTCGTAGAAGTAGTTGCTGCCGACGAGCATCGGCTTGGCCTGCGCGTCCGGGACGGTGATGTCCGCCGACCTCGCCGTCCGGGCGTCGATCGTCACGGTGGTGTTCTTGGTGACGTTCAGCTTCGGCTGGACGACCCAGTCGAGGCCGCCCTCCATGGTCTCCCAGTCCTTGGCGATCCAGGCGTCCATCAGATAGGCGCCCTTGGGCAGCCGCATCTTCGTGGTGCCGGACTGGACGACGGGCACCTGGAAGCCCCGGTCCGTCGCCAGACCCGAGTAGCCGAGGAGGGCCGTGTTGTACTCGGGGGCGGGCTTGCCGTCCTTGTCGATGTGCTTGACGGTGACGTCGTACGACTCCACCTCACGCTGCACCGCGGCGCCGGTACGGACGCTCTGCCCGCCGCCCGTCGCCGTGACGTAAGCGGAGTAGGCGCCGTCGAGGGTGCCGCCCAGCTTGGTGTTCACGGTGAGGCCGACGGCGGCCCTGCCGCCCGCCGGGACCGTCACCTTGGTCGCGCCGAGCTTGAAGAAGCCCGCCGGAGCCGCCTGGCCCTTGGGGTCGGTGGCCGTCGCGGACAGCTGGAGGGTGACGTCCTTCGTGCCGAGGTTGCGGTACGTCAGCTGCTCGGTGACCGGCTTGTCGTCGGTGTGCGGCCAGGTCTGCGTACCGAAGCTCACCGACACCGGGTCGGCGATCACGGTCTGCTCGACGGCCCTGTCGACCTGGATCCGGCCCGAACCCTGCTGGAACGGCGTGTACTTGCCGCCCTTGGTGGAAGCGGTCAGAGCGCCCTTGAGCTCGGTGTACGTCCAGTCCGGGTGCTGCTGCTTGAGGATCGCCGCCGCGCCCGCGACATGCGGGGTCGCCATGGAGGTGCCCTCGATCGTCAGATAGCCGGGCGGGTTCTCGCCGACCTCCTGCTCGATGAGGCTGCCCTTGGCGGAGGCGGCGGTGATGGCCACGCCCGGCGCGGTCACGTCCGGCTTGATGCCGCTGTCGCCGACCCGCGGGCCGGTGCTGGACCACGGCGCGAGGGCGTCCTTGTCGTCGACGGCGCCGACGGTGAGCGCGGCCTGAGCGCTGCCGGGCGAACCGACCGACTGCGGACCGGCGTTGCCGGCCGCGATGGCGAACAGGACGCCCTTGTCGGCGGACAGCTTGTTGACCGCCGCCTCCATCGGATCGATCTCGGGCGTGTCCGGCCCGCCGAGGCTGAGGTTGATGACGTCGGCGCCCTGCTCGGCCGCCCACTCCATGCCCGCCACGATGCTGGAGTCGTCGCCGAAGCCCTCGTCGTCGAGGACCTTGCCGTTGAGGATGTCGGCGCCCGGCGCGACGCCCTTGTACTTGCCGGCGGACTTGGCGCCGGTGCCCGCCGCGATGGACGCGACGTGCGTGCCGTGGCCGACCTTGTCGGTGGCGTCGGCGGCCGGGCTGAAGTTCTTGGCGGCGACCACCTGGTCCTTCAGGTCCGGGTGGGTCGCGTCGACGCCGGTGTCCAGGACGGCGATCTTGACGCCCTTGCCGTCGTAGCCGGCCGCCCATGCCTTGGGGGCGCCGATCTGCGCCACGGACTTGTCGAGGCTGGCCTTGCGCACACCGTCGAGCCAGACGTGGGCGATGCCGGAGGCCGCCCTGTCGCCGTTGGTGAGCGCGTCCCACAGCTCGGCCGCGTCCTGGTGCGTGGTCTGCACGGCGTCCGCGTTCAGGGACTTCAGGGTCAGGCGCAGCCTGCCCGCGTCCCGGACGTCCGCCTTGGTGCCGCTCGCCGCGCCCTGGTAGCCGACGATGACCTTGGGGCCCTTGGCCTGGGAGGCGCGGGTCGCGGACCTGCTCAGCTCGGTGACGTCGAACAGCCGCTGGTCGACCTTGCCGGTGGCGACCATCCGGGCCGCGTCGGCCGGGATCACCAGGGTGTGCCCCTGGGCCTTGCGGATCTGTACGGGTATGTGCTGACGCCCCTTCGCCCGCTCCAGGCCGACCACCCGGCCCTTGGAGTCGACGAAGACCCGGTCACCCGTGATCAGGGTGATGCGGTGGGGGGACGTGAACGAGGCGGCGGCGCCGGCCGGGCGCTGCTCGGGTTCCGCCGACGCCGGGCTGGTCATGCCCGCTGTGAGGGCGACGGCGGCCGTCGAGGCGACAGTGGCCGCGCATATTCTGTTGAGTTTTCTGCGCAAGTTTCCCCCTTGCAGAAGGTCCGGGCGATTTCCCGTTCACCCGGCCGGGGGAGGTCCCGTACGCATGCGCGCGGCCCCCCGGAATACGCAGTATGCCGAGGGGCGATCAGACGCCTCAATAGACGAGTTGGTGCTGAGGGGCGCGCTCGTGGACTGTTACGCGACGGCGCGAACTCCGTTACCCAGTCGCCGGGTTACGCCCCCGCGTTCTCCTTGACAGTGATGCGGCCCTTGCGGATGGTGGCGAGCCGCGGCGCCTTCTTCGCGATCGCGGAGTCGTGGGTGACCATGATGAAGGTCAACCCGAGTTCCTTCCACATGCGTTCGAGTACGTCCATGATCTCGTCGCGCATCGACTCGTCGAGGTTTCCGGTGGGTTCGTCGGCGAGCAGCACCTTCGGCTCCTTGACGAGGGCGCGGGCGATGGCGACGCGCTGCTGCTGCCCCCCGGACATCTCGGACGGCAGATGCCCGAGCCGCTCTCCGAGGCCTACGGAGGTCAGCGCCTCGGCGGCCCGCTCGCGCCGCTCCTTCGCCTTGACCCCGAGGGGGACGAGGGCGGTCTCGACGTTCTCCTGTGCGGTGAGGGTGGGGATCAGGTTGAAGGACTGGAACACGAACCCGATGTTCTCGCTGCGGACCTTGGTCAGCCGGGTCTCGGAGAGCTTGGCCAGGTCGACGCCGTCGAGGACGACTTCGCCTTCGGTGGGCCGGTCCAGGGCGCCGAGCATCTGGAGGAGGGTGGACTTGCCGCCGCCGGTGGGGCCCTGGATGACGAGACGGTCGCCGTCGGCGATGGTGAGGTCGACTCCGTCCAGGGCGAGGACGGTGTCCTTGCCTCGGGTGTAGCGCTTGGTGACACTTCTGAGTTCGTACATGGGGTGCTCCTGGGTGGGGTTCGGGGTGGTGCGGATCGTCTTCGGCTGCTGGGTGGGTGGGGGCTGGTCGCGCAGTTCCGCGCGCTCCTGGGGGGTGGCGGCTACGTCGGCTGCCATCGCCCGCCCTGCCTGGGGTCCGGCAGCGGGGGTGGGGCCGGTCGCGCGGGGGGCCTTTCCGACCGGTGGGACTGCAACCCCCAAGGAGCGCGGGGAACTTCGCGACCGGCCCCCACTACCCGCAGCCGACGACGTCAGCTACTCGACTCGGCGCAACGCATCCGCCGGACGGAGCCGCGACGCCCGCCAGCCACCGAAGGCGCCGGCAATCAGTCCGCCGGTCACCGCAAGGCCCACCGCGAGCGCGACGGTCGTGAGGCTCACCGGTGCCGTCAGCGCCACGTCCAGCGTCGTGCTCGCCGTCTGCCGCCCGGGACCTCCGCCCCCGAAGCCACCGCCACCGCCGGGGCCACCGCCCGTGCCGCCACCGCCGGCGCCGCCGCCCAGCTGGGCCTGGAGCGTCGGGCTGATGGCCGTCACGACGTACGCGCCCGCGAGGCCGAGCGCGATGCCCAGCGCACCGCCGAGCAGGCCGTTGACGATCGCCTCGCCGACGACCTGCCGGGTCACCCGCCCCGACCTCCAGCCCAGCGCCTTGAGCGTGCCGAACTCCCGCACCCGGCGCGAGACGGCCGAGGAGGTGAGCAGACCGGCGACCAGGAAGGCGGCCACGAGCACCGCGATCGACAGCCACTTGCCGACGCTCGTCGCCAGCGAGGACGCCGTGGACAGGGAGCCGGACACCGTGTCCGCGAGATCGGCGGAGGTGGTCACCGTCGTACCGGAGATGTTCTTCTGGATGGCCGACTTGACGGCGTCGATCCGCTGGGAGTCAGTCGCCTTGACGTAGATCGTGGTGACCTTGTCCTTGGCATCGGCGAGGGTCTGCGCCTGCTTCAGCGGGATGTACAGGTTGGCGGCCGCGTCCCCGCTGTCGGGTGTGGCGATGCCGATCACCTTGAACTTGGTGCCCTTGATGGTGACGGTCGAGCCGACCTTGAGCTTCTTCTCCTTGGCGTAGGAGGTGTCGGCGACGGCGACCTTGGCGTCGGTCTCCGTCGACTTGAAGGTACGACCACTGGTGATCTTGGACGAGGTCAGCGGGCCGAGCGCCGGCTTGGTGACGTCGGCGCCGTACACGGAGTAGTTGTTGACGTCGAAGTCGGCGCCGCCGCCGCGCACTTCGCCCTGCGGCTGCCCGGTGCCGCCGCTGCCCTGCCCCGGGCCGCCGCCCTGCTGGCCGCCGCTGCTCTGGTCCTGCTGGAACTGGCCGCGTGTGAACTGCCCGCTCACCTTGATGACCTGGAGGCTCAACCCGCCGACGACGTCCGAGACGCCGCTCTGGTCGCCGACCTCGGTGACGGTCGAGGCCGACAGCGTCTGGAAGCCCTGCACCATGACACGGTCGCTGGACTGCTCGTCGTCGGAGTCGCTGTCCTGCGCGTCGAACTGGAAACGCGGGCGCTCCGAGCTGTTCGCGGCCGGTTCGGCGGCCTTGGTGACGGTCATGTCCGTGCCGAGGCCGTACAGGGACTGAAGGACCTTGTCCTGGGCCTTGCTCATGCCCGAGGACACGGAGTTGACCACGATGACCAGCGCGATGCCCAGCGCGAGTCCGGAGGCGACGACGAGAGCCGCCTTTCTGCGGCGGCGCAGCTCGCGCCTCAGGTAGGTGAAGAACATGGGCCGCAAAGTAGGCACGACGCCTGATGACTGGATAAGCCTGAGATAAGAGACGGATGAGAAGGCTGTACGCGGCCCTGGAGGGAACCCCTGCTCGACTGTCAACCCGTGTGGGCGCATGTGGCGGAGTGGGGGTTGCGGCGAGTGCCGACGGTGTACTTTCCTAGAGGTAAGAAGCCCCCGCCACGGCGGGCACCGTGACAGGGGCCACAGCTCAACAGGCGCTGTGGTTGTAGGCCCCTAGTCCTTATGGGGGCCTCCAGCTACCTGGCAAGCAGCCAGAGCCACCACCTCCTCACGTGCTTGGCCCACCTTTCCGGCAGCAGCCGGGTGAGCCGGCACACGAGAGTCAGTTTCGGCTTGGCGTGACGTCCCACAGGGTGCGCCTCCCTTTCCTAGGGAGGCGGCCTTTTTCATTGCCCGGAACCGCCTCACTCGGGCCGGGCCCCGATGGGGTGGGGCCCGGAACAAGGGAGGCGCACCCGAAGGCGCGTCACATGCCGGACTTTACCGACAACTCCCTTATGTAAGGCGAAACTTGAAGGCGGCCACCCCATCGGGTGACCGCCTTCAGCAGTTCCAGGTCAGCGCGTCAGTGCGCGCTGCGGACGTCAGACGGCCGAACCGGCCTTCCACTGCGCCCAGTCCATGTTCCAGCCGTTGAGGCCGTTGTCCGGCGCGATCGTCTTGTCGCCGGTGTTCTGGACGACCACGACGTCGCCGACGATGGAGTTGTTGTAGAACCAGTAGCCCGCGACGCCCTTGTCGTTGGCGCCCTTCGTGTCGGACAGGCCCACGCAGCCGTGGCTGGTGTTCACGCTGCCGAAGATGGACTTGGCGCCCCAGTAGTTGCCGTGGATGAAGGTGCCGGAGCTGGACAGGCGGATGGCGTGCGGCACGTCCTTGATGTCGTACTCGCCCTTGCCGTCGTCGTCGGTGAAGCCCACGGTCGCGCCGTTCATGCGCGTCTCCTTGAACTTCTCGGACATCACCATGACGCCCTGGTAGGTCTTGTTCTCCGGCGAGCCCGCGGAGATCGGGATGGTCTTGATGGTCTTGCCGTCCTGCGTGACCTTCATCTGCTTGGTCTTGGCGTCGACGTAACTGACCTGGTTGCGGCCGATCTTGAAGGTGACCGTCTTCTCCTGGACGCCGTAGACACCGTTGGAGCCCTCGACGCCGTCCAGGGCCATCTTCATGGTGACGGTCGAGCCCTCCTGCCAGTAGTCGTCGGGCCGGCAGTCCATGCGGGTGTCGTTGAACCAGTGGCAGGCGACTTCCTGGCCGCTGGTGCTGGAGACGGTGATGCCCTTCTGGACGGCCGCCTTGTTGCTGATCGACTTGTCGAAGTTGATCGAGACGGGCATGCCCACGCCGACCGTGGAGCCGTCCTCCGGCGTGAAGTAGCCGAGGAAGCTGTTGTCCGGGGAGAGGGTGGTGAAGGACGCGTTCTCATGCGCCTCCAGACCCTTGGAGTCCTTCGCGGACACCGCGATCTTGTAGGTCGTGGAGCGCTCCAGCTGGGCGCTGGGCTTCCAGCTGGTCTTGTCCGCGGATATCTCGCCCTCGACCGCGGCGCCCTCGGCGGTCGTCATCGTCACCTCGGTGAGCGTGCCCTTGCTCACGGTGACGGCGGCGGAACTGTTGATGGAGGCGTTGTCGGTGCCGTCCTCGGGCGTGATCTTGATCTGGGCCTCTGAGGTCTTCTTCGCCGCCGCCTCGTCGACCTTGGCCTGTGAGGTGTCACCGTCGCTCGCGGAGGCGTCGTCGCCGCCGGAGCAGGCCGAGAGCACCAGGACACCGCCGAGCAGTGCGGACGCGACCGTCAGGCCCTTGCGCCGCCTACTGTTCGTCATCACACGCTTCTCCATCTTTCCCGAATCCCCAAAACGCCCGAGAGCCCCGTAAGAATCTTCAACGCTACGACCGGTTCGTCCCGTTCCCCATGCCATGGATATGTGGGGCACGCCACGTTCGCCGGGGCGGGTGGTGCGGATGTCGGTCAGTGCAGCCCATGAGACGACGAAACCCCGGGCGGCGGTTGCCGCCCGGGGTCACGAATTCCCCAAGACGTCTCAGCCGGCCCGCACGGCCCCCTCGCCGTCGAAGTCCTCCTCACCATCATCCTCGTCGAGGTCCCAGTCCGGCGAATCCGGGTCGTACTCGATGCGCTCGCTGGACCAGGAGGCCTGCGCGAGATCCACTCCGGGCACCTCGCTGACCAGGTCGAATGGATCGACGAGATAGGCGAGGGCCTCCGCAGTGTCTTCCGTCACAGCGTTCTCGGCGTGGACCCGCTCGTCGACCGGCACGGTGCTGTCGTCGGCGATGCGCCGCAGAGCGGCCTTGGTCACGGCGTCCGCGTCGTCCACTTCGAGGACGAGTTCCACGCGAAGCCGTACAAAACGTGAGGTTTCTGGAGTGCTCATGGTCGGAGAGTACGGCTCATTTCCCCCGTGACTTTCCCGTGACCCGCGACTTTCACTAACATCGCCCCACACGGCCAATTCGCCAGCGCCACAAGGGGATCGATATTCCGTGTCCGCCGCTCACCGATCGTCGTCCACCGCACGCCGATCGCTGCTGACCGCCACCGCCGCCGGGGCCCTGCTGGGCGCCCTGTGGTTCGTGCCCTCCGCGAACGCCACGGGCGGCGAGCCGGCGAGAACGGACCCCTCGGCGACCCCGACCTCGCAGGTCACCCAGCAGGCGCGGGCCGCGTCCGAGAGTACGGACGGCACCACCGCGGACGACACCCGGCTCGCCGACACGGGAAGCTTCGACACCACGCCGTACGTCGTGGGCGGCACGCTCTTCCTGACCCTCGGGGCGGGCTTCATCGCCTACTCGGTGCGCCGCGAACGCCTGGGTTTTTGAATTCGTTTGACGCCCCTTTGACCTGGGCTTCATAGTCCGCCCATGAAGAGATCATCGGGCGTGCGTGCAGCCGCCACGGTTGTTGTGAGCGCGGTCACGCTCGCCCTTGTCACGGGGTGCGGTGGGGACTCCACCGGATCGGACGCGAAGGCGCTCAGCGCCGCGGAGTTGAAGAAGGCGATCATCGCCCAGGGCGATGTCGAGGGCTACAAGGTGGACGCGTCGGGCAAGCGGCTGCCGTCCGAGAACGAGGTCAAGAGCACCGACGACAAGTGCCGGCCGCTCGCCCACGCCATGGGCGGCCTGGCACCGGGCGACTCGCCGGTCTCCAAGGCGGCCGTCATCGCCACCCAGGAGAAGAAGAAGCCGACGGACAAGCCGTCCAAGTCGCTCGACGAGATGAGCCCGGACGAGATCGAGGACTCGCTCAGCAACGCGATGAGCCTCGACATGACCATCGTGGGACTCTCCTCGTACGACGGTGACGGCGCCGAGGAGACCTTCAAGTCCGTGTCGGACGCGGTGAAGAACTGCTCCGGCGGCTTCCCCTTCGTCATGCAGGGCGAGGACCAGAAGCCCAGCGAGGTCAAGCCGGAGAAGGCGTCCGGGGCCGGTGACGAGTCGGTGGCGTTCGTGGTGAAGAGCGACATGGACGGCGACGTCGGCACCTCGCACGTCGAGGTGGTGCGGCACGGCGCCACCATCGCCACGTACTACACGATGAACCTCGGGCTGATGATGACGGACAAGGCGTACGACGTCCCGGCCGCGATCATCGACGCACAGACTGCGAAGCTGAAGTAACCCGCCCACACCGCCCCGGGGCCCTGTCGACCGTATCCGTACGGCACGACAGGGCCCCGTCCCACGTCACTGAAGTGGCCCGGTGACCTTCTCGGCCGCCGTGACCAGCTCCCCGCCGCGCACGAACGCGTCGGCCGCGGCGAGGTCGGGCGCCAGGAAGCGGTCCGGGCCCGCGCCCTTGACTCCGGCGGCCCGTACGGCGTCGATGACCGCCTGGGAGGCCGGGGCCGGGGAGAGCCCCTCCCTGAGTTCTATCGCGCGCGTGGCGGCGTACAGCTCGACGGCGAGGACGCGCGTGAGGTTGTCCAGGGCCGTGCGCAGCTTGCGGGCGGCGGACCAGCCCATGGAGACGTGGTCCTCCTGCATGGCGGACGACGGGATGGAGTCCGCGGAGGCGGGCACGGCCAGCCGCTTCAGCTCGCTCACCAGCGCCGCCTGGGTGTACTGGGCGATCATCAGCCCCGAGTCGACACCCGCGTCGTCGGCCAGGAAGGGCGGCAGCCCGTGGCTGCGGTTCTTGTCCAGCAGCCGGTCGGTGCGGCGCTCGGCGATGGAGGCGAGGTCGGCGACGGCGATGGCGAGGAAGTCGAGGACGTAGGCGACGGGCGCCCCGTGGAAGTTACCGTTGGACTCCACACGTCCGTCCGGCAGGACGACCGGGTTGTCGACGGCGGAGGCGAGTTCCCGCTCGGCGACCAGGCGCGCGTGCGCCATCGTGTCGCGTCCGGCACCGGCGACCTGCGGTGCGCAGCGCACCGAGTACGCGTCCTGCACACGGGGCGCGTCGTCCTGGTGGTGCCCGGTCAGCTCCGAACCCTCCAGCACCGCCAGCATGTTGGCGGCGGAGGCACCCTGCCCGGGGTGCGGCCGGATGGCGTGCAGCTCGGGTGCGAGCACCTTGTCGGTGCCGAGGAGGGCTTCCAGTGAGAGGGCGGCGGTGACGTCGGCGGACTTGTACAGGGTGTCGAGGTCGGCGAGGGCCATGACCAGCATGCCGAGCATGCCGTCGGTGCCGTTGAGGAGGGCGAGACCCTCCTTCTCGCGCAGCTCGACGGGGGCGATGCCGTGCGCGGCGAGCAGTTCGCCGGCGGGTCGCAGCACTCCGTCCGGGCCCTCGGCGTCCCCCTCGCCCATCAGGGTCAGGGCGCAGTGCGACAGGGGTGCGAGGTCGCCGGAGCAGCCGAGGGAGCCGTACTCGTGGACGACCGGCGTGATCCCGGCGTTGAGCACGTCGGCCATGGTCTGCGCGACCTCGGGCCGTACGCCCGTGTGTCCCGAGCAGACGGTCTTGAGCCGCAGGAACATCAGCGCCCGTACGACCTCCCGCTCCACGCGGGGCCCCATGCCCGCGGCGTGGGAGCGGACGATGTTGCGCTGGAGCTGGGCCCGCAGCTCCTGGCTGATGTGCCGGGTCGCGAGGGCGCCGAACCCGGTGGAGACGCCGTAGACGGGCTCGGGCTTGGCCGCGAGCGCGTCCACGATCTCCCGGGCCGCGGCGAGCGCCGCGAGCGCCTCGGCCGACAGCTCGACGCGCGCACCGCCACGCGCCACGGCAAGGACGTCGGACGCGGTGACCCCGGACGTCCCCACCACCACAGTGTGCATATCCATATTCAGGAGCGTACGCAGTGAAGACGAGGATGTCACTAGTGGGTGAGGGGTACACCCCTTACAGCGTCATGGGTGCGTCACGGCCGGCGCCCACGGAACCGCCGCCGCTCGGCCGTCCCCTCTCCGACCGGCTCGTCGGCGAGCCGCACCACGGGATCGTCCGGCCCCTGGCGTCCCGCGACGACGGGCCGGCCGGCCCGGGACGCCTTGGCCTGGTACTGCGCCGCGTCGGCGAGCCGGAACAGCCGCCGGGCGGAGCGTACGTCCCCGATGGGGTCCGCCGTCGACGCGACACCGCAGGCGACGCCCTCGCCCAGCTCCAACTCGCCGGCCCGGCGGCACAGTTCGTCCGCCGCCTTCACCACGTCGTCGCCCGGTGAGCCGACCGCCAGCAGACAGAACTCGTCACCGCCGAGCCGCGCCGCGAGCGCCCCCGGCAGCATGGCCCCGCACAGCGACAGCACCGACCCGAACCGCTCCAGCAGCCGGTCCCCCACGGCATGCCCCCGGGTGTCGTTGACCCGCTTGAGTCCGTTGAGGTCACAGACGACGAGGCTGACGACGACACCGTCCCGGCGATGCCGCTCGATCGCCTCTTCCAGCCGCACATCGACGGCCCGCCGGTTCGCGAGCCCGGTCAGCGCGTCGGTGAACGCCAGGCGCCGGGCCTCCTCCAGCCGCTCGCTCTGCGCGAGACCGGCGGCCACGACGGAGGCGAGCACGGTGGCGAAGTCGGCGTCCCCCCGGTCGAAGACCGGCGCTCCGGCGGACCGGGCGACGTAGAGCTCCCCCCAGGCGCGCCCGTTCAGCACGACCGGCGCGACGACACAGCAGCCCCGCCCGCGCCGCCGCAGGGCGGCGACCCGCTGGTGGATGTACCCGGGATGCCCGGCGGCGGGCCCCTCGGCGGTCTCCACCCAGGCGTTGGGCTCGCCCCCGGCGACCCACCGCTCGTGCAGGAACTCGGTGATCTCCGGGAACTGGTGCACGGGATACGCCTCGTCGCCCGGGAACTCCTCCTCCCCCCGGGTGCGCTCCCCCACGTTCACCAGCACCCGCAGCCGCCCCAGCTCCCGTTCCCACACCGACAGCGCGGCGAAGCTCCCGGTGAGCGCGCGACACGCTCCGAGCGCCGCCGCCCGCCAGGACTCGCGCGGGGTGTGCGCCGCCGCCATCCCCTGCGCCAACGCCACCACCGCCGCGAGCCGTCTGTCCTCGCCCATCACCCCAGGCTAGGGAGGTTTGCTCCGTTTTGGGACGTTGGCGTGGCGAACGGGGAGGTCACCGGCCTCGGGAGGTCAGCGGCGCCCCGAGCCCCGCCCGCCCGGCCTCACTCGCCCGGCCACTCGGGCTTCCGCTTCTCGTTGAAGGCCGCGACACCCTCCGCCCGGTCCCCCGAGAACGCCACCGACCGCCACGCCGCGTCCTCGACCTCGAGACCGGCCCGCAGATCCAGCCCGTGCCCCACGCGCAGCGCCCGCTTGGCGGCGCGCAGACCCACCGGGGAGTTCGCCGCCATCCGCGCGCCCAGGGCCAGCGCCTCCTCCCGGTCGCGCCCGTCCTCCACCAGCACATCCACCAGCCCCAGCTCACGGGCCTCGGCGGCCTCGACCCGCCGGGCGGTGAAGATCAGCTCCGCCGCCCGGGCCGCGCCCACCCGCCGGGGCAGCAGCTGTGTGCCCCCGCCGCCCGGAATCACTCCGACCGACACCTCGGGCAGCCCCACCACGGCCGTACCGTCGGCCACGATCACATCGCACGCCAGGGCCAGCTCGAATCCGCCGCCCAGCGCGAAGCCGTGCACGGCCGCGATCGTCGGCACCGGCAGCTCCAGCACCCCCGTGTAGGCACCGCGCGCCACGGGCCGCTGCCGCACCAGCTCCGCGTCGCTCAGGGAGTTGCGCTCCTTCAGATCGGCGCCGACGCAGAACGCCCGCTCGTGCGTGGAGGTCACCACCACCACGCGTACGTCCCGGTCCTCGGCCAGGGCGGTGCACGCCCGCGCGATCGAGCGGGCCATCTCCGACGAGACGGCGTTCATGGCCTTGGGCCGGTCGAGGGCGAGCTCCGCGACCTGCCCGGCACCTCCGTCACCGTGCCGCCGCACCAGCACGAACTCCCCGTACCGCTCCTCGCTCATGACACCCTCCGGTTAACGCGGGTTAACAACACTCGCCCCGATCATCGCAGCCGGACCCCGAGGGCGAAAGGGCCACCACGGCCGGTTCCCGGGTCGAGGCCCGACACCCCGTTCGAGTGACATCCCGCCCAAGTCCCGCCATCCGGCCCAGCCCGGCGCATAGCGTGCGCCACACCACGGCGCATTGGGGGCGCGAGCGCATGGGAGGGGTCGCGATGGGCGTTACGACACAGACAGCGGCGGAGTCCGGCACGGTCGACGGGGACGGGCAGTCCACGAGCCGCCTCTTCGGCTCCCGCGGCCGCCACCGCCGGCCCCGCCCCCGCAAGGTCCTCCTCGCGGCCGGCGGGCTGGCCCTGGCCGCCGGCGCGCTCAGCCTGGTACGTCTCGCCCCCGACTCCGGGGTCACCGGCCTCGCCGCGCCGGACTCCGACCCCGTCCCGGCCCCCGGCACCAACGCGGAGCCGGAGCGCGCGACGAACGCCGCCGCCACCTTCCCCACCACACCGGCGCAGGCGAGCCCGTCGGCGACCTCGGCCATGGGCGGCCTGGGCACGACCCCGACCGCGGACACGATCGTCGTCCCGACCCCCCACGCCACAGCCACGCCGCGACCCGGCGCACCCACCGCCACGAGCCCCGACGCACGGGAGCAGCCCCCCACACCACCCCGACCCTCGGCGACGACACCCCACGCCCCACAGCCGACACAGCCCCCAGCCGGGACGACAAACCCTTCGCCCCCTCGACCGACACAACCGCCTCAGCCGTCCCAGCCCGACGAGCACGCCGTCTGCATCCCGATCATCGGCCTCTGCGTGGACGGCCTCACCAGCGGAAACTGACGAACGACCGTCACTCGCCGGCGGACGCCCCGCCGGGTACCGAAGCGCGCGACGAACGCCGCCGCCACCTTCCCCACCACACCGACGCAGACAAGTCCGTCAGCAACCTCGGCCATGGGCAGCCTCGGCACGACCCCGACCGCGGACACGATCGTCGTAACTGAGACCCAGGCCCAGCCACCCCGCCCCCGCGGCCTCACCAGCGGAAACCGACGAACGACGGTCACTCGCCGGCGGACGCTCGCCGGGTCAGGAGCCACGGTTCCACCACGCCGAGTCCTCGCACCGGCCGCTGCCACATCGGCTGGAGCGCGAAGCGGTACACCGGTGGCTCCTCGCCCTCCTTCTCGGCCGTGGCCGCGGCCTCCGCCGCCTCGGCCTCGGAAGCCGGAGCTTCACCCGTTCGGATCAGCTCCTCGGCGAACGCGCTGTCGACGAGCACGGCGTCGCGCGGAGCTATCGACGTCAGCCGGGAGGCGAGATTCACGGTCGTGCCGAACACATCGCCCATCCGGGTGGTCACCGTGCCGAACGCGATGCCGACCCGCAGTTCCGGCATCGTGTCGTCGTTGGCCATCGTCTCGATGAGCCGCAGGGCGATCTCGGCCGCGACCCCGGCGTCGTCCGCCGCGTACAGCACCTCGTCGCCGAGCGTCTTGACCAGTCGTCCGCCGCGCGCCGCCACCAGGTCGGCCGCGGTGGTCTCGAAGGCCTCGACGAGTTCGCCGAGTTCCTCCTCCTCCATGCGCCGGGTCAGCCGGGTGAAGCCGACCAGGTCGGCGAAGCCCACGGCGAGACGCCGGTCGACCATCTCCTCGTCGTCGGCGGCCTGGATGACCCGGCCGGCCGAGGCGGCGAGCTGGCGGCGCCAGACGTAGACGAGGAACTCCTCCAGCTCGGGCAGGAGCAGCTCGATGATCGGGTACGTCACCTCGGTACGGGTCATGCCGGGCTCGGGGGGCTCGGTCAGGCCCTCCAGGAACGAGTCGATCTGCCACTCGGCCAGCCGGGCGGTGGTCTGCCCGGTCGACCGGGCCACCTGCACGGCCATGGCCTCGCTGAGCAGCCCCGCCTCGACGAGACCGGCGAGGCGCCTGAGCGCCAGGACGTCGGCCTCGGTCAGCGCCTTGGCCTGGCCGATGTCGGCGAAGCCCATGGCCCGCCAGAACCGGGACGCCAGCTCCATGGAGACACCGGCGCTGCGCGCGGCCTGAAACGGGGTGTAGCGCCGTTCGGCGCCGAGGATGAGCTGTTCCAGACGCAGCGCGAGCGGATCCCCGCCGGGGTCGGCGGGCTGGGGGTCCCCCCGGTCGAGCGCATTCGAGACTGGGGGAGGGTCCACCCGGCCGTCCGCGCCCGCGCCGGAGCCCGTGTCGTCGACGGTCACGCCTGCTGCCCTTCCGATCTGCCGCGGTCAGTAATCGACCGGCCTTCACTTTACGGCAGGTGTGCGCCAGCTCACTCCGTAAGAGAACGCCGACGTCGCCTGCCGTAGCCGGTGCGTCTTCGGTGTCGCCGTGGCCCGTCCGCCGGGCCGCTGTGCGTCAGGCCGGCCGCAGGTGCACGATGTCCCCGGCTCCCACCGGCTCCTGCACACCCTCCTCCGTCGCCAGCACCAGCCGTCCGTCCCCGTCGATCGCGACGGCCTCGCCGGTGATCGACCGGTCGCCCGGCAGCTCGGCCCGCACGACTCTGCCCAGCGTCGCGCAACCCGCCGCGTAGGTCTCCTGGAGCTCGCTGACCAACGGGTCCCCGGCGGCGGCCCGCCAGCGCCCGTACCAGTCCTCCAGGGACCGCAGGATGCCCCGCAGCAACGGGTCCCGGTCCGTGCTCACCGCCCCGGCCAGCGCCAGCGAGCCCGCCTGGGGCACGGGCAGCTCGTCCGCGCGCAGCGTGACGTTGATGCCGACGCCGATGACCACGCCGGCGTCCCCGGCGCGCTCGGCGAGGATGCCGCCGGCCTTGCGTTCCTCGCCGCCGACGGTCACCAGGAGGTCGTTCGGCCACTTGAGTGCCGTGTCGACGCCCGCGGCCCTCGACAGCCCCGTCGCCACCGCGACGCCGGTGAGCAGCGGCAGCCAGCCCCAGCGGGGCAGCGGCACCTCGGCCGGGTTGAGCAGCACGGAGAAGAACAGCCCCGAGCGGGGCGGTGCCGTCCAGTTCCGGTCCAGCCGTCCCCGGCCGGCGGTCTGCTCCTCGGCGACCAGGACCGAGCCCTCGGCGGCCTTGCCCGCGGTGGCCAGGTCCACGAGGTCGGTGTTGGTGGAGCCGGTCTGCTGCACGATGTCCACCGCGCGCCACAGCCCGCCCTCGCGCAGCAGTCCACGGCGCAGCGCGGCGGCGTTGAGCGGCGGCCGCTCCAGGTCGGACCAGCGACTGTCGTCTGATGCATCTCGCGGCGTCATGCAAGCCACCCTAGGTGTGGTAAACACCGCACTGCCGATCGGTGGGGCCCCCACTAGTCTACGGATGAGTAACCGTCCCCCCTTTTGAGCAGGCAGGGAGCGCCATCCCGATGTCCGAGCCGGAAGAGCGTCACGAGATCCCTCAGACCCCTGGGATCGACATCCACACGACCGCGGGCAAGCTCGCGGATCTCCAGCGCCGCATTGAGGAAGCGACGCACGCCGGCTCCGCACGCGCCGTCGAAAAGCAGCACGCCAAGGGCAAGTTGACGGCCCGTGAGCGGATCGAGCTGCTCCTGGACGAGGGGTCGTTCGTCGAGCTCGACGAGTTCGCCCGGCACCGCTCCACCAACTTCGGGCTGGAGAATAACCGTCCGTACGGCGACGGTGTCGTCACCGGGTACGGCACCGTGGACGGCCGTCCGGTCGCCGTGTTCTCGCAGGACTTCACCGTCTTCGGCGGTGCGCTGGGCGAGGTCTACGGCCAGAAGATCGTCAAGGTGATGGACTTCGCGCTGAAGACGGGCTGCCCGGTCATCGGCATCAACGACTCCGGCGGCGCCCGTATCCAGGAGGGTGTGGCCTCGCTGGGCGCGTACGGCGAGATCTTCCGCCGCAACACCCACGCCTCGGGCGTCATCCCGCAGATCAGCCTGGTCGTCGGCCCGTGCGCGGGCGGCGCGGTCTACTCCCCGGCGATCACCGACTTCACGGTCATGGTCGACCAGACCTCGCACATGTTCATCACCGGCCCCGACGTCATCAAGACGGTCACCGGCGAGGACGTCGGCTTCGAGGAGCTCGGCGGCGCCCGCACCCACAACTCCACCTCGGGCGTGGCGCACCACATGGCCGGCGACGAGAAGGACGCCATCGAGTACGTCAAGCAGCTGCTGTCGTACCTGCCGTCCAACAACCTCAGCGAGCCCCCGGCGTTCCCGGAGGAGGCGGACCTCGCCCTCACCGACGAGGACCGCGAGCTGGACACGATGGTGCCGGACAGCGCCAACCAGCCGTACGACATGCACGCGGTGATCGAACACATCCTGGACGACGCCGAGTTCTTCGAGACGCAGCCGATGTTCGCGCCGAACATCGTCACCGGGTTCGGGCGGGTCGAGGGCCGCCCGGTCGGCATCGTCGCCAACCAGCCGATGCAGTTCGCCGGCTGCCTCGACATCACGGCCTCCGAGAAGGCGGCCCGGTTCGTGCGCACCTGCGACGCGTTCAACGTCCCGGTCATCACCTTCGTGGACGTCCCCGGCTTCCTGCCCGGCGTGGACCAGGAGCACGACGGCATCATCCGCCGCGGCGCCAAGCTGATCTACGCCTACGCCGAGGCGACGGTCCCGCTGATCACGGTCATCACGCGCAAGGCCTTCGGCGGCGCCTACGACGTCATGGGCTCCAAGCACCTCGGCGCCGACCTCAACCTCGCCTGGCCGACCGCCCAGATCGCCGTCATGGGCGCCCAGGGCGCGGTCAACATCCTGCACCGGCGCACCATCGCCGAGGCCGAGGCGAGCGGCGAGGACGTCGAGGCGGTGCGGGCGCGGCTGATCCAGGAGTACGAGGACGCCCTCCTCAACCCCTATGTCGCGGCCGAGCGCGGCTACATCGACGCGGTGATCATGCCGTCCGAGACCCGCCGCCATGTCGTGCGCGGTCTGCGTCAGCTGCGTACCAAGCGGGAATCCCTGCCTCCGAAGAAGCACGGCAACATCCCCCTCTAGGCCCGCTGGGAGCCCGTCATGAACATCAAGGTCCTACGGGGCAACCCGACACCGGAGGAGCTGGCCGCCGCACTGGCGGTGGTCCGCGCCCGCGCCGCGGCGGCGGCAGCCACGCCGTCCGGCGCGCCGGAACCCCTCGACTCCTGGGCGGACCCGGCCCGCATCGCGTCCCGGCGGGTGCCGCAGCCCGGGCCGACGACGTGGGCGCGTACGTACTGGCCCGGCTAGAGAGTCGCTGACACGACTTCGGCCATCACCTCGTACCCGAGATCGTTCGGGTGCAGGTGGTCGCCGAAGTCGTACGACGGCCTGAGCCGGTCCGGGTCCGCCGGGTCGGCGAGCGCCCGGTTCAGGTCCGCCACGGCGTCGTACTCGCCCGCGGACCGGATCCACTCGTTCAGCTCGTGAGCCGCCTTGGCCGCGTGCTCGCCCCAGTGGTCCGACCCGGCGAACGGCAGCAGGGTCGCGCCGATCACCCGCAGCCCCGCCGCCCTGCCCTGCCGGATCAGCTCCCGGTGCCCGGCGACGAGTTCCGCCGCCTCCACCACCGGCGCCGGCTTGTACGTGGGCTGTTCGTCCGTCTCGCTGAAGCCGATGTCGTTGAGGCCGAGCAGGACCACGAGGGTGTCGAGGCCGAGGTGGCCGAGGACGTCCCGGCGCAGCCGGTGCAGGCCCTTCTCGCCGTACCACGCGGAGTCGTTGAGCAGCAGGTTCCCGCCGATCCCCGCGTTGAGCACGGGCCGCCCCGTGCGCGCGGCCAGCGCGTCCGACCACCGCCGGTCCGCGCCCACCGTGGAGCCGAACCCGTCCGTGACCGAGTCGCCGAAGAGCGCCACACCGTCCGTGCGGCCGGCGTCGGTCTCCACCGCCGACAGGAAGTACCAGGACTCGGTTCCGGCGTCGAAGCCCGCACCGTCGGCCCGCGCGGTCAGGTCGCCCTCGCCGCGGTAGCCGGCCGTGAAGGCCTGGGCGTGGAAGGTCGCGGGGCCGGTCGGGGCGCCGAAGTGGAGGGTGACGGTCACCGACTCCCCGGCGGCGACGGCGAGCGGGACGTCATCGCTGACGACCTCCCCCCGCGCGGGTATCCCGATCTGCGCACCGCCGCCGAAGGTCAGCGGTGTGAGCGACCCCGGCCGTACGCCCGCCCCGACCGCCGTATGCCCGACGCTCGCGCCGGCGACCCGGACCGGTGAGGTGCCGTACGCGTTGGAGAGCCGTACCCGCACCCGTCCGCCACCCGCCGACAGCCGTACGACCTGCCGTACCGACTGACGCCAGAAGCCCTCGCGGGACCAGTTGGGCGTGAAGCCCTCGCTCGGCGCCTGCGGTGACGCGGTCCAGGAAGTGGTGAACACGGCACATCCTCCAAACGGAACCAGAATCCCTTTAACTAATGGAACCGTAGCACCGTTTGGAGGGAAGTTGAGTACGCGTACTCAGGCGCAGCCGAGAATCCCCGCCCGACGATGGAAGGCATGCTGTGGTCCGACCCCGAGAACGAACCGCCCGAGGAACTGCGTGACACGCAGGAGATGTTGCGGCGGCTGGGCGTTCTCATGGCGCTGGCCATGGTGCTGACGATGATCGTGCTCGGGCTGAGGTGAGCCCGGCCGGGAGCGCCGATACGCTGACCGCATGACTGATCAGCCCCGCCGCCGGCTCGTCCTCGCCTCCCAGTCCCCCGCCCGCCTCAATCTGCTCCGCCAGGCGGGGCTGGCCCCCGAGGTCATCGTGAGCGGCGTCGACGAGGACGCCGTCAGCGCGCCCACCCCCGCCGAACTGGCGCTGGCCCTCGCGGAGGCGAAGGCCTCCGTCGTGGCGGCGCGGCCCGAGGTCATGGGCGCCCTGGTGATCGGCTGCGACTCGGTCCTCGACCTGGACGGCCGGGCCCTGGGCAAGCCGGCCGACGCCGAGGAGGCCACGGCCCGCTGGAAGTCGATGCGCGGCCGGGCGGGCACCCTCCAGACCGGCCACTGCGTCTACGACACCAGCACCGGCCGGTACACCTCGGCCACCGCCTCCACCGTCGTCCGCTTCGGCGAGCCGACCGACGAGGAGATCGCGGCGTACGTCGCCTCCGGCGAACCCCTCTACGTCGCCGGGGCGTTCACCCTCGACGGCCGCTCAGCCCCGTTCATCGACGGCATCGACGGCGACCACGGCAACGTGATCGGCATCAGCCTGCCCCTGGTGCGGCGGCTGCTGGGGCAACTGGGCGTCGGCATCACGGAGTTGTGGGCGCCGGCGGAGGGCTGACCGGGGAGCCCTGGGCCGGTGAGTCGCCGCCCTTGCCCCCGTCGGGAGCCGCGTCGACGGGCCCCTCGGGCGCGGCCTGGGCGTCGTACGTCATGAGCAGCAGCACGATCAGGCCCAGGACGACCATCATGAACAGGAAGGCCGTCCAGCCCACCAGCCCCCAGGCGAACGCGCCCAGCAGGGCGTGCACCACGGCCGCGCTGATCAGCAGGATGCGGCCCAGGCCGGCCGGCGCGCGGTCGCGCAGGGCCACGAGCAGCGCGACCAGGCCGCACAGCGCGAAATAGGCGCCGAAGACCACGCCGCCGATCTTCGAGGACATCGACATCACGTCAGGATCCATGCCCGCCAGGGACATGTCCTGGCGGTCGACGACGACCCCCAGGAACCAGTTCAGCCCCGCGACACCGAGCGCCTCGACGAGGAGCACGACCGCCACGACCCATGCCACCGGCCTGCGCACCACCGGTCCCCACCCACTTCCGAGCTGTTCGAGCGCCGTCCTAGCCCTATCCGAGCACGACGACGGTTACCCCAAGTACGTTCGAGACATCGCGAACGCTACTAACGGGTAAACCCCGGGACAAGGGTTCGGGAGATGGCAAAGATGCATTGGGCCATTCGTAGGGATTCCACAAAGAAACAGGGTGGCCCGCAGCACGTGATGACAGAGACCTTGACCACAGGGGAGAGCTAGGGTTTTGCGGGAGAGACCTGCGCACCGTGGCGCGACAAGGGATTTCGCGGGTCGGGCGAGCCTGGAATCACGCTCCGTGTGGGCAAGCTCACCACTGGGGACGGGTCGAAGTGTCGTGTCGGCAGTCCCTAAACTCGGCTTGTTTCAAGGAGGGAGCCTCAATCGTGCGCAAGGTGCTCATCGCCAACCGTGGCGAAATCGCTGTCCGCGTGGCCCGGGCCTGCCGGGACGCCGGGATCGCGAGCGTGGCCGTCTACGCGGACCCGGACCGCGACGCTCTGCATGTCCGCGCCGCGGATGAGGCGTTCGCCCTGGGCGGTGACACCCCGGCCACCAGTTACCTGGACATCGACAAGGTCCTCAAGGCCGCACGCGAGTCCGGCGCGGACGCGATCCACCCCGGCTACGGCTTCCTGTCGGAGAACGCCGACTTCGCCCAGGCCGTGCTGGACGCGGGCCTGATCTGGATCGGCCCGCCGCCGCAGGCCATCCGCGACCTCGGCGACAAGGTCGCCGCCCGCCACATCGCCCAGCGGGCCGGCGCCCCGCTGGTCGCCGGCACGCCCGACCCGGTCTCCGGCGCCGACGAGGTCGTGGCGTTCGCCGAGCAGAACGGCCTGCCGATCGCGATCAAGGCCGCCTTCGGCGGTGGCGGACGCGGCCTGAAGGTCGCCCGCACCCTCGAAGAGGTCCCCGAGCTCTACGACTCGGCCGTCCGCGAGGCGGTCGCCGCGTTCGGCCGCGGGGAGTGCTTCGTCGAGCGCTACCTCGACAAGCCCCGTCACGTCGAGACCCAGTGCCTCGCCGACACCCACGGCAACGTCGTGGTCGTCTCCACCCGTGACTGCTCGCTCCAGCGCCGGCACCAGAAGCTGGTGGAGGAGGCGCCCGCGCCGTTCCTGTCCGAGGCGCAGGTCGCCGAGCTGTACTCCGCGTCCAAGGCCATCCTGAAGGAGGCCGGCTACGTCGGGGCGGGCACGGTGGAGTTCCTGGTCGGCCTGGACGGCACGATCTCCTTCCTGGAGGTCAACACCCGTCTCCAGGTCGAGCACCCGGTCACCGAGGAGGTCACCGGTATCGACCTGGTCCGCGAGATGTTCCGCATCGCCGACGGCGAGGCGCTCGGCTACGACGACCCGCCGCTGCGCGGCCACTCCTTCGAGTTCCGCATCAACGGCGAGGACCCGGGCCGCAACTTCCTCCCCGCCCCCGGCACGGTGACCCTGTTCGCCCCGCCGTCGGGACCGGGTGTGCGGCTGGACGGTGGCGTGGAGTCGGGCAGCGTGATCGGCCCGGCGTGGGACTCGCTGCTGGCCAAGCTGATCGTCACCGGTGCCACCCGTGAGCAGGCGTTGCAGCGGGCCTCGCGGGCCCTGGAGGAGTTCCAGGTCGAGGGCATGGCCACCGCCATCCCGTTCCACCGCGCGGTCGTGAAGGACCCGGCCTTCGCGCCGGAACTGACCGGCTCCACCGACCCGTTCACGGTCCACACCCGCTGGATCGAGACCGAGTTCGTCAACGAGATCAAGCCCTTCGCCGCCCCCGCCGACACCGAGGCGGAGGAGGAGACCGGCCGTGAGACCGTCGTCGTCGAGGTCGGCGGCAAGCGCCTGGAGGTCTCCCTCCCGGCCTCGCTCGGCATGACGCTGGCCCGCACCGGTCTCGCCGCCGGTGCCAAGCCCAAGCGCCGCGCCGCGAAGAAGTCCGGCCCGGCCGCCTCCGGCGACACCCTCGCCTCCCCGATGCAGGGCACCATCGTCAAGGTGGCCGTCGAGGAGGGCCAGGAAGTCAAGGAAGGCGACCTGGTCGTCGTACTCGAAGCGATGAAGATGGAACAGCCGCTCAACGCGCACAAGGCCGGCACCGTCAAGGGCCTGTCCGCCGAGGTCGGCGCCTCGCTCACCTCCGGGGCCGCGATCTGCGAGATCAAGGACTGATCCGGAGCAGCACATCGGCGCCCGCCGGACCCCGAGTGGTCCGGCGGGCGCTTTGCTTCATCCTGGAAGGGCGTATCCCAGGGAGGACCCCATGACGAGCGGGACCGACACGGGCACCTCACCGGGTGCCGGCCGTGCCATGCGCGCCGACGCCCGCCGCAATCACGAGCGTCTGCTCACCGAGGCCCGCGCCGCCTTCGCCGAGCACGGCACGGACGCCTCCCTGGAGGACGTGGCCCGTAGGGCGGGCGTGGGCATCGGCACCCTCTACCGCCACTTTCCCAACCGGGACGCGTTGTTGAGCGCGGTCTTCGAGGAGGCGGCCGGGGACCTGCTGGCCCGCTCACGCGAACTTCTGCGCTCCCCCGAGCCCTGCACGGCCCTGGTGACCTGGCTGCGCGAGATGGTCACGCACGCCGGGGAGTACCGGGGCCTGGCGCACGCCCTGATGTCCGTCTCCGACGACCGGACCTCCGCCCTGGCCCGGTGCAGCGACCCGATCCGACAGGCGGGCGGCGCACTGCTGTCACGGGCCCAGGAAGCGGGCACGGTCCGCGCGGACGTGGCGATCGGCGACCTGCTCCAACTCACCCACGCGATCGCGCTGGCGGCGGAGGAGACACCGGCGGACCCGGAACTGGCGGACCGGCTGCTGCACCTGACCCTCCGGGGGCTCAAGCCCACCTAGGTGTGCTGTTCGGACAGGTTGGTGACGCGGGTGGCTGGTGTGTGGCCGCTGATGCCGGTGTGGGGTCGGTGGTAGTTGTACCAGTCCAGCC